>NZ_JALLIY010000032.1 GCF_023242315.1 Pseudomonas sp. MWU13-2105
AGGTCAAAAACAGTGTGAAAACCCGGGTTTTGCGGTGCCTGAACTGGCGCCTTCGCGGCGGTGCGGCGATCCGACAAGCTCCGCTCCCACAGGGCCGCGTTATTGTGGGGAGTAGCCTCTTGACCATAAGACAGGGAATTCGGAGCGTCACTCCATATCCTTTCTATATATAGAAGAGAACGCCCTCGACAAAACCAGGCAGGAGCGGACTTTCCCAAAAGGCTCCAGGCAAGCAGGGCACGGAATACACGAAGCACTGACAAGCAGCATCAGGAGTAAACCGATCAGGAAGGGCAAGAAAGGTAAAAGGACCAGGCAACAAACAATATGGTGTCCCAGGGCAGGTTCGAACTGCCAACCTTCCCCTTAGGAGGGGGATGCTCTATCCAATTGAGCTACTGAGACAACGGTCGGCCACCAAGACAGGCGGCGCGAAGGACGGCGTGCATGTTAACGGGCATGCCGTCGTTTGTCATGTCGTCCCTGGGCTTTTTAACCGTAGGCCCCCTCCCGCGAACGCAGCCCAACCTGTGTTGAGCAACCAACAAGCGCCCCACGGCAACGACTGTCAGACGTTTCATCGGGCATTTTGCATTATTACAAAACGCCATCATTGCAAAGTGCATGGCTCATAGGCTCAAAACAAAAGACAAGCTATTGTTTTAAAAGTGTTTTTTCTGATAAAAAGCTTGGCATGCAGCCTGCTCTGACTCTCTCCACGGAAAACCGCCTGATTCAGCATCAGCCATGGAGATGCCTTGCGATGAATACCCCCATTCTTTTGACACTGAATGCACTGGCATTGATCGCACTGGCTGCTTTCCATTTTCAACCGGAACCAGGCCCCCTGCCCTACGCCCAAGCCACCCCGCGACAAGCAGCACAACGGGCTGTCATGAACGATCACTTCGTCAACCGTACCGCCCTGGACAATCCCCGCCAGGTAACCGTCGCCTCCCCAGGCGAACCGGACCGACTGACGTTCTGAGCCCACGCCACCAAGGAATACCCATGTCCAGATACGCCTTCACCTTCCTGATCCTGACCCTGCTCGCCAGCATTGCCCTGTGGATGGCCCCGGCCGATGCCTTCACCCTACCGCTGGTCGGCGCAACCGGCCTGTTTGCTGGTTTTTTCGTCCTCGCTTTGTTCGCTGGTCGGAAAATCCGCTTCGACCCGGTCTTGCGTACCTCAGAAGACTAGAAAACCAGCAAATTGCCACTACGCTTTAACATTAGAAGCAAAAGGCCAGGCCAGCGGGTAAAATCCGCACCGTGCTGGCCAGACGCTTCCTGACAGGCCCAGGATGGCCGATCAGAGGGGCGCTACCGGCTGAAACTTTCAAACCAGTGCGCATTTCTGATAATTGGTGCTGGCATATTGCCTTTGCCCAGTTCAATATTTGTCACAGAATTGACGCCAAGGATCTGGCAAATTTGAGGCATGATGCGGGCCTCATTTCAATTCAGGTTGAACATTTGGCCAAGCATGCTGTCCTACTGACATCCTGCGGCCAATTCCGAGAACCGCTCCCCTGAACTAACCGGTTTAAAACTATGCGCCCATTGAAACAGGCAATTTATTCCAGCCGTACGGCTGACAAATTCGTCGTGCGTCTGCCCGATGGAATGCGTGAACGCATCGCCGAGGTGGCTCGTAACCATCACCGCAGCATGAATTCCGAGATCATTGCACGCCTGGAGCAGAGCCTTATTCAGGAAGGCGCACTGAGCGAAGAGTTGAGCATGCGGCTGGACAGCCCTGAACTCTCTCTGCATGAGCGTGAATTGCTCCAGCGTTTCCGACAACTCTCCCACCGTCAACAGAATGCACTCGTGTCGCTGATCGCCCACGATGCAGAAATGGCAGACGCCAGCTGATTCATCCCTGAAAGCTCAAGCCAGCGGTGTGCTGGCTTTTTTTTGCCTGGGATTTGGGCGAGGGGTTGCGCAAGAGCCCCGACCGGCCACGGATATTGTGGGAGCTGGCTTGCCGGCGATGACGAGCGCAAAGGCTAGAGATGGCCGGCACTGGCAAGCCAACGTCTATAGGTGAGCGGCTTGCCGTGAGATCTCAGCGCAGAGCGCTCAGAGCAGGAAGATGGTCGCCAGCCCAAGGAAGATGAAGAAACCGCCGCTGTCGGTCATCGCAGTGATCATCACACTGGCGCCCATCGCCGGGTCGCGCCCCAGGCGCACCAGGGTCATGGGGATCAACACCCCCATCAAGGCCGCCAGCAACAGGTTGAGGGTCATGGCCGCGGTCATCACCACCCCCAGCGACCAACTGCCATACAGCAGGTAGGCGACCACGCCGATCACCCCGCCCCACACCAGGCCATTGATCAAAGCCACCGCCAACTCCTTACGCATCAGTCGCGAGGTATTGCCGGTGCTGACCTGGTCGAGCGCCATGGCACGTACGATCATGGTAATGGTCTGGTTGCCCGAGTTGCCGCCGATACCCGCCACGATCGGCATCAGCGCCGCCAGGGCCACCAGCTTCTCGATGGAGCCTTCGAACAGACCGATCACCCGTGAGGCGACAAAGGCGGTGATCAGGTTGATCGCCAGCCACGCCCAACGGTTGCGCAGGGATTTCCAGACAGAAGCGAAGATATCCTCTTCTTCCCGCAGCCCCGCCATGTTGAGGACTTCGCTTTCGCTTTCCTCACGGATCAGGTCGACCATTTCGTCGATGGTCAAACGGCCGATCAACTTGCCGTTCTTGTCCACCACGGGAGCGGAAATCAGGTCATAACGCTCGAAGGCCTGAGCTGCATCATAGGCATCCTCATCCGGATGAAAGCTCACCGGATCGCTGGCCATGACCTCAGCCACCTGCTTCTCGGGATCATTGACCAGCAAACGCTTGATCGGCAGCACGCCCTTGAGCACGCCGTCGTAATCGACCACGAACAGCTTGTCGGTATGACCCGGCAGCTCCTTGAGCCGACGCAGGTAGCGCAACACCACTTCCAGGCTGACATCTTCGCGGATGGTGACCATCTCGAAGTCCATCAGCGCGCCGACCTGCTCCTCGTCATAGGACAACGCGGAGCGCACGCGCTCACGCTGTTGGCCGTCGAGGGTTTCCATCAACTCATGGACGACGTCTCGCGGCAGCTCGGGGGCCAGGTCAGCAAGTTCGTCGGCGTCCATCTCCTTGGCGGCAGCCAGGAGCTCCTGATCGTCCATGTCGGCGATCAGGGTTTCACGGACGGAATCGGACACTTCGAGCAGGATATCGCCATCACGCTCGGCCTTGACCAACTGCCAGACGGTCAGGCGATCATTCAGGGGCAAGGCTTCGAGAATATAGGCGACGTCTGCGGAGTGCAGGTCATCGAGCTTGCGCTGCAACTCGACGAGGTTCTGCCGGTGAACCAGGCTTTCCACCCGGTCGTGATGAGGACCTTCCTGGCGATGCGTCAGGTCTTCGACCACTCGCTGGCGCTGCAGCAGGTCGATGACTTGAGCGAGGCGATCCTGCAGGCTGTCCTGGTTTTTCTTTACTTCAACTTCGGTCATAGGCGAACTCCACTCCCAGCAGCGGGGCACGCCGGAAGGATCAATCAGTCAATTCGTGATTGGCAATGCGAGAGATTAAGTAACTACTGGGTAAGTCCATGGAAATATTCCAAAAACCCCGGCGGGGCTGACGGGCGCAATCATACACTGTCCCAACGCCGCCCAGACCAAAAATCTTGGCCAGAACAAGCGCTTGCAAGACCCAGCCAAGCGCTCTGCCACGGCCTTTTGCTTACGCCGACTTATCCTGAAAAGAAAACACCAGCCCCCACCAGGAGCTCGCGGCTAGGCTAGGTAAATGACCGTCAAGGAGGACGCCCGATGCTACCCAGAAGCCATCTTTCACTATTGCTCGCACTTTGCCTGCCCTTCCCGTCCGGTGCCGCCATTGTCCAGCGCTGTGAAAGCGACAGCGGCCATATCACCTTTACCACCCTGGGATGCGCGCCAGACGAAAGGTTACAGCAGCAGCGCGCGCACAACCCCGCACCCGGAAGCCGACCAGCCTCCGTCACCAAACCCAAAGCAACAACCGCAACTGTGCGGGAGCTGACCGTGGTCGGTGAACATGATGACGGCTGCGCCAATCTGTTGAGTGCTCAGGAGAAACGCCGGGCGATCATCAACCAGCAGGTTCGCCCCGGCATGAGTCGCCTGGAAGTGGAAAGCGCCCTGGGCAGGCCGGACCGGATCAGCACGAGCAACACCGCGACGCGCTATCACTACCACCTGAAAAGGGGCCGTAGCAGCCTGGTGGTGCTGGATGAGAAGGGATGCGTCAAACGTTAGTTCGCGCCACAAACCCAAACGCCAGACGGCAAAAAGCCCGCAACCAGTGCGGGCTTTTTGGTGTATGGTGCACTCGACAGGATTCGAACCTGTGACCGCTCGGTTCGTAGCCGAGTACTCTATCCAGCTGAGCTACGAGTGCAATTTGTGTTTTTAGACCAGATCACAACTGGTTGAAGCCACGCTGCTTGTATCACTACCAACAACGCTTAAATGGTGCACTCGACAGGATTCGAACCTGTGACCGCTCGGTTCGTAGCCGAGTACTCTATCCAGCTGAGCTACGAGTGCATTTGATGCCGCGAATTATAGGCCGTGAAATCTTTTTGTAAAGCGCTTTTTTCTAGTAATTTCAACAACTTACCGAAGAAGCCAGATCTACACGTACTAAACAAATAATGGCGGAGAAGGGGGGATTCGAACCCCCGACACCCTTTTGAGGTGTACTCCCTTAGCAGGGGAGCGCCTTCGGCCACTCGGCCACCTCTCCGCAACACGGGGCGTATAATAACCAACCTTTTCCCCGTTTGCAAAGCAAAAAATCAAATAAAATTAATGGCTTGGTTCTTCGTCCTTCTCTTTCTTGATCCGCAGGTAGATTTCCTCACGGTGTACCGCCACTTCCTTGGGGGCATTGACCCCAATTCGTACTTGATTTCCTTTGACGCCAAGCACGGTCACAGTGATTTCACCATCACCGATGATCAGGCTCTCTGCGCACCGACGAGTCAGAATCAGCATACCTTTCTCCTACACGCACTTCAGTTCAGGGACAACAGTCTGCAAAAAAGGGCTTCGGCTTACAGGCTATATAGCCATTGCCCTACACCCCCAAGTATTGACCAGCGTAGGCAAAAGAACAGCACTTACCCACGCCTATCAAGAAAAACAAAGGGCGCGGTTCAACCGCGCCCTTGGGGACTACGCGTTACTCGCCCTGTCGGGCCGGTGCGTCGAGCTCAAAGGCCGTGTGCAGCGCGCGTACGGCCAGCTCCAGATACTTCTCTTCGATCACCACGGAGACCTTGATCTCCGAGGTCGAGATCATCTGGATATTGATGCTTTCCTTGGCCAGGGCCTCGAACATGCGGCTGGCCACGCCAGCGTGGGAACGCATGCCGACACCGACGATCGACACCTTGGCGATCTTGGTGTCACCGACCACTTCACGGGCGCCGATCTCACGTGCGGTGTTTTCCAGGACGGTTTGCGCGGCCTGGTAGTCATTGCGGTGCACGGTGAAGGTGAAATCGGTGGTGTTATCGTGCGCGACGTTCTGCACGATCATGTCGACTTCGATGTTCGCGGCACTGATCGGGCCGAGGATCTTGAAGGCCACGCCGGGGGTGTCTGGCACGCCACGGATGGTCAGCTTGGCTTCATCGCGATTGAAGGCGATGCCGGAAATGATCGGCTGTTCCATGGATTCCTCTTCATCAATAGTAATGAGGGTACCCGGACCCTCTTTGAAGCTGTGCAGGACGCGCAGCGGAACGTTGTACTTGCCGGCGAACTCGACCGCGCGGATCTGCAGCACCTTGGAACCGAGGCTGGCCATTTCCAGCATCTCTTCGAAGGTGATCTTGTCCAGGCGCTGGGCCTGGGCCACGACGCGCGGATCGGTGGTGTAGACGCCATCGACGTCGGTGTAGATCTGGCATTCGTCAGCCTTCAAGGCCGCCGCCAGCGCCACGCCGGTGGTGTCGGAACCGCCACGCCCAAGGGTGGTGATATTGCCGTGCTCGTCGACGCCCTGGAAACCGGCGACCACCACCACGCGACCGGCCTTCAGATCACCACGAATCTTCTGATCGTCGATCTGCAGGATGCGCGCCTTATTGTGCGCGCTATCGGTCAGGATCCGCACCTGGTTGCCGGTGTACGAGACCGCCGGCACACCGCGCTTGATCAGCGCCATGGCCAGCAAGGCGATGGTCACCTGCTCGCCGGTGGAAACGATCACATCCAGTTCACGGGGAACCGGTTGCTGCTCGCCGCTGATCTGCTTGGCCAGTTCGATCAGGCGGTTGGTCTCGCCGCTCATCGCGGACAGTACAACCACCAGGTCATCACCAGCCTCACGGAACTTCTTAACCTTGTCGGCTACCTGCTCGATTCTCTCGACGGAGCCGACCGAGGTGCCTCCGAATTTCTGTACGATCAAAGCCATTTCTAAGCCGCCTCAGCCCGTAAAGGGGCGCCCATTAATCATTCAACTTCACAGCTGCGGTGCCTGCCACTAGACAACAGGCACCCTTCGCGGCCTTAAACGCCCTGTTCGACAAACGGCACGGTCAGGGCCAGCGCGGCATCCAGTTGCGCAGCGTCGATACCGCCGCCTTGCGCCATGTCCGGACGACCGCCGCCCTTCCCGCCCACTGCCGCAGCGGCTTGTTTCATCAGATCACCGGCTTTGAGTTGGCCAGTCAGGTCCTTGGTCACGCCTGCGACCAGAACGACCTTTTCCTCATGGACACTGCCGAGCAGGATCACTGCGCGACCGAGTTTGTTTTTCAGTTGATCGACCAGCGCCAACAGCGCCTTGCCATCCTGCCCGTCCAGGCGCGCGGCCAGGACCTTGACGCCCTTGACGTCCAGGGCCGAAGCCGACAGGTCATCGCCCGCCGCGCTGGCGGCCTTGGCCTGCAATTGCTCCAGCTGTTTTTCCAGCAGGCGGTTGCGTTCCAGCACCGCCGACAGCTTGTCGATCAGGTTGTCGCGACTGCCCTTGATCAGGTTCGCGGCTTCCTTGAGTTGCTCTTCCGCGGCGTTCAGGTAAGCCAGTGCCGCAGCCCCCGTGACCGCTTCGATACGTCGTACGCCCGAGGCGACGCCGCCTTCGCTGATGATTTTCAGCAGGCCGATATCGCCGGTGCGGTTGGCATGGATACCGCCACACAGCTCGACGGAGAAGTCGCCGCCCATGCTCAGCACCCGAACGCTGTCGCCGTACTTCTCGCCGAACAGCGCCATGGCGCCCTTCTTCTTGGCGGTGTCGATATCGGTTTCTTCCGTTTCCACCGCCGAGTTCTTGCGGATCTCGGCGTTGACGATGTCTTCGAGGGCCTTGAGCTGCTCAGGCTTGATCGCTTCGAAGTGGCTGAAGTCGAAGCGCAGGCGCTGACTGTCGACCAACGAGCCCTTCTGCTGGACATGCTCGCCCAATACCTGACGCAACGCGGCGTGCAGCAGGTGCGTGGCCGAGTGGTTCAGCGACGTGGCGTGGCGCACGTCAGCGGCCACCTGGGTGTCGACCTGGGCACCGATCAACAAGCTGCCTTGTGCCAGGACACCGTGGTGCAGGAACGCGCCGCCGGTCTTGGTGGTATCGCGCACATCGAAGCGCCCGGCAGCCGCCTTGAGATAACCGCAATCGCCGATCTGGCCGCCCGACTCCGCGTAGAACGGCGTCCGGTCCAGGACGACAACGCCCTCTTCGCCTTCGCTCAAGACGTCGACCGACTGTCCTTCTTTATAGAGCGCCACGACTTTCGCCGAACCGCTGGTAGCATTGTAGCCGGTGAACTCGGTAGCGACGTCGACCTTGACCAGGCTGTTGTAGTCCATGCCGAAGGAGCTGGCCGAACGTGCACGCACGCGCTGGGCGTCCATCTCGCGCTCGAAACCGGCCTCGTCGAGGGTCAGGTTGCGCTCACGGGCGATGTCGCCGGTCAGGTCCATCGGGAAACCATAGGTGTCATACAGTTTGAACACCACGTCACCGGGGACGACCGAACCCTTGAGTTCGGCCAGGTCCTGCTCGAGGATCTTCAGGCCTTGCTCCAGGGTCTTGGCGAACTGCTCTTCTTCAGCCTTGAGCACGCGCTCGATGTGCGCCTGCTGGGATTTCAACTCGGGGAAGGCCTCGCCCATCTCGGCGACCAGGGCGGCAACGATCTGGTAGAAGAAGCTGCCCTTGGCCCCCAACTTGTTGCCATGCCGGCAAGCCCGGCGAATGATCCGACGCAGCACGTAGCCACGGCCTTCATTGGACGGCAGCACGCCGTCGGCAATCAGGAAGCCGCAGGAGCGAATATGGTCGGCCACGACTTTCAGGGATGCCTGGTTGTCGTTGCTGCAACCGATGGCCTGGGCCGAAGCGCTCAGCAGGCTCTGGAACAGGTCGATTTCATAGTTGGAGTGAACGTGCTGCAACACCGCACTGATCCGCTCCAGGCCCATGCCGGTGTCCACCGACGGTGCCGGCAGCGGATGCAACACGCCGTCGGCGGTGCGGTTGAACTGCATGAACACGTTGTTCCAGATCTCGATGTAGCGGTCACCGTCTTCTTCCGGCGAGCCGGGTGGGCCGCCCCAGATATCGGCGCCGTGATCGTAGAAAATCTCGGTGCACGGACCGCACGGACCGGTATCGCCCATGGTCCAGAAGTTGTCGGACGCATAAGGCGCGCCCTTGTTGTCGCCGATACGGACCATACGCTCGGCCGGCACGCCGACCTCCTTGGTCCAGATGTCATAGGCTTCGTCGTCGCTGGCGTAGACCGTGACCCAGAGTTTTTCCTTCGGCAGGCTCAGCCACTTGTCGGAGGTCAGGAAGGTCCAGGCGAAGGTGATCGCATCACGCTTGAAATAATCGCCAAAGCTGAAGTTGCCGAGCATTTCGAAAAAGGTGTGGTGACGGGCGGTATAACCGACGTTTTCCAGGTCGTTGTGCTTGCCGCCGGCGCGCACGCATTTCTGACTGCTGACCGCGCGGGTATAGGCGCGCTTTTCCTGGCCCAGGAAGCAGTCCTTGAACTGGTTCATCCCCGCGTTGGTGAACAGCAGGGTCGGGTCGTTGCCCGGAATCAAAGAGCTGGAGGCAACACGGGTGTGGCCTTGCTGTTCGAAGAAGCGAAGGAAGGCTTCACGGATTTCTGCGCTTTTCATAGGTTCTTCCACGGAGTCTGCGGCCAAACGCAAGTGCATCACATCCAAAAGGGTTTGCGACTTGCAAAGGGCCGCATTATATCGGCCCTGCGCCTTGGGTACAGTGTGTTTATACGATAGAAACCGTCAATTGGACGGCCTGCAGCCTCATTCACGGCCAAATTCAGCCAATACCGCAACAACTTGTTCAATTTGCGTACGCCTGGCGTCCCTATACCCCGGGCCGTTCCAGCGGGTTCGACGACGGGTCGAGCCGGCGTTCGCTGAAGAAATTCGATAGTCATTATCGAAACGACGACATGCGCGCCCTGAAAATATATGTTAAAAACTGGGCGCCGCCAGAAAGTCTGACGGTAACGTTCTCAGGGCGGGGTGCAATTCCCCACCGGCGGTAATGACGCGCAATGCGTCTAGCCCGCGAGCGCTTGACGATTCCCACGGCCCCGGCTGTGGCGCGACAAGGTCAGCAGACCCGGTGTGATCCCGGGGCCGACGGTCATAGTCCGGATGAAGAGAGAACGGGATTGAGACCCAAGGGCCGTGCGCCGGATCTGTGTGTGCCGATGAGCATCCCACGGCAAAGCTGAACGTACCCTTGAATCCCATTCGATTCATATCGCCCTGTTTTTCACACAAACAGGAGTCAGAACAGATGCAACCCACCACCATTCATCACAATCAGCGTATCGCCTTTATCCAGGCCTGCTGGCACAAGGATATTGTCGACCAGGCGCGCCACGGTTTCGTCTCGGAAATCGCCAAACTGGGCTATCAGGAAAGCGATATCGACTTTTTCGAAGTCGGCGGTGCCTTCGAAATCCCCTTGCATGCCAAGCTGCTGGCCAAGTCCGGGCGCTATGCCGGCGTGGTCGCCGCGGGCCTGGTGGTCGACGGCGGGATCTATCGCCATGACTTCGTCGCCACCGCGGTGATCGATGGCCTGATGCAGGTCCAACTGGACACCGAAGTGCCGGTGTTTTCGGTAGTGTTGACCCCACATCACTTCCACGCCGGCGAAGAGCACCATAAGTTCTTCTTCGATCACTTCGTGCACAAGGGCCAGGAAGCGGCGAAAACCTGCGCCGACACCCTGAGCAAACTGCGCGCCCTGCCGCGCCCCGCACCGCAGAAAGTCGCGGTCTGAGCCCCTTTGACCTGCCGACCCGGGTCGGCAGGTCATTCCTGCGCGCATAACTATCTACTCTCTCCCGGCGGCGCCGATGCGCTTAAGTGGATTCGAGCTTTTGCCCTTTCGGGGCTTTCGAAACCCACCGCCTGCGGAGACACCTCGGCATGAACGACTTTTCCAGACTGCACCAGGACAGACCTGTCCTGCTCGGTAACGAGCACTGGATCGACGGCAACCACGAAACCGCCCAACCCGCCACAACCCCACTGGATCAGTATCCGGACGACCAGCGGGTCATGCGCAACCACATCCTGCACATGGACGACATGGCCATGGTGGAACGCAAGAAACTCGAGGCGCCCCCCGAATACCGGGGCCCGACCGACCATCTGGTTTTCACCACCCGGGACCGCTCCGACCAGGTGCACCTGTACCTCACCGATCATCCGATCCTCGATATCAATGACCAGCGCTATCACCTGAAGATGGCCTCGGCCGGGCAAGTCATCGTCTTGCGCACAGAGGGCGGGCACGACAGCATCCGGATCGACGATCAGGTGAAGATCACGGTATTCATCGATGCGGGGACGGGAAACGACCGGATTTTCAGCGGTGGCGGCTTCACCAAGGTCAACGCCGGCCCCGGCAACGACCAGGTCCTCACACGCTCCGGCGCCAGCTATATCGAAGCCGGAGACGGCGACGACCTCGTCAGCGCCCAGGGCAGCGGCGCCATGACCGTCTACGGCGGCAAGGGCCACGACACCCTGGTCGGAGGTGAAGGCGCCTGCTTCATGGACGGCGGCCAGGGCGACGATGTGCTGTTGGGGGGCAAGGGCCATAACGTGCTCAGCGGGGCGGATGGCAACGACCTGCTCGTCCCCGGCCCTGAGCGCAATACGGTCTACACCGGCACCGGCCTGGATCTCGTCGAACACCTGGGGCCCAATACCCGACTGTTCAATGCCTATGCCGACGGACCTGTTCCATCCAGCATTCATGAAGCCCCCGGCATCATCATCGCCGCCAAGGACCTGGACAGTTGCGGCGTGGTCGTGGATGGCACGCAGGAGTTCCAGGAGCGGGTCAAGGACGACCTCAAGCTGCTGTCGGGCTCCGGCAACGGTCGGCAACTGCTCGACGCCTTGGGCGAAGCCAGGAACAGAAGCGGTGTCCCGGTGCTGGTCAAGGAGCTGACCGCGGAGGAGAACGGCATGTGTTTCCCGAATCGCCCGCAGCCCGACAACCCCTTCGAGGACGAACACCCCTTTATCGAAAACGGCCGGGAGGGCATTCCGATCAAGGGTTGCACGGTGTACTACGATCCGTCGTTCCTCAAGGGTGAAATCACCAGCATCGTGCATCTCTACCACGAGCTGTGCCATGCCTATAACTTCGTGACCGGGACGATTTTTCCGGGCTATGGTCCGGACGGCGTGGACGCGGACAACGTTCGCCAACGGGTTCCCAACGCCGAACTCCAGGCCGTCGGTCTAAGGGTGAGCGCGCCGCCCTTCGATTTCGACAGGGACCCGGCGACACCGCCCCTGGACAGTAATCCCGAGGCGTTCAGCGAAAACGGCCTGCGCCAGGAGTTCGGCATCGCGCCGCGCAAGCAATACCGCGGCGACTGATCGCCGGGGCTAAACCAGGCTTGCGTCGCTGGATGGCACCACCAGGATCCCCGCCCGCAGGCCGTTTTTCACCTTCGGGTTGGGGAAAATGATCCGTGCGCCCTCTTCTTCCACTACCCAGCGACTGCTCGCCAGGTCCTCGGCCAGCAAGTAGCCCTTGGGCAGTTCCGAGAAGTTCTCGATGTCCGCCGGCAAGTGCATCAGGAAGCTGTCACTGTGCTTGATGACTTCCCGCGCCACGCTGAACAGTTGCAAGCCCTCGAGCGTCTCATCGGTGGCCGGCTCACGGCCCTCGATGATCTGCTTGAGGCGTAACTCCAGGCGCGAAACATCCACCCCCTGGTTCTGCCCGAATGGCCGGGCCTTGCCCAGCTCCAGGGTAAAGGACTCGGCGCCCAGCTTGTCGTAGGTGTAGCTGCTGAAGACGATGGAGGGCTTGTTCTGCAACAGCACCGCCGTCATCCCGGCGGCGCGCAGGCGGGCCAGCTCGCGACGCGAATGCGCCCGGCCTTCCTGGTAGGGATACAGGGCAAACTGTTCGATCTTCGAACCGCGAATGGCGGTGTGCAGGTCATAGTGCAGGCGCTCGCGATCCGCCAGGCTGAAGAAACTCGCCGCCAGGCGCTCCAGCTCGCAAGCGCGCAAGGCCTCGCTGCCACTGCTCAACTCATGCCGGCCATTGAACAGTCGGTTGACGTCCTGCTCGACAAAACGCTCGCCGCGACGGATTGCCTCGGGGTTGCCGAACAGGAACAGAATACGCGCGCGGGGCTTGAGATCGCCCCGGGCAATGTCGTGCAACAGGCGATCGAGCAACTCGATCGGCGCTGTTTCGTTGCCGTGGATACCGGCGGACAACAGCAGGTCGAGCCTGTTGTCCCGGGCCTCGGGAGGCCGCACTTCAAGTGCGCCCTCGCTCAGCCAGCGCATGCGCACGCCGTCGACCGTCAGTTGAGTCTTCTCCGCCGGTTCACGACCGGCGAGGGTCAGTTCAAGCAGTCTGCCGAGGGCGAGCATGGCGCGGTATTCCTTAATCAGTGATGGTGATCGCAGTCGGGGCCGTGGACATGATCGTCGTCGCCGATCTCGGCCGGCTCCATCTCCAGTTGCAGGCTGACCAGGTTGGTCGCCAGCGGGCGCAGCAGCAGGTTGGCATATTCGGCGTCGCCTTCCTCGACATCGACACCGATCAGCAGTTGGCCGCGGCCGTCGTGCTGGATCCACAATTCCTTGCCCTGCCAGATCACCGCGACGCGGGTGCAGGAGGTTTCCAGTTGAGTGCCGTCGGTGTCTTCAAGGATCAGTTGCAGGGTATCGCTCATGTTTTAGGCTCTCGTCTGGAAGTAAAACGCCGCGCTCCAAGACAGAGCGGCGGCCTTCAATTGATCTGGAATGGGTAAACCGAGCCCAGTTTAAGGATTTGCGTCAGTTCATCCAATGCCGTGCGACATTCAAGCAGCAACTGCGGGTCGGCCAGGTCGCTTTCACGCAGGCTGTCGCGGTAGTGCTTGTCGACCCACTGGGTCAGCGTGCCATACAACGGCGCCGTCATGATAACTCCCGGGTTGACCGCGGCCAGTTCGTTTTCTTTCAAGGCCACGCGCAAGCGCAGGCACGCCGGGCCACCACCGTTCTGCATGCTCTGCTTGAGGTCGAAAACCTTGACCTCGCGCACCGGACCGCCGGCGCTGGTCAGCTCCTGCAGGTAGGCCCAGACCCGCGGGTTGCCACGGCACTCTTCCGGCACGATCAGCAGCATGCCGCCATCGGCACGGTTCAGCAGCTGGCTGTTGAACAGGTAGGAACGCACCGCGTCTTCCACCGCCACTTTCGAGCGTGGCACGCAGATCGCCTGAAAGTTGCCACCGCGCCTGGCCAGCTTGCCCTGCAACTCGGCGAGCATCTGTTCGGTGTCGAGGAAGGCGTCCTCGTGGTAGAACAATACCTCGCCGTTACCCACCGCGATCACATCGTTGTGGAACACACCCTGGTCAATCACCGCCGGGTTCTGTTGAGCATAGACCACACCGTCATCGCTCAGGCCATGCAGCCGGGCGACCGCCTGCGAGGCTTCGAGGGTCTGGCGCGCCGGGTATTTCTGCGGGGCCGGGTAGCGGGTGTCGAAGGCGCTGCGCCCGAAGACGAAGAACTCGACGCCGGCTTCGCCGTACTCACGGCAGAAGCGCGTGTGGTTGGCCGCGCCTTCGTCGCCGAACTGGGCCACGGCGGGCAGCGCCGGGTGATGGGCGAAATGTTTCGAATCGGCGAACATCGCCCCCAGCACGCGACTGGTGGTCGGGTGTTCGATGCTGCGGTGGTATTTGCAGTTGAGGTTGGCGGCGGTGAAATGCACGCGACCGTCGGCGGTGTCGGCACTCGGGCTGACGGTTCCGGCGTTGGCCACCCACATGCTCGACGCCGAGCAACTGGCAACCAGCAGCGGCATCGCCTGTTTCGCGGCGCGCTCGATCACCTGTGCATCGCTGCCGGTGAAACCGAGGCTGCGCAAGGCCGCCACATCCGGGCGCTCCTGCGGGGCCAGCACGCCCTGGACAAACCCCATGTCCATCAGTGCTTTCATTTTCGCCAGGCCTTGCAGCGCCGCTTCCTTGGGGTTGGAAGCCTGCTGGCTGTTGCTCTGGGAAGCGACGTTGCCGTAGGACAGGCCGCCGTAGTTATGGGTCGGGCCTACAAGACCGTCAAAATTGACTTCAAAGGATTTCATCGGCGAGGCTCCATGAATCTGTTTTTATAAGCACACATCATCTGCGTATGGCGACCGCTTCGCGGTCATCGCTGGCAAGCCAGCTCCTACAAGGTTCTGCGGCGAACCCAAAATCGTGCCCTGTACCGGGCCCATTGTGGGAGCCGACTTGCCGGCGATAGGGCCCGAAGGCCCGACGACTCAGGAAAGCCGGACACCCGGTGTCAGTGTCGCCGGCACCGTCAAGTTCGGCGTTTCCAGCGACGCCACCGGGTACGCGCAGTAATCCGCCGCGTAATAGGCACTGGCGCGATGGTTGCCCGAGGCCCCGACCCCGCCGAAGGGCGCGCTGCTGGCAGCACCGGTCAGTTGTTTGTTCCAGTTGACGATCCCGGCCCGGCTTTCCAACCAGAACTGCTGGTAACGTGCCTCGGAATCCGACAGCAGGCCTGCCGCCAGGCCGTACTGCGTGTTGTTGGCCTCGGCAATCGCCGCGTCGAAATCAGCGTAGCGAATCACTTGCAGCAACGGCCCGAACAATTCTTCATCGGGACGATCGGCCACCGCCGTTACATCAAGAATACCCGGGGTCAGCAACGCCGCCGTGGCTTGCGGCTGAGTCATTTCCAGCAATGCCAGCGCACCATGACCCAACAGATGCGCCTGGGCCTCCATCAACGCACGCGCGGCCCCGAGGGACACCACCGAGCCCATGAACGGCGCCGGCTGCTGGTCGAACGCACCGACGTCGATGGTCGCGCTGACTGCCACCAGGCGCTCCAGCAACTTGTCGCCCCAGCCCCCTTCAGGCACCAGCAGGCGACGGGCACAGGTGCAACGCTGGCCGGCGGAGATAAAGGCCGACTGAATGATGGTGTACACCGCCGCGTCGAGGTCCTGGACCTGATCGACCACCAGCGGGTTGTTGCCGCCCATTTCCAGGGCCAGGATCTTGTCCGGACGCCCGGCGAACTGCTGATGCAGATGGTTGCCGGTGCGGCTCGAACCGGTGAAGAACAGGCCGTCGATGCCGGCATGCGCCGCCAGGGCGATCCCGGTTTCCCGCGCGCCTTGCAGCAGGTTCAACACACCCGCCGGCAGACCGGCCTCGATCCAGCAACGCACCGTCAGCTCGGCCACTTTCGGGGTCAGCTCGCTCGGTTTGAACAGCACGCTGTTACCGGCCAGCAACGCCGGCACGATATGTCCGTTGGGCAGGTGGCCCGGGAAGTTGTAAGGACCGAACACCGCCACCACACCGTGGGGCTTGTGGCGCAACACGGCGGTGGCGTCGCCCAGCGGGCCGCTCTTCTCGCCGGTACGCTCACGGTAGCTCTGCACCGAGATGGCGATCTTGTTGACCATGCTGGTCACTTCGGTCGCGGCTTCCCACAGGGGTTTGCCGGTTTCTTCACCGATGCAGCGGGCCAACTCGTCGGCACGGTTTTTCAAGTGCGCGGCAAAACTTTCGAGCACGCCAATACGCTCGTCGAGGGAACGCTTGGCCCAGGCCGGAAACGCCTGGCGCGCGGCCTGCACGGCGGCGTCGACCTGCGCGGCGCTGGCGCCCTTGCCGGACCACAGCACTTGCTGGGTCACCGGGTTCAACGATTCGAAGGCTTCGCCCTGGCCTTCCTGCCAGGCACCGGCGATGTAAAGCGTGCTCATTATTTCGACTCCCGGGAAGCAGACAACGGTACTGCGCGGACCTGATCGCCCGCGCTCAGTTGAAGACGTTTGGCGCTCAGCGGATCGACCACCAGGGTCCCCGCCGCCAAGCGCGCCGGGGCCGCGGTAATACGGCAGTCCTCGCGCTTGCGGTTGTGGATCAGGTACGGCGTGGCATCGTCACCCGGAGTGCCGACAGCCAGTACCAGCGCCTGGCTATCACGCACCGCACGGATCTTGCTGGTTTCGCACTCCACCGCCGGACCGGCGTCGAAGATGTCGACATACCCCTGGTAACTGAAGCCCTCGCTCTTGAGCATCGCCAACGCCGGCTCGGTGTCGGTGTGCACCTTGCCGATCACCGCGCGCGCTTCTTCGGAGAGGAAGCAGGTGTACAGCGGGAACTTGGGCATCAGCTCGGCGATAAAGGCCTTGTTGCCGACGCCGGTCAGGTAATCGGCCTGGCTGAATTCCATCTTGAAGAAGTGCCGGCCCAGGCTTTCCCAGAACGGCGAGCGCCCGGCGGCATCAGACATGCCGCGCATCTCGGCGATGATCTTGTTGCCGAACAGCTCGGGGAACTCGGCGATAAACAGCATCCGCGCCTTGGCCAGCATGCGGCCGTTGAGACCACTGCGATAATCGGCGTGCAGGAACAGCGAGCACAGCTCGGAGTTGCCGGTCAGGTCGTTGGCCAGGAACAGCGTCGGGATTTCGCGGTAAATCTTCAATTCCTGGGAGGCGCTGACCGTCAGGCCGACCCGGAAGTTGTACCAGGGCTCACGCAGACCGACGGCGCCAGCAATAGCGCTGATACCGACCACGCGGCCATCATCGTTTTCGAGCACGAACAGATAGTCCGCATCGCCACGACCGGCTTCGCCAGTGAAGGTTTTCTCCGCCCAACCGACCCGATGGGCCAGGCGCTCTTCGTTGGCCGGCAAGGTGGTCAGGCCGGTACCGGTGCTGCGGGCCAGGTCGATCAGAGCGGGTAAATCGCTGCTGCGTACGGGACGAACGATCATGCTATCTCCTCAAACGGGCACCGGCTGACGGGTACCCGCGAAACTCGCTGTAAGGCTGCTTTCGATACCGGCCTTAAACCGCTACCAGGCGCACGCTGGCACCTTCGCCGACGCCCAGGGCTTCGGCGGCTTGCAGGTCCAGGGTGACCGGTTTGCCCGGCGCATAATCGAGCTCCAGCAGCACCGCGCGGTAGTCCTGCAGCAGCGCGTTGGACACCAGGTACTGGCGTCCGCCGCCCTTGTAGGCGTCACCGATCTTCACCGGCACCACCCGGCTCTGGGCGATGGAGCGAATCCCGCTGACCCGCGCGTGCAGGGTCGGGCCGCCATCGAAGATGTCGATGTAGTGATCGGTTTCGAAGCCTTCGCGCATCAGGATGTCGAAGGTGATCTGCGCACGCGGGTGCACCTGGCCCATCGCCTCTTGGGCGGCGTCCGGCAGCAGCGGCACGTAGATCGGGTAATGCGGCATCAGTTCGGCGAGGAAGGTCCGGCTTTTCAGGCCGCACAGGCGCTCGGCCTCGGCGTAGTTCAGGTCGAAGAAGTTGCGGCCGATGGCGTCCCAGAATGGCGAGTCGCCATGCTCGTCGCTGTAACCGACGATCTCGGTCACCACCGAATCGGCGAAGCGCTCCGGATGGCTGGCGACGAACAGCAGGCGGCCACGGGAATTGAGCTCCGACCAGGCCGAGCCCACCAGCTCCGGGACCACGTAGAAACTGGTCAGCAGGCTGTTGCCGGTCAGGTCATGGCACTGCGAAAGCACATGGATCTTGTTGTGGATCTTCAGCTCGCGGGAGGCATGCACGAAGGTCTCATTGCGGAAGCTGTAGAACGGCTCCGAGTAACCGGCCGAAGCGACGATCGCCGAGCAGCCCGCCAACTTGCCGGTGGCCGTGTCTTCGAGCACGAAGAAATAGCTTTCTTCGCCATTGAAGCTGACTTCGGCGGCGAACGAGGCTTCGCTTGCGGCGATCTTGTCGCGCAGGCGGTCTTCGTCATCCGGCAGGGAAGTGACACCGATCGGGCTGTCCGCGGCCAGGCGCCGTACCTCGTCCAGGTCAGCCATTTGCGCGGGGCGCATCACCAGCATGGTGTCACTCCTTCAATCCAGAACAGGTCGGCGCTTGGCGCCGACAGAAAAAAAATACCGGGCGGGGGACGCCGAGCTTCTTTGTAGGAGCAAGCTCGTTCCTACAAGAAGGGACGTGCGCGCCCGGTACAGGAAATATAGGCCCGGCGGCGGCCATCCCGGGCCACCGCCGGGCGGTCCATCAGGCTTGCGTCAGCTTGGCCACGGCGCGCTCGAAGCGATCCAGGCCTTCGTTGATGTCCGCGTCTTCAACCACCAGGCTCGGAGCGAAACGAATCACGTCCGGGCCGGCTTGCAGGATCATCAGGTTTTCTTTTTCCGCGGCGTTGAACACGTCCTTGGCCTTGCCCTTCCAGGCATCGGCCAGCACGCAACCGAGCAACAGGCCCATCCCCCGCACCTGGGTGAACAGGCCGTATTTGGCGCCGATCTGCTCCAGGCGGGTCTTGAACAGGTCGTGCTTGGCTTTCACGCCGCTCAATACCTGCGGGGTGTTGACCACATCGATCACCGCGTTGCCGACCGCGCACGCCAGCGGGTTGCCGCCGTAGGTGGTGCCGTGGGTGCCGACCACCAGGTGCTTGGCCAGCGCTTCAGTGGTGAGCATCGCGGCGATCGGGAAACCGCCGCCCAGGCTCTTGGCGCTGGTGAGGATGTCCGGGGTCACGCCGTATTCCATGTAGGCGAACAGCGAGCCGCTGCGGCCCATGCCGGTCTGCACTTCGTCGAATACCAGCAGCGCGTCGTGCTGGTTGCACAGCTCGCGGGCGCCTTGCAGGTAGGCCAACTCGGCCGGCAGCACGCCGCCTTCGCCCTGGATCGGCTCCAGCACCACGGCGCAGGTCTTGTCCGAGATCGCGGCTTTCAACGCGTCGAGGTCATTGAACGGCACGTGGGTGATACCGGTGATCTTCGGACCGAAGCCATCGGAATACTTCGACTGGCCACCGACGTTCACGGTGAACAGGGTGCGACCGTGGAAGCTGTTCAGCGCGGCGATGATTTCGTACTTTTCCGAACCGAAGCGGTCGAACGCGACACGTCGGGCCAGCTTGAAAGCGGCCTCGTTGGCTTCGGCGCCGGAGTTGCAGAAGAACACGCGCTCGGCGAAGGTCGCGTCCACCAGTTTCTTGGCCAGGCGCAGGGCCGGCTCGTTGGTGAATACGTTGGACACATGCCACAGCTTGTTCGCCTGCTCGGTCAGCGCGCCGACCAGCGCCGGGTGTGCGTGGCCCAACACGTTAACCGCGATACCGCCGGCGAAATCGATCAGCTCCCGGCCCGCCTGGTCCCATACTCGGGAACCCGCGCCGCGCACAGGAATAAAAGCCGCAGGTGCGTAGTTGGGAACCATGACCTGGTCGAAATCGGCGCGTTGCACCGGAGCTTGCTCAACGGACATCGGAGTCTCCTGAAGAGGAACGCCTGCCTGGAACTGGCGAGCGATGGGGGGATTGTAAGGACAGTTTTCGGTCAGGCCTTGCCGCCAAGCGACAACTTCTTATAGCGCCAAACCGGCTTTTACCGAGGTTGTCGGCAATGCGACAAATTGCGTCGCAAAGGCGCAGTTTAAACGCTGGACCGGGTTTTGGTATCTATTTAGGCACGGCTGTCCCCGGGTGCTGGATAGCCTCGTTGCTTTACCCGCCGCACGAGAAACCGCGCCATGCCGACGCCCGCCGAAACCACGCCCGCGCATTACCCCGACAATTTCGAACTGATCAAAAGCAAACTGCCGGACTGGCTGACCAACGCCGCCCCGATCCTGCGCCAGGCCCATGGCGACAGCCTGCTGCTGACCCACACCCACAAGGCCAAGCTGGCCGAGCAGTTGCGAGCCTTGCAAGGCATCGAGGCCTTTGCCGCGCCGATCCTGTACAACGCCCTGAAAACCCGCTTCGGGCACGAACTGGATCTGCAGCGCGACCGACTGACCAGCATTCGACTGATCAGCGCCGCCACGCTCTCGACGTCACGCGAGGTCTGCGTCGTCGATATGAGCCTGTTTGAGGCCGCCCTGAAGAATTTCGTCGACCCCCGGCATGAAAACCCGACCTTTTATAATGAGTCCAGCCTGTACCGCAGGGTGGATGGCAGACAGAATCTGCCGATCCAGGCCTTCACGCTCCGAACTTTCGTCAAGCTGTGCCGGGAACTGGATATCGGCGGCCAATACAACCGTCACATGGAGGACGTGCTGCAACCGAAAAAGCCTTCCGGCGAAGCGGACAACCGCTTTCGCGATCAGTTTGAACTCAGCGAAAGCTACGAACTCCTCACCCAGACCCATATTGCCCTGATGAAAGGCAATATCAGCCGCTCGACCCACGCGCTGCTGATGGCCGCCAGCCAAAAGGGTCGCCTGCCGTACTGGGATGGCAAGCCGGTGAACTGCTGCGAACTGCAAATGTTCAACTTCAGAACGCCACTCAGCAGTTCGATCGGCGTCACGCTCAAAGGCGCCCTGCTGATCGAGCACCAGGACACCCTGGCCACGCGCCCCCGCCCTTGCATCGTCTATCTGAGCGGAGATCCGGACCAGGCGCTCAAGCAATACGCCAGCTTCGAGGCATTCGAGCAGGAACTGGCCAGCCGCCTGGCCAGCAGCGCCTATCGGAGCTTCTTCAACCGCTACATCAACCAGCGTACCCAAGCGGCTTTTTCCAGCGCCCTCGAGCGCCACCTTTCCACTTCCGGCAAGGCTGCCGAGCTGCAACTCAAGCGCTTCCCGCTGATCGACCATGCGCTACGCGAGCTGTATTCCCAACATCTGGTCAAGTTGCTGGACGACGGCAATTGCAACGCCGTCCCGGTGGCCGCCATCGACCGCCAGGAGCATCGCGAATACCTGCAATCGCTGGGCAATACCGGCCTGAATCTGTTGAATGCCGCCGCCCTGTTCGTTCCCGGCCTGGGCGAAGCGATGCTGGCGGTGGCCGGCGCGCAAATGTTCAGCGCGATCTACAACGGCATCGAGGACTGGCGTCACGACGAGCGCGAGCAAGGCCTCAAGGGCCTGATCGGTGTCAGCCTGAACCTGGCGCTGATCGGCGGTATCAGCCTGGTCGCCCATCGCTTCGCCGGGGCCGAATGGGTCAGCGAGCTGAAACAGGTGACTCTGCCCGGCGGCGAAAGCGCCCTGTGGAAACCCGACCTGGCGCCCTACGAACACCTGGAGTTAGCCGAACACGTAAAACCGAACGCCAACGGCCTCCATACCATCAACAACCGCCAGTACCTCAGGCAAGGCGAGCGCTTCTATGAAGTCGAGCTCAACTCCCAGGGCAATCGCGGCCGGATCAAACATCCACGCCGCCCCAGCCAATACTCACCCGCCTTCTGGCATAACGGTGCCGGTGCCTGGTTTCACGAACTGGAGAATCCCTTGCAGTGGCAAGGCCCGCAGTTGATACACCGCCTGGGTTTCGCCGGCGAAGCCTTGTCCGATCTCGACAGCCTGCGGATCATGGCTGTCAGCGACTCCGACGAAGCCCTGCTGCGCCGGGTACATTTCGACAGCCAGCCGCCCCCCGCCCTGCTCAAGGACAGCCTGCTGCGCTTTCGCCTCGACCGCGATATCCAGCGCTTCATCGAACAGCTGGCCCAAGGCGAGGCCGCGCCTGACGAGAGCATGCAGGAACAAATCCTCCTGGATTTCTGGCAATCGCAACCCAAGGCCTTGCGGGTGGTGGACGAGCGGGGACAGGTGATCATGGAAACTGTTCGCCCCGGCAAGGCCCAGGGGCAACGGGTAGTCATCGCGCTCGACCAATTGCACAACGGCGACCTGCTCAAGGCCGTACTGAACTCACCCGACCTGGAAGAAAACGAGATCCGCGCACTGCTCGGGGAAAGCCAGAGTTTCGCCGCGGCCGCCGAAAAGCCAGAAACTCGGTTGCTGAACTTGCGCAAGCGACTCGCCCGCCACGCCCGACACCGGCAAAAAGCCCTGTTCGAATCGCAATACCGATTTCGCACGCAATCACGCGAGCCCTCCGTCGTCGTACTGCAAACAGCCTTTCCCGAGCTGCCCGTGGCCGTGCTCGAAGAACTCATCGAACATGCCAGCGGTGCGCAACTGCAAGCCTTGCGCGAGTCCGCCGAGATTGCACCGGGGCTCGCCGACGAGGCCGAACTGTATCGCCAGCAGGTGCGCCTGGCCCGCGCCCGCGAAGGCCTGTACCTGAGATCCAGCGGTAGTGCCGACAGCGAAAAGCTCATCCTGCACAGCGTGCAACGTCTACCGGGCTGGTCCGCGCAGGTGCGTATCGAAGTCCGCGCGCAATCGTCGGTCGGCCCCTTGCTCGACAGCATCGGCGCCAGCGATGCGCCGATCTGCAAAGTGCTGATCAAGGAAAATGACCTGTACCAGACTCGCGACGCCCAAGACCAGGAACTGCACGGCTCCGACAATCTCTATGCATCGCTGCTGCATGCCTTGCCTGACACCCAGCGCAATCAACTGGGCTACCCCAACCCCAGCCAGGGCGAGCATTTGCAGCAAGCCGTGCGGAACAGCCGCTTACCCGATGCCGACACCCTCCGCCAGTGGCTGGACATGCCACCGGCCATCCCCAGCGAACACTCACCGATGGCCTTGGCTAAAAGGCGCCGCGGTTATCCGCTCAGCGGTCGTGGCGCGCCGCGAGCAGGCAGTCGCTGGGCCCTCGAAGATCGGGTAGCGCGGCTGTTCCCGAGCCTTTCCGATGAGCAGGTCCGGCAATTTATCGGCAGCCTGGACAGCATACGGGTCTTCGATGAACTGCGACGCCTGGAGCAAGAGTACGAACAACTGAGCCAGGAGCTGGATCTCTGGTCATTCATCACCGCCGCCACCCACCCGGCAACCGGAGAACGCTTGAGCCTGATGCAGCGCATCAACCAACAACGGACCCGCAGCCAGTTCGCCGAAGCCATCCGCCGTTGCTGGCGCCGTGAACCCGACCTGCTCTACTCCAACAACCCCGAGGAGCACGGCTACACCCTCAGCGCCAACGGTCTGCTGGGCCAACTGCCGGAACTGTCCGTTGACTTCAAGCATGTCCGCTACCTGAACCTGGTGGCCAATACCCCGGCCCTGGAACTGGCCCAGTTCATCGAACACTTCCCCAACCTGCGTCAGCTCTCCATACGCGGCTTCCAACTCGACACCCTGCCCGAATCGATATCCCGGGGACGACTGACCGAACTGAGCCTGGTCGACTGCAATGTGCGCCTGAGACACGAAACCGCGCGGGCACTCTCGGCGATGCAAAGCCTGGAGATCCTCGACCTGAGTGGCAACCCGCTCGGCCTGCTCCCCGACCTCAGTCAACTGCATGCGCTGAAAGTGCTCGACCTGAGTCGCACCGGGATCGCTGCGATCCCATCCAGCCTGTTCGAGCTGCCGCGACTGGAAGCCGCCCTGCTCACCGAAAACGCCATCAGCGACCTGCCGCAGAGCATCAACGAGATGTCCGGCGACCTCGGCTCCGGCCTGGACCTGAGCGGCAACCCGCTCTCCGAGATCAGCCTGCAACGCGCCCGCGACTACTACCGCAGAACGGGCCACTCACTCGGCGTCCAGTCCCAGGCCGAGCGAGCCCGGATACGGGCGCTTTATCCGGGCCTGAATGACCAGCAATTGGAGAGTTTCATCCGAGCCCAGCCGCGCCTCCTTGAGGAGTCCCTGAGTCGCTTGAGCCAACTGGAAGCCCAGTACCGCCTGTTGCGCGCCGATCTACAGGCCTGGAGCGGCGATATCCCCGCGCTCCACCCGGAAACACAGGAGCCACTCAGCGCTGTCGAACTGGCGGTGGAAAGCCTGAACCGACAGGACTTTGCGCAGCAACTGCAACGTAGCTGGCAACGCCAGAGTGAAGAGCAACTGCCTGACGGTACAGGTTTTTATAGCTTCACCTTCACCCAGAAAATCACCGGCAGCCTGCCCGTGCTTTCGGCGGATTTCAGCCATATCGCCCGCCTCGAAATCCATGGTTACGGCGCCAGCCATGGGCTCGATGCCTTCCTCCACAGTTTCCCCCATCTACGCGCGTTGTATGCCTCCAGCCTTATCGACCGGGACTTCCCCGCCATGATTTTCGACTTGCCGCACTTGAGAAACCTGGAACTGCCCTATGGCCTGATCCAACTGAACGCAGCCTCACACGCGCAGCTCGCGGACATGACCGGCTTGCGCACGCTCGACCTGTCCGGCAATCCGCTGCAAGCGGAGCCGCTGCATGTCGCGGGAACACGGCTGACGCCGAACGTGACACGGATGACGAGCCTGAGAGTCCTCGACCTGAGCGACAGCCGTATAGAGCAGCCCCCCGAAGGGCTGTTCAGGTTGCGCATGCTGGAGATTGCCGACTTGCGCGACAACCAGATCGGCGACATACCGGAAAGTCTTTTCGAGGTACCGACCTCGCAACCCGTGACCTATGACTTCAGGAACAACCCGTTGACGGAGGCCAGTATCCAGAGAGTGCGCAGCTACAGGGAACTGAACGGTGGGGTACAGGAGGTCAGAATCCTGATCGGCGACGAGTCGAGCAGTAGCGAAGAGAGCGAGAGCGACACTGACAGCAACGTTCCGCCATTGGCCTCACCCACGCCGCCGCCCACGGCTCATGAGGAGTAAGCCTCAGCCGCGTTCCGAAGGCACCGACGACAACTCGAACGGACTGCTGCTGCGCCGCTGGTTGCGATCTTCCCGCGGCGTGGCGCCAAAGAAATTGCGGTAGGCGCTGGAGAAATGCGGCCCCGAGGAGAAACCGCAGGACAGGCCGATCTGGATGATCGACTTGCTGGTCTGCATCAGCATCTGCCGGGCCTTGTTCAAGCGCAGCTCCAGGTAATACTGGCTCGGCACGCGGTTGAGGTATTGCTTGAAGATCCGCTCAAGCTGACGCCGCGAGACACAGACATGCTGGGCGATCTCGTCGGTGGTCAGCGGCTCCTCGATATTGGCTTCCATCAACAGCACGGCCTGGGTCAGCTTCGGATGGCTGGAGCCCAGGCGGTTCTGCAACGGAATGCGCTGACGCTCGCCGCCTTCGCGGATGCGCTCGACCACCAGTTCCTCGGAGACCGCGCCGGCCAATTCAGCCCCATGGTCACGGGCCAGTACCGCCAACAACAGGTCCAGTACCGACATGCCACCGCAGGCGGTCAGGCGATCACGGTCCCAGTCGAACAGATGACTGGTGGCGATCACCTTGGGGAAACGTTCGGCGAAATCATCCTGCCAGCGCCAGTGTACCGCCGCGCGGTAACCGTCGAGCAGACCGAGCTGGGCCAGCGGGTAGACCCCGGCGGACAAACCGGCCACCACGCAACCGGCGCGAACCAGTTGCTTGAGCGCACTGCTCAAGGCCGGTGCCAGGCTGGTCGGTGGCTCGTCGGCCAGCAGGAAGAGTTTCTGGAAGCCTTCCAGCTTGCCGGCCCAGGGTTCGCCAGGCAGATGCCAGCTACCACCGGGCAGGGCCTCGGCAAGCGCTTCGGCCTGCAGGAAGGACAGTTCGTAGACGACTTCCGGATGCACCCGCTGTGCGACACGCAAGGCCTCCTCGGCCAGCGCCAGCGTCAAGGCTTGGGTGCTGGGCCAAATCAGGAAACCAATTCGATGGGCAGTCATGGCAGGCAATCCGAAAACAGAACAGAGTGAAAAGCCGAGGGCAGCCAACTCAAAGTAGACCACGCCGCGCTCGGCGCGCAGCATGACCTATTTGGGTGCGCAACGGCAGCATAAAAAGCGACGACTATTTCAAGCTGCCCGAGAGGAATTGCTGCAGGCGCTCGGACTGCGGGTTGACCAATACCTCGCGCGGATTGCCGCGTTCTTCGACCACGCCTTTATGCAAAAACACCAGCTGGTTGGAGACTTCACGGGCAAAGCCCATCTCGTGGGTCACCACCACCATGGTCCGACCTTCCTGGGCCAGGGCCTGCATCACCTTCAGCACATCGCCGACCAGTTCCGGGTCGAGCGCCGAGGTCGGCTCGTCGAACAGCATCACTTCCGGCTCCACCGCCAGTGCCCGGGCAATCGCCACGCGCTGCTGCTCGCCGCCGGACATATGGCCCGGGTAGGCGTCCTTGCGATGCGCCACACCGACTTTCGCCAGATAGTACTCGGCCTTTTCCAGTGCCTCTTTCCTCGACATGCCGAGGACGTGAATCGGTGCCTCGATAATGTTTTCCAACGCGGTCATGTGCGACCACAGGTTGAAATGCTGAAACACCATCGACAGCCGCGAGCGCATGCGCTGCAGCTGCTTAGGGTCGGCGGCCTTCAGCGCGCCATCCTTGCCGGCCACCAGCTTCAGCTCTTCATTGTTCAGCAGGATACGCCCGGCATAGGGCTGCTCCAGCAGGTTGATGCAGCGCAGGAAAGTACTTTTGCCGGAGCCACTGGAGCCGATGATGCTGATCACATCGCCGGCGGCGGCTTCCAGGGACACGCCCTTGAGCACTTCGTGACTGCCATAGCGTTTATGCAGGTCTTGGACTTCAAGCTTGTACATGCGGTCGGTTCTCACAAAAACAGTCAGGTCAGTCGCTGAGCAGGCGTCCGTGGCGAAGCGGCACGCGCCCCGCCACCTTGGCCAGCCAGCTCGAGGGTTGGGCGTAACGCAGCCGCTCCACGGCATACAACACACCGCTCGTGCCGGCACACACGGTGCTGACCCGGTCGGACAAGGGATCGATCACTTCGAACAGCGGCTCGCCGGCTTCCACCCAGCAGCCCACCGGGCGCAGGAAACTCAACACACCCGGATGCGGTGCGTAGAGCAACTCGGTGCCCTCGAACGGCATGCCCTCGCAAGGTTCCTGTCGCGCGGCCGGCCATTCGCCGTCGATCAGGCCCTGCTCCGCGAGGAACGCGAGAATCCCTTCGGCCTGGGCCTCGGCTTGCTCGCGAGCGGTATCGGCCTGGCCGCCCAACTCAATGGTGGTGGCCATGCACGCCAAAGGGATCCGCGCGTCCGGGAACGCCTGCGACAGGCGCAGCCACGGCAACGAACAGGCTTCGTCGAACGAGCTGCCGCCCGACTCTTCCGCCAGCAGCCCGACGCGAACATCGAGGTGCGCGGCCAGGGAACGCCAGTGCGGCCAGTGCTGGGGAAAGGTGTACATGTGCAACGCGGCTTCGCTGTCGCAATGCAGGTCGAGCACCAGGTCGGCGTCGCAGGCGTGGTTCAGCAGCACGCGTTGCATGCCTTGCAACTGACTGGTCGCCGCCGGCAGCGCAGCCAGCACTTCCAGCATGGCCTGGCGAATCAGTTGCACGTTGGCGTGCGGGTCATCGCCCAGGCGATCTTTCACCAGGGCGCTGACCGGCTCGGTCAACTGGACGAAATCGCGATTGAAGTTCTTGCCACTGCCGTACTCGAAACGGCCTTGATGATTACCCTGCAGCAACTGGCCGAGGCCGATCGGATTGGCCACCGGCACCAGTTCGATCACGCCCTTGAGGGCTCCACGGGCCTCCAGCTCGACCAGGCGTTTTTTCAGCTCCCAGGCCGTACGCATGCCCGGCAACTCGTCGGCATGCAGGCTCGCCTGGATATAGGCCTTGCGCTCGCCAGCGCCGAAACGGAACACCGACAGCTGGCGCTCCGTGCCCAGGCTACTCCAGGGCAGGGAATGATCGATACGTTCCATAGTCAGTGCTTCCTCGGAGCCAGGTAACCCAACCAGCGGCGCTCAGCCAACTTGAACAGCCGCACCAGGATAAAGGTCAGGCACAGGTAGAACGCGCCGGCGGTGATGTAGGCCTCGAACGGCAGGTAATACTGGGCGTTGACCGTACGCGCGGCACCGGTGATGTCGATCAGGGTGACGATGGACGCCAGGCTCGTGGTCTGCAGCATCATGATCACTTCGTTGCTGTACTGCGGCAACGCCCGGCGCAGGGCCGACGGCAGCAGGATGCGGCGGTACAGCTTATAGCGCGACATACCCATGGCCTTGGCCGCCTCGATCTCGCCATTGGGCGTGGCCCGCAGGCTGCCGGCGATGATTTCGGCGGTGTAGGCGCTGGTGTTGATGGCAAAGGCCAGGCAGGCACAGAAGGTCGCGCTCGACAGCCAGGGCCAGAGGAAACTCTCGCGCACCGCCTCGAACTGGGCCAGGCCATAGTAGATCAGGAACAGCTGCACCAGCATCGGCGTGCCGCGGATCACGTAGGTGTAGAGCCAGGCGCTCATGTTCACCAGCGGCCGCTTGGACACCCGCATCAGCCCCAGGGGCAATGCCGCCAGCAGGCCGAACAGCAAGGACAAGGCCAGCAGCTTCAAGGTGGTCAGCAGGCCGCCGAGGTACAGCGGCATGGCTGCCCAGATGACGTTGTAGTCGAAGATCATAGATCAGCCGCCCTTACGCCTACCGAGTAGCGCTTCTCAAGGTGACGCAGTGCCAGCAACGAGACGCTGGTGATCACCAGGTACATCGCCGCCACCGCGAGGAAGAAGGTGAAAGGCTCGCGGGTGGCATCCGCCGCCTGCTTGGCCTTGAACATCATGTCTTGCAGGCCGACCACGGAAATCAGCGCGGTGGCCTTGGTCAGGACCAGCCAGTTGTTGGTGAAGCCGGGAATCGCCAGGCGAATCATCTGCGGCACCAGCACCCGGAAAAACACTTGCAGGCTGCTCATGCCGTATGACATGCCGGCTTCGGCCTGGCCCTTGGGGATCGCCATGAACGCCCCACGGAAGGTTTCCGACAGGTAGGCGCCGAAAATGAAACCCAGGGTGCCGATACCGGCGACCAGGGGGTTGAGGTCGATGTAGTCGTCGTAACCGAGCAGCGGCGCGACGCGGTTGAGCAGGTCCTGGCCACCATAGAAGATCAGCAGGATCAGCACCAGGTCGGGAATCCCACGGATGACCGTGGCATACAGGTCGCCGAGCCAGGCCAGCCAACGCACCGGCGACAGGCGCAAGGCCACCCCGATCAGGCCCAGGACAATAGCCAGGGCCATGGACGACAAGGCGAGCTGAAGCGTCAGCCAAACGCCATCGAGGATCACAGCCCCGTAGCCTTTCAACATGATTCAGATCCTCGGAATTAGGGATGAAAAAATGGCGCAAACCTCAGAGCTCCTGCTGCTTGCGCCATTTCGGACTTGTCACCGCGGCGGGTTACTTGCCGTAGATATCGAAGTCGAAGTACTTGTCCTGGATCTGCTTGTACGTGCCGTTGGCACGGATCGCGACGATAGCGGCGTTGATCTTGTCCAGATCGGCCTTGTCGCCTTTGCGCACGGCGATACCGATGCCGTCACCGAAGTATTTTTCGTCGGTGAATTGCGGACCGACAAAAGCGAAGCCCTTGCCGGAATCGGTCTTCAGGAAACCGTCCTGCAGCAGGGTGGCGTCAGCCACGGTACCGTCGAGGCGACCGGCGGCCACGTCCAGGTAGATCTCGTTCTGCGAACCGTAAGGCTTGATTTCAGCGCCCAGCGGCTTGAGGACTTCTTCAGCGAAGCGGTTGTGGATCGAACCGCGCTGCACACCGATCTTCTTGCCCTTGAGCTCGGACAGGTTGTCACTGACAACGCTGCCTTCCTTCATCACCAGGCGAGCCGGGGTGTTGTAGTACTTGTTGGTGAAATCGACCGACTTCTTGCGATCGTCGGTGATCGACATCGACGACAGGATAGCGTCGATCTTGCGCACCTTGAGGGCCGGGATCAGGCCGTCGAACTCTTGCTCGACCCAGACGCACTTGATCTTCATCTCTGCGCACAGGGCGTTGCCGATGTCGTAGTCGAAACCGACGATGCTGCCGTCCGGCGCCTTGGAGGCGAACGGAGGGTAGGCGGCTTCGATACCAATTTTCAGTGGCTTTTCATCGGCGAATGTCGGCAGCGACAGCACGGACAGTGCCAGGGCGCCAAGCAGCACGAGTTTCTTCATCTTGAGACTCCATCGGTCAAGGGCAAAACGGCAGAGTGAGCAACAGCCCAATATGCGGATGGGAAAGCAGTCTTCGCGTAACGGTCGGCGGCGAGCACCTTCAAGGCGCGCCACGACAAGCGAGTGATCGGCATTCTAACGACAGGTCCGAAGCCGATATTTCCTCAATGCGACAACTAATTACAGAAGCGCCGAGAAAGCGGGATGGACACGTTGACAACTCTTGATTTTCATGCAAGAGCAAAAGAAGGGATAACCGATCTATCCTGCAAATAGCGGGCCTATTATTGGCAAAGCCTTCTATTCCGGCAAGCACGGCGTTCAATGAGATTTAAAAGGCCGTGGATTCGGGCCGAAAATGAGCAGCGACGTTTCCCTTTGCCCCGTGTCAGGGCAGCAGGTGACACATTTGGTTACCTGCCAGACGAGCGGTAACAGGCGAAGGAATTCACAGCAAAAACCGATATTTATCTCACTTCATCCGCCCCTCCTTCTTGCTGGACGGACTACCGTAGATGAGACCCGCAAGCCTTGCGGCGCCCATGCGGCCGCCATCGCCGGCAAGCCGGCGCCTACAAAAGACAAACGCCTGTCCAGAACGCAAAAAAAAGCCCCACCCGGCACAATGCCGGACGGGGCTCAGTCAACCTTGAACGCTTGTTACGCGACGTTCATGGTCTTGTGGGTATCGATCAGATGCTGCACCACACCCGGGTCCGCCAGGGTGGAGATATCCCCCAGGCCGTCGTACTCGCCGGTCGCGATCTTGCGCAAGATACGCCGCATGATTTTCCCCGAACGGGTCTTCGGCAAGCCCGGCGCCCACTGGATGACATCCGGCGTCGCAATCGGCCCGATCTCCTTGCGCACCCAGTTCTTCAACTCCAGGCGCAGCGCCTCGCTGGGCTCTTCGCCACCATTGAGGGTGACATAGACATAGATGCCCTGCCCCTTGATATCGTGCGGTACCCCGACCACAGCCGCCTCGGCGACTTTCGGGTGGGCAACCATGGCACTCTCGATCTCGGCAGTGCCCATGCGGTGGCCGGACACGTTCAACACGTCATCCACGCGCCCGGTGATCCAGTAGTAACCGTCCTCGTCGCGACGCGCGCCGTCACCGGTGAAGTACATGCCACGGAAGGTCTTGAAGTAGGTATCGACAAAACGATCATGATCGCCGTACAAGGTCCGCGCCTGGCCCGGCCACGAATCGAGGATCACCAGGTTGCCTTCGGCGGCCCCCTCGATGATGTTGCCGAGGTTGTCCACCAGCGCCGGCACCACGCCGAAGAACGGCCGTGTCGCCGAACCCGGCTTGAGCGCATGGGCGCCCGGCAGCGGGCTCATCATGTTGCCGCCGGTCTCGGTCTGCCACCAGGTATCGACGATCGGGCAGCGCGACTTGCCGACATTCTTGTAATACCACTCCCAGGCTTCCGGGTTGATCGGCTCGCCCACCGAACCGAGCAGGCGCAGACTGCTGCCATCGGCGCCTTCGACCGCCGCCGTACCCTGGGCCATCATGGCGCGGATCGCGGTCGGGGCGGTGTAGAGGATGTTGACCTTGTGCTTGTCGACGATCTTCGCCACCCGGGTGATGTCCGGATAGTTCGGCACGCCTTCGAACATCAGGGTGGTCGCGCCATTGGCCAGCGGGCCGTAAACGATATAGGTATGGCCGGTGACCCAGCCGACATCGGCGGTGCACCAGTAGACCTCGCCCGGACGGTAGTCGAACACCCGCTCGTGGGTCAGCGCCGCATACAGCAGGTAGCCACCAGTGGTGTGCTGCACACCCTTGGGCTTGCCGGTGGAGCCGGAGGTGTAGAGGATGAACAGCGCTTCTTCGGCACCCATCTCCTTCGGCGCGCAGACGCTGCCGGCGACCTTCATCAGGTCCTCGAACCAGATATCGCGATGCTGGTTCCACTTGATATTGCCACCCGTGCGCTTGCACACGATGACTTTCTGGACACTGCTGGTTTCCGGGTTGGTCAGGGCGTCGTCGACGTTGGCCTTGAGCGGGATCTTCTTGCCGGCACGCACACCCTCATCGGCGGTGATCACCACCTTGGAACGGCAGTCGATGATACGACCGGCCAGGGCTTCCGGCGAGAAACCACCGAACACCACCGAATGGATCGCGCCGATGCGGGCACAGGCCAGCATGGCGACCGCGGCTTCGGGGATCATCGGCATATAGATGGTCACCACGTCGCCACGGTGCACATCCTGGCCACGCAGGGCGTTGGCGAATTTGCAGACCTGCTCATGCAGCTCGCGGTAAGTGATGTTGCGGGATTCGGCGGGATCGTCGCCTTCCCAGATGATCGCGACCTGATCGCCACGCTCGGCCAGATGACGGTCCAGGCAGTTGTAGGAAACGTTCAGGGTACCGTCGGCAAACCACTTGATATCGACATGGTGATCGTCGAAGGAAGTCTGCTTCACCGTGGTGAAAGGCTTGATCCAGTCGAGGCGCTTGGCTTGCTCGCGCCAGAAGCCGTCAGGGTTGACGACCGACTGCTGGTACATCGCCTTGTAGGTCGCCTCGTCGGTCAGCGTAGTCGCCAGGACCTCAGGACGAACGGGGTACAGGGAAGCCGCACTCATCTTTCTTACCTCGGTGGATATGTTGTTGTTTTATGACCCACTTGTAGCCGGGCCTGCGCCTTGAAGCCATTCGACGATGGTAGTAACAAACCCCGACAAAAGCTCGTATCAACCGCCGCAAGGCCTCAGGCACGCTGCCCGTGGCGATTTCCGAGGTACTGAAAATAACTCGAAAAGCAGGCCGGGGAGACGTTTTTCGACGATTGTTACAGGTTTTGTCAATAGTCTTTATCAAAACCCCCTCTATATGAATAGTTTGCAGACTCTTAACATTCGCTTCGCCAACTAAGGCAACGAATTAACTTAGCGACAGCCCCCACGAAGGCCGTTAATTCGAACTCAAATCAACGCCGTTGTACACGTAGCCTGACAAGGGCTACGTGACCCCTTACGACCCGAAGAAGGTAAATCGAGATGAAAGCTCTAGTCGTTCTGGCCCTCAGCAGCCTGTGTGCAACCGCCATGGCTGACGAGACTCCAACCGACGCTGCCAGCCACAACGTTCCGGTGGAACAGTACACTTACAGTTCTCACCCGGACATTAAAAAAGTTATCTCCATGAGTGAAGTACCGGATGTTTGCGAAGTTGTCCCGGCGCGCATGGTCTATGAAGACTCGCAAGGTACCCGGCATATCATGGAATACCGCATCATGGGTAACGGTTGTTCCCACGGTTAAAATCCCGGCCTGATCCAGCCTTGCAAAACCACCCGCCGCAGGAAGCGCTTCTTGCGGCAAAGGTGTTCCTCCTGCCTCCCCCCGCTGCCACGACCGCCCCATCCCTGCCCCGATCATTTCTGGCAAAAACTGGCTGAAACACCCAGACAAAAACCTTATACTGTCGGCATCCATTCGCGCCTGAAAAAGCGTCGAATCGAACTGCAAACCCTCGTTGATTCAGGCCCTTGCAGGCCACAGGGGAAGGCCCGGCGCCCTCTCCCGTCGACGACACGGGGTCATCCCGTACCTATTCCATGTTTTTGCGTGCACGAACCGCTGCTGCAAGCAACATATCCTTTAGATCCAAAGCGGCCATTGGTCGTGTGACAAGCAAACCATCAATGTTTTTCACACGGGCATCAGGCCCTCACGCAGGAGACGACACGTCATGCTGAGCTGGGACGAATTCGACAAA
>NZ_JALLIY010000033.1 GCF_023242315.1 Pseudomonas sp. MWU13-2105
GCGGCGAAGCGTTGGCGGACTTCACCGTCAAGGCGCTCGAAGGTGGTGCGCAGGCTTTCATGGCGGGCGACGATGCGGTCCAGGGCGCGCTGCAAGGCATTGCGGTCGAGCCGGCCACGCAGGCGCAGGGCCGCCGGCATGTGATAGGCGACGCTGGCGGCATGGTCCAGTTGATCGAGGAACCACAGGCGTTGCTGGGCCAGGGACAGCGGCAGGTCCTGGTCGCGGGACACCGCTTCAATCGGCTGGACCCGCGACTGGGTCGCCTGGTCCACGCACTCGGCCAGGCTCTGCAGGGAAGTCAGGCCGAACAGGGTGCGCAGGTCGATCTCGACACCGAGGTCCTGGTGCAGGCGGGCTTGCAGTTGCACGGTGAGCAGCGAGTGACCGCCGAGTTCGAGGAAACCGTCGTGACGGCCGACCTGATCCAGGCCGAGCAGGGCTTTCCAGAGTTCGGCGATGGCCACTTCGGTGTCGCCTTGCGGTGCCTCGTAGGCCTTGCTGGCCAGGGATTCCAGGCCGGGGGCGGGCAGGGCGCGGCGGTCGAGCTTGCCATTGGCGGTCAGTGGCAGGGCATCCAGATGGACGAAGGCGCTGGGCACCATGTACTCGGGCAGGTGCTTGAGCAATTCGACCCGCAGCTGTTCGGCAGAGGCCGGCTCGCCGCACAGGTAGGCGACCAGGCGCTTGCTGTCCGCTTGGCCCGGATCGTCCTCGCGGGCGATCACCACCACTTCGCGAACCCCGGCGCACAAGGCCAGTGCGGCCTCGACTTCACCGATCTCGATGCGCAGGCCGCGAATCTTCACCTGGAAGTCATTGCGACCCAGGTACTCCAGCGCACCGTTGGCCAGCCAGCGACCGAGGTCGCCGGTCTTGTACAGGCGCGCCCGCGGATCGCTGGAAAACGGGTCGGCGACAAAACGTTCGGCGCTCAGCTGTGGCTGGTTCAGGTAACCCCGAGCCACGCCGATGCCGCCGATATGCAGCTCCCCGGCCACGCCCAGGGGCTGCACCTGGCCGAGGGCATCGAGCACATGCATCTGGATATTGGCAATCGGCCGGCCGATCGGCACGCTTTCGCCCGGATCGGTGGGGCGGCATTGCCAGGCGGTGACGTCGATCGCCGCTTCGGTCGGGCCATACAGGTTATGCAGCTCGACCCCTGGCAGTTGCTGTTCGAAACGCCGTTGCAGACCACGGGGCAGGGCTTCGCCGCTGCACAGTACCCGGCGCAGCTCGGGGAAGTCGCGGGCGGCGCGGTGTTCGAGGAACAGGTCGAGCATCGACGGTACGAAGTGCAGCAGGGTGATGCCGTTGTCGCGCATCACCCGGGCCAGGTAGTCCGGCTCCTGGTGGCCGCCCGGGCGGGCCATGACCAGCTCGGCGCCGCTGAGCAACGGCAGGAAGAACTCCCAGACCGAGACGTCGAAGCCGAACGGGGTCTTTTGCAGGACCCGGTCGCCGGCCTCGACGGCATATTCGTCGCGGGCCCAGAGCAGGCGGTTGACCACGCCCAGGTGTTCGTTCATCACCCCCTTCGGCGTGCCGGTGGAGCCCGAGGTGTAGAGCACGTAGGCCAGGTGGGTCGGCAGCAGGCCGAGGGCCCGGGCGTCCGGATTGTGGGCAGGTTGTGCGGCCAGCTGTGCGCTGTCGGCGGTGTCGTCGAGGATCAGCACCGGCACATTCGACGGTGGCAGGCTGTCGACCCACTCCAGGGTAGTGAGTAGCGCGCGTGGGGCGCTGTCGCCGAGCATATAGGCCTGGCGGGCGCTCGGCAGATCCGGGTCGATCGGCACATAGGCGCCGCCGGCCTTGAGAATCCCCAGCAGCGCCACGACCATTTCCGGGCCACGGCGCAGGCTGACAGCGACGCGGCTATCCGGCGCCACACCCAGCTCGATCAGGCGATGGGCGAGCTGGTTGGCCCGGCGGTTGAGTTGCGCGTAACTGAGCAACGGCCCGCCATCGCCGCGCACGGCACAGGCGTCCGGACGCTGGGCGGCCTGCTGTTCGATCAACTGATGGATCAGCACATCGCGAGGATACTCGCGGGCGCTGGCGTTGAACGCGACCTGCAGGCGCTGGCGCTCGTCCTCGGCCATCAGCGGGAAGTGCGCTACCGGCGTGTCATATTGCTCCAGCACCGCTTCGAGCATCGCGAACATGCGTTGTTGCAGGCGCTGGGCTTCTTCGAGGCTGTAGTAGGCGGTGTTGAAGTTGAAGTCCAGATGGACGTCTTCGTACGGGTGGTAATCGCGGACGAAGATCGCCATCGGCGTCTGCTCGTAGCCGTTGTCCATGGTGATCACCCGCGACGAGGTGCCGCCGAACTGATCGTCGCCGTCCAGGCTTTCGAATGACAGCGAGACATCGAACAACTGCCGGCGCCCGGTCTGCGCCAGGCGCAGGGTGCGGTTGAGTTCGGCGATCGGGAAGCGCTGGTGGCGATAGCAGCGGCGCAACTGTCCGCCGGCGACGTTCATCAGGTCCAGCAGCGAACCTTGCGGATCCACCGCCAGGCGAATCGGGCTGACCGAGGAGAACATCCCGGCGGTGGCCTTCTGGCGGGCGGTGGTGCGGTTGTGCACGGGCATGCCGATAACGATTTCATCGACCCCCACGGTGCGGCAGAAATAGGTGCTGACCACGCTGATCAGCACATGTGCCACCGACAGGCTGCGCTCGCTGGCGAACTGCGTCAGGGCGTTGTAGAGCGCCCGTGGCAGCATGGCCTGGACCTGCTCGCTGGGCGCCAGTTCGTTGGCCTTGCCGGCCTTGAAGTCGGCCCGGCGTTGCAGCAGCGGCGGTGGCAGTTGCGCATAGGTGTCCTGCCAGAACTGGCGGTCGCGCTCGTAGCGCGCGGACTGCAGGTAAGCCCGGTCTTCCTCGAGGAACGACAGGTAGGAATGGCCTTCGGCGACCTCCTCGTTACCGGCCAGCAGACCGTTGTAGGCGGCGCCCACGGCATGGCCGATCAGGGCCACGCCGATGCCGTCGGTGACCAGGTGGTGATAGCGGTTGAGCCAGTAATGGCGCTGCGGCCCGCAACGCACCAGGCGGGCTTCCCAGAGTTGCCCGGTCAGCGATTCGAACGGTTGGCGGAAGGCTTCGCGCAGGTAGGCCATGGCCAGCCCGGCATCGTCGTCGGCCTCGGAGAACTCCACCACTTCCAGCTTGACCTTGACCTCGGGCAGGACCCGCTGGCGACCGGTGCCACCCTCGTGGCTGAAGCTCAGGCGCAGGGTGTCATTGCGGTTGGCGACCATCTCGATGGCCTTTTCGAACAACGGGATATTGATCTCGCCCTTGATCTCCAGGGACATGCCGATGTTGTAGTAGGGCAGGTCCGGGTGTGCGATCTGATCGAGCCAGATGCCTTGCTGGACCGAGGCCAGTTCGTGGGACGCGCGGGTTTGCGCGGACAGCTTGTCGGTCGACGAATCCATTTCGGAGCACCTGTTTGCAGAATTCAGTGGGTTCGTCGCCGCTCGAAGGGCAGTGTCACGTAGGAATCTGGGCAACTGCCTGTCAGCGGGACGAAGGAATAGCGTGGGAAAAAACTAGAGCATCCACTGGACGATGTCTGTCATGGGAAGCAGGGACAACCCTGCGCGGCGAGCTATCGGCGCGCTTGGGAACGCGCGCGCGAGTCTGTTATATCAACGGCCCTGAGTGTTCTTGCGAGGGTCGCACAATGTCATTGATCGCCGAAGTGGATCGCCCTGAGTCGAAGTTCTGGAGTCTGTCGCGGTTTCCCAATCACCCCCAGGCCGGACCTGTCGAAGTGATCGATGCGCTGACGATTTCCCGGGAGGAGTTCACCCGTCGTTACGTCAACCACAACCGTCCCTGCCTGGTAAAAAATGCCGTGCGTCATTGGCCGGCGTTCGAGAAATGGCAGCAGCTGGACTACTTCAAGACGCATTCGTGCAACAAGCCGGTGGTGGTGCGTTCGAAGATCGTCTCGGAGGTCATCGGCTGGTCGAACCCCGAGGTCAAGGCAGCGTTGACCGAGTATGCCGGCACGGTCTACCGGGAGATGCCGTTTCACCAGTTTCTCGATGAACTGGGCCGGGGGCATGACCCACTGGTGGCCGACAGTTGCCGTTTTTCCGAAGGCTCGGCCATCGAGCAGATGAAGGATGATGTCGGCGGCCTGCCGTTCATGCCGCAACTGTCCAAGTCCCGGCACTATCCGCCGCATCGCAGCTTTCTCTACCGCAACTCCTACACCGACTGGCATTTCCATGTCGTCGACGAGACCTTCATGGCCCAGGTGGTCGGGGCCAAGGAGGTGTTGCTGCTGCCGCCGGACGAGGCCAGCTGGCGGGCGCTGCGACCGGTGGTCGAGGAGGCGGGCTACCTGTACGACATCGATACCCGGCGCTTCCCCGGCACCCGTGGCCTGCGGGCGCTGCGCACGGTGGTGGAGCCGGGCGATGCGCTGTATATCCCGGTGTACTGGTGGCACGCCGTGCAATCGATGGATGACGCATTTGGCGCGACGGTGGCCGCGACCTTCCCGACGCCCTTGCATGTCAGTGGCGACATCCGCTCGCCGATCGCCAGGCGCGTTCTGCGCACCTATCTGTTTTCCCGCCTGGCGCCGCTGGTGCTGGGGGCGGTGGCCTATTCCCTGGCCTGGCACCTGGCGCAGAAGGTGATCGGTGTGTTCACGCTTCGCGATGTGCGCCCATGAGCCGCAAGCGCCGTCAGCCAGCTTTCGACCTGGGGCGAAGTTTCTATTACCTGTGGTGCGGCGAGTCCCTGGCGATCGTCGGCACGGCGCTGATGGAGTTTGCCCTCGGCGTCTGGGTCTATTCCCACACCGGCTCGGCGGTCGCCTTCGCCAACGTGGTGCTGGCGGCGACCTTGCCGGCGGTGATCTTCCTGCCCCTGGCCGGTGGGCTGGCCGACCGGGTCAGTCATCGGCTGATCATTGTCTGTTGCGACGTCAGCCTGGCGCTGTTGCTGTTCGGCGTCATGGGCCTGCTCTGGTTCGACCGGCTGGAGCCGTTGCACCTGTATATCTTCAACTGCATGGCCTCGATCGTCTCGGCATTCCGCAAGCCGGCCTATCAAGCGGCGGTCAACTCGATTGTCGCCCCGGACAAGTTCACCCGGGCCTCGGGCCTGATGGGCATCAGCAAGAATGCCTCGGCCCTGGTGGCGCCGTTGCTCGCCGGGGCAATCATGGCCAGGGCCGGGTTCGTGCCGATCCTGGCGGTGGACCTGATCACCTTCTGTTCGGGGACCTTGCTGGTGATCAAGGCGTTCTCCCATGTGCGGCCGGCGCCGGGGCGCGCCGAGGCTGTCGGCAAGAGCTCGGTATTACGCGGTTCGCTGAATAACATCACGGCCGCGTTGAGGTTTTTCGCCGCCAGTCATGTGATGGCCGGACTGTTGTTCTACACCATGCTGCGCAACGCGCTGTTGTCGTTGGCGACGCTGATGATGACGCCATTGCTGTTGTCCACCCTGGGCAGCCAGACCTTGGGCCTGGCCTACACCTGGGCGGCGCTGGGTGGGCTGTCGGGTGCCGGCTTGCTGATTTCCATGGGCAACCCGCGGCGGCTGATGGTGCTGGTGGCGGTGGCCGACCTGCTGTTGTCGATCTGCGTCATGGCCATGGGTACGGTCTCCCATGCCGTTGCCTATTGCGCCCTGGCCTTCGTCGCGATCACCGCGGCGAGCATCGCCGATGCCAGCGTGAACTCGTTGTGGATGCGCAAGATCCCCGCCGGCAACCGCGCCAGTGTGTTTGCCCTGATCAGCATGCTGACCATCGCCACCACGAGTCTGGTGATTTTCGTCGGTGGCCTGCTGGTGGACCACTGGTTCCAGCCGGCGCTGTTGCCCGGCGGGGCCTATGCCGAGTCGATCGGGCGCTGGATCGGGGTGGGCGCTGGACGCGGCGTGGGCATGCTGTTCGTGGTGGCGGGGGCGCTCTTCGCGCTGCTGTCCCTGACGGTCCTGGTCTACGGGCCGATGCGCCGCCTGGAGGGCGTGCCGGCTGAAGCGGCGCCCCTGCGCGCCGGCGATCCGGCCCGGGCCGATGCTCTGTGACAGCCGGGTGGGGCGCCCCTGTGCAACGGGCTGCCCCACGGGTTGTACCGGATTCCCGTGACAGACAGGCCAGGTCCCGTGGGTCAACCTTTGCAAGCTCCCGCGCGACGTCCCGGATTCGACAGGACTGCGCCGCACCGCCATCCGAGCCGACAACAATCGATAAAGGAGGACCTATGCGTCCGTCGTTTTATGAACCCAAGCGCTTCCCCAAGCTCAAGCATCTTGCCGACAATTGGGAAGTGATCCGTGAAGAGTTTCTCGCCCTCGATGCCCCGACCCTGACCATCAACCGCGTCGGCAAGTCGATCACCGAGATCGTCGATGAAGTGGCTGCCCATATGGAGGCTGGCGGCGAGTATGGCTGGCTCTGGGGTTGGGGCGACGATATGGACGTCATGCCCGAGTGGACCCAGTACGGCCTGGTGGCCTACGACACGCCGATCCCCTATGCCCAGGCCGCCATGCCGGGGACCATCGAGCTGTTGAAACAGATTCCCGGGATCAAGCTGTGCGCCTTGCTGCGCATGGAACCCAATGTGTTCCTCGGTACCCATTCGCATACTGGTACCTGGGAAGAAGGCCTGCTGCATATGCAGTTGACCATCGATGCACCGCTCACCCAGAACTATGCCTACCTCAACGTCAATGGCAGCTTCAATCAGAGCACCAACGGCAACCTGGTGATCTTCGACGGCTCCCTGGATCACTTCGCGGTCAATGCCTCGCGGGCACACCGCACCGTGCTCTATCTTGAGTTTCATCGCGAAAAGCACATGGATACTTGATATCGGCGCGGGCGGTCCGAGTAATCGGGCCGCTATTACAGCGGGAGGGGGCATAAGCCCCCTTTTTTAGTGGGAGACTGTCAGGCAATCTCAGGCTGGAGGGTTGCTTCGAGGAAGCGGAAGGCGGTCTGTTTCGAGTCCTGGGTGGAGGCGAAGAACGCCAGGTGGCTGCCGTCCTGCTGCACATGCAGGATGGCATCGTCGATCGACGCGGCGATATGGCGCGAACCACCGATATGCGTGGTTTCATCGGCATCGCCGGCGACCACCAGGGTCGGCACCGTGATGCGCGCCAGCCGTGACGCCAGCTCGGTCTTGTTCAAGGCATCGTTCAGCCGTGCATAGCGGTAGAACAGCTCCGGGTTGACGTAGGGGTAGAGCACCACATGGGCAATCGGCTCCGGCGTGGTGGCCAGCGTCGCCTGGTCGAGGAACATCGCCTGCAGGTCGCTGGCTTCGTGGCGGTCATAGGCCGCGGCTTCCATCAGCCATTCGAAGTTCTGCTGATGGGCGGTGCGCAGGTTGTTGTCGCCCAGGTTGTAGTCGCCGTGCCACAGGCTCAGGGAATTGACCCGGTCGCCGAGGATGGCCGCGGCGCTGAGGGCGATCACCGCGCCGCCGCAGATACCCATCAGGTGCGCGGTCGACAGTTGGTAGTGATTCATCACGCTGATCAGGTCGGCGACCTGGGCATCGGTGTCCACCGCGACCTGGTCGAAGGCCGCGCAGGAACCGAACAGCCCGCGGGTCTCCCAGGTGACCACGAAGAAGCGTTCGCTGAGGGCGTTGAACCAGTCGCGGCAGAGGTCGAAGGGCATGCCGCAGGGCAGGGCCAGGACAATCGCCGGCCGCTCCCGGTCGGTGCTCGCATGCACCGCCAGGGAGACGTTGTCGCGGGTGTTCAGGTGCAGTGTCTCAACCTCCGGCACGGCACCGCTGAATTCGAAATGCTTGAGCAGTCGCCCGAACGCCTTGGCCTCTTCGGTATCGTCGAAGTGATCGTAGCGGTAATCGAGCGCCTGGCAGATTTTCCGGCTGATAAAGAATTCGAACGACGACAGCTGGGCCTCGCCACCGTGCAGGTACTGTACGGTGCGCACGCCGATCCGTGCAAAGGCGGCATTGATCGCCCGTTCCGTGGCCCTCACGCTGGGCGAAGCCTGCTCGGGGAGCAGGCCATTGTCCGGGGCGAGAAAGCTCAGGCACATGGGGTCGGGCAGATGGATGGCAAGGTGCCTAAGCATCCTCACGGTCTCGCACAGGCGCATGGCTGCGTCGGTGGAAATAGTCATGGATTTCAACTCCTGTAGGCACATTGCCAGGCCAACTGTCGCCTGGTCCGTGTCGGTCAGACCGCTTCGAATTTCTTGCCGCGGGTGGTATGGGTGACGAGACGGTTGTATTCCGGTGTCTGATCACCGATCACTTGCACCGCGCCGTATTTCTCCAGGCTGATGCGACCGCCGTACTCTTCGATATGCTCCGAGTCCGGGTAGATCTTCACGAACGACGGCACATAACGCGAGGCGAAGCCCATGCGCATCTCTTCTGTCTCGCCGCTGTGCGGGTAGGAGGCATGCATCAGGGTCGACCAGAAAATGATGAACTGGCCGGCCTTCATCTGCATCGGCACGGCGGATTCCTCGTCGGGCTTCCAGTCCTGGTCGATCTGCAACTGGCGATAGTCGTAGCCGAAGAAGCCGCGGCGCACACCGTCCTTGACCACCTCGCTGTTGTTGGCTTCGGGGTCGTAGCTCATACGCTTGGTTTCGTCGTAGTTCATGCTGTTCTGGGTGCCAGGAATGAACTGCAGGCAACCGTTGGCGATGTTGGCGTCGGTGAACGCGGTCCAGACGGTGATGGTGCCGCCGAATTCCTCGTTTTCCGGCCAGAGGATCTGCGGTTTGCCGGAAGCGTTGGCAAAGGTATCGGCCTGGTGCCAGTCGGTGCCTTCGTCACCCGGGTACTTGGGGAAGAACTCGGTACGCCAGCACAGCACATCCGGGCCGAGGATGCTTTCGACGCGGTCGCAGATCTGCGCGCGGCAGATGTGGTTGGCGAGGAATTCGTCATCCAGGTGGCGGTCGTAGTTGGCGATGTTGGTGCCGGCGGAGATGGCGTCCAGGTCCTGGTAAGCCGCGGCGCTACGGTCGAGCAGGCGCAGGCGGGTACGTTTCCAGGCTTCTTTCATTTCTTCCGGCGAGTAGGCGTCGAACGGGCCGATGAAACCGTTCTTTTCGAACGAGGCACGCTCTTCCGGGGTCAAGGCGAATTTTTTGCTCACGGGCTTTTCCTTTTCGGTCAATGGGCTTGAACAAGAGTGCGGGAGATGTAATCGGCCAGGGCCTTGGCGGTTGCGCCGTCGGCCAGGACGCCGGGATCGATGTTGATCTGGTAATGACTTTTGAGCTTGCTCAGGGAGCGGATCAGGGCCAGCGAGGTGCCGCCGAAATCGAAGAAGTCGTCATTCAGGCCGATGTTCTTCAGACCCAGGTCTTCACTCCAGACCTTGAGCACGAACTGCCCCGGAGCCAGGATGCGGGCGATGTAGTCGGCCAGGACTTTGGCGGTCGCGCCGTTCGCCAGCACACCCGGGTCGAGGTTGATCTGGTAGTGGGCCTTGAGCTTGCTCAGGGAGCGGATCAGGGCCAGGGAGGTGCCGCCGAAATCGAAGAAGTCGTCATTCAGGCCGATGTTCTTCAGGCCCAGGTCTTCGCTCCAGACCTTGAGCACGAACTGCTCCGGTTCGCTGAGACCCTGGGCGTCCACCGAGTGCGACGGGGTGACGCCGGCGGTCGGCGAGGGCAGCTGTTGCTTGTCGATCTTGCCGTGGTCGGTGACCGGCAGTTGCGCCAGCGCCAGGTAGGTCGAAGGGCGCATATAGTCCGGCAGGCTCGCGGCCACCAGGGCGGCAACTTCGCCACGGGTCTGCTCGGTCCAGGCGCCGAGGCCCTGGGTGGGTACCACGTAGGCCACCAGGCGCCAGTCGCCATCGCCATAGTCGTGGGCACCGACATGGGCGGCGGCCACGCTCGGGCTGGTTTGCAGGCAGGCTTCGACTTCGCCCGGCTCGATACGGAAACCACGGATTTTCAGTTGTTCGTCGCTACGGCCGGCGTAGCGGTACTCACCATCGTTGTCGAGGATCAACAGGTCGCCGGTGCGATAGACGCGGGTCGAGGTGCCGGGCAACTGGATAAAGCGCTCGGCGTCGAGGGTCGCGCGGTTCAGGTAGCCCTGGGCCACGCCCGCACCTTCGATGTACAGCTCGCCGGCCGTACCCTGTGGCACCGCAACCAGGTTGGCGTCGAGCAGGTGCAGGCTCCAGCCGTCCAGTGGCTTGCCGATGGAAACCATTGCGCTGCTTTCCAGGTCTTGGCCCAGCACGCGTTTGAAGGTGCTGTGCACCGTGGCTTCGGTAATGCCGTACATGTTGATCAGCGCCGGCTTCTGGTCGCCATGGCGGGCCACCCAGGGCCGTAGCACGGTGGCCGGCAGCGCTTCGCCACCGAAGACCACATAACGCAGGGCCAGGGGCGCGCTGGCGCCGCGATCGGCCTCGTCAAGGCCGCGGAAGGCCGACGGGGTCTGGCTGAGCACGGTCACGCGCTGGTCGGCCAGCCATTGGCGCAGGGCGGCAGGCGAGCGCGACACGTCATATGGCACCACGCTGACTTGGCCGCCGTGGGCCAGGGCGCCCCAGATTTCCCAGACCGAGAAGTCGAAACCGATGGAGTGGAACATCGACCAGACGTCCTGGGCATTGAAGCCGTAGCTCCGTTGCGTGCTTTCCAGCAGGCGGCTGACGTTGCCGTGGGAAACCAGCACGCCCTTGGGCTCGCCGGTGGAACCGGAGGTGTAGATGACGTAGGCGCTGGCCTGGTCCGGGTCGCGGTGGCTGCCGTCGACGCTCAGCTCCAGTTCCGGCGCGGACAGCAACTGGTCGAGGGACAGCACGCGCAGGGACGGGCTTTGCGGCAGGTTCGCGGCATCGCCGATCACCAGGCCCAGGCCGCTGTCACGCACGATGTGCGCGACACGCTTGCCCGGGTATTGCGGGTCGATCGGGACATAGGCGCCACCGGCCTTGAGGATGCCGAGCAGGCTGATGACCAGGTCGACACCGCGCGGCAGGTACATGCCCACGCGCAGACCATCCTTGACGCCTTCATGGCGCAGACGTGCCGCGAGCTTCGACGACAGCGCCTCGAGCTGGGCATAGCTCAATGTCCGGGTGGCGTCGGACGCCGCCGTGCGCTCGGGAAATTCACGCGCCCGGGCACTGAATATCTCATGCAGGAAGGCACCGGGCGTGAGAGGGGCTGGCGCGGTGTTGACCGATTCGCCAGGGTTCTTGATCGGCATGAATAACGCTCCTGTGTAATAACAGGTGCAACGTATTTTCGCCGTGGCGAAAGGCGCTGCACTCGAGACATCCCTGCGGCCTGGAGGATTCATACGAAGAGCCGGCACGATCCGCAGTTGCCGCATTTCAGCACTGAGCGGTTGCTGGCGTCTGTCGCGGGAAATGGGGACAAAGGCGTGCCGGCGGTGATCGCGACGGATCGGCGGGGCGGTTGGCCTCTGTCCCGGTTTGCGGTGACAGACAGGCCCCCGCCATCGGTGTTTTTATCCTTGCGCGGCGGCGGAGCCTGTTGATCTTGCCCCGTACAACGTGGATGTAGGGGCTGTGGTCCAGGAGTTTTGTCATGAGTCTTCAAGCTAACGCTTCGCCTGTTTTCACCGAGGAATCGCTGGCGGATACGCCGGCCTGGCCCGATCGGGCGGGTGATCCGTCGGTACGTTTGTCCCTGCTGGCTGCCGGCAGCAGTTTGCCCGTGGTGATCGAGCCGGCCGTGGCCGGGCTGGATCCGGTGCTGTGGGCGAGCGCGCAACGCGAGGCGATCGAGGCCTTGCTGTGCCGTCACGGCGCGGTGCTGTTCCGTGGTTTCGAGCTGGGCTCGGTGGCGGCTTTCGAGGCCTTTGCCGAGGCGCTGTCACCCGGTCTGCACGGCACCTATGGCGATCTGCCAAAGAAAGAGGGTGGGCGTAACGTCTATCGCTCCACGCCTTATCCCGAGCGCGAGATGATTCTCTATCACAATGAGAGCTCGCACCTGGAAAGCTGGCCACGCAAGCAATGGTTCTTCTGCGAGCAGCCGTCACGGGCCGGTGGTGCGACGCCGTTGGCGGACATTCGCCAGGTGCTCCAGCGTCTGCCGGCCGAGGTGGTCGCGCGCTTCGAAAGCAAGGGGTTGATGTACAGCCGTACTTTTACCGCCGGCGTCGAGCCGAGCTGGGAGTCGTTCTTCGGCACGGCTGAACGGGCTGTCGTCGAACAGCGTTGCCGCGAACAGGGCACCGACTTCGAATGGCTCGACAGCGACACCTTGCAGATCCGTACCCAGTGCCCGGCGGTGATCAGCCATCCGTTCACCGGTGAGCGCTGCTTCTTCAATCAGGTGCAACTGCACCACCCGTTCTGCCTGGGCGAGGAGATGCGCGAGGATCTGCTCGACATGTTCGGCGCCGACCGCTTGCCACGCCTGGTCAGCTACGGCGACGGCTCGGCGATCGAAGACTCGGTGATGAGCTTGATCGGCGAAGCCTACGAGGCTTGCGCGGTGCGCTTCGACTGGCGCAAGGGTGATGTGGTGATGCTCGACAACATGCTCGCCGCCCATGCCCGTGATCCCTATGAAGAACCCCGCCTGATTGTCGTCGCCATGGGCGAAATGACCGCCCGCGACGATGTCTGGCAACCGACCTGAGTGACGCAAATCGAGTGACCCAGGACTTTCAACGACCGGCCACAGCGCGGGCTGATGCAATCAAGGACAGCAACCAATGAAAAACGAGCAAGAGAAGAAGGCCAGGCCTGGCTCGGTCATGCGTCTGCTGTGGCGCAGCCATCCCTGGCTGACGCTGATGACCCTGTTGACCGGGATCATCAGTGGCGTGGCGTCCATCGCGGTGATCAAGGTGATCAACCAGGCGATTCATGAAGAAAGTTTCCAGCTGCAGTCGTTGTACTGGTTCGTCGGCCTGAGTGCGGTGTCGCTGTTGTTCCGCAACGGAGCCGCGTTGTTTCCGGCCTACGCCAGCATGCGCATCATGACCCGCCTGCGGATTGCCCTGTGCCGCAAGATCCTCGTCACGCCCCTGGAAGAAATCGACCGCCGCGGGGCGCCGAATGTCCTGACGATGCTGACCAGTGATATTCCCCAGCTCAACAGCACCCTGGTGATCATGCCGTCGGTGCTGGTGGAACTGGCGGTACTGCTGTTCGGCATCGCCTATCTGGCCTACCTGTCCTGGGTGGTGTTCGCGCTGACCCTTGGCCTGATGGTGGTGGGGGTGGCGCTGTACCTGTTCTTTTTCCTCAGCGGCGTGACCTTCTCGCGCAAGGTGCGTGACGAGTTCACCGCGTTCAATGAATACACCCACGCCCTGGTGTTCGGTCTCAAGGAACTCAAGCTCAATGGCATCCGGCGCCGCTGGTTCAGCCGCTCGGCGATCCAGGAGTCCTCGACCCAGGTGGCGCGCTACAACTTTGTCGAGCGGCTCTGGTACACCGCCGCCGACAACGTCGGCCAGCTGACCTTGTCGCTGCTGATCGGCTGCCTGCTGTTCGTCGCCCCCATGGTCGGGGTGATCGATGCCACCACCATGACCGCCAGCGTGTTGGTGGTGCTGTACATCATGGGCCCGCTGTCGCTGCTGATCGGTGCCATGCCGTTGCTGGCCCAGGGCCGTATCGCCGGCAGCCGCCTGGCGGATTTCGGTTTCTCCATCAACGACCCGCATCCGGAGCCGGAAGCCTTCGCCAGCGAAGCCGGTAATGTGCTGCGCCTGGATCACAAGAAGTCCTGGGGCCGCATCCAGTTGCGCAACGTGCATATGAACTACCAGGACCCGCTCACCGGCAGCGGGTTTGGCTTGGGGCCCATTGATCTGACGGTGCGTGCCGGCGAGCTGATCTACATCGTCGGTGGCAACGGCTGCGGCAAGAGCACCCTGGCCAAGGTCATCTGTGGCCTGTACATCCCCCAGGGCGGGCAGTTGCTGCTCGACGACACGCTGATCACCGAAGAGTCGCGCAGCGACTACCGTGACCTGTTCTCCGCGGTGTTCTCCGACTTCCATCTGTTCAACCGGCTGATCGGTCCCGACGAAGAAGAGGACGCCAGCACTGATCTGGCGCAGAAATACCTGGTGACCCTGGGCCTGGAAGACAAGATCAAGATCGAGGGGCTCGGTTACTCCACCACCAAGGCCCTGTCCTACGGCCAGCAGAAACGCCTGGCGCTGGTCTGCGCCTACATGGAAGACCGGCCGATCTACTTGCTCGATGAGTGGGCCGCCGACCAGGACCCGCCGTTCAAGCGTTTCTTCTACGAAGAACTGCTGCCGGACCTCAAGCGTCGCGGCAAGACCGTGCTGATCATCACCCACGATGACCAGTACTTCCAGCTGGCCGACCGGATCATCAAGTTGGTGGACGGACAGATCGTCTCCGACGTGAATTGCGCGGTCCAGGGCAAGCGCGCCTGATTTCCAGCGCTGTTTGATTTTCCCAGGGACGACCCTTCGCCATGCCGGGCGAAGTCGGTCGGCCCCCGGGCTCGACTCAACTTCCAGCTGTCGCCGCCTTTTGTCGTGGCGAGGCTGTCCCTTTGCGAGAAAAAATGTATGGCACTTGCCCTGACCGCCGCCCAACGCAATATCTGGCTGGACCAGATGACCCAGGGCGACTCGCCGTTGTACAGCATTGGCGGCTACCTGGAGATCGAAGGGCACCTTGATCCCGAGGTGTTCCAGCAGGCCGTGGACCTGTTGATCGAGAAGCACGATGCCCTGCGCATGGTCCTGCTCGACGAGCGTGACGAGGAGGGCGTGCCATTGCAGGCCTTCGCCGCGACGCTGCCGGTGTGGGTGGCACCGCTGGACCTGCAAGGGCAGGCGGACCCGCGCCAGGCCGCCGCGAGCTGGATGCAGCGTCAGCTCGAACGGGCCTTCAAGCTCGATGCCGGCCCGCTGTTTCGGCTGCATTTGCTCAAGCTCGAAGCGCAGCGCTTCTACCTTGTCGTGCATGCCCATCATATCGTGCTCGACGGTTGGGGCATCGACGAGCTCTTTGTTTCCCTCTGCCAGATTTACAACGCCCTGCACGATCAGCGCGCGCCTGATCTGTCGGCGCCGTCCTATGTCGATTTTATTGAAGACGACCGCATCTATCGTCAGTCGCCGCGTTTTGTCCGCGACCAGGCCTATTGGCTGGAAAAGTACCGCGATATCCCCGAGCGCCTGCTGCTCCCGCGCTACCGCCAGGCCCAGGCTGAAGGTTCGAGCCGCAGCGGTCATTTTGACCGTGGTTTTGCCCGAGAGCTGGAGAACCGTATCGACGATCTGGCCGGGCAACTGCAGGCCTCGCGTTTCCACGTCCTGCTGGCTGTGCTGTACGTCTACTTCACCCGGACCCGGCAGCGCGATGAGTTGGTGATCGGCCTGCCGATCCTCAACCGCGCCAACGCCAGCTTCAAGAAGACCCTGGGCCTGTTTGCCCAGGTCAGTCCGGTGCGCCTGCGGTTCAGCGCCGATCTGTCATTTGCCGAACTGGTCCATGGCATCACTCGGGCGGTCAAGCAGGACTACCGCAACCAGCGTTTTCCGGTCAGCGATCTCAACCGCCTGCTGGAGTTGCGCCGTACCGAGCGTACGCAGTTGTTCGACCTGACCTTCTCCTACGAACAGCACGACTCTCTGTTGCGCTTCGGGCCTGCGAGCGCGCGCGCGGTGAAGTGCTCGAACAATCACGAACAGACACCGCTGGCGATCCATCTGCGGACCAACGCCTACGATGACGAATCCCGGTTGCACTACATCTACAACGAGGCATATTTCCAGGCGGGCGAGATCGAGCCCATGGCCGAGCGCCTGCAGCATGTGCTGGACCAGGGGTTGGCGAATGCACAGTTGCCGGTTCGCGCATTCTCCCTGCTCAACGTCAGTGAAACCGCGCAGTTGCAGGCGTGGAATGCCGCCCCGCAAGACTTCGCCGCAGACCGCACGATCCATCAGCAATTCGAAGCCCGCGCCGAAGAGCGGCCGGAGGCCGTGGCTCTGGTGTACCAGGATGAAAGCCTGAGTTACGGCGAGCTGAATGCCCGCGCCAACCAGGTTGCCCATCGCCTGCTGGCCCTCGGTGTACGCCCGGATGACCGGGTCGCGATCTGTGTCGAACGTGGTCCGGCAATGATCATCGGCCTGCTCGGGATCCTCAAGTCCGGCGCCGGTTATGTGCCGCTGGACCCGGCTTACCCGCGCGAGCGCCTGGCCTACACCCTCGGCGACAGCGCTCCGCTGGCCTTGCTCAGCCAGCACTCGGTACAGCAAGCCTTGCCGGTGGTGCAGGTGCCCGTCATCAACCTGGACGATAGGGATCTGCGGGACGAGTCCGTGCGCAATCCGCAGGTCGCGGTGAGCCCCACGCACCTGGCTTATGTGATCTACACCTCCGGTTCCACTGGCCTGCCCAAGGGCGTGATGGTCGAGCATCGCAACGTCGCGCGGTTGTTCTCGGCCACCGAAGCCTGGTTCGGCTTCAATGAAAAGGACGTCTGGGCGCTGTTTCACTCGTTCGCCTTCGACTTCTCGGTCTGGGAAATCTGGGGGGCGCTGCTACACGGCGGACGTTTGCTGATCGTGCCGCAACTGGTCAGCCGTTCACCTGAGGATTGCTACGCGCTGCTGTGCGGTGCCGGGGTCACGGTACTCAACCAGACCCCGAGCGCGTTCCGCCAATTGATCGCCGCCCAGGGTGAAAACGGTCAGCCGCACTCGTTGCGCCAGGTGATTTTCGGCGGTGAAGCGCTGGACACGGCGCTGCTCAAACCCTGGTACGCCCGGGAACTGAACCACTCCACGCAACTGGTGAACATGTACGGTATCACCGAGACCACGGTGCATGTGACCTATTACCCGTTGCAGGCCGAAGACGCCCAGCGTGTGGGTGTGAGCCCGATCGGCAAGCGTATTCCCGACCTGCGCCTGTACCTGCTCGACGGCTATGGCTTTCCGCTGCCGCCCGGCGTGGCGGGGGAGTTGTATGTCGGTGGCGCGGGCGTGGCCCGGGGTTACCTCAACCGCGACGAACTGAACGCTTCGCGCTTCCTCGACGATCCGTTTGTCTCCACCCCGGGTGCGCGTATGTACCGCACCGGCGACCTCGGTCGCTGGTTGGCCGACGGCAGCCTGGAATACCTCGGTCGTAACGACGAGCAAGTGAAGATTCGCGGTTTCCGGATCGAACTGGGCGAAATCGAAGCCCAGCTCGGCGCTTGCGAGGGTGTGCGTGACGCCGTGGTGCTGGTGCGCGAGGACGAACCGGGCGACAAGCGCCTGGTGGCCTATGTCATCGCCGGCACCGGCGTCGAACTGGACGCGGCACAGTTGCGTGACCAGCTACGCCTGGCGCTGGCCGAGTACATGCTGCCGAGCGCCTATGTCAGCCTGGAAGCCTTCCCGCTGACGGCCAACGGCAAGCTTGACCGCAAGGCGCTCCCGGTGCCGGCGGCCGAGGCTTATGCCCGGCGTGAATACCAAGCCCCCGAAGGTCCGGTGGAAACTGTCCTCGCCGGGCTGTGGGCCGAGTTGCTCGGTGTCGAGCAGGTCGGTCGTCACGATCAGTTCTTCGAACTGGGCGGGCATTCGCTGCTGGCGGTGAAACTGATCGAACGGATGCGCCAGGTCGGTCTGAGCGCCGATGTCCGCGTGCTGTTCGGCCAGCCGACCCTGGCTGCGCTGGCCGCCGCCAGCGGCAAGGGCGGCGAGATTGTCGTGCCGGCCAATGCCATCCCGCCCGGCTGCCAGCACATCACCCCGGACATGCTGCCCCTGGCGCGCTTGACCCAGGCCCAGATCGATCACCTGGTGGCCACTGTGCCGGGCGGTGTCGGCAATGTGCAGGACATCTACGCGCTGGTGCCATTGCAGGAAGGCATCCTCTATCACCACCTGTCGAGCGCCGAGGGCGATCCGTACCTGTTGCGGGCCTTGTTGCGGGTCGACACCTTTGAACAGTTGCTGGATTTTACCGAGTCCCTGCAGGCGGTGATCGACCGTCACGATATCCTGCGCACGGCCGTGGCCTGGGAAGAACTCGACGAGCCGGTGCAGGTGGTCTGGCGCGAGGCGCGGCTGCGGGTCGAGGCTTTCTTGCCGCATCCGGACCAGGGTGATGTGGCCACCCAGTTGCAGGAACATTTCGACCCACGGCGGATCCGCCTGGACCTGCGCCAGGCGCCGATGATGCGCCTGCACTATGCCGAGGATGCCGACAACGGCGGCTGGGTCGCGGTGTTGTTGTTCCATCACCTGATCGATGACGCCACCTCGCTGGCCCTGCTGGGCCAGGAGATCGAGGCGTTCAGCCGAGGCCGTGGTGCCGAGTTGGAAGCTTCGGTCCCTTACCGCAACCATGTCGCCCAGGCCCGCCTGGGAGTGAGCCGCGAGCAGCATGAGGCGTTTTTCCGCGAGATGCTCGGTGATGTCGACGAGCCGACCTTGCCGTTTGGCCTGCAGGATGTGCAGGGCGACGGCAGCGGTGTCGAGGAAGCGCAGTTGTCGGTGGACCCCGGCCTGGGCCAGCGCCTGCGGGCCCAGGCCCGGCGCCTCGGGGTGAGCAACGCCAGCCTGCACCATCTGGCCTGGGGCCAGGTGGTGGCGCGGGTGTCCGGACGTCGCGACGTGGTCTTCGGCACCGTGCTGATGGGCCGTTTGCACAGTGGCCAGGGCGCCGAACGGGCCCTGGGCATGTTTATCAATACCCTGCCATTGCGGGTCGCCGCCGGGGACCAGGGTGTCCAGGCGGCAGTTCGAATGACCCATGAGCGGCTCGCGGCATTGCTCGGTCATGAACACGCGCCGTTGTCATTGGCCCAGGGTTGCAGCGCGGTGGCGGCACCGACGCCGTTGTTCAGTGCCCTGATGAACTACCGACATGTCGCCGTCGGCGCCCAGGCGCCGCAGGACGCCGGCCAGGCCCGGACCTGGGCCGGGGTCGAGGTGCTCGGCGGCGAGGAGCGGACCAACTATCCGCTGTCGCTGTCGGTGGACGACCTCGGCGAGTCCTTCGGCCTGACCGTCCAGGCCGTGGCCGGGGTCGGGGCCGAACGGATCGCCGGCTATATGCACAGGGTGCTGGAACAACTGACCGAGGCCCTGGAACAGCGGCCCGAGGCACCCTTGCACAGCCTCGATTGGTTACCGGCGGGCGAGCGTCGCCAGTTGCTGGAGGGTTTCAACGCCTTCGATCACGCCTATCCGCAGGACTTGCTGCTGCACCAACTGTTCGAGGCCCACGCGGCGGCCCAGCCTGAGGCGGTGGCGGTCACCTATGCAGGCCAGCACCTGAGTTACGCCGAACTGAACCAGTGGGCCAACCAGATTGCCCATCGGCTGATCGCCGAGGGTATCGGCGCCGACGACCGGGTGGCGATCTGTGTGGAGCGCAGCCTGGAAATGATCGCCGGCCTGCTGGGCATTCTCAAGGCCGGTGCCGGTTATGTGCCGCTGGACCCGTCATACCCGGCCGAGCGCCTGGCCTACATGCTGGAGGACAGTGCGCCCAAGGTGTTGCTGACCCAGCGCGGTCTGCGCGAACGCTTCCCGCAGGCGCTCATGCCGGTGTTGCTGCTGGAAGCCGAAGCCCGGATCGAGAGTGGTATCGACACCGCGCCTCGGCACAATCCGCGGATCAAGGGGCTGACCGCGCAGCACCTGGCGTACCTGATCTACACCTCGGGCTCCACTGGCCAGCCCAAGGGCGTGGCCATGCCCCACGGGCCGTTGCTCAACCTGATGCACTGGCAGATCGCCCAGACCGTCGAGCACGGCCGGCCCGGACAACGGACCTTGCAGTTCGCCGCCCTGGGCTTCGACGTGGCCTTCCAGGAAGTCTTCAGCACCTTGTGCGCCGGCGGCGAACTGTCGTTGATCCACGGCGATATCCGCCTGGATTTCCGCCGGCTGTTCCAGCATATCCGCGAGCAGCGCATCGAACGCCTGTATATGCCGTGCATTGCCCTGCAAGCCCTGGCCGAAGCCATGGGCGCCGAAGCCGGGCAAGCTGAATGCGCGCTGCAGGACGTGATCACTGCCGGCGAGCAATTGCGGATCACCGAGCCGATGCGGCGTTTCTTCGAACGCCTGGACGACGCGCGCTTGCACAACCACTATGGCCCGACCGAGTCCCATGTGGTCACGGCGCTGACCCTGAGGGGCGATCCGCGGGCCTGGCCGACCTTGCCCAGCATCGGTTGGCCGGTGGCCAATACCCGCATCTACCTGCTCGACGAACAATTGCGGCCGGTGCCGGTGGGGGTGGCGGGGGAGCTCTACATTGGCGGTGCCTGTGTCGCTCGCGGCTACCTGAACCGCGCCGAGTTGACTGCCGAACGCTTTATCCGCGATCCGTTTGCCGCTACCGAAGGCGCGCGGCTGTACAAGACCGGCGACCTGGGGTGCTGGCAGGCCGACGGCCAGATCGACTACCTGGGCCGCAACGACGACCAGATCAAGATCCGTGGCTTCCGTATCGAACTGGGTGAGATCGAGGCGCGCCTCGGCCAGTACCCGGGCCTGCGGGACACGGCGGTGCTGGCCCGCGAAGATCGCCCGGGGGAAAAACGCCTGGTGGCGTATTTCAGCCTGCAGGCCGGGCAGGTGGCGCCCGAAGCCGAGCAGATGCGTCTGCATTTGCAGGCGCTGCTGCCCGACTACATGATTCCGGCGGCCTATGTGCACCTGGAAAAACTCCCTGTTTCGCCCAACGGCAAACTGGATCGTCGTGCGTTGCCGGTGCCTTCGGTCGACGCGTTCGTCAGCCGTGACTACCAGGCGCCGCTCCGCGACACCGAGACCACCCTGGCCGCGCTCTGGTGCGAAGTGCTGGGGGTGGAGCGGGTCGGTCGCCAGGATCATTTCTTCGAGTTGGGCGGCCATTCGCTGCTGGCGGTGAAGCTGATCGAGCGCATGCGCCAGGCCGGTCTGAGTGCCGACGTACGCGTGCTGTTCGGCCAGCCGACCCTGGTGGCACTGGCGGCGGCCGTGGGCGGCGGGATCGAGATCGTGGTGCCGGCCAACGGCATTCCCGCCGGTTGCCAGCGCATCACCCCGGACATGCTGACCCTGACCCGCCTGGACCAGGCCAGTATCGACCGGATTGTCGCCGGCGTGCCCGGTGGCACCGGCAATGTGCAGGATATCTACCCGCTGGCGCCGTTGCAGGAAGGCATTCTCTATCACCATATCGCCGCCGAACAGGGCGATCCGTACCTGTTGCAGGCGACTTTCGCCCTGCAGGACCTGGCGCAACTGCGGGGTTTCGCCGAAGCCTTGCAGGCGTTGATCGAGCGCCATGACATCCTGCGCACGGCGCTGGTCTGGCAAGGTTTGGAGGAGCCGCAGCAAGTGGTCCTGCGCCATGTCGAACTGCCGCTTGAGCAGATCGCCCTGGACCCGGCCGAGGGCGATATCCTCGGCCAGTTGCAGCGCCGTTTCGATCCTCGCGAGTGCCGCCTGGACCTCGGCCAGGCGCCGCTGATGCACCTGGCCTTCGCCGAGGATTCGGCCAACCAGCGTTGGGTCGCGATCCTGTTATTCCACCATATCGCCCTCGATCACACGGCCCTGGATGTGATGAGCGAAGAAATGCTCGCCCACCTGCATGGCACGGCGGGGCAACTGCCGGCGGCGATGCCGTACCGCAACTATGTCGGCCAGGCCCGCCTGGGGGTGAGCCGCGAGCAGCATGAGGCGTTTTTCCGTGAGATGCTCGGCGATGTCGATGAGCCGACCCTGCCGTTCGGTCTGCTGCAAGTGCAGGGTGACGGGCAGGGGGTCAAGGAGGTTCGCCACGATCTTCCGGCTGATCTTTGCCAACGCCTGCGCGCCCAGGCCCGGCACCTGGGGGTGAGTGCCGCCAGCCTGCATCACCTGGCCTGGGCCCGGGTCCTGGGCAGCGCCAGCGGGCGTGACGACGTGGTCTTCGGCACCGTGCTGCTGGGCCGCATGCAAAGCGGCCTGGGCGCCGATCGCGCCCTTGGGATGTTCATCAACACCTTGCCGTTGCGGGTCGACGTCGGTGCCTGTGCGGTACGCCAGGCGGTGCGCCAGACCCACGCCCGGCTGACCGCACTGCTTGGCCACGAGCATGCGCCGTTGGTGCTGGCCCAGCGTTGCAGCGCGGTGGCGGCCTCGTCGCCACTGTTCAGCGCGCTGCTCAACTACCGGCACAGCCCGGCCCTCGAAGCCAGCGGCGGCGATTATTGGGCGGACACCCAGGTACTCGGTGTCCGCGAGCGGACCAACTACCCCTGCACCTTGTCGGTGGACGACCAGGGCCAAGGCTTCTTGCTGAGCGTACAGGTCGCGGCCGGGGTCGATGGCCAGCGGGTCTGCGGTTATATGCAGACCGCCTTGACCCAGCTGGTCGAGGCCCTGGAGTCCGCGCCGGACTCGGCGGTGCGTGACCTGGCGGTGCTGCCGGAAGATGAACGTCGGCTATTGGTGCAGGACTTCAATGCCACGGCGGCCGACTACCCGATGACCCGGACCGTGCACAGCCTGTTCGAGGACCAGGTCCGCCTGCGGCCGCACGCGACGGCGGCGGTGCACCATGGCCGGGCCCTGAGCTATGCGCAGTTGAACCTGCGGGCCAACCAGTTGGCCGCCCATCTGTTCGGGCTCGGCGTACAGCCGGGAGCACGGGTGGCGATCCTGCTGGAACGCTCCCTGGACCTGCTGGTGAGCCAGTTGGCGATTCTCAAGTGCGCGGCGGTCTATGTCCCGCTGGACACCAAGGCGCCGCTGGAGCGCCAGCAATTCATGCTTGAAGACAGCCAGGCCGTGGTCTTGCTGAGCCTACGCGGTTTTGCGCTGGCGAGCGGCCCGGCGGCCCGGGTCGATCTCGACGCCGTGGTGCTGGAGGCCTTGCCGACGGAAAACCGGCAATTACCGCAATCGAGCGAAAGCCCGGCCTACATCATGTACACCTCCGGTTCCACCGGGGTACCCAAGGGCGTGGTGGTGCCGCACCGGGCCATTACGCGCCTGGTGATCAACAACGGTTATGCCGACTTCAACGACCAGGATCGCATCGCCTTCATTTCGAACCCGGCGTTCGACGCCAGCACCATGGATGTCTGGGGCGCCTTGCTCAATGGCGGCCAGGTGCTGGTGGTGGACCATGAAACGCTGCTCGAACCGGCGCGCTTCGGCGAGGTGCTGATCAGCGCTAAGGCCACGGTGCTGTTTGTCACCACGGCGGTGTTCAACCAGTATGTGCAACTCATCCCGGAGGCGATCAAGGGCTTGCGGATCCTCCTCTGCGGTGGCGAGCGCAGCGACCCGGCGTCGTTCCGCCGCCTGCTGGCGCTGGCGCCGCAACTGCGCCTGGTGCATTGCTACGGGCCGACCGAAACCACCACCTACGCCACTACCTGTCACGTGACCGCGGTGGCCGAGGACGCCGAAAGCGTGCCGATCGGCCGTCCCATCGGCAATACCCAGGTCTATGTGCTCGATGCCCGCCAGCAACTGTTGCCACTGGGCGTCAGCGGTGAGATCTGCATCGGTGGCAAGGGCGTGGCCCAGGGTTACCTCAACCGTGCCGACCTGACCGCCGAGAAGTTTATCGCCGACCCGTTCAGCAACGAGCCGGGTGCCTTGCTCTATCGCACCGGCGACCTCGGCCGCTGGTCGGTCGATGGCCAGCTGGAATGCCTGGGACGTAACGATGACCAAGTGAAGATTCGTGGTTTCCGCATCGAGCTCGGGGAGATCGAGGCACGCCTGGGCACCCATCCGCAGGTACGTGAATGCATCGTGCTGGCCCGCGAGGACGTTCCCGGCGACAAGCGCCTGGTGGCCTATATCACCGCGACCGGCGAACCGGCCACTGTGGAAGCGCTGCGCAGCTACCTGCAAGACCTGTTGCCGGAGTACATGGTGCCCAGCGCCTACGTGCAACTGGACGTATTGCCGCTGACCCTGAACGGCAAGGTCGACCGCAAGGCGCTGCCGCTGCCGGAGTCGGACGCCCTGGCCCATGGCGATTACCAGGCCCCCCAGGGTGAAGTGGAAACCCTGCTGGCAGCGATCTGGGCCGATGTGCTCAAGGTCGAGCGGGTCGGGCGTCATGACCACTTCTTTGAACTGGGCGGTCACTCGCTGCTGGCGGTCAGCCTGATCGAGCGCATGCGCCAGGTCGGCCTGAGCGCCGATGTGCGCGTGCTGTTCGGCCAGCCGACCCTGGCCGCGCTGGCGGCGGCGGTGGGCGGCGGCACGGAAATCGTGGTGCCGGCCAACCTGATTGCCGAGCACTGCGAACACCTCACCCCGGACCTGCTGCCGCTGATCAAGCTGACCCAGGCGCAGATCGACCAGGTGCTGGCCAGTGTACCGGGCGGCGCGGCGAACGTGCAGGATATCTATCCGCTGGCACCGTTGCAGGCGGGCATCCTCTATCACCATATCAGCGCCGAGCAGGGCGATCCCTATGTCCTGCAAGCGCTGTTCGGCCTGCGCGATCGCGCACGGCTGGACGATTTCAGCGGCGCCTTGCAAGGCGTCATCGACCGTCACGACATCCTCCGCACCGCTGTGCTCTGGGAAGGGCTGGACGAGCCGTTGCAGGTGGTGTTGCGTCGGGCCGAACTGGAAGTCACTGAGTTGCTCCTCGATCCGGCGGCCGGTCCGCTGGCCGAGCAGTTGCACCAGCGCTTCGATCCGCGCCACTACCGTCTCGATGTGCGCCAGGCGCCGTTGATCCGCATTGTCTTTACCGAGGACGCCGCCAATGATCGTTGGCTGGCGATGCTGCTGTTCCATCACATGGCCCTCGACCACACCGCGCTGGACGTGGTCCAGCATGAAATCCAGGCGCATCTGCTCGGCGAGGCCCATACCCTGGGCGCAGCGATGCCGTATCGCAACTATGTGGCCCAGGCGCGCCTGGGTGTCAGCCAGGCGCAGCACGAGGCGTTTTTCCGTGGGCTGCTCGGCGACATCGACGAGCCGACCCTGCCGTTCGGCCTGCAGGATGTGCAGGACGGCGGACGTGAGATCGAAGAAGCCGGCCTGAGCCTGGCGCCCGAGCTGAACCTGCGTCTGCGGGCCCAGGCCCGGCAGGCCGGGGTCAGTGCCGCGAGCCTGATGCACCTGGCCTGGGCGCGGGTACTGGGCAGCGTCTCGGGCCGCGAGCAGGTGGTGTTCGGCACGGTCCTGCTGGGCCGCTTGCAGGCCGGCGAGGGCGCTGACCGGGCCCTGGGCATGTTTATCAATACCTTGCCGTTGTGCGTCGATGTCGGCGCGCAGACGGTGCTCGCCGGGCTCAAGGCGACCCACGGCCAACTGACCGCGCTGCTCGGGCATGAACATGCGCCGTTGGTGCTGGCCCAGCGTTGCAGCGGCGTGGCCGCACCGGCGCCGTTGTTCAGCGCGCTGCTCAACTACCGGCACAGTGTGGTGGCTGCCCCTACGGCCGAACATGAAGCGGCCTGGAGCGGCATCGAGGCTTTCGGCGCCGAGGAGCGCACCAACTATCCGCTGACCCTGAACGTCGATGACCTCGGCGATGGCTTCAAACTGTCGGTACTGGTCACGGCCGAGGTCGGTGCGCAACGCCTGTGTGGCTATATGCAGGCGGCCGTGGCGCAATTGGTCGAGGCGTTGGAGCAGAAGCCTGCGGCGACCCTGGACAGCCTGTCGATCCTGCCGCCGGCGGAGCGCGAGCAGTTGCTCGTGGGCTTCAACGCCACGGCCACCGGCTCGCCCCGGCACGCTACGGTGCACGGGTTGTTCGAAGCCCAGGTACAGCGGACTCCCGACGCTGCGGCGGTATCGCAGGATGCGACGAGCCTGAGCTACCGCGAGTTGAACCGGCAGGCCAACCGCCTGGCGGCGGAACTGCTGGAACTCGGCGTACAGCCTGGGGATAGCGTGGCGCTGTTGTTGCCGCGCTCCATCGACTTGGTGGTCAGCCAACTGGCAGTGCTCAAGTGCGCGGCGGTCTACGTACCGCTGGACATCAATGCACCGCGCGAACGCCTGGCGTTCATGGTGCAGGACAGCCAGGCCGTGCGGGTGCTGACCTACAGCGCCGAAACCCTGGAGCCGGGCGTTCGACGTCTCGACCTCGATAGCCGCTCTGTCAGCGTGGAGCCGGCGGCCAATCCGGATCGCCCGGCAACCGCCGAGTCGGTGGCCTATATCATGTACACCTCCGGTTCCACGGGTACGCCCAAGGGTGTGCTGGTACCGCACCGGGCTGTCAGCCGCCTGGTGATCGACAACGGTTATGCCGATTTCAACGCGCGGGATCGCGTGGCCTTTGCCTCCAACCCGGCGTTCGACGCCAGCACCCTGGATGTCTGGGCGCCGTTGCTCAATGGCGGTTGCGTGGTGGTGGTCGAGCACTCGGTATTGCTCTCCCAGGAAGAGTTCCGGGCGCTGCTGCTGGCGCAATCGGTCAGCGTGCTGTGGCTGACCGCCGGCCTGTTCCATCAATACGCCGACGGCCTGATGGAGGTCTTCGCCCGCTTGCGCTACCTGATCGTCGGCGGCGATGTGCTGGACCCGACGGTCATCGCCCGGGTCCTGGCGCAAGGCGCGCCGCAACATCTGCTCAACGGCTACGGCCCGACCGAAGCCACGACCTTTTCCGCGACCTACGCGATCACTTCGGCGGCCAACGGCGCAATTCCCATTGGTCGACCGATCGGCAATAGCCAGGTCTACGTGCTCGATGCTTGCCGGCAACCGGTGGCGGTAGGCGTGCCCGGCGAGCTGTATATCGGCGGGCAGGGCGTGGCCAAGGGGTATTTGAACCGCCCGGAATTGACTGCCACGCAGTTTGTCGCCGATCCGTTCAGCGACCAGGAAGGTGCGCTGCTGTACCGCACCGGTGACCTCGGTCGCTGGAAAGCGGACGGTAACCTGGAATACCTCGGGCGTAATGACGGTCAGGTGAAGATCCGTGGTTTCCGTATCGAGCTAGGTGAGATCGAGGCCGCCCTGGTCACGCACCCAGCGGTCCAGGAGGCGGTGCTGCTGGCCCGGCAGGACGCCGCTGAGAAGCGCCTGGTGGCCTATTTCATCCTGCGCGAGCCGCAGCAGGGGCTGGATATCGAAAGCCTGCGCAGTCATCTGCAGGCGCGCTTGCCGGACTACATGGTGCCCGCGGCCTATGTACGTCTCGACGCGCTGCCGCTGACCGCGAACGGCAAGCTCGACCGCAAGGCCCTGCCGGCACCGGATGCGCAGGCACTGGTCAGCCGTGGCTACGCGGCACCCGAAGGCCCGGTCGAAACCACCCTGGCGGCGATCTGGGCCGAGGTGCTCAAGGTCGAGCGGATCGGGCGTCACGATCACTTCTTCGAACTGGGCGGGCACTCGCTGTTGGCCGTAAGCCTGATCGAGCGCATGCGCCAGGCCGGCTTGAGCGCCGACGTGCGTGTGCTGTTCGGCCAGCCGACCCTGGCCGCGCTGGCGGCTGCCGTCGGTGGCGGCAATGAAATCAAGGTCCCGGCCAATGCCATCCAGGCCGGTTGCACCCGGATCACCCCGGAGCTGCTGCCGCTGGCCGATCTCGACCAGGCGGCTATCGATCGTATTGTCGCCAGCGTGCCGGGTGGCGTGAGCAATGTGCAGGATATCTACCCGCTGGCGCCGTTGCAGGAGGGCATTCTCTATCACCACCTGGCGGCCGAGCAGGGCGACCCGTATGTTTTGCAGACCCTGTTCGAGATGGTCAGTCGCGAGCGCCTGAGTGCCTTTATCGACGCCCTGCAGAGCGTTATCGATCGCCATGACATCCTGCGCACCGCGGTGCTCTGGCAGGGCCTGGAGACACCGATGCAGGTGGTCTGGCGCCAGGCCCGGTTGTATCTGGAACAGGTCGAGCTCGACCCGGCCGAGGGCGCGATCGCCGAACAATTGCATGAGCGTTTCGACGCCCGCCACTCGCGCCTGGACTTGACCCAGGCCCCGCTGATGCGCCTGGTCTTTGCCGAGGACCTGCCGAACCAGCGCTGGGTGGCGATGCTGTTGTTCCACCATATGGCCCTGGACCATACCGCGATGGACGTGGTGCGCCAGGATATGCAGGCGCACCTGCTCGGCCTGGCCGGCCAGCTCGGCGCCGCCGTGCCGTATCGCAACTATGTGGCCCAGGCCCGCCTGGGCGTGAGTCGCGAGGCCCATGAAGGGTTCTTCCGCGAGATGCTCGGCGATATCGATGAACCGACCCTGCCGTTCGGCCTGCTGGATGTGCAGGGCGATGGTCGCGATATCGAGGAAGGCAGCCTGGCGCTGGACAGCCGGCTGGACCTGCGCCTGCGGGCCCGGGCCCGTCAGTTGGGGGTGAGCGTCGCCAGCCTGGTACACCTGGCCTGGGCCCAGGTATTGGGCAAGGTTTCGAGCAAGCGCACGGTGGTGTTCGGTACCGTGCTGATGGGCCGGATGCAGGGCGGCGAGGGTGCCGACCGGGCGTTGGGGATGTTTATCAATACCCTGCCGCTGCGGGTCGACCTGGGCGAGCAGGGCGCGCGGGACGGGGTCCGGGCGACGCATGCCCGGCTTACCGCGCTGCTCGGCCACGAGCATGCGCCGTTGGTGCTGGCCCAGCGTTGCAGTGGCGTGGCCGCGCCGCTGCCGCTGTTCAGCGCGCTGCTCAACTACCGGCACAGTGCCGCGACAGAACAGTCGGGCGAGGCTCTCGAGGCTTGGCGCGGCATCGAGGTGCTCAGTGGCGAGGAGCGCACCAACTACCCGTTGACCTTGAACGTCGACGACCTGGGCGACGGTTTCAAACTGACGGTGCTGGTCACTGGTACGGTGGGGGCCGGGCGTGTCTGCGGTTATATGCAGGCGGCGCTGGAAAATCTGCTCGGTGCCCTCGAGCAAGCACCGGCCACGGCGCTCGACAGCTTGTCGATCCTGCCGGCCGCCGAGCGTGAACAGTTGTTGTTCGGGCTTAATGACACGGTGCTGGATTATCCGCGGCAGCAGACCATCCATGGGATGTTCGAGGCTCAGGTGCAGCGCACGCCGGACGCCCTGGCGGTGGTGCATGACGGGAAGCGCCTGAGCTATCGCGAACTGAACGAGCAGGCCAACCGTCTGGCCCATGCCTTGCGCAAGCAGGGTGTGCAGCCGGATTCGCGGGTGGGGATCTGTGTTGAGCGCGGGACCGAGATGGTCGTTGGTCTGCTGGCGATTCTCAAGGCCGGTGGCGGTTATGTGCCGCTGGACCCGGCTTACCCGGCGGAGCGGATTGCCTACATGCTGCAGGACAGTGCTCCGGCGGCGGTCTTGGCGCAAGCGGCTACCCAGAGTCTGTTGGCGGGCGTTTCGGTGCCCGTTATCAATCTCGACCAAGACACCTGGCAGGACGAATCCGTCCGGAATCCGCAGGTGCT
>NZ_JALLIY010000034.1 GCF_023242315.1 Pseudomonas sp. MWU13-2105
GAGTCTCTGCGCTTTGTGCGGCATGAAAAATACAGCGAAACGCGGCTTACTGATCAAATACCGCTTCAAAAGTGTGCTCTGCTGTGCGGACTCCATGACCATCCGGACACCCATTCCACCAACATCCGGACACTGATTCCACGCGCTTGTGCATGAGCAATTTCAGCGCTACCCAGGGCGTCGGGTCGCCGAACTGCTCGTGCAACAGGTCCCGGGCCCGATACACCACCCCCAGCAGCCGCTCAACACGATAACAACGACCACGGCCGTCAGGTTATCCAGCGCGGTACCGGCCAACGCACACTCGAACAGCCGGTCGGCGGCGGCTGCCATGGCGATGTTTATTCCGAGGCAGGACTCAAATTATTGGAGAAGCTTGATCAACACCGAAGTCATTGCGACGAGTGTCGAGCAGGCTCGTTGCAGTGTCACTTGCCCGTAAGAATCGAAGATCAGGCGCAGGAACTTGCGCCCTTCGAGTCCTTTAGCTTCAGATACGGGTTGTCGTACGGCCTCTCAGTGAAAATCAGCCGTGGATCCTTGAGCAAATAGCCCTTGATGTCCCGGGCTTTGCGCGGGCCTTTGATCTCGCAACACCAAATATTCAGCCCCCCTTCGCTCTTGTGGTGCAGGTTCAGCTTCTCAAAGCTGCGTTGAACCCAGCGCCAGTCGCTGGTCCCCTGCTCCTTGGCTATACGGGCGGTTTCGGGGTGTTCCTGGGCATAGCGCTGAAAGATCTTCGGCGTAACCAGAAAGGCCGTCTCGGCGACGCTATGGACCGGTGCATGAGCGTCGTTGAGGGCGATCGTGTGCTTGAGGATGCCATGGCGTAACCAGGCCATGAACGCTTCACCCAGGTCCTTGCCCTTCACATCTGAGGCTGGCAAACGGGCTGGAGGGGTGGACTCACGTGGCGCAGGGGGCTGGCGCATAGGCGATGGACTGGTCTTGGCAGCGGCAGGTCCTAGGACCTCATGGCGATACGTGTCCGTTGCGCTGTCCTCATCCAACAGTCGAAACCAGTCGGGGGGCTCTCCAAGTGCTTGCACCTGCATCTGCCCATCCTCGTCATGGAGCGGTCCCTCGTCTAGGGCAAAGTGGGTCTGAGTAGAGTCTTGCATCCAGCCAGGCTCGGTGTCCCAGGGTAGGGCCTGTTCGGGCGACGAATGATCTACGGCAGGTGCATCACTGCTTTGCCCAGTAGTTTCAGTCGTCGTTTCAACAGTGATCGTGCCGCTGAACACCGGAGGACGTTTGCCCTCCTCCCAGAGCAACGCCGGCGAGACTTTGAGGAATGTGAGGGTCTTCGTCCACTTGCCACTCTGCACGGTGGCGGTCCAGATCGCTTTGCCCTCGACGTTGATCTGAATGATCGCGTTATCCTGAAGCACATTGAACAGGGTGGCATTTGAGGACGGAATCCCATCCGCACCTTGAGACAGCAAGTGAGCACGCAGCTTGTCTGCCACTGTTTTGCTGACCAGCCACAGGCTGTCATCGGTGAGCCAACCGTCTGAAGCACGCGCCTGGTTCAACTTGAGCTGCTCGTTGACGAGATAGCGCAGCCCTTCAATCAACTGACGTTGAAGGGAGCTCTTCGGCGCGGCCAATGCCTTAACGGGATTACCTCCCAACTCCTGCGCCACCGAGGCCTGGTCAGCCTGACTGACCAACTCGCCCAGGGTGCCGGCATGTTCGTATTGTCCGGCCAATGCATAGATCAGCGCACTCCAGGGATCGGGGTAGGTGCTCAGCCAATCGAGAATCGACGATGGCAACACTTGCAGTGAGAGCAAGCCCGTCGCGGCGCTGTGGAGCTTATAGGGACGCCCCTTCACGTATTTGAAACGATATGCGCGGTTCATGGGGCCCTGCCATGGATGCCATACCGCTCCATCGTCCAGGTGCACTTCCACGTCGACTGCGACTTTTCCAAGGTCGTGCAACAGGGCCGCGTACGTGATGGTCGCTGTCCAGGCCTCGGTTTGCTCCGCTTGGGTTTCAGGAGTCGCGCCCATAGGCAACAGGTGTGACTGCCGAATTTTCAGGGCATAGGCCACGATTTCCAAGCCGTGATCGAGCATACCGCCGGGATAAGCATGGTGGTGGTTTTCCGAGGCCGGCAGTTGTTGAACCAGTTCAGCGTAGCGTTCGATGGGACGTAGATAGAGGTCGGAAAACTGTTTGCGTGACAACGAAGTGCGCTGCCAGATGTGCTCCAAGAGCTTGCGCCGGCGCGGGGTCGACAGCAGCTCAGTGGCCGTCTGGGGTAGGTGGTAGTCGGATGAAATAGTCTTGTGCGGTGGCTCGTGATCATCTGCCTTTTTCAATTTGAATCGCCAGAACATTCAGCCTGCCATCCGTGTGATGTGGGGGAGCCTTTTGGCTATTCAGTGCACGAATGACCTTTTTCGGGTAAGCCCTTTGCCCTTCGCTTTGCTTCCCTTGGCCCCTTCCGTTTGCCGTTCCTTTTATGGCCTTTTTGGGGCACTGAGCTCCAGCGGAAAACAGGATTGGGCCAATGTGTATTTATCTGTCGAAGGCAGGACCAAGGCATATCAGCCGGATGGAGCACGGGAAATGACACGACGCGGGAGACGTAGCCTCCCCCAAGGCCCCCAAGTTGAAATATCCGACACCCTCCGTCTGAAAGAGCGGACTAGACCGCAGGGGCTCTTTTTCTCATGCTGAAGGGGTGTCCTGCTGACGTTGTCGGCAACATGCCCAGGTAGCCCGGATCTAAAAGGCTACGACGCGATGATCGCGTTGATCACCACCGGACCGCTTTCGCATTCATCACCGCGGTCAGTCGTCAGAGCCTTTGACGGCGAATGCCTACTTCACCACCACCCAATGGGGAATCACTTTCCCTGAGGGACGAGTGCTTCCCCATTTCCTCTTGAAATTGGAGACACTCATGACGACTCAAACTCAGCCTACTGCCGAAGAAAAAAAGTACTTCAACCTGTACCTTCAAGGCATCGGATACCTCAACAATGTCAGGACGATCACCCGTAATAGGCAGTCATACCTGAAGCTCTCTGTTGCGGCGATCCAAGGCCCGGTAGACAACGCCGATTACACGTACTTCGACTGCACGGTGGTCGGCACCGAGGCGAAGCAGCTCATCAGTAACTGCGTACAAGAAATCAACTCAGGTCAAACCGTCCTGGCTTGCTTCACACTCAGCGACCTTTTGGTCAGTCCCTTTATCCATCAGAAAAGTGAGCTGCGAGGTCAGCCAGGCGCTGGCCTGACTAGCAACTTGCTTTCTCTATCCATGATCAAAATCAATGGCGAAGTGGTGTATGCCGCACCGACCAAGGAAAGTACCTCAGACGTCATGCCATCGAATGCATCAGAGACATCCGATGCGTTGGAGACAGTAGCTACGCCGGAGGCGACTGATGACTCTGAGATCACCAGCAGCGGTCATCCAACCAGCATTACAGAAGATGCAACGCTCGCGCACGACGCGGCCTGATCCATTACCTACCCAGGCGCCCTAACCGGCGCCTTCTTTCACCTTCGGGGCATCCGCCCCTAGGGGATGGCGTGCCTCCATGACTGGATACAGAGGTTGAGGTCATGAGTTCTAACCCTGCTTTTAGCGTCAAGCGGGCTTCAGCCGCACTGAGCACCGCGCAGGAAGATCTGTTGATCAAAAAGGCCATGCAGATTCTGGATCGGCGGCTATTCACTCGAGGTCCTAAGCTCGAGAATCCGCCGGAGGTCAGTGACTTCCTCAAATTGAAACTGGCGGGGATAGACCACGAGGTCTTTTCCGTGCTTTTCCTGGACATCAAACACCAAGTCCTCGCGTTTGAAATAATGTTTCACGGGGACATTGGCCACACCAGCGTTCATCCCAGGCAGGTGATCAAGCGTGCAATCGCGCACAACGCCTCAGCGATCATTGTGGCTCACAATCATCCTTCGGGGTGCACCACGCCCAGTCAAGCCGATCGCGCACTGACCCAACGGCTACGAGAGGCCCTGGCACTTATTGATGTGGTGTTGCTGGACCACATCATAGTCGGTGCCGGTGATCCACTGTCCATGACCCAACATGGGCTGATGTAACCCTTATCAAGGCGCCCCCCTCGGGCGCCCTCTTACTTCCCGAGCGGCTTCCGCTTATCCCAGCTGGAAAACTTCACGCGGGGGGCATTCCTGCGTTCCGGACGCCTATGTCATCGAAACGTCGCCTACTGAATCAGGAAAGCGAATCGAGCGTTTCACTGTTCAGTCGTCGAGGTTTTCAGCCAGAAGAGCGACCAGTTCCATAGGACTGCGGCTGTTGATCACGTTGTAGATCAGGTCGCGCTTGGACCGTGGTAGCTTCTTCACGCAGCTCTTGGCCGATGCCCTCACCGCTTCATCCGTACCATGAATACGTGCGGCCAAGAGCAGCACAAGAACGACGTCAGAGAGATTCATCACGAGGGTCCAAAACAAAGAGCTCGCAGTGTAGCGACTCTTGGACGATCGTAAATCCCTATCCACGCGCTGGATGGTTATCGGCAAGCAACCTCGAGATCCTGTTCTGACCACATTGAAGCATGAAGACTTCAGTATACTGAGAGGCCCCTTTATCCAAGTCCGCGGATTGAAATGCAGAGCCACAAAAGCCGAGCACTCGCACCGCCTTCCAACTGGACCCCACCGGCTCTGGCGGAACGACATACATGACGACAGCCGTCTCCCTCACCACTCGTGAGGTTTACCAGGTGCTCAAAGAGATCGCTCTGGGTGTACGTACCCAGCGTCGGCTGAGCGCGCAGTCCTGGAACGAGATCCATACCGGGCCTATGTCCGTTGAGGTCGATAGCTGGACGCTTACACTTTTCAACGACGGCGATACCCTGCATCACTGTGAGGATGCGACCTGCCCTGCCGGGCGAGTGGGAACGCTCGAAGATTGGCAGCGTTACGGAACCAACCCAGTTGATCTACTGAGCGCCTGGGAACTTCAGCAGTTGGAGCACATGCTCGCCAGTCTTTGATGCCCCCATCATTCGCCTTCGTCATACTCAACGCCACGGGTTAAAGCGCTAACTCCTCCTGGCCGAAAGCTTGAGTATTGATCTGCAAGACGGCCTAGACCGATAACACCCAATACTGGCTCCCTCCCAGCAGCAACCACCCGAAAAACACATCGCCCCAAATCCTGTTTGTTTGCGGCGCCGACCGCGCTGATTTGCAACTGTGTTCTCACCACTGCGTGAGGACACATGGATGTTTTTCTCCCCCATTCGGCCTTTGGCCACCGCTGTAAAACTCGCCTTGCCGTTGACGCTGATTGCACTGTCGGGCTGCGCATCGTTGACGACTTCGTCTGCCCCAACGGAGGTCATACCTCCTCCCGTCTCAAAGGTCTCACGTTCGCCCCAGGTTCAGTGGCTGCAGCCTGAACGTTCGCCTGTTCAGCGTGAGGGGCGTTACACCCTTGCCAGCACGTTGCCTCGAACCGAGCAGTTGGATCTGCTGAGCCAGGTGATCGATATTCGCGTGCCGGATACGGCGAACCCGACGGTCCAGGAAGCGATGCGCTACGTTCTGCGCCATTCAGGCTATCGGTTGTGTCCGGCGACCGGCACGGGGAATGGCGGCGTGCAGGTGCTGTATGCCCATCCTTTACCTGCCGCGCACTACCGGCTTGGGCCCATCACCGTACGCAATGCACTGCTGACGCTGGCCGGGCCAGCCTGGCACGTGAAGGTTGACGAAAAGGCCCGCAGCATCTGCTTTGTGGCGCGAGACGGTGTAACTGATCAGCTACCGACAACCGTGGTGGTTGACGCGGTGACGGGGACAACGGGAGCCGTCTCCTCGCCTGCGGCACTGCCGCTGGGAGGTGGGCGATGAAGCGTCCCACGCTGTTTTCGATCATTTGGGGCGCCACGCTGATTCTATTGGCAGGCACGACGGTCTACCTGGGAAGCAAACTCTCGACGCTCTCCAGTGCTGTGAAGTCGATGCCCTCCCATGAAGGCTTGGAAAGCATCCAGCTGCACCTGAAAAAGGTGGATACCGAACTCGAGGGTTTGCAGTCGTTGAGTTGCGTGACAGAGGCGGACTTTCAAGCCGCGCAAAAGTCAGTCCTCCAACGACTCGAAGCCTTGGCGGCAGAGCGTTCCGTAGAGACCGTCGTCTCAGGTCTCACCGCGCTGACCACTCAGGTGGAAAGTACCGAAGGCGCATTACTGGCACTCAAGGCCGCCGTAGAAGCCCCGTCTTCTCCAATCACTACGCCGCCTCCCTCCTCTGCTGCTGAGCGTGGGTCTTCATCAACCGCACCCAAGGTCTCACGTCCCCGCAAAACCGGCACGAGTAAATCCGTGCGACTGCCCTTCACCCTCGTAGGTCTGGAGTCACGTGGCGGCGAGCTGTTCTTGGCGGTGGCGCTCACGGGCGTGCGGCGACTGGAGGACATTGAGTTGCTTCGGCCGGGTCGGGTGTTCTTGGGCTGGCGCGTGGAAGCGTTTGAGCCGGGCAAGTCCCGATGGATACGGCCTGACGGTGGTTCGCTCATCGTCTCAATCCCGTGAGGGCTGCACGATGAACAGATCCCCACTTTGTCTGCTCCTGAGCGGCCTCAGTCTGTTACTGCCTTCGGTGGTACAGGCCGAAACACTCATCCCTCAGGCTTTCGAAAACACGTCACACACCCAACACCAGGAACACCCAACTCAAGCCATTGAGCTGGCCCGGGCCACCGAATGGGGTCTCAAGCCCGAAGAGTGGCAGCGTTATCGCCACTTGATGCAAGGCCCGCTCGGTGTGTACTCGCCCAACCTCGATCCGCTGACAGCGTTGGGCATTGAGGCACGAGATCCGCAGGAACAACAGCGCTATGCCGAACAGCAGGTGCAAGCGGAGTTCGACCGCGTGCAAAAGCTGCTGGCGTACCAGAACGCCTACAATGATGCCTTCCAACGTTTGTACCCCGGGCAACTGCCCGTGAACCTGATCGGCACCGAGAACACGGCCCAGGCGTCTCCTGTTATTTCATCGGCGCGGTTGGCGGTGTTTGTCACCACCAGTTGCCAGAACTGTCCAGAGCGCGTCAGGCAGCTTCAGCAAGCGGCGCAGGGTTTCGATCTGTACCTGGTCGATAGCCTGGGCAAAGACGACCGTCTTCGGGCCTGGGCCAAACGAGTCGGCATTGCCCCCCAGAAGGTACTCAACCGCAACATCACCCTCAATCACGACGCCGGCCACTGGGCTCGTCTGGGCGACAACGGTGCCTTCCCTGCCGTCATGCGGCAGGTTTTTGGCCAATGGCAGCGGCAATGAGTCGGTGCCGTTTGTGGCCGTGTGCCGGTCTGGTGAGTGGTGGTCTGTTGGCTTTGCAGGTCAGCGCGACCGCATTGCCGCCGCCCGCTTACCAATGGGCCACCCGAGGCACCTCCGTCCCCTCGTCCGTGTTGTACGCGCTGGCCCTTCAAGAGAGCGGCGCCCGCGTCCGTGGTCGACAGGTCCCCTGGCCCTGGACCCTGAATGTGGCAGGCCTGTCCTACCGCTTTGCGGATCGGCGCTCGGCGTGCAGCGCCCTGCTCCAGGCCCTCCAGACAGTCAGTGCCAAACAAGTGGACGCAGGCCTGGGCCAGATCAACCTGGGCTGGAACGGTGAGTACTTTGCGCATCCCTGCGAGGCTCTGGACCCGTACCGCAACCTGACCGTCGCCACTGCCCTGCTCCTGAAACACAAATCCCCAGACAGCGACTGGACCACCGCCGCGGGCCGCTACCACCGGCCTGCCGGTGGCCCCCCCGCCAAACGCTATCGCCAGGCTTTTGCCCGACACCTCACTCGCCTGACCATCCCCAACCTTCAAGGAATGAAGACCCCATGACCCCAACACATCATCCACGCTCTGCGTTTGTCACCCGCGTATCACTGGCCACTCTGGCGCTGGGCGCAGTGGCAAACCTGTTGTGCTCATCCACCCACGCCGAACTGATCGTCGTTGATGACCGAGGTGGTGCCTCGACGCTGGCCTATTACCGCTCGCTCAACCTGTTGCCCGATGAGCAGACGGCCAAGGCCATGACCTTGCCGCCGGTGCGCACCCTCGCGTACAGCGAAGCAGATATGTTGCCGGTGAAGTCCCCATCACTGAGCCCAGGAACCTTCGAGAACCGCGTGCATGACGCCGCCGGATTACAACCTGTGTTCCTGGTGGGCGATGACGAGCTGTCACGGCAGTGGCTGCAGCGCCGTGGCGATGTCTTGCGTGAAATCAAGGCTGTGGGCTGGGTGGTCAACGTGCAGCAAATGGCAGCCCTCACGGAACTGCGTACCCTAGGCACCGGACTGGACATGGTACCCGCCGCTGCAGATGACCTGGCCCAGCGCTTGGGAATTGAGCACTACCCGGCACTGGTAACGGCTACCGGTATAGAGCAGTAGTCATGACCCAGTCCCACACCATAGAGGCCCTGCTGCGGCCTGCGGTGGAACTCTACACCGTCGTGGTGTGTGCCATCGGGGCGTACCTGAGTCTGTTTGCGCCCTGGTCGCTGGCGTTGACGCCGCAGTTCGGGGTCGGGGCAGCGGTGTTCTTTCTGGGGTTCGGCGCGATGCGCCTTCGTCAGGCGCTGGTGGTATTGCGCTACCGGCGCAACATCCGCCGTCTGCCGCGCTATGTGATGACCAGCAAGCAGGTGCCCGTGAGCAACAGCCGACTATTTATCGGCCTCGGTTTCAAGTGGGAACAACGGCACACCCAGCGCCTGATGCAGACCTACCGGCCAGAATTTCGTCGCTACGTGGAGCCTACGGCCGGGTTTCAGACCGCTCGCCGCCTGGAAGTGCGCCTGGAGGTGGCGCCCCTTCCGTTAAGCTTGGTGCCCCGCGTTACCGCCTGGGACAGCCCACTCAATCCGGTACGTCCTTTGCCGCCGGTGGGCGGTTCCCCTCGTCTGCATGGCGTTGAACCCAATGAAGTCGAGGTGTCCCTACCGCTAGGAGAACGTGTCGGCCACAGCCTGATCCTGGGTACGACCCGTGTCGGTAAAACCCGGTTGGCGGAGTTGTTCATCACCCAGGATATACGCCGCAAGAAGATGATCAACGGACTGCCAGAGTTCGAACCAGTGATCGTATTCGACCCCAAGGGCGATGCGGACCTGCTCAAGCGCATGTTTGTCGAAGCCAAGCGTGCCGGGCGTGAGGATGAGTTTTATGTCTTTCACTTGGGCTGGCCGGACTTTTCCGCGCGCTACAACGCCGTGGGCCGTTTCGGGCGCATCTCCGAAGTGGCCAGCCGCATCGCCGGTCAGCTTTCGGGGGAAGGCAACAGCGCGGCTTTTAGGGAGTTTGCCTGGCGCTTTGTCAACATCATTGCACGGGCGCTGGTGGAACTGGGGGTCCGCCCGGACTACCTGAAGATTCAGCAGCACGTCATCAATATCGATGCGCTGTTTATCGAGTACAGCGGTTATTACTTCGCCAAGCACGATCCCAGGGCTTGGGATGTGATTGTCACGATTGAAGGCGCCCTGAACGAAAAGAACACGCCCTACAACATGCGAGGCAGGCAGAAACGCGTAACGGCCATTGACCAGTACCTCTCTCAAACCCGAGTAGCGGACCCGGTGATGGATGGACTGCGCTCGGCGATCCGCTACGACAAGACCTATTTCGACAAGATCGTTGCCTCGCTCCTCCCGCTGCTGGAGAAGCTCACTACAGGGCGTATGGCCGAGCTGATCTCGCCCAACTACACGGATCTCAACGACCCCCGGCCGATTTTCGACTGGATGCAGATCATCCGTAAGCGCGCGATTGTGTACGTCGGACTCGATGCCCTGTCCGATCCAGAGGTGGCCGCCGCCGTGGGCAATTCGATGTTTTCGGACCTGGTGTCCGTGGCCGGTCATATCTACAAGTTCGGCATCGATGACGGTCTGCCAGGTGCTGTCCAGGATCAGAAAATCCCCATCAACCTTCACGCCGACGAGTTCAACGAGCTGATGGGTGATGAGTTCATTCCGATGATCAACAAGGGCGGCGGCGCCGGCATCCAGGTCAGCGCTTACACCCAGACCCTCAGCGACATTGAGGCCAAGATCGGCAACCGGGCCAAGGCCGGTCAGGTGGTGGGCAACTTCAACAATCTCTTCATGCTGCGGGTGCGCGAGACCGCTACCGCCGAGTTGCTGACCCGGCAGTTGCCCAAGGTAGACGTCTACTCGACCACGCTGGTCAGCGGTGCGACGGACAGTTCGGACCCCACCGGCAGTACCGACTTCACCAGCAATACCCAGGACCGGGTCAGTTCTACCAGTGTCCCGCTGATAGAGCCTGCCCACATCGTCAGTCTGCCGAAGGGACAAGCCTTTGCCCTGATCGAAGGCGCCAATCTCTGGAAAGTCCGTATGCCCCTACCTGCCCCCGATCCTGATGAATGCATGCCCAAGGACCTGCAAACCCTGGCCCATCACATGCGCAAGCGCTACATCGATGGCGGTGGCGAGTGGTGGATGAGCAGTGGGACGCGGGCGCTGGATGAATCACTACCGGCGGATCTGCTGGAGCAAGCGCACCAGGCCAAGACCGCCTCGACAACTGCAGAGGAAGCTCAACCATGAAAGGAAAAATCCGTGTGAAGCTGCGTTTCGTTCACCTTCGGGCACTCACGTCGGCGACTCAGACGGTCTCCCACGTCTTGCATCAGCTACTGATCGCTGCTCGATGGGGGGCTCATGAAGGGAATGATCTGTTTGACCGCTTTAGCAAAAACGGTCTGTCTCCGCGCTGGATCAACGCGATCCAGATTCGGGTAGTGGACCCGGTTGCTGGTCCACTGTTGGTCTGCTTCGAGCCCGTGATCGTCACGGTGTCCTGATCAGGAGAGAATCATGGCCACCAGCACCGACACCGCAAAAAGCCAACAACCACAACGCGATAAGGGCCTGATCAGCAGAGTCCTGGGGCTGCCCTTCACCCTCCTCGGCATTTTGTTGGTGTCGTTGTTTTTCAGTGTGGTAACCGAGTGGATCGGGCTGTATTTCTTCTGGCCGGAGGAAGGCTGGCATCACTCGCGCGACATGCTGAACAGCGAGCTGGAGTGGTTGTCGGCAGCCTTTGTCCAGAGCCTGCTGATTGAGCAGCCCGGGCAAACCGCTCGTTGGATCATCGGCCTGGCGTACGAATGGGGTTTCGAGAAAACCGGTCTGATCCACTGGATCACCCAATCCGCCGAGCAGGCCCGATTGAACAGTAACCGAGGGACAGGATTTCAGTACTATCTGGGGCTGGTCTATGTGCACCTTGAAGACTACGGGCTGGCGGCGGTGTATGCAGCGCTGACCTTTCTGGCGCGAATTCTGATTTTGATACTGACGCTACCGTTGTTCCTGATGGCGATCTTCACGGGGCTGATCGATGGCCTGGTGCGTCGGGACTTGCGGCGCTTTGGCGCGGGGAGAGAGTCTGGGTTCATCTACCATCGGGCGAAACGGATGATCGTGCCGCTGTGGATCGCGCCCTGGATCATCTACCCCGCGCTGCCGATGACCGTGAGCCCTTTGCTGGTGCTGTTGCCCAGCGCGGCAGCCTTGGGGGTGGTGGTGAGCATTTCGGCGGGCAGCTTCAAAAAGTACTTGTAGCCCCTCGTGACCATCAAATACGGCAAAGAACCACACAGAGAACGCACTCAAGCATCACTCTACTGACCATTTACCCCCTCTTTCCTACCGTCAGATCCTCGTCATCGACCAAAACGTGTCATTTGCGCAGCAGGTCGATGTTCTGGTTGATGCGGCCCTGGATCATGCCCAGGGTGTCTCGGGTGATCAGTTGCGGGAACAGGTTATCGGCAATGGCCGCAAACTGGACGGCCACATCGCAAACAGTATCAATGATGACACCGGCCATTTCCTCTGCGATTTCAGCTTCGCCTGCGAGGCGGAGCATTCCCTCACGTTTAATCGCCATGGCCTCACCCATCACATCCATCTGGTGGTACCCACTCGGTCCTTCGCAGAAGGTCACGTCGTAGGCCGGCGCCAGCTTCCATTCGCCAGTTGACGACATGATGTAAGCGAAGTTCTTGGGGTGGTCGTCTCGGTTGTTGAACGCGACATTGAAGACCGCACGCTCAAAAGCGACCGCTTTCTCTCGCACATCGTTGGTGCACATCTGGGTCGCACGCAAGAAATTGACGTAGTCCAAGACCCCCGGAACCTTGTAATCACCGCCGGTAAAAGCGGCGAGACTTTGCATGGGTACACGCTGACCGTCTTGACGGTCAAAGCGCTTACTCGCAAAAGCAGCCAGCCCATCGGGCAGACTGAAATAATGCGTGTCCGGGGTCTGGATACCGCACATGCGTAAGCACTCGGCGTAGACCATTTCGATAGCGCACACCTCGGAATGCTCTTCTTTGGCCGGGAACTTGATCAACCAGGCTTCGAAACCCGGCGTGACGGCAGTTGTAAAGGTTCCAGTTTGAGGGTTGCGATAGACCAAGGCTTTTGGCCTCGCACCTTGAGGCGAGCCCCCCACCAGCAGCAACGTTTGCAGGAACGCCCCACCTTCCCCCTGGAGTACTTCTCGTACCTCGGTCGCGAGCAACTCGAGGGAGATATCCACGCCCAGCTCCTGCCCCTCCGGTGCTACTGGCTCAAACGACATGGCCCCCATAGCATTGTTGCCAACGTAAGCCAGCCGCTCCAGCGGCCCTATACGTGCAGTATTGAGGCGGCGACTCCTGAACAAACGGTCCATCAGCAACATGCCCCAACCGTCAGGCAACGAGTCATAAACAGGGCCTGGCAAGCCCAACTGGTGGGGCGGGAAGTCTCTGCGTAGCTTAGCCCCGTCCAACGGAAGCCTGAAGGATGAAAGCTCCAAGCCTTTGAGCTTCGCCTCATCGCTGTACTCAAACACAATTTGTGGACGCCCAGTGAGGACGGTCGTAGACATCAGCGTGCCCCACAGCCAACGTTCACCCCAGCCATCGTAGTAGACGTTAACTTGCTCAAGCATTGTCAGACTTCTTCTTACTGGTACGAAGGCGACGAGCGCTGTTTTCATAGCGGCGAATGTCTTCAAGACTGTCCAATTTTGGCAAGAACAATCCTTCGAGCTCTTTGGTTCGACCGAGAACCATCGCCACGCGGACCACATTCTCGAACCCCACATTGCGCCCAGATTCCAGGTTGGACACCGTGTTGGCACCAATACCGGCGCGACCGGCCAAATCAGCTTGCGTCATCTGCAGAGCCAATCGCTCCGTGCGAAGTCGTTCGCAGAGTCGCTTGACGACCTCACTTGGCTTACTAAAGCTTAAATCCAACATATTGTGTCTTCCCGTGGCTGAACCCCACTCAATACCCAATATTATAGAATTAATCGAAATTCAGCTCAAGATGATTAATTCCCAAATCGTGTGATTTATATGGATGTTTTACACATTAACCACAATTTACTGGGATTAACGCAAAACCTATCTGGGAGCGCGAACCCTGGCTCGCAAATCGAAACCTCCGCTCGCCGACTATCCGAGACTCATCAGAATCGGTGTTGGCGGCATGATGCCCACCGCCACATGAAGCTTGGCGCTAAACATTTTCACCGGTATCGCCAGTGTGAATACTCACCTTCTATCCCTTCACTCAGAAGCCCTAGATCTTGATGCCAAGGGCGGGTTACCGCCAGGGCGGTACTGCCAGCATCACCAGCGTTTGCTCCCTATGGGTGACTGGCGCGACTTGGTCGAAGCCAAAAACGAGGAAATGGGGTCGACCGGCTCAACCGATCAGATTTAACGAGGGAAACACCTCGCTGTTAAACCGAGGGAGTTCAGGCGCTTGGCAGCAGCATCAATTTAACGGGGAGTTGGTGTCCGGTTTTGAAGGGACAAGTCCACTACCTATCCGACGCACTACATACCTATAGAAGTGGAGGCATGCATACAGTTCGATGGAACACTACATTTCAATCTAGCCATAGCCCAAAGCAGTCTTCTGGCCCCGAAAAACCACTCGACCAAATCCTGTTTTCTGGCTGTTGCCCGCCTCGTTTTTCGGCACGCTCGTTGACCCATCTTCGAGCGGATCGACCCCATGCCCTACCCCCAACCTCTTCGATGTATCGCGTTAGTGGCGAGCCTCGCCGTGCCTCAGGTGATGGCCGAGCCAACAGCTCACGAACGTGCCCAATTGAGTCTGGTGCTGCGCCAACTGGAGGCCGTCACACGGCAGGTGAATGCCCATGCTGCCGTGCCTGTCGATGAGCACGCGCGCTTCACCTTCGACTACGCCCGCCTCTCTGCCGACCTGGAGCAGGTTCGCGGCGGTATTGAGGGCTACCTCACGCCCTCACGCGCCCAACCTCGTATGCCGCCTGAGTTGACCGGCCACTACACCCGGTCCACAGGGAGATCCCCATGAGCATGAGTGCCTCGCAGCTCAGCGCCTTTCAGGCCATGGGCGGTTTTACCCCGCAACAAAGCACCACCTTGCTGATTGGCCTGGCCCTGGCCGGCGCGCTGATTTTCGCCGCCTGGGCCCTCGTCACCGGCTACCGGGGTTGGGCCAGCGGCCAACTCTCCCAGGGGAAGTTCGCCGGACTGACCGCGAAGGTGTTGTTGATTTACCTGCTGCTCACTTTTCTGTTGCTGCACTGACCCGTTTTTTGGAATGACCCCTGCCATTGGAGGCACTTGATGAAAACCCGTATTGGTTTAAACCGCGTCACCCACCTCTTCTCGCACTGCGCCTTGGCCTGCTCGGCCGCCTGGTCCCGCTGGACACTCGCGGCGCTCCCGGAAATGGAGGCCCCGAGCCGGGGTGAATCGGACAGTATGATCCAGACCCTGCAGGACCATGCCTTCGACATCCTCTCTCTAATCGCCCTGGTTATCGCCGCAGCTGCGTTCTGTGGTGTGGCCTATCACGCCTATACCACCTATTCCGAAGTGCAAAACGGCAAGAAGACCTGGGGCCAGTTCGGGCTGACCTGCGGGGTGGGCGCGCTGCTGTTGGTGATCATCATTTGGCTGCTGACCAAGGGCACGGACGTGCTGTGAGGAGGCCCTGCGATGAAACAACACTCAGATCACCTACTGCCCGACGGCACCCTTCGGTTTCTGCCGTCACGCCTCAATCGTCAGCCGGTCATTGTGCTGGGGCTTACGGCCGATGAGATGTGGATCTGCGTCGCTGTCAGCGCGGTGATCGGCGTTGGCCTGGGAGTTGGCATTGCAATGCTGTTTCAGAGCCTGGCCCTGGCCCCCACGACGTTGGTGGTGTGCACGGCGCTGGGGCTGCTGGTGGGCGGCAAGCTGCTACGTCGCCACAAACGTGGCAAGCCGGAGACCTGGTTGTATCGCCACCTTCAATACGCCCTCGCGACACGCTGGCCGGTGCTCACGGCCTGGGTCGGCGGTGCGGACCTGGTAAGGCGCTCTGGGCGCTGGAGCACCCGCCGGAGCCGACGCCCATGAGCCGTTTCAAGAACGAAGTGGCCCGACTGGAGTCCCACCTCCTCTCGCTGCGCATCGGCTGTGGGTTGCTCTTCGGGGTGGCCCTGGTCATGGGGTTGGGGTGGTGGGACGCCCCCCGGAACCTGACCATCAACATCCCGCCGGACCTGCGCTCCGGCAGCACCCGCAAATGGTGGGAGGTGTCACCAGAGTCGGTGTACACCTTCAGCCTCTACATCTTCCAGCAGCTCAACCGCTGGCCGGCCGACGGTGAGAAAAACTATCCACGGGCCATTCAGAAGCTCTCGGCCTACCTGACCCCGCAGTGCAAATCGCAGCTCGAAGGCGATGCCCAGAAACGCCAGACCGCCGGCGAGCTGCGCGGCCGAACCCGGGGCGTGTTCGAGATGCCTGACCGGGGTTTTGGCGATGATCCCGAACAGCGCGTCAAGGTGTTGGGGCGGGACAACTGGGTGGTGAACCTGGACTTGGTGACTGAGGAGTTTTACGGCTCGGAACGGATCAAGCAGGCCTTCGTGCGCTACCCCCTTCAGGTGGTACGCCGGGACGTGGACCCGGAGAAAAACCCTTTTGGCCTGGCCCTGAACTGCTACGACGGCGCGCCGCAACGCATCACCCCACCACCCGCCTCTACAAACAATCCTGCCACTGCTATGCAAGGAAGCTAGCCATGCGTCGATTGAACCTCTTTCTCCCTCTCTGGCTGGGTTGCACCGCAGTCCAGGCCGTCGAACTTATGCCGTGGGAGCGATTGCCCCTGTCCGTGCCACTGTACGTCGATCAAGAGCGCATCATCTTCATCGACCAGAACGTCAGGGTCGGTGCTCCCCGTTCATTGGGTGACACGCTGCGCATCCAGAGCACCGGCGGCGCACTGTACCTGCGGGCCAATGCACCGATCGAGCCCACCCGCCTGCACCTGCAAGACGTGCGCACGGGTGAAATCATCCTGATCGACATCGCGGCCACCGAAGGCCAAGGCCAACCCGCGCTCGAACCCGTCAAAATCGTGAAAGGCCCGGGCACGTCCATGGGCTATAGCGACACGCCCGAAGACGCCACTGACAGCGACGATGACCCGCCCCTCACTGCTGCGGACAGCCCTCCCGTTTCACGGCAAACGCCAATCCCGGTGGTCCTGATCCGCTACGCGGCGCAAAACCTCTATGCCCCTCTGCGTACGGTCGAGCCCCTACCGGGTGTATTGCCGGTGAAGTCGCGGCGTGACCTGGACCTGACGGGCCTGATGCCCACGCAACCGGTCTCGATGCAATGGCTGGGTGCCTGGCAGATGGAAGACCACACCGTCAGCGCCATCAAACTGCAGAACCGTGCCGCCACGTCTATCGCCCTAGACCCACGTGAACTGCGGGGCGACTTTATCAGTGCGGCCTTTCAGCACCCGCACCTGGGGCCCACCGGCCTCGCGAGTGACACCACGGTGGTCTACCTGGTGACCCGAGGTCGGGACTTGGCACAAGCCCTGCCACCAGTCCTCAGTCCGGTGGACGCCAGCACCGCCCTAACCGCGTCCGCCGTCTCCGCAGCACCCGGAGGTGACCATGACCAGTAATGGCTTGCTCAAGTGGTTGCTCCTGCCCCTGATCCTGCTGGTGGTCTTCGGGCTGCTCAAAGCCTGTTCCCCCACGGACGCCCCCACCGCCAAACCCGCCAGCACCGCGCGGCCCCTGACCCCAGAGGACATGAAGCTGCTCGGCATTGATGGCGACACGCCCCATGACACCGTGGCCACCCTGGTCGCCCAGACCAAAGCTATGCGCACTGAGCTCAAGGCCTTGCTCACGGAAAACAAAGACCAGCAGAAAGAAAACGCTCGCCTGCGTCAGCGCGATAGCGACATCGACCAGCGCATCCAGAAAGCCCTGAACACGGAGCTTGAGAAGACACCGCAATCGGGTTCGCAACGCCTGAGCCCCCAAGACACCCAGAATCTGTTGGAGGATCTCAAGCAGCAGCTCTCCACCTCGTTTATAAGCAAGGGCGGCGCTGACCTACCCATCGGCCTGGGCCTGGAGCCCGGTGACGAGGCGTCCTTCCCCGGAGCCCACACTGACCTCGTCTGGACCGAGCCTCAGGACGGCACCGCCGTCGATGCCAAGGGCCAGCCGCTGCCAGCGGGTTCTGGCAAACCGGCCAAGGGCTTCAGCTTCCCGACGGCCTTCAGTGATGAGATCAACAGGGGCCAGCGGGCCCTCAAAGCCAATACCGGCGCCGTTGGCCGCCACATCAAAACCACCGACGACAAAGCCCCGGTCAAGCCCGTCTACACCTTGCCGGAGAACAGCACCCTCACCGGTTCCATCGCCATGACCGCGCTGATTGGTCGGGTGCCAGTGGACGGTGTGGTAAACGATCCCTACCCCTTCAAAGTGCTGATCGGCCCTGACAACCTCACTGCCAATGGCATAGATCTACCGGATGTGGCGGGCGCAGTGATCAGTGGCACTGCCGCCGGAGACTGGACACTCTCTTGCGTACGCGGGCAGATCGTCAGCCTGACCTTCGTGTTCAACGACGGGCGCATCCGCACGCTCCCCTCCCCACAAAAACTGACCAGCCGCCAAAACAGCGGCCAGACCGGCCAATCGCAACTGAACAAGATCCAGGGCGGCATCGGCTGGCTCAGCGATCCCTATGGCGTGCCGTGCATTGCCGGTGAACGGCGCTCCAACGCCCAGCAGTATCTGGGCACCAAAAGCCTGCTCACCGCGGCTGGCGCGGGGGTGGCCAAACTGCTCGAAGCCGACAAGGCCGATGCCAGCACCGTGCTCACACCCGGCGGAGCCGCCGTGGGAGCAGGCCCCTCAGCGCTGAACAGCATTCTGTCCGGGGGCGTGAAAGACATCGGCGACTGGGTGAACAAGCTCTACGGCCAGGCATTCGCCGCCGTCTACGTGCAGCCCGGCGCATCCGTGGCCGTGCACTTGGACCGGCAGTTGGAGATTGACTACGAACCCCTCGGCCGCCAGGTGCGGCATGTGACAGGAGGTCACCATGCAACAACCCTCGATTAAGGCCCTGGCCTGCCTGTGCCTGGTCATGTTGCTGACCAGCGGCTGCACCACTGACAAGGATGACCTGCTCCCCCATGGTTCTCAGACCATGACCGATCTTTGGGATCAGCATGCAGGCCCCACCCCTCAAGGCGCCCCGAGCCGACCGCTTCAGGAGGCTCGTTTGGCCTTGCGGCGGCCCCTGGAGGACACAGGTTCCGATCAGCCGGCCTACACCCGCACCGCCAGCAACGAGATCCACAGCCAGTTCAAGCGCCTGCCCAATCCGGACATCGTGATGTACGTCTTCCCGCATCTGGCCGGGTCTGATCCGGTTCCGGTGCCCGGCTACAGCACCGTCTTCCCCCTGTACCAGCGGGTGCAGTACGCCCTGCCCGGCGAACGCACGGAGGCCTACTGATGGAAGCGGACAAAATCGATACCGATCCCTGGGCACAGCACATAGAGCAGTTGAAGGCCCACGGCTTGCCGGAACCTGGCGCCGGAAGTCGCCCCCGAAAGCGCCCCGCCACCAAGGCCGATGAACAGGCCCTCTATGACGTGACACCCAGCTTTGTCGACCTGCTGCCCTGGGTGGAATATTTGCCCGACACCCAATGCCTGCTGCTGGAGGACGGCGAATCGGTGGCGGCGTTTTTTGAGCTGACGCCCATTGGTACCGAAGGCCGGGAAGCGAGTTGGCTGTGCACGGTGCGTGATGCCCTGGAAAACGCCCTGCAAGACAGCTTTGACGAGCGTGAGGACCAGCCCTGGGTGGTGCAGCTCTACGCTCAGGATGAGACCGACTGGGACGGCTACCTGCAAACCCTCAGGAACTACGTGCAGCCGCGTGCCCAAGGAACGGCCTTTACCGAGTGCTACCTGACGATGTTTGGCCAGCACCTGAAAGCGCTGTCCAAACCCGGCGGGCTGTTTGAAGACACCGTGGTCACCCAACTGCCCTGGCGCGGCCAGCGGCGCAAAGTGCGGCTGGTGGTCTACCGGCGCAGCAAGGGCTCTGATGGGCGTCGAGGCCAAACCCACGAACAAGCCCTCAACAGCGTTTGCGACCGACTGCTGGGAGGCCTGGGCAATGCCGGCGTCAAAACCCGGCGCATGGGCGGTGCGCAGATTCATGCCTGGCTGCTGCGCTGGTTCAACCCGCACCCGCGTCTGCTGGGTGATACCCAGGCTGACCGGGAGTGGTTCTATCAACTGGCGTCCTACCCTGAGGGCCCAGCAGGCGATGAGCTGGAACTGGCCAGCGGTACCGACTTCGCCCAGCGCCTGTTCTTCGAGCAGCCACGCTCGGACCTGGACCAGGGGCTTTGGTATTTCGACGAGCAGCCCCACCGCGTGGTGGTGCTTGATCGCCTGCGCACGCCGCCGATCATTGGCCACCTGACCGGGGAAACGCCCAAAGGCGGCGATGCCATCAACGCCCTCTTCGATCAGATGCCGGAAGAGACTGTGCTCTGTATCACCCTGGTGATCTGCCCGCAGGACCAACTGGAAGCCCACCTCAATCACCTCGCGCAAAAGTCGGTTGGGGACACCTTGGCTTCTGAGCAAACCCGCGCGGACGTGCATCAAGCACGTAAGCACCTGGGCAGCGCCCACAAGCTGTACCGGGGCGCGGTGGCGTTTTACCTGCGGGGCCAGGACGTCGAGGAGCTCGACCGCCGTACCTTGCAGCTTCACAATGTGATGCTCAACGCTGGCCTGCAGCCGGTGCGCGATGAGCATGAGGTAGCGCCGCTCAACAGCTACCTGCGCTGGCTGCCCGGGGTGTTCAACCCGGGGATGCGTCAGAGTGAGTGGTACACCCAGCTCATGTTCGCGCAGCATGTGGCCAACCTGGCGCCGATCTGGGGTCGCAGTGAGGGCACAGGGCATCCCGGATTCACGTTCTTCAATCGGGGTGGCGGCCCGCTCACCTTCGACCCCCTCAATCGTCTGGACCGGCAGATGAACGCGCATCTTTTTCTGTTCGGGCCGACGGGGGCCGGTAAGTCGGCCACCCTCAACAACCTGCTCAATCAGGTCATGGCCCTGTACCGGCCACGCTTGTTCATTGCCGAGGCCGGCAACAGCTTTGGGTTGTTTGCAGAGTTCGCCAGACGCCTGGGGCTGACGGTCAATCGGGTCAAGCTGGCGCCGGGCTCCGGGGTAAGCCTGGCGCCCTTCGCCGATGCCTACCGACTGGTGGCGACACCCGACCGCGTTATGACACTGGATACTGAAGATCTGGATGAAGCTGAATCCACGGAAGACGATGAGCGTGATGTCCTGGGCGAGCTGGAGATCACCGCCCGCCTGATGATCACCGGTGGCGAAGACAAGGAAGAGCAACGCCTGACCCGCGCAGATAGGAGCCAGATTCGTCAGTGCATCATCAATGCCGCTCACACCTGCGTGAGCCAAAAGAGAACGGTACTGACCCAGGACGTGCGCGACGCCCTGCGGGACATGGACAATGATCCCCATCTGCCGGAGCCGCGGCGTCTGCGGTTGCTGGAAATGGCCGATGCCCTGGATATGTTCTGTCAGGGCTCCGAGGGCGAGCTGTTCAACCGTGACGGCACGCCCTGGCCTGAAGCCGATATCACGCTGGTGGACCTGGCCACCTACGCCCGTGAGGGCTACAACGCCCAGCTTTCCATCGCCTACATCTCGCTGATCAACACCGTGAACAACATCGCCGAGCGAGACCAGATGCTGGGCCGGCCCATTATCAATGTCACGGACGAAGGCCACATCATCACCAAGAATCCGCTGCTCTCTCCCTACGTGGTCAAGATCACCAAGATGTGGCGCAAGCTCGGAGCCTGGTTCTGGCTCGCCACCCAGAACATCGATGACCTGCCCAAGGCCGCCGAGCCGATGCTCAATATGATCGAGTGGTGGATCTGTTTGAACATGCCGCCGGATGAGGTCAACAAGATCGCGCGGTTTCGGGCGCTCACTGAGGCGCAGAAGGCGCTGATGCTGTCAGCCAGGAAAGAGTCTGGAAAATTCACCGAAGGAGTGATTTTGTCCAAGTCGATGGAGGTGCTGTTCCGGGCGGTACCGCCGAGCCTCTACCTGGCCACGGCCATGACGGAGCCGGAGGAAAAAGCCGAGCGATTCGCACTGATGAAGGAGCACGGCATCAGCGAGCTGGATGCGGCGATAATGGTGGCGCAGCGGATTGATCGTCAGCGTGGGCTTTTGACTGCAAATGACAGCAATATCGCTCCCTAAATGTGAAATTTAAGTACATCTCAAAGAAAAAATGGGGATCTGGCACGCCCCTGATTGAGAGCATTGCTGAGCATTGAGAAGACGATTTTCTCGAGTGAGAACTTTCCCGGAGCTAACAAAACGCTTGACAAAAAACAACGCGCCGAATAATTTCGCGACCGAATGCAAACGCTTATCATTATGATTGATGGCACATTGCATTCATCGCTTGAAACTCACTTAAATCAATACATGAGAAATATTATGGAAAATATGACCAACGAGAAGGCATTCACAGCTCAAGAGATCGGTGAGCTGCGGGTTATCACTATGAACCAAAGTGCAAGCAAAATCACCCAAGGGGGCGACGGCCCAATTGCCGAGTATTTTAATATTTTCGGGGTCAGTTATGATTGGCAGTCGCAAGACTTCTATGGCTAAGTAAACAGTAGGCGTGGCCAGAGTGTATGCTCTGGCTTCGTCTACCTTGAGCACTGAAGCGTTTTCATAGGGAATTGAGACGATATCTATATGCCTTCATCTAATTTACAGGTGGGGTTCGCTTACTATGGACGGGATCTTATTGTCCTAACAGTGGCGGACAACAAATTCCATCTCATTCAAAACGTTTCGCTAGACTCAGTTAACGACCTGATCTCCTGTCCAGAGAAAAGTAAAGGTACACCTATTTATAGCGCACTACACTCGATTGGTGCGATCACTGATTCATCAACACCTACCAACGGATGCTTGTCGACACTAAAGCCGATAGATTATATCGAGCAACGCTGGATGACGCCGTTGACATCCGCAGTCCCACTGCGGCGAATGGACATAACAAAAGCATTATATGCCCTCTTGCGCGCTGCTTTTTGCGTTAGGTTTGGTGGATTCAAACGGGTCATATCCTTCAAGACCAAGGGTCATTCTCGAACCTTAAGCGCAGATGATCACGATAAGATTTTAAATCGAGCCAAGGCAAGTTTAAACAAGGTTTTCTTCCTTGATTTTAGCAAAAATAAATGCCTGACCTACTCACTAGCGTTGACGCTTATTTTACGCAGAAAGATCCCGGGCGTGAAATTGATAGTGGGTGTTCGCACGCGTCCATTCTTGAGTCATGCCTGGGTTGAACAGGATAGCAGAGTGATCAGTGATGACCCAGACTTGCGCAACAAACTTGCCGTGATATTGGAGCTCTGATGTTCATCGCCTACTCAGTTACTTTATCAGCGTCTAGAAAAAAAATCCTTGAGCGGTGGGTAAGCCAAAACACGCTGACCACCCTCATATGTGGGAACTTTGCGGTGGGTTTTTCCGGTCGTTGGAAGCTTTCGAAGAATGCTCAAGGCGTTGAGCTATTTGAAGGTGTTTCACACCCATGGGGACAGCACAAACCAAAGCCAACTCACCCAGAAGCGGGTCTTACTGAAACCTCACTCACCCATGCAATTGGGTACTTTACGTGCGTATCAATTGAATCAGGCGAATTGAGAATCACCAGAAGCTTATATCGGAGCCTGGATATTTTTTATACGATACTAGACGGAGAACCCATACTCTGTAGCCATTTACCGGTATTAATTGCCTCACGTGGTGGTTACCAGCAGCAGACATTGGATATTGATTACTGCAGAAGCTACATCGGCGTTCAGCAAAAATTTGGTGGCCAAACACCCTTTTTGCAGATCAGAGAACTCATGCTGGGAGAACAGATGAGTATCGGCCCACAAGGGCGAATAGATACCGAGTTTGTGAATCGCCCGCTACCTCCGACAGAGGGGATTGCGGACACACTAAAAAACACATTGGCCACCTTCTCTCAAGCATTTGATAACACGCTCCTCATGTTTTCTGGTGGGTTGGACTCCAGCACTCTGTTGTGGGCACTGAAGGCGTGCGGCGTCAATACCTTGGCGATACACAACGATTCGAAGCCCGGCACCGATGACAGTGAATACGAGGAGGCGCGTGCTATAGCCAGTGATCTTGGCAATGAAATCGTGAGAATGGAACAAGAGCAAGAAGATGACTTCAGTGATGCATTCAAACTCACCACAACGGATAAGCACCACTCTCTCAATAGCACCCCTATATTCAGCAACAACACCCCAGCAAAAGACGCATTGGAACTTAATGGAAGTCGATTGATTCTGACTGGACATGGTGGGGACCAGGTCTTTATTCAAAATCCTGGCGCCAACGCCTGCTTTTCTTTGCTGAACCAGGGGAGATACCTGTCATTTTTTCGTACAGCAAGAATGCTGTCTCGATTAAAAGGGACAAGTGTGTATGAGATTATCAAACATAACATTTCGTTGATGCTGGCGCCTCACGAGGGTTCAGTCGTACCTCCTGCATGGCTGGGCCCCTTGAAAAACGAGGCGGGGGATGAGCATTATCTGCTTCGTGGACTGGACCGGCGTAGCGCCAAGTATTCACATTTATCGACGATATTGCTCGCACTGCACTCGACTCAAACGGTTCCTGGCCGTGCAACCGTGTTGGCGCCGCTCCTATTGCAAAATATAATTGGGCATGTCGTAGATACGCCAGTAGAGCACAGCTTTTCGGATACCCACGATCGCATAATCCTACGCCAACCCATTTATGAAAAAACAGGTAAAGCTTTTGCTTGGCGACGAACCAAGCGGTCGTCATCAGTGATGTTCTTCAAGGCGTTATCGAGTGCCAAAAGCAACTTAATCAGCACATTGAACCATGGCGTGGTGATTTCAACGCTTGGCATAGACAAGACCAAGATCCTTGCTGATCTGGAGATGAATTGCGACGTAGCACTCACCGACAGCTTAAAAAATTTAATGAATGTCTTCAAATTGGAAAAATACCTTTTCACGGCAAGTACCCAATCGGAAAAATTATTAAGCCATGAATAACTGGAAAAAATTGTACCTCCTTTTCTTGCATCACCTGAAGGCAAGAGATCGTACATTTATTATATCGACCATCGCGTGCACCCTTGTTGCAGCCAGCTGCTTGTCTACCGCACCGCTCATACTGGGCCGATTAACGGACAGCTTGCTGAAGGCCGACACTAGCAGTGCCCAGCAGATCATCATCACTGCCCTACTCTACCTCCTTCTGATTGCCATTCCGAAGTTGATAAATTCGGTGATCATGTATTTACAGAGCCTTCTAAGGCTAAGCGCCAATCAGACGCTATTGGGGCGTTACTTTAATTACCTGTGCCTGCAATCAGAAAATTTCTTCTCGCAGAAAAATCCAGGGGAGCTTAGCCAAGAAGTCAATCAAGCCTCTAATGATTTATTCATCATTGTTAGAAACCTATCCTTTTCCATTGTCTCTCCCATCGTCCAGATAGGGATTGCCGTTGTCGTCCTCATCCTCAGCAAAAACACGTTTGTTGCAATGGCCATGGCGATCTATGTATTACTGTTCCTGATCAACAATATTTTTTACGCCCGTCGCCTGACAGCACTCAAGATGGCGTATATGACGGCTGGCCGCAACACCTATGCAACACTGACCGACTCCATATCCAACATCAACGTGGCAAGGCAATATAATGCTTACGACTTTCTTCTTGGGCGCTACAACAAGGCTTTAAAAGAAGATCGTCAGTCCCAGAGTCATTACTGGACCACGATGGTTCGAATGCAGATCATCAACGCGCTACTCTTTGTAGGGCTATTCGGAGTTTCTTTCATGCTAGCCCTTTACGACGTTATCTATAACGGGCGCTCCGTTGGAAACTTCGTTTTAATTGGCGCCTACACATTGACCCTGCTTTCCCCTATAGAAAGCCTGGGTAATATGTTTACCGAAATCAACCAAGCCCTACGGACATTTGCGACCTTTGTCGACAAGATATCCATACAAAGCGAACGGCGCGGGCTGACCTCAAGAGATACGCCCCCTCATCACTGGGCGGTAGCATTTGACCGCGTGACACTCACCTATCCAGGGAAGGAACACGCAGCACTGAGCGATGTGTCGTTTTCAATAAAACCAGGCGAATGCGTGGTAATAACAGGCCCTAGCGGCGCAGGGAAAAGCACCATCGCCAAGATTCTGATGAAGCAATATACTCACGATGCAGGATCGGTTTGTGTTTTTGACACAAATCTCGCAGAGATTGATTTGCACACTGCGAGTGAAAAAATCGGATTTGTTTCTCAAGAGGTATTTGCGTTCAAGGATACCCTGAGATTCAACCTATTGGTTGCGCACCCCTCTGCGTCTGACCATGAACTACTTCAGGCTCTGGACAAAGCCGAATTGCGCGACTATCTGACCGGCCTGCCGCAGGGGCTCGACACTGTACTGGGTGACAGGGGAGTGACACTGTCTGGCGGGCAACGGCAACGATTGGCGTTAGCTCGGCTATTCCTGCGACAACCGGACATTATCCTACTCGATGAAGCCACCTCATCTCTGGATGTCGTCACCGAGAAACGTATTCTACAGAATATTGTTGACGCGTTTCAGGACAAGACTATTTTAATCATTACGCATCGTGCTACAGCCCTGTCGATGGCCGATCGGGTAATGGTTGTATCCGCAGGTCAAATCGAAGGTTTTGAAAACCTGAAGCGCTTAAAAACCCACAATGTATTCATCAACCATGTACTTGACGCGGACGCAAAGGGACTAGAAATATGAAAAAGCAGGTCATTCCACGCAGGAAAATGGCCTATAGCGCATCGTACTCATTGCCTCCTGAAACTATTGCTGACGAACTCTAACGCTGCGCAATATAAAAGGTTGAGTCAGTGCCCCTCGTTCATAGGCATCACCCGTCACGTTGAAAATGTCTGGCGGCTTCTAACATCGAGAATGTTCACATGAGCTGCCAGGCATTTGCTGCCCGTCCAGCAGTACGCTCCTGAAGGAGTTCTAGCACTCCCTGAATACAGAGTGCTTAGGCACCTCTGCCACGTACTGTCAGACTTCGTCGCGGACCTGCATAAGCGCAAACCCCAACAGATTCAGACCTCGCCACAGGTTGGGATTACTCGCGTTTTCATCGTCCTGGGCGAGCCCAATGCCCCAGATGCTATCCACTGGACTGGCCTCAACGATGATGCGAGATCCGGTTTCCTTGAGAAAGGCGCTCAGTTCCGGGCTTTGGGAGAACTTGGCTTGGTTCGCGCGAACGACAATTTCATACCGATGTTGCAGCCAAACCTCATCGTTGAACCCACGCACATTTCGGCCAAGCGCCTTGGCTGCGTTCGGGGTGGGCGCCAGGAGCACTTGAGCACGAACTTCCTGATCATCGAATAAGGCGGCCTTCTCGGCCATCATGAAATGCTCGGCGGTTGGGTAACGCTCCCCCTCCACGACGAACTCGGCGTTGTACCACTGGCTGAAACACGAAGACGTGATGCCACGCTTGCTTCGCTGGTGCCCCCAGAAAAAGACATACTCAAGCGCCTCACCAGCGTTGAAGCGGGAGCGGAGATCTTCCAGATAGTTGGAGTCGTGCAATGGGCCTTCCTTAGCAATTGGCTTCTGACGAAATGGGTTTGCCTGGATGTATTCAGGCAAATCTCGGCCGAAGAGTTTGCTTGCATTCGCCTGTGTACTCAACCCCGAGGGCCCTCATCTGCCTCATGGATCGAGCCTGGCCCCGATGACGTGAAGATCGCCACGAACAGCGAGTACCTCGTGGGTGCCATTCACTACACCGTACGCTATCGGAATCCATTCGAGTCATCAGCGGTGCCTACTGGCAGACAGGGCAATTCAAGCATCCTCGCCCATCCGGATCCTCTGCAGCGTTCCAGCTCCACCAGCCTTCCGTTCCGTAGACACGGTCGTACCACTGGGTTTTCCGGGCCTTCTGTGCCAGATACTCGGGCGTGTTCATCCCGAAGACTTCCAGGGGGAAATCCTGCTTCATGTCCAGGAGCCAGAAGTCTGGGAAAAACTCGCACTCATCAGCGTCATAGCGAAGCGGTTTCTCAAAACAGCGGCCAGCGGAGAACAGCTTGACCTCGAGGGTGGACTCGTAATCGGAGTCCAACGGTATCCAGCGTTCACTGACGTGCATCAGGGCCAGGTCCAGCACCTGGGCGCGGGCACCGGTGTTGCCTTTGCCTGGTTCTACATTGAGTTGAGCGATCACCATGACCCGATCACCGCGCTTCCAGGCCGCAATCTCCTGCTTGAATCGCCTCTCGGTGTCCGCCCAGACCTCGGTAGGCATGCTCAGGTACGGCATGCCAAAGGGGCCCGCCAACGGCAGCTTGAGGATCGTCCCATCGTGCTTGCTCTGGTCAAAGCGCGCCAACGGCGAGACCACAATCGCCCGACGGTTACGCTGAATAGCGTCCAGTACCACACCTTCGTTGGTGACTTCAGCTTTGGAGCGAGGGGTGGCACTGACCAGCAACACATCACTCAGCGTCATACGCCCCACTTTGATCCGGCTCGCTGTTTGACGGAGAGCGCTATGGATCAACCCACTCTTGCGCTTGCCCTCCATGGCCGGGTACCAGACGTTCAGCCGCGCCTCTTGCCACAGCAGGTGGAGCAGCCCCAGCAGGGTCATCGCTGGTTTACGGGTTCCCGCGGTCGGCGCATAAATGACAATGCCTTTATCGGCACGCTCCCCCTTTGCCGCTTGCTCAAGCAGACCACGC
>NZ_JALLIY010000035.1 GCF_023242315.1 Pseudomonas sp. MWU13-2105
CGAAATTCTTTACTGCAGCACTTGAACACTACAAGAATTTGCCCGCTATTGAGCAGGCACAATACCCTAATAGTTATGAGGCGAAGTTGCAGGGTTGGATAGCACTCGGCTTCAACTACAAGACCAATACCGTTGAAGGTAAGGGCAGTGCTCAGGACGTGATGGACAAGGTCTTGAGTCTCGACAAGCAGACGTTTGATGACGGTGGTGCAGATTCGGCTTGAGTGCGGCACGCACCCATGATTGAACCTGTCCAAACAACATGTATGGCCAGCCTGTCTCCTGCAATCCCATTGGCTGTATCCGGTAAAACTGGCTTGCGCTAATGTATCCGGGCTTGTTGCGAGCGCTGCCTCAGCTGCGCTCGGCCCTCGATGAGTAGCCGCTCCCGACTGACCTGGTCGGAAGCCGTTACAATTAAGATCTAGAGGCTTCGGGCTCTTTTTTTGCCCTGGCGAGAAACACAAGGCAGCCTGATGACAAAGGGCTTTCCACGGGCCGGGTCATTGCCGTGGAAAGCCCTGGACACTCAGTCAGTCACACAACCCTGCGGTATTTTCCCGGCGAAACTGTCCACCAGGCTCGCCACCACCATTTCCCCCATTCGCGTGCGGGTCTGCCGTGTCGCGCTGGCACGGTGTGGCTGCAGCACCACCTGCTCATTGCCGAACAGTGCCTCGGGAACGTTCGGTTCATCGACAAACACATCCAGCGCCGCCCCCGCGATCTCACCCGCGGACAATGCCGCGACCAGATCGACCTCGTTGACCAGCTTGCCCCGCGCCACGTTGATCAGATACCCGTCCTTGCCCAACGCTTGTAACACCTCGGCATTGATGATGGCCTCGGCCTTGTCGGCGGCGGCGGCGAGAATCAGCGCGTCGCTGTTGCTGGCCAGCTGCTTCAGATCGGCGATGAAGGTATGGTTCACGTCGCTCATGGGTTGCAAATCGGTGTAGCTGATCGGGCAACCGAACGCCGCGGCTCGGGTCGCTACCGCACGGCCGACCCGGCCCATGCCGACAATACCGACGCGCATGCCCGACACCTGGCGCGCCAACGGCAACGGCGCCAACGGCGTCGGGCTCTGGGGCCATTGACCCGAACGTACGTAACGATCACTGGTGCATAAGCCCCGGCACACGGCAATCAACAGGCCGATGGCCAGGTCGGCGACGTCTTCGGTCAGCGCGCCGATGGTCGCGGTCACGCGGATCCCGCGGTCCCTGGCGTAAGCCAGATCCACCGCATCGGTGCCCACGCCATTGACCGCCACCACTTCCAGTTTGGGCAGTTGCGCCATGAGGGCCTGGCTGATGCCGGTATGCCCTCCGGTGATCACCCCGCGGATGTTCGCGCCGTGCTTCTGCAAATAAGCCGGCTTGTCGGCCTGCTGGAAGTAACGTCTGACGGTAAACAGGTCGTCGAGCCGCGCGTTGATTTCAGGGATCAGGATCGGGCTGAGCTGCAAGACTTCTGGCTTCATGTAAACCTCGTGTAGCGGAATGGAAACGCCGGCTCAACCGCGACCGGCAAACGGCATGGCGGTGGCCATGACGGTCATGTTCAGGACGTTGGCCGACAACGGCAGACCGGCGATATAACGCACGGCATCGGCCACATGCTTGACGTCCACCATTGGCTCCACGGCGATGCTGCCATTGGCCTGGCGCACGCCTTTGGTCATGCGCACCGACATCTCGGTCAGGGCGTTGCCGATGTCGATCTGGCTGCAGGCGATGTTGAATTCCCGCCCGTCCAGGGCCAGGGATTTGGTCAGTCCCAACACCGCGTGTTTGCTGGCGGTGTAGGCGCTGCTGAACGGGCGTGGGGTATGGGCCGAGATCGAGCCGTTGTTGATGATCCGCCCACCTTGCGGCTGTTGCCGGCGCATCAGGCCGAAGGCGCCACGGGCGCAGAGAAAAACGCCGTTGAGGTTGGTGTCGATCACATTTCGCCACTGCTCGAACGTCAGTTCATCGAGCGGCACGGCAGGGGCGTTGACTCCGGCGTTGTTGAACGCTACGTCGAGGCGTCCGTACACCTCGGCGATGGTTTCAAACAGCGCATCGACACTGGCCGGGTCGCGCACATCAGTGGGCACGGCCAACGCTTCGTGCCCCTCACTGAGGGCCAATTCGACCAATGCCTGCAGAGGCTCCGGCCGGCGTCCGGCCAATACCAGGGTAAATCCGTCGGCCATCAGAGCCAGGGCCACGGCGCGGCCGATTCCGCTACCGGCGCCTGTGACCAGGGCCACTTTCAAAGGACTGGACATGTTGTTATCTCCTTTTTCAATTCACGGGGGCGTGTGCTGGGTTCAAGGTCGCTGACCGACGCGCATTTCCAGTTGGCCGATGCCGTCGATCCCGGCGTTGATGATGTCGCCCGGCTGCAGCACGTCGACGCCTGCCGGGCTGCCGGTCATGATCAGGTCACCGGCCCGGAGTGCTACCGATTGCGAGATGCGGCTGATGATTTCACTGACCGACCAGATCTGGTTGTCGAGGCTGTCGCGCTGGCGCTCCTCGCCGTTGACGCTCAGCCACAAATCGCCGTCCGGGTGGCCCGCACGAGTCACCGGCACGATGGCGGTCATTGGCGCGGCACCGTCGAAGACCTTGGCTCCTTCCCATGGCAAACCATTGCTTTTGGCCGAGCGCTGGACATCGCGACGGGTCAGATCCAGACCGGCGGCATAGCCCCAGACATAGGCCAGCGCCTGGCTCTGCGGAATATTGGCGCCGCCCTCACCAATGGCCACGACCAATTCGATTTCGTGGGCAAACTCTTCGGTCAACGCTGGAAAAGTCACTTCACCCACTGCATCCACCACGTTGCTCGCCGGTTTCATGAAGAACACTGGCGGTTGGCGGGATTGGCCTTGGGTGTCTGGCCAAGGGTAGTTGCGGCCGACGCAAAATACCCGGCCAACGGGAAAGCGCTGCTGGCTGCCAGCAACCGGCAAGGTCACGGGTAGGTCTGGGGTAAACACATACTCGGTCATAGTCATTTTTGTAGTAGTCCTGTTAGAAGCGTCAGCGTACTGCGGCAGCCTTTTGTGAAGTTGGACGAAAGCTGCCTCGTGTTGGAGAAAAACGCTTTTCTGCGCTCAGCGCGCCTTGAGCTCGATGCGGTACAAGCGGCCGAGCAGCAACGAATAGGACAAGGTGCCGATCAGCGCTACGCCGCCAATGAACCAGAAGGCATAGGCAAATGAGCCCGTCGCGTGGACGATGCCGCCAATTACAATCGGCGTGACGATCCCGCCGATGTTGGCGGCCAGGCTGGTAATCCCTCCGGTCAGGCCAATCAGCTCCTTGGGCGCGACTTCCGATACGGCGGCCCACGACGAGGAAGCGATTCCCTGGGCGAAGAAGGCCACGGTCAGCACGGCAATGCAGATCAGGTTCGAATCGGTGAAATTCACCAGCACAATCGACATCCCCAGCATCGATCCGACCACCAACGGCAACTTGCGGGCAAAGGACATTGAGTAACCACGGCGTATCAGCAAGTCGGAGATGATGCCGGCGAGCAAGATACCGACCGTTGCGCCCACGAACGGCAGCACCGCGAAGATCCCGGCCTTGATCATGGTCAGCTTGCGTTCCTCGATCAGGTACGTCGGGAACCAGGTCAGGAAGAAGTACAGCGCCGAGGTGCTGGCGAACTTGCCGATGCAAATCGCCCAGATCTGCCGATAGCCGAACAGCTCGGCGATCTGCCGCCAGTTGAACCGGGTACGCTCCTGGCTACTCTTGACCAGTCCACCGCCGGCTTCGATGTACTTCAGCTCTTCCTGGCTGACGTTCTTGCAACTCAGCGGATCGCGGTACAAGTAGAGCCAGATCGCGCCGAACGCAATGCTGACTATCCCGGTGCTGTAGAAAACATGACGCCAGTCATAGGTGGTGGCCAGCCATAGCAGAGCGCCAGTAAAGAGTGCCGTGCCCAGATATTGGCCGCACACGTAAATACTGCTGGCGATCCCCCGTTCGCGGGCCGGGAACCACACCGTGACCGCTCGGCTGTTGGCCGGAAACGCTGGAGCTTCCATCGCGCCAACGGCCAGACGCAACGCGAACAGCGAAGCGAATCCCGTGGCAAAACCCTGGAACACCGTGACCGTCGACCAACTGATCAGTGACACCCCGTAGGTGACGCGGGAACCGAAACGATCGGCAATGAACCCGGCGGGGACCAGGGCGAGGGCATAGGTCCAGGCAAACGCGGAAAAAATCAGGCCCATCTCGATCTTGTCCAGGCCCAGGTCCTTGGCCATGAAGGGGGCTGCAATCGAGATGTTGACGCGGTCGATGTAGTTGATGATGGTCGCAATCAGCAGCAATGACAGCATGAACCAGCGCCGACGTGTCGGCAGTCGCTGAGGCAACAGGGCGTCGCGGGCGCCGGCGTTCACCGACGGCGCGGTGGACGGGGAGGTTTGCGAGTTCGACATGAGTAGACCTTTTTATTGTTAGAAAAATCGAGATGTTCGCGCGCAGCCAAAGCCCATGCCCCAGTCCCGGGGTAGAGCAATCGCTACTTGAATGAGAGGCGCGGACAACCGCTGTAAGGTGCTCAGAGACGCCTTCGGACAGGCTCGGTCGGGGGAGGGGAAGCGAGGGGAAAAAGCAGGATCATCACGTGCGCACCTTTTGATTGTTTTTGGAAGGGTCGGGCTGCATTGCTCGCCAATGTGGTCGTACAACCTTTCAAAATCAACGGAGGCGTTAGATCGTTTTTTCTCCTGAAAACAGCGGTTAATGCAGGTGTCCAAGAAAGTTCGAATCAGACAATTTCCATTTTTTTGCTTTGTTTTTTTGGTAAGTTACTGTTTTTAAATGATTAATATTGTTTGTTCGCGCGTACTTTTTTTGGACGGGCAACACATCACAGATGGATAAAAATAGTTCTCTGTATTCTTATGTCATCGGATAACAGGTTGAGCCCGGCAGTCTCCGCCTTCACAATCACCGACGTCGCCGCCTGCTCCGCGGGGTGACAACAACCTGCCCATGTACCTGTCGAGGATCCTCAGACGATGTCGTTATCGAGTCGAGTGCCCACTTACCTCATGCAGCAACGCAGCGAATTGACGGACTTTTACATCCGCGACAAAAAGGGACGGCGTGCCGAAACCAGCCCGCATCGTCATGAGTATTTCCAGATCCAGGTCAACCTCGGTGGCGATACCGTGCAGCACATCGGCAATGTCGAACGTCCATTTCCGCGTAATACGCTAGCCTTCATCCTGCCGCATCGCGTGCACGTGATACCGCATCCGCTGGACAGCAACTTCATGGTGATCAATTTTTCCCAGACCTTCCTGCTGCCGCATTTGCAGTGCGACCCGATGGATCTGGAGGAGGTCTCGATTCTCCTGGCACCCGAGTTGTCGCCGTTCCGTTTCCAGGAACATTTGGACTTCATCCTGGGCGATGAGGACTTTCTCAAAGTCTGTGCCTTGATCGAGCAGATGCGAGTCCTGGATGAGAACCGTCAGTTTGGTACTCGCGAGATGCTCAAGGGCTTGTTGCTGCAACTGGTCGGGAGCGTTTGTGCCTTGTATGCCGAGCCGCTCAAACGGCTGGCCGAAGAGAATGCCGCCGAAGTCAGCCGCCGTGATGCATTGAGCAGGACGTCCGAGTACTTGCGCAAGAATATCGCCGACCCCGATCTCAACCTGATCAAGGTCGCTGCCGCGACTTACCTGTCACCGACGTATCTGACGCACTGGTTGCGCAAGGAAATCGGCAAGACCTTCACTGAGCTGGTGCTCGAGCGCCGGATGCACGCGGCACGCAATTACTTGCTCAATGGGACACGACCGGTGGGGGAGGTGGCGAGGTTGTGCGGTTTCGCTGACGAGGCCTATTTCTCCCGACGCTTTCGCCAGATACATGGCCAGCCCCCCGGGCAATTCAGACGCCAGCAACTCAATCCCGATACTCCGCAATCACCGTCCGACACATGATCGACCGTAGTGGGTGATGTGGCGTGTTCGTGACTGCAACCGTGACTTTCTATATTGCCAGTGCCGCTGGTGTTTGATCCGGGTCGAACTCTCATGACGGCAGGCCTTCATTAGCGCGCGTTTGAGCTAAATCAAACAGGGGGAGGGGGGGGCGAGCGCAGTCTTGGGGGTGTGCCGGTACTTGAGCTCCGGCGTCGAACCGAGGTGTGTGATGGGCCAATATCAACGTTTATTGCTGATTGTCGACGGAACCTTGCATCAGTCGCCAGCAATGCATCGTGCCTTCGCGCTGGCCAAGGCAAGCGGGGCGGCGTTGGATATCCGGGCGATTGTCGAGCCGCTGCCGATCATTCATCTTTGGCAAGAGAACGGCGACGAAACCGATCATCAACGCTATCTGCGCCGTTATCGCCGCTGGGAGGCTGATGAGGTTGAGCGGCTCAGTGGCCAGGGGTTGGATGTGACCGTGCAGGTGATCTGCACCACCCATCCGCTACTGGACATCTTGCAGGCGATCGAAGAGCTCAAGCCTGATCTGTTGATCAAGGATGTCACCATGGAGTGGGTGCTCAAGCGCGTGTTTATCACAGCACTCGATTGTCACTTGCTGCGCGAATGTCCGATTCCCGTGCATCTGGTCAATCAGGCCCGTTATGGCCTGCCACATCGGGTCGTGGCTGCGGTCGACCCCCACGATCCGTCGACACAAATCACTGGGCTGAATGACGCGATCATTCAAGCCGCCAACACGCTGGCTCTGCAATGCGATGTCCCGCTTCATCTGCTTTACGCCTATGACTTGTCGCCAGCTTTCAATGGCGATACCCCGCTGATCCAGGGGGGATGGAGGGAAGACTTTATCGAGGAGCTGCGCGAGTCCCTGCACCTGGCTTTTGTCACCCTGGCTGATCGCTACGATATCCCTCCCGAACGGCGGCATTTTGTCATGGGCCTGCCGGTACCGGTGATCAGCGGGTTCGTCAAAGAGTACCTGGCTGATGTGGTGGTGATGGGAACGGTACATCGCGTGGGGGGCGATCAGATGATCGGTAGCAATACCGAGCGGGCACTCTATTCGGTGCCGGGCAGCGTTCTCGCGATCAGGCCGCCAGGATCGGGGGGCACTGGCCCTGCTGAGGGAACTTGAAGTGCATTTCCATGTTATGTGGGTCAAACCGTGCGCCTGCAAACGGCGGTCTACGTAAAAAACAACGCTGATCTGATGATCATGGCATTGAGGTGTCGACGTGTACGCGTTCTTGCCGCGCGAGTTGCCGGAGCAACTCTTCATATTGACCGAGCTTGCGCTGAACCTGCGCTGGACCTGGAATCATGCACTCGATGGCCTCTGGCAAGCCATCGACCCACAGCTATGGGAGCGTACCCACAATCCATGGATGATCCTGCAGAACGCCTCGCCGCAGCGGTTCGAGGAGCTCTGCCGGGATGCCTCGTTCTCGCAGAAACTCACCCTGGCCATGGAAGAACATCGGCGTTATCTCGGCGAGCCGGGCTGGTATGCACAGCAGCCGGTGTCCGGCGACCCGGCGCAGATTGCCTATTTCAGCATGGAGTTCGGTCTGAGCGAGGCTTTTCCACTCTACGCCGGCGGACTCGGTGTCCTGGCCGGGGATTACCTCAAGACGGCCAGCGATCTGGGGGCCCCGATAGTCGGAGTGGGGCTGCTCTACCAGGAAGGCTATTTTCGGCAAAGCATCGACTCGACCGGTCGGCAGCATGAGGCCTATCCCTACAACGACCCGACCAGCCTGCCGATCCAGCCGGCCATCGGAAATGACGGCGCCTGGCTGAAAGTTACCCTGGAACTTCCCGGGCGCACTTTGTATTTGCGTGTGTGGCAGGCCATCGTCGGGCGTACGCGCCTGTATCTGCTGGACAGTAACGATCTGCTCAACGGCGCCGGTGACCGTGGGATCACCTCCAAATTGTACGGTGGCGGTTCGGAAATGCGTTTGCTCCAGGAAGTGCTGCTCGGCATCGGCGGCTGGACGGTACTCGAGGCCCTGGGGATCGAGGTGGACGTGTGTCACCTGAACGAGGGGCATGCCGCACTGCTGGTGCTGGAGCGGGCCCGCTGTTTCATGCGCAAGATGGGAACCTCGTTCTGGGAAGCCTGGTGGGCCACGCGGGCCGGTAATGTCTTCACCACGCATACGCCGGTGGCCGCGGGTTTTGATGTCTTTCCCGCAGCGCTGATCGACAAGTACACGCGCAGCTACCTCGAAGACTGCGGTATTTCATTGCGCGAACTGCTGGCCCTGGGCCGGCGTGACCCGCTGGATGACGACGAGCCGTTCAACATGGCCTTTCTGGCCTTGCGTGGCTGTGCTCAGTGCAATGCGGTGAGTCGTCTGCATGGTGAGGTCAGTCGTCGACTGTTCAGCGATCTCTATCCGCGCTGGCCGATTCAAGAAATACCTGTAGGGCATGTGACCAACGGTGTCCATGTGCCTTCCTGGGACTCCGTGTGGTCCGATCACCTTTGGACCTCCAGTTGTGGCAAGGAGCGTTGGCTCGGCAGCGTGGAGTTTCTCCCGGGAACGCTCGCCAACAGTGACGACAAGGCCCTGTGGACGATGGCCGGCGAGCAACGCCGCGATCTGGTGAAGTACGCGCGTCGGCGTTTGGCCTGGCATCTTGGGCAGCGTGGCGAGTCCGCGCAGCAGATTGAAGAGGCCGCGCAGGTGCTTGATCCGAATTGCCTCACGCTCGGTTTCGCCCGGCGCTTCACCGACTATAAGCGCCCGAATCTGCTGCTGCATGACCCGGAACGCCTGAAGCGTCTGCTTATCGATGAGCAGCGTCCGGTGCAACTGCTTATCGCCGGCAAGGCCCATCCCGATGACGAGCAAGGCAAACAACTGATCCAGGCCTGGATGGAATTCGTTCATCGTCCCGGTCTACGCAGGCACGTGGTGTTCCTCGAGGATTACGACCTCGAATTGGCCCAACACCTGGTCCAGGGCGTCGATGTCTGGATCAATACCCCCAGACGCCCCTGGGAAGCCTGCGGCACCAGCGGCATGAAGGTGTTGGTCAATGGCGGATTGAACCTGTCCGAACGAGACGGCTGGTGGGCTGAGGCCTACCAGCCCGATTGCGGCTGGGCAATCGGTAGCGACGCGCCGAGCGACGATGTCGTCGATGCCGAGTGTTTGTACCGCCTGCTCGAGGAAGCAGTCATCCCGAGCTTCTACACTCGCGACACGCAGGGTATTCCCCGAGCCTGGGTGCAACGCATGCGTGCCAGCATGTCGCAACTGGGGCCGCAATTCAGTAGTAACCGCATGCTGCTCGAATACCTCGACGGTCTTTACCAACCGGCGATTCGAGCGTTCCGCCGCCGCCGCGAGGACCAGGCCGGGCTTGCCCGCGGCCTTCAGGCGTGGCAGAAGGCGCTGAGCGCGGGATGGGACAAAATACATTTTGGAACGCTCGATGCGAGTCTTGACGGTGATCAGTTGCGTATCAGCGTGCCCATCTATCTGGGGGAGATCGCGCCGGAATGGGTAAGGGTGGAGCTTTGTGCCGCCTTGCACGACGAGTTCCCGGCGCAGTGCCTGGTGATGAATGCCACTGGTCCGATTCCCGGTACCGTCCACGGTTATATCTTTTCCCTCTCGGTGGATGTCACGCGGTCCCTGGAGGATTACACCCCGCGGGTGCGTGCCTGGCACCCAGAGGCCTTTCTGCCGGCGGAAAATACACTTGTCGCATGGCAACGTTGAGATCGTTGCAGCGAGCCAAATCAACAGTACCCTGTTGAGGCCGAGCTCGATGTTGTGTCTCCCGCATGCATTGTGTCGCAACGTAGTCGGATCAATAGATAGCCATTTGTTGATCAAGATCATGGGCCATTGGCAAGGGCTCAGGATACTCAACGCTCTACCGACTTGATGGCGGAAGGTAAAAATCATGGGCGTTGCAGTCACCTCCCGGAAGGGAGAGGTTTTTAACTTGTCGGCCAGCGAGCTGAGTTCTTTGCCGGTCTGCGCTTCGACGAGTGTTCCACTGCTGCAACTGCTGACTTCGCAGCCAGGTACTACCCTGACGAACAGAAGAAAAATTCTGTTCGTAACCTCAGAGTTGGCTGATCTGGTGAAAACCGGAGGTTTGGGCGATATATCCGCCGCACTGCCGCGAGCCATGCGCCATCAGCACGATGTCCGCGTGCTGATTCCCGGGTACCCGCAAGTGCTCGCCAGCGATAACCCGATTCATATCGTCGGCGAGCTGGGAGGCTATGCGGCCCTGCCAGCTTGCAAGATCGGGCGGATGGACATGAAGGACGGCCTGGTTGTTTATGTGCTGATCTGTCCTGAACTGTACGACCGTGAAGGCACGCCTTATGTCGATAACAACGGTCGTGACTGGCCTGATAACCATATCCGCTTCGCCCGTCTCGGCCTTGCGGCGGCCGACTTCGCCAGTGGCGCGGTAAAGACCCGATGGTGTCCGGAACTGGTGCATGCCCACGATTGGCCCGCCGCAATGGCTCCGGCGTATATGCGCTGGCGTGGCCAGTCCACACCGAGCATCTTCACCATCCACAACCTGGCGTATCAAGGTACGGTCAACAGCGGCTGCAGCCGCGAACTGGGTATTCCTGAGCATGCGCTGGGTGCCGACGGCATGGAGTTTTACGGCAAGCTCTCATTTATCAAGGCGGGCATGGCTTATGCCAGCCACATCACCACCGTGAGTGCGACCTACGCCAAGGAAATCACCACCCCGGCCTTCGGTTGTGGCCTGGAGGGTCTCCTGCAAAGCAAGGCCAGGCAAGGGCTGCTCAGCGGGATTGCGAATGGCATCGACGCCAGTTGGGATGCGCAGACCGATCAACACCTGATTTGCCGGTTTTCCCCGAACGAATGGCAGCGCAAGGCAATCAACGCTGAGCACGTCCGCGGCTTGTTCGGGCTTGAACCTTGCGCCGGCCCGCTATTCGCCGTGGTATCGCGGCTGGTATTCCAGAAAGGCCTGGACCTGACCATCGGTGTTGCCGAGCATATCGTCAGCCAGGGTGGACAAATTGCGATCATGGGGCGTGGCGAACCGCAGGAAGAGGAGGCCATTCGCGCACTGGCCCTGCGTTTTCCGGGGCGGATCGGTGTGCATATCGGGTTCAACGAAACGGATGCACGACGCCTGTTTGCCGGCAGCGACTTCTTGTTGATGCCATCGCGTTATGAGCCTTGCGGCTTGAGCCAGATGTATGCCCAGCGCTTCGGTTCCTTGCCGGTGGCCCGTAACACCGGTGGATTGGCTGACACCATTGAAGATGGCGTAACCGGCTTTCTGTTCGAAGACGCGACGCTGCAAAGCTATGCCGCGGCGCTGACGCGGGCGATCAGGGTGTTCGCCAATCCCCAATTGCTCAATGCCATGCGTTGCCGGGCCATGGGCGCACCGTTCAACTGGCATCAAGCGGTAGAACCCTACAACCAGCTTTATCTGGAATTGTTGAGGGCGGCCGTGCAGGTGCCGCTCTCGTAATTTGGCGCCGATGCAGCGCGTATCCGGAAAACGCGGTCAGGCGCTTTTCCCCTCCGTAATCCATGACTACGCAAGCTGCCGACAAACCGTTCCCCACCAAAGGGAGAGACATCGTGCCGCATTCACACATCCATATCCGTTGGTTCAAAGAGCTGGGTATCAACGATGTAGCGCTGGTCGGTGGCAAGAATGCATCGCTGGGAGAGATGTACCGGAACCTGGCCGCCGAGGGGGTGCGTATCCCCAACGGGTTTGCCATTACTTCTGAGGCCTATCGTTATGTGCTTGAACACAATAAGGCCTGGCAGCCCCTGCATGCGGCACTTGACGGACTTGACCCGGACAACATCAAGGACTTGCAGGCGCGGGGGGAAAAGGCCAGGGCGATTGTGTACGGCTGTGCAGTGCCGGAGGATTTGAAGACGGCGATATTGCAAAGCTATGCTCAACTCAAGCAGGAGTACGGCGAAAATATTTCATTGGCGGTGCGCTCCTCGGCAACCGCCGAAGATTCGCCACAGGCTTCATTTGCCGGGCAGAACGATACCTATCTCAACATCACCGGTGACGATGCCCTGCTCGATGCGTACAAACGTTGCCTGGCTTCCAACTTTACCGATCGCTCCATTCACTACAAATACGACAATGGCTTTGATTACTACAAGGTCTATCTCGCCGTCGTGGTCATGAAAATGGTGCGTAGCGATGTAGGCGCCAGTGGTGTGATGTTCTCACTGGACACCGAAACAGGCTTCAGGGATGTGGTGTTCATCAATGCCGCGCTGGGGCTTGGCGAGAATGTCGTGCAGGGCACGGTCGTCCCCGATAGTTTCTATGTGCACAAACCCAGCTTTCTCGAGGGGTATCGCGCGGTCTTGAAGCGCAGCCTGGGGAGCAAAGAAAAGACGATGATTTTTACCGACACGCTCAATAGCGGCAATATCGCGGTGGAATACACCAGGAATATTGACACGCCCAGCAAAGAACGCAGCCGCTTTTGCATCTCCGATGCGGATGTCATGGTGCTGGCCGACTATGCCATCAAGGTGGAAAAGCACTACTCGAGCAAATCCGGTTTTTACACGCCCATGGATATGGAATGGGCCAAGGACGGGATCGACGGTCGGTTATATATGGTTCAGGCACGGCCGGAGACAGTCGAGTCGCAAAAGAAAGGTAGCCTGCTTGAAATCTATCATCTCAAGCAAAGATCGCCAGTCCTGCTCAGGGGCAAGGCAGTCGGTAGCAAAATTGGCGCCGGCAAGGCACGGGTGATCAACGATGCCAGGCACTTGAGTGATTTCCAACCGGGCGAGGTGCTGATCTCCGATAGCACGACACCGGATTGGGAACCGGTCATGAAGACCGCGGCGGCTATCGTGACGAGTCGTGGTGGTCGTACTTGCCACGCCGCCATCGTCTCGCGTGAGCTGGGCATTCCTGCCATTGTGGGGGCCGTGAACGCGGCGGCGGAGATCAAAACCGGCACGCCGATTACCATCAGCTGCGCCGAAGGCGAAACCGGGAGTGTCTACGAAGGTATCCTGGGTTTTGACATTCAGCAGATCGATCTCAGTCAGCTGGCACATCCCAAGACCAAGATCATGATGAACCTGGGTAATCCCGATCAGGCCTTCAGTCTTGCCTCGCTACCGGTGGATGGCATTGGCCTGGCGCGTATGGAATTCATTATCAATGAATATATCAAGGTCCATCCGATGGCGCTCGCGCACCCGGAAAAGTTGGATGACGCAACCCGCGAAAAGATCGCCGCCTTGAGTCTTGCCTACAAAGATCCCACGGATTTTTTTCTGAAGACCTTGGCCGAAGGCGTCGCCACCATTGCCGCGGCGGTGTATCCAAAGCCCTGTGTCGTGCGCATGAGCGACTTCAAGAGCAATGAATACGCGACGTTGCTGGGGGGGAAGTATTTCGAGCCGGAAGAAGGCAATCCGATGATCGGTTTTCGCGGCGCTTCCCGTTATACCCATCCGGCCTATGCCGAAGGTTTTGCGCTGGAGTGCGCGGCGATGAAATGGGTGCGCGATGGGATAGGCTTGGTTAACGTCAAGTTGATGATCCCTTTTTGTCGCACAGTCGAGGAGGGCGAAAAGGTCTTGGCGGCAATGGCCAGCCATGGCCTCAAGCGCGGAGAAAACGGCCTGGAGATCTACGTCATGTGCGAGATTCCCAACAATGTCATCCAGGTCGATGCCTTCGCCAAACTGTTCGACGGGTTCTCCATCGGCTCCAACGACCTGACCCAGTTGACGCTCGGCGTGGACCGCGACTCGGAAATCGTCGCCTTCGATTTCGATGAACGCGATCCGGGTGTGAAACAGATGATTCGCCTGGCGGTGGAGGGGGCCAGACGCAACGGTCGCCACTCCGGCATCTGTGGACAGGCGCCGTCCGATTATCCTGAGATGGCTGAGTATCTGGTGGAGATTGGTATCGACTCGATAAGTCTCAATCCGGATGCAGTACTGGCTACGACCCAGCATATTCTGGCGGTGGAAAAACACCTCTCGCTCAATCGCAAAGCGTAGAACCGATTTTGGGAGATGCATCATGAGTCAGCAGGGCAAACCGCGGCGGCAAGCATCGTGAGCCGGTTGTTCCTGGTCAGGCATGGCCAGTCGATCTGGAACCTGCAGGATCGGTTTACCGGATGGGTGGATGTTTCGCTTAGCCAACAGGGCGTGATTGAAGCGCAACAGGCGGGGGCGTTGCTGAGCAACGAACATTTTGATGTGGCCTTTACCTCCACCCTGTTGCGGGCGCAGGACAGCCTCTATGAGATCCTCAGGCGGAACCGCCATTGCGCGCAATATGTGCGGGTGCATGAACAGAGCAGTGAATGGTATGAACACTTCGTGCCGACCGACGGCGATGCGAATGAACTGAAAATCCACGTCTCGGAAAAGCTCAACGAGCGTTACTACGGCGATCTGCAAGGCCTGCAAAAAGACTGGGCGAGCCAACATTACGGCGCCGAACAGGTGCATCTGTGGCGCCGCAGTTACGATGCTCCACCGCCCAATGGCGAGAGCCTGCAAATGACCGCGGCCAGGACCCTGCCTTACTATCAGGCGCGAATTGTCCCGCATCTTCAGAACGGTGAGAGCGTGCTGATTGCCGCCCACGGCAATTCCCTGCGTTCCATCATCATGCACATCGAGCAAATGACGCCACAGCAGATCATCGACTACGAGTTGGCGACCGGCGTCCCGCACCTGTATACGTTCGATAATGATTTACGGCTTGTCGATAAACTGATTGTCTCCAAAGCTGGCCAATAGACATAAGCACCCGGCCCCTGGCTGTTTTCCTGTCCCACCGCACAGAACCGCCACACCATCGGATGGCGGTTTTGTGTCTGCGTTTTTTGTTTCGGTTGTCGAGCCCGGCGGCCAGGCGAGCGCCGTTGCTTGCAGCTTGTCCGCCGGTCGATCGGGCAGGGCTCGGTTGGCTAGGTTCCGCGCCGTCAAATATGATCTAATCGGCGACACATTGGGGGGCGCGGAAGCATTTTCGTACGGTAACTGCAGGCCATCCCTCGCCATCCTCAGGTTCTAAATAGGGCTGTCATGGATACGGGTTCACGACTCAAGCTAGTGCGAGAAAGTTACAAGATATCCCAGCGGGAGCTGGCCAGGCGCAGCGGCCTGGCCAATGGCACGATTTCGTTGATCGAATTAAATCGCGTCAGCCCCTCTGTCAGTTCGTTGAAAAAACTCCTCGAAGGGTTTCCCATGACCTTGGCGGACTTTTTCTCTTTCGACCAGCCGGTGGAGGAGCAGCGCTATATCTTCCGCGCCAACGAACAGCCTGATTTGGGCCGTGATGGGCTCAGGCTGCTGCTGGTCGGCGCTCCGGTGGCCGGTCGGCAAATGCGCATGTTGCGCGAACAGTACGCTCCCGGGGCCGGCTCTGGCGCAGAACCGATCGTGCATACCGAGGGAGAGGAGTGCGGCTTGGTCACCCGCGGCACCATCGAACTGACGGTGGACGGACAGGTCAGCGTGCTGACCGCGGGGGACGGCTATTACTTCCCGACGACGCTGCCCCATAGCTTTCGCAACATCGGCCAGGATGAAGCCGAGATCATCAGCGCCAACACACCGGCGAACTTTTGATCGTCGATCAGCCTCTGGCTGCGCAGACAATAATTTCCACCAACAGCCGCGGATCCGCCAGTTTCGCCTCGCCACAGGCGCGAGTGGGGGCGTGGCCGGCCGGAACCCAGGTATCCCAGACGGCATTCATGGCTTCGAAGTCGGCCATGTCAGCGAGCCAGATGGTGGCTTGCAGCATTTTTTCGCGCGTTGATCCCGCCTCCTTTAGCAAGGCCTCCACTCGTGCAAGCGCGTCGCGGGTCTGGTCGGCGACAGTGTGCTGTGGATCGCCAACTTGTCCGGCCAGGTACAGGGTGTTGCCGTGAATGACGATCTGGCTCATGCGTGGGTTGGTGTGTTTGCGTTCGATTGTTGACATCAATTGCTCTCCTGCGAAATGGCGGCGCTCAGAAACGTCGCACCGAAAAACGTTCTAGCCATTGGGGCGCTTTGCCGGCAATGCAGTCCGCGACCAACTCGCCCGTTGCGCCGGCGAGGGTCAGGCCCAGGTGTTGGTGGCCGAAGGCGTAGATCAATCGGGGTTCGTTCGGCGAGGGCCCGATGACCGGTAACGAGTCGGGTAGGGATGGCCGGAATCCAAGCCATTTTCGAGCGACAGGCTCTGTCAGTCCCATGACCCGGCGCACGTGCCGCTCCAGATAATCAAAGCGCTTGGGATTGGCCGGATCGTTGATCGAACCGAGCTCCACCGTGCCCGCCACCCTCAAGCGTCCGGCCATGGGGGTCATGTAGAACGCGCTTTCCACCGGGCAGCAGGGCCGGTTGAGCAGCGTGTCTTGCAAGTCAAATTCGATGTGATAACCGCGCTCGGTATCCAGCGGAATGTGATCGCCGACCTGGCGCGCCAGCGCCGCAGACCAGGCGCCGCCACACAGCACCACCCGGTCGGCGCGATAGGACTGGCCTTCGGCGCTGAGCAGGTGCAGGCCGTCGCTGTGCCTGTGCAGGCCAGTGATGGTTGCCTGATGCAACGCCCCTTCAGCTACCAGCGGTGCCGCCAGCGCTTCAATGAAGGCTCGCGGGTCATCCATATGGGACGACTCGGGAAACAGGATGCCGGCCACCGCTTTGCCCGCCAGGGCCGGCTCCAGTTGTTCGACATCGCTGGCGTTCAGTAGCTGTTGCGGGATGCTCAGGGCGCGGCGCAACTCGATGGCTGCCTGGGCGCCGGCAAAACCTTGCTCGGTGCGGTAGGCATAGAGACAACCGTTGTGATGCAAGTGCTGATTGGCCTGCGGGCAGTCGGCCAGCAACGGCGCATAACCGCTATAGGTATGCCGCAGTATTTTGGTCAGGGCCAGGGTGTTGGCTTCACAGCGCGAGGCTCGACATTCATTGAGAAACCGCAACAGCCAGGGCATCAACCGGGGCAGGCGTGCCCAGTTGATAACGAAGGGTGAGTCCGGCGAAAACAGCAGCGACGGGATCGCCTTCAGCAACAATGGCTGGGCAATGGGCATCACCCCGTAGGGCGCCAGGGTGCCGGCATTGCCGTAAGAGGCCCCGGAGGCAATCGCGTCGCGCTCGAGCAACAACACCTGGTAACCCTGGCGGCGTAGCCAGAGCGCGGTCGCAACCCCGACGACACCGGCACCGATAACGGCAATTTCGCAATGGATGGGCTGTGTCATGTCCTCAGATCCGGTTGTGCATGTAGAGATGACCCTGGCGCGCCAGTTGGCTGATAACCCCCAGGGCTTTGACCAGATGCTCGCGCGACAGGGCCGCGGAGATATTGATGCGCACGGCTTGCGGCGACAGTTCCGGCCGCAGGGTGAAGGCTCCACCGGCCAGTAGCACGACACCGCGGTCCTGGCACAGGCGGGCGAAACGCGAGCCGGTCCAGGGTTCCGGCAGCACCAGCCAGGCATGGGTGCCGGTAGCGCTGTGCTGGAATTCCAGGCCTTCAAGATGAGTGGCCAACAGTGCCTGGCGGATGCGCAATTCTTCGCGTTGTTCCGAGACCAGGTGTTCGGCGTGACCCTCCTCGATCAATTGGGTCGCGATCAGCGCTGTCAGTGGCGAGGTGCTCCAGCAATCGATGCGTTGCATGGCGGCAATGTCTTGCACCAACGGCTGGGGTGCCATGACAAAACCCATGCGCAGCCCGGGGGCGATGCATTTGGAGAGGGCTGAAATATAAATCGTCCGCTCAGGCATCAGTGAGGCGAAGGAAGGCGGCGATTGATCCAGCAGGGGTCGATAGACATCGTCCTCGATCACCAGCAGGTTGGTTTCGCGAATCACCGCGGCCAGTGCGTCGCGGCGCTCGGCATCCAGGGTAATGGCGGTCGGGTTATGGATCGACGGCACCAGAAACAGCAGCCGTGGCTGATGCTCGGCGCAAGCCAGGCGCAAGGCTTCGGGTGACATGCCGCGCGCGTCGGCATCGACCCCGACCAGAATCAGCCCCAGCGAGCGGCACAAGGCGTTGATGCCTTGATAGGTCACGCTGTCGGCCAGCACGGTGTCACCGCTGTTGGTCAGGCTGCGCAGGGTATTGGCGATGCCATGTTGGGCGCCCTCGACGATCAGCATCTGCCCGGCTTCGGCGTGCACGCCGGTGTGGCGCAACCACTGCGCTGCCGCTTCCCGGGCCCAGAGCGGGCCTTCGGACGGGTGATAGTCCTTCATGTCGCTGAAGCGTGGGTCGCTGGAGAGACGCGGCAGTAGCTGCGCCAGTACCCGATTGAAACCATCGGTGGCCGGCCGGTTGACGCTTAGGTCCACGCTGCCCGGGTCGTTGCTCGGTGCCGACTGGAACTGCGCGGCCGGATGCCGTGGCAGGGCGACTTGCGTCCCGCGCCCCGGCCGGCTTTCGACCAGGCCTTTCTGCTGCAGCACGGCCATGGCCTTGGTCACCGTGGTGATGTTCAACCCCAGTGCGCTGGCGAACTCGCGATGCGGCGGCAGGCGCTCGCCGGGTTTGAGCTTGCCGTGGCGGATCGCTTCGGCCAGTGAGTCGGCCAATTGGGCGTAAAGGGTTTCCGCTTTGTCACGCTGCAAGGCCGCGCTGGCCTTGAGTTCATCCAGCAGTTGTTCGAATTGACTCATGGTGCTTTATCCCTGCTTGTCATGCTTGTAGCAAGACAATAAGCAAATTTGTAGTGCTTTTTATCCGATACAAGTCCTGTTGACAAGCGAAAAAACGATGATTAGTGTGTGAGTTGTAATGCTTGTCATGCATCACAATGAGAGGAAAAGGCTGTCACTCCCAACGCAGCGAGGTAGGCACATGGCGATCGACATGTTCCAGCCGGGCTCTTCCCTGCAACCACTGGCCGTTCAGCTCGTTGCTGGGCGGCACAGAGTATGCGGGAGCCACGGCAGCGGCGCGACCGAGCTGCGAAAGGTGGCGGTTGCCGTGGTTGCCCTATGCTGTGGTGAGCGTGATTGCGGGTGTTTTGGGTGATGCGACCACCATGGACGGCGTTTGAGTTGTACGGCTTGTAATGGTCCAGAATAATCATTAATCAATAGGTGATCTATGTCCGACTTCAAATTCGACACCCTGGGGCTCTCTCGGCGCGGGCTGCTCAAAGCCGCTGGCTACGGTTCACTGGCGGCATTGGTGGGCAGTGCGATGACCCCGATGTCCTTCGCCTTCGCCGCCGGGAAACCGATCAAGACCGTGCGCCCCGGCTATCTGACAGCGGCCTGCCTCGGCGATATGCCCTTGGGCGCGTTGCGCGAAGGCGTTCCGGTCGGCACCGACCTGGAATTGCTGAAGATCATTGCCGATCATCTTGAACTCAAGCTCGACGTACTGACCATGGGCTTCCCGGCGGTGGTCGAAGCCGTCAGGTCGGGACGTGCCGACTGGTTCGGCGGCAACTTCGCCTGGAACCCGATGCGCTCGAAGATCCTGCTGTTGACCGACCCGGTGTTCTACACCGGAGCCTACGTGATCATGCGTGACAACGAGCCGTTCGAGACGTCCATCACCGTGAACGATGTCAAAGGTCGCACCATCGGCGCCATTACCGGCTATTTCACCATCCCGGACATGAAGAAAATCGATGGCGTGAAAGAGGTCAAGCTCTACGACAACACTGACTCCTGCCTGCGTGACGTGCGAGCCGGACGCCTGGATTTTGCCGTGCTGGATGCTCCGACCATCGACTACATGATCCTTCAGGACCCTAGTCTCAAGCTCAAGCAAATCCCCATGTCCTACGATGAGAAATTCCCCAGCCTGACCGCCAAGTTCGAGGCTATCTGGGGTGTTCATCCGCAGAACCAGGACTTGTTCGATGGTGTGAACCAGGGCCTGCGCTGGCTCAAGAGTACCGATCAGATCAAGCCGATCCTCGCCAAGTACGGGATCAAGAACCCCGACTATCTCGCGCCTCCGGCCAAGGATCCGCGTATCGGCGTGGACCGCGACGAGAAGGGCAACCTCATCGGCCCGTTCGAGCATCCGCCGCGGGATTTCAGCCAGTCCTTCGCCTGAAGCGACGTCGCGATCACGCTTGGCCTCACCCACTCACGGACATTGCACATGGCTGAATCAACCCCACTGGTGCGGATCGAGGGACTCTACAAGTCCTTCGGTAGCCTGGACGTTCTCAAAGGTATCGACCTCGATGTACAGCAGGGTCAGAAGATCTCGCTCATCGGGCCCAGCGGGTCGGGCAAGACCACCTTGCTGCGCTGCGTCAACTACCTCGAAGAGCCGACCAAAGGTGACATTTACATCGATAACGAACTGATCGGCCAGCGCCTGGTGGGCACACGGAAAGTGCCCATGAGCGATAAGGAGCTGGCGCGGATGCGCACCGAGATCGGCATGGTGTTCCAGCGCTTCAACTTGTTTCCGCACCTCTCGGTCCTGGAAAACATCATCCTCGGCCCGCTCAAGGTACAACAGCGAAGTCGCGCGGAAGCGGTGGAGCTGGCCGAAGACCTGCTGAACAAGGTGGGTATGTTCGCCAAGCGTGATGTCTACCCGGAACAGCTCTCGGGCGGGCAGCAGCAGCGCATCGCCATCGCCCGGGCGCTGGCGATGCGCCCCAAGTTGATGCTGTTCGACGAGGCGACCTCGGCGCTGGACCCGGAATTGGTGGGTGAAGTGCTGAATGTCATGCGCCAACTGGCGGAGGAGGGTATGACGATGATTATCGTCACCCACGAGATGCACTTCGCCGAAAGTGTCTCCGATCAGGTGATCTTCATGGCCGACGGCAATATTGTCGAGCAGGGGCCGCCCCGGCAGATCTTTCGCGAGAGCCAGGTCGAACGCACCCGCTCCTTTATCCGTGCCGTGCAGGAGCACTGATCGATGTTCGATTCGACTGCACTGCACAAAGCCATCGAGATGCTGCCGTACTTTTTGAAGGTGCTGGGCATCGGCGCGTTGACCACTGTCGGCTTGACCGCCGCGGCGTTCGTCGTGGCGATGTTGCTGGGCTTTTGCCTGGCGTTGATGCGGCTCTCGCGCAGCCGTGTCTTGAGTTTGCTGGCGAGCCTGTACCTGGAGGTGTTTCGCAACATACCGATCCTGACCCAGCTGTTCATCCTCTACTTCGGCTTGACGTATATCGGCATCACGCTGCCGGCGATCGGTGCGGCGATCATCGGCTTCGGCCTCAACGGTGCGGCGATCCTGTCGGAAGTGTTCCGTTCAAGCATCCGCACCATCGACCGCGGGCAAAGCGAAGCGGCGTTTTCCATTGGCATGACCCGTGCCCTGGCGATGCGCATCATCGTCTTGCCCCAGGCGTTCAAAGTGGCCATTCCGGGGATGGCCAACTTCGCCATCGGCCTGCTCAAGGACACGTCCCTGGCATCGGCGGCGGCGGTGCCGGAGCTGACATTCAAGGCGCGGATGCTGGTCAGTGAAACCTACCAGACCAATCAGATCTACTTTCTGCTGGCGATTATCTACCTGGTGTTGAGCCTGGTGCTTTCCCACTGGGCGGCGCGGACCGAACGGCGACTCAAAGTCGTGAAGGAGAATTGATATGGGTTATGGCGAGTTGTGGGAAGCAACCCATGTCGAGTTGTTGGCTGCGGCCTGGGCCACGCTCCAGTTGGCGTTCGGCGCGCTGGTCATCGGTTTGATCGTCGGTTTGCTGGTGGCGCTGGCGAGGCTCTCGAGCAATCGGCCATTGCGCCGTGCGGCGCTGATCTACATCGAGGTGTTTCGTGGCACCCCGGCGCTGGTGCAACTGTTCATCGTCTACTTCAGCCTGACCGAAGTCGGCGTCCAATTCAGCTCCTTCCAGGCGGCCATGATCGGCTTGGGGCTGAATGCCGCGGCTTATCTGTCGGAGATTTACCGTTCCGGCCTGGAGGCGGTGCCCAAGGGACAGGTGGAAGCGGCGAAGGCGATTGGCATGCCTCATCTCAAGGTGTTGCGCTGGGTCGTGTTGCCCCAGGCCATTCGTATCGTGCTGGCACCCATCGGCAACGTGGCGATTTCGTTGTTGAAAGACACCTCGGTGGCATCGCTGATCGCGGCGCCGGATTTGATGCTGCGGGCCCAGGACTTGAGTAGCGTGTACTTCATGCCGCTGGAGATCTACATTCTCGTCGGCGCGATTTATTTTGCGCTGTGTTACCCGCTATCGCTGGGGGTGCGCTTGCTGGAGCGCAAGACGCGGCATTGAACCTATGGCTCGTCCGGGTTTGATCCGGACGGGCAGCGCTGGATGCGGATGCACCCAGCGCGATGGTCAATTTGAGGCAAACGGTAGTCGCTCCGCGAACCAGGCCAGCGCTTGCGTTTTGAATACCTCGGCAGGGGGTGTCAGCGGGTAGCGCTGATCATAGGCCAGGACGATGCGCTGGGCCGGCAGCTCTTCCTGTATGGGGCGACAGACCAGAGGCTGGCCGTCGTAGCTACGGTCGCCGTAGGGGCGGGTATAGGTCAGTGCCACACCGAACCCGTTGGCTACCAGGCTGCGTTGGAATTCGAAGCTGTGGGTCCGTTGTACGCTCGTCGGGGCGAGCCCATGGAAGCTGAACAGATCCAGTACGTGCTGCCAGCTATGGATCTGATCCGTCACCACCAGGTTGCATTCGCTCAGTGCCGCCAGACTGACACTGGACTGGTTTGCCAGCGGGTGGTCGGCCGGCAACAGGGCATGGGCGGTCAACTGGCACAGCTGCACGCACTCCATGTTGGCCGGCAAGCCGAGATCGTACGTCAGCGCCAGCTCCAGGGCGCCTTCGGCAAGGCGCTTGCCCAGATATTCGAAGCTGCCTTCGCGCATATCAACCGTGACCTGGGGGTAGTCGCGCTGGAGGTGCCTGAGGATCTGCGGCAGGCAATATGGAGCCAGGTCCGCGTAACAGCCCAGCACCAGTTCCCCGGCAAAGTCGCTGCTATTGCTGCCGATATCGGCAAAGTTCCGTGCTTCGGCCAGGACGCGTTTTGCCTGGGCCATTACCGTGCGGCCGAAGGGGGTGAGGGACACGCCGAGCCCACGCTGGCGAACAAACAGCGGCTGGCCGAATAGCACCTCGAGTTCGGTAATAGCCGTGGAAATCGAGGGCTGGGAAACGTGCAACTCTTCGGCCGCCAGCGTGAGATTGCCGTGCTTGGCCGCGGCGAGTGCGTAGCGGAGTTGTCGCAGGGTGAACTTCATAAGTTTTTCTTTGGTGATACATCAATACTTATTATTTTATCATTGTTGTGTGCCGTGAAATATTTGTCCAGCGCCCACATTTATTTCCTCCTTCAAGGAGTTTCAGGTCATGGCACACAGCGCATTCACCCTTGACGAAAAAGATATCGAAGCGTTCCAGCGCGATGGCGCGGTTTGCCTGCGCGGTATTTTCACTGATTGGATCGAGACGATTGCCACCGGTATCGAACGCAACCTGACCGAGCCCGGCGTTTACGCCAGCCGCTACGTGGAGAAGGACGACAAGCCGGGTGGTTTTTTTGATGACTATTGCAACTGGCAGCGGATCCCTGAGTTTCGCGCAACGGTGGAACAGTCGCCCGCCGCCGCCATTGCCGCGGCCGTCATGCGTTCGCGTTCGGCGCAGTTCTTCCATGACCATGTGCTGGTCAAGGAGCCGGGGGCGCAGAAGGCCACGCCCTGGCATCAGGACATCCCCTATTACTTTGTCGAAGGACAGCAGAGTGTCAGTTTCTGGATCCCCGTGGACCCGGTACGCGAGTCGACACTGCGCCTGCTGGCCGGCTCGCACCGCTGGGAAAAAGGCATAAAACCCGTCCACTGGGCCGATCAAAGCGATTTTTACCGGGATGCGGACGGATACCGCGAGGCGCCCGATCCAGATAAGGAAGAGGGCTTGCAGGTCCTCGAGTGGGAAATGCAGCCCGGCGATGCTGTGCTGTTCGATTTTCGTACCGTGCATGGCGCCAGGGGCAATGCCTCGGCGCAGCGTCGACGGGTGCTGTCGCTGCGTTGGCTGGGCGACGATATCCGTTACTTCGAGCGTCCAGGACGGACCTCTCCACCGTATCCAGGGCATGCGATGCAGACCGGTCAGAGACTGCGCGAAGATTGGTTCCCGACGATACATCAAGGAGTTTGAGCGTCACGTTGAAAGCCGATGTTCGCCACTGCGGTGGCGAACACTTGCACTGCCATAACCCTGTTCTCTGTGTTGGAGCGTGCGATTGTGAAAATCAAAAAAAACCTTACCGCCACACTGATTTCCCTCGGCCTGTTGGCCGCTAGTGCTGCAAGCCAGGCCGCCAGTTGGTGCGAGTCGGGTAAACCGGTGAAATTCGCCGGGCTCAATTGGGAGAGCGGCATGTTGCTCACCGAGGTGTTGCAGATCGTGCTCAAGGACGGTTACGGCTGTGCAATCGACACCTTGCCGGGTAACTCCATCACCATGGAGAGCGCCTTGGGCAGCAACGATATCCAAGTGTTGTCAGAAGAGTGGGTCGGTCGCAGCGAAGTCTGGAACAAGGCGGCAGCGACCGGCAGGGTAGTTGGTGTCGGCGCACCGATCGTTGGCGCCACCGAAGGCTGGTACGTGCCGCGTTATGTGGTCGAAGGCGACGCCAAGCGCAATCTCAAGTCCAAGGCGCCCGAGCTGAAGAACATCTCCGACCTGGGTAAATATGCCGTCCTGTTCAAGGACCCGGAAGAACCGAGCAAAGGCCGCTTCTACAACTGCCCGGCCGGCTGGACCTGCGAGCTGGAAAACAGTGAAATGCTGAAAAGCTACGGTCTGGAAGCGAGCTACACGAATTTCCGCCCGGGTACTGGCCCGGCGCTGGATGCCGCCGTGCTGTCGAGTTACAAGCGCGGCGAGCCGATCCTCTTCTACTATTGGTCGCCAACGCCGTTGATGGGGCAGGTCGATCTGGTCAAGCTGGAGGAGAAGCCGGGTGTCGACAAAAAGATCAGCATCCAGGTCGGGCTGTCCAAGGCTTTCCATGACCAGGCGCCAGAGTTGGTCGCGGTACTGGAGAAGGTCAATCTGCCGATCGACCTGCTGAACCAGAACCTGGCCCGGATGACCAAGGAGCATATCGATTCTCCCAAGCTGGCGAGGATCTTCTTCAAGGAACACCCTGAGATTTGGCAGGCTTGGGTCAGCGCTGATGCTGCCAGGAAAATCAACGCGGCTCTGTAGGTCGACCCTCTTCCGGCCAGCCGAGAGGTTGGCCGGGACGATTGCCACAATCACTTGATCGAGGGTTCCAATGTTTCCCGAG
>NZ_JALLIY010000036.1 GCF_023242315.1 Pseudomonas sp. MWU13-2105
TCGAGGGCGATTGCTTCACATTGATCGGCCAAATCATCGAGTCGGTGCAAGTAGAAACGCCACAGTATTTACCGTTTGCCTTCAAGGGTGGGTTCGTAGGGTATCTGGGTTATGAGTTGAAGGAGCAGGCAGGCGGCCAAAGGGCTTATCGCTCGGAATACCCCGACGCCTACTTCATGTTCACACCGCATTTCTTCGTTTTCGATCACCACGACAACAAGCTGTACGAGTGCCTGATGAGCGCAACCGGCCAGCCGCCTGAATGGCCGCAGTTGCCGCCATCTTTGTTGCCTAAGGGCCAGGCTGCCGATGAGCTGCAACGGTTCATCCCAGGAGCTGTGAATGAACTCAAGCTGTCCCTCGAAGATAGTCCAGAGGACTACATCCGTAAGATCAAACAGTCGCTACAGTACATAACCGACGGCGAATCCTATGAGATCTGTCTGACCAACCGGGCCAGGATGGCGTATGGCGGATCACCGCTGGATGCCTACCAACGGATGCGCGAAGCCAGCCCCGTGCCCTATGGCGCCTACCTGATGTTCGACCGGTTCTCGGTATTGAGCGCCTCACCCGAAACCTTCCTCAGAATCGAGGACAGTGGCCTGATCGAGTCCCGGCCAATCAAGGGAACCCGACCACGAAGCCAAGACGCCGACGAAGATCAGCAATTGCGCGAGGCTTTGGGGATCTCGGCCAAGGATCGTGCCGAAAACCTAATGATTGTCGATCTGGTTCGTCATGACCTGAACCGTGTCTGTCGGCCTGGCAGCGTGCATGTTCCGGAGATTTTCTCGGTCGAAAGTTTTTCTTCAGTGCATCAACTGGTTTCGACGGTGCGCGGACATCTGGGCGCTGGCATATCAACTGTCGAAGCCATCAGGGCCTGCTTCCCTGGAGGCTCAATGACAGGCGCTCCGAAGAAACGCACCATGGAAATCATCGATACATTGGAGTCCTCGGCACGGGGCGTCTACTCCGGTGCGCTGGGTTGGATATCGTTCAGCGGTGGCGCGGAGTTGAGCATCGTCATTCGCACGGCGGTGTTACGGAATCATCAGGCCGAGTTCGGAATCGGAGGCGCCATCGTTGCCCATTCTGATCCGCAACAGGAGCTCGAAGAGACCTTGGTTAAAGCCAGCGTCCCTTATTACAGTTTTGCCGCAGGGAGCGAACAATGAAGAACAACACGGTTGTCGTGTTGGGAGGAGCCGGCCTCGTCGGCTCGCTGATCAGCCGTATTCTCAAGCAGTACGGGTACAACATCAAGACAGTGGATCAGCGTTCTGGTGGTGTTGAGAGCGACTACTACGAGGTGGAGGTAACCAACCCGTTCAGCAACACCGAGCATATTTTTCGCAATGCAATGGCAGTGGTTTTCGCTTTACCTGAAAGTGTCGCCATCCGCGCCATCCCCTGGGTCATCCAGTCCGTGTCGGCAGATGTTGTGCTCATGCCTACCTGCTCGGTACAGAGACCTTTCTACAACGCTTTGAAAGCTGCGTCGCCCAACCAGCAGTTCGTTGGTATCAACCCGATGTTTTCGCCCAAGCTCTCGGTCCAAGGGCGCACGGTAGCGATCTGTGTAGAAGACAGTGACGCACCAAAAACCTTCATTGAACAAAATCTGATGGAGGCTGGCATGAAAATCAGGCGAATGACGCCAGCTACCCATGACGAACTGATGGCGCTCTGTCAGGCGTTGCCTCATGCAGCCATTCTCGGATTTGGCATGGCCTTAGCGAAATCCTCGGTGGATCTGGCCGTAGTCGAGGAAGTCATGCCGCCCCCTATGCGGACCATGATGGCACTGCTTTCTCGCCTGCTGGTCAATCCTCCTGAGGTTTACTGGGACATACAACTGGAAAACGACCAAGCCTGTCACCAGCGCGAAGCACTGGCACAGGGAATGGAGCGCTTGATGGCAGATGTCAATGATCGGGATTACGAGTGTTTCAGAAGTGACTTACAGACCATTTCCAACTCTCTGGGCAAGCTCGTGAATACAGGCGCCGTAGACTGCCAGCACATTTTTTCTCTGCTGAACTGAAACCAAGCCTCGCCAGAGAATGACGAAGCATCGTGTCACGGGATCACTAGCCAGTGATCCCGTGATTATTGGCTTGATAAAAGGGGGCAGTGAATGTCATTGAGTACTGAGGCTATGCAACAAAGACCTCGATTCAAACGCTGGTTGGGTCTGGCCGTATTGATGCTCCCGGTACTGCTGGTGACCGTGGATAACACGGTGTTGGGGTTCGCGCTGCCGAAGATAGCCGAGGCCCTGCATCCCACTGCCAGCCAGCAACTGTGGATGATTGATGCCTACTCGCTGGTATTGGCGGGATTGCTGGTGTCCATGGGTAGCCTGGGAGATCGGGTCGGTCATCGCAAGTTGCTGCTGATAGGCTCACTGGGTTTTACCATCGTCTCCGTCATGACGGCCTATTCCGCCAGCGCCGCACAGTTGATTGCGGGACGAGCCTGCATGGGGGTCTTTGGCGCCATGCTGATGCCCTCGACGCTGGCGCTGATCCGCTCGGTCTTCGAGGATCGGGAAGAGCGGCGCCTGGCAGTTGCAGTCTGGGCGACCACCTTGACTGTGGGTTCGGCGCTCGGGCCATTGATAGGCGGCATACTGCTGGAATTCTTCAGTTGGGGATCAATCTTCCTGCTGGCCGTGCCGGTACTGATACCGTTGCTGACCCTCGGGCCGTTGTTATTACCCGAGTCAGAACCGGATGCCTCTAGCACTCTTGATCCGTTGAGCATTCTGCAATCGATGACCGCGCTGGGAGCGTTGGTGTATGGCATCAAGCACGTCGCCAGCGAAGGCATCGATGGCATGGCCCTGGCGGCCTTTGTCATCGGTATGACGACTGGCTGGTTGTTCGTACGTCGCCAACTTCGCCTGCCGACCCCCTTGATGGACCTGGCACTGTTGCGCAATAAAACCTTCAGCGTCTCCGTGGCCATCAACCTGATGAGCCTGGCGTTCCTGATCGGATTTGTTTTTTTTGCCACACAGTTTCTGCAAATCGTCCTGGGTATGCCTCCCTTGAGTGCCAGCCTGGCAATGGTACCCGGACAAATCATGGCGATTATCGTTGGGATGCTAGTGGTGCCGGTTGCGCAACGGGTTTCGGTCCACGCGCTTGTGCCAATCCTGTTGGCGTTTACCGGGGTCGCGTTCCTGCTGGTTGCCAGCCTGGGCATCAGCTTGGCGGTCCTGGTCGTCGCCTTTGCCTTGTTGAATATAGGCGTGGGTGCGATCGCCACGGTCTCCAATGACGTGATTCTGTCGGCGGCACCGCCCACCAAGGCCGGAGCGGCATCGGCTATCAGCGAAACCGCCTATGAGGTGGGCGTGGTACTAGGGACGACAGTGCTCGGGGGGCTGATCACCTCTTACTATCGAGGTACGTTGCAATTGCCGCAATTTCTCACTCCGCTGCAAGAGCGCCTCGCCAGCGAGACATTGGCCGGTGCCCACACGGTGGCGGCAACATTGGCTAGTGGTCAGGCGAATGAATTGATGAGCATCGCAGGGCACGCATTTGAAGGAGGAATTGGCTTGATGTCATGGGTCACATTCATCGTCGCCGTGATGGCCATTGTCATCGCGAGGTGGACCCTGAAAACGCCCCAGGGACAGCATCAACCAGAATAAGGCTAACGTTTGGGCGCTGATTACGACGGTTCCTCCCTCAGACAAGGCATTTCAAGTAAGTGCCTTGACTGCCCCCCCAGAAGATTCTTCTTCCAGAGATCACCAAGGCTGTACTCCTCCAGCCATTCGGCCAACAGGCTTTCATCGAGGCGCTTGAACACAGACGCTCCATCCACCTTGTCCACGACGATGAGGTCGTGCACATCGAACTCATTCACCAACTCGACCGATTGTGTCGAGATGATCAATTGGTGCTTCTGCGCCCTGGCCCTCATTAACGCCCCCAATGTGATGATCGCAAAAGGGGGCAGACCGAGCTCAGGCTCGTCAATCAGGATCGCGGACGGCATGAAGGTTTCGGGTTGAAGCAGTACGGTTGCCAAGCAGATAAATCGCAGCGTGCCATCGGATAACGCACTGGAATTTAAGGGCACATCCTGCCCTTTCTCCGTCCATGCGAGTTGGATCTTTTCTTTGTTATCCACGGTAGGACGCAGATGAAAGTCGTCAAAGAAGGGAGCTACCAGTTGGATTGATTTGACGATGCGCTTGTAGTGAGCCTCATGGTGATTTTTTTCAGGCGATAGAGAAAGGCCGCCAGATTGCGCGCATCGTCACGTAGGTACTCGTTGTCATTGATCCCGTGGATCTGTTTGACCCAGGCGCTTTGGCTCGTATCGTGGAAATGGTAAAAGCAGCCAGCTGCGCATAGCCGATACGACGTGCCCGTATACCGCTGTGCCCTTCTGCGTTTCAGCGTAAGACTCGAAGTGCCCAGACTCGGCTCGATAATCACCATACAAATTCCGCCAGAGCGCTTCGTGAGAAAACATCATCCGATTGTCTTGCGTCGGCACGAGCGTGAATGTGTAGCCGTTATTGCCAAAATACAGATGTGCACTCAGATGTTCGGTTTTCTTGCGTCCGAAATGCAGGAGAGCGTCCGGACCTCCCGCAACACCCACAGAGACTTGCAATTTCTCATCGAGCAATCTGTTGATCAGACGGAAAAAGCCGATGAAGTTGGATTTACCGGCACCGTTGGCACCGATCAATACGTTCATTTTTCCCAGCTCGATGTCGCACTCGGCAATCGACTTGTAGCCGCGTAAAACCAGTCGCGATAGCAGCTTCGGGGCATCCACTTTACTGGTCATGTGCGCATTGGAGTGGCAGTAAATACAGAATGGCAAAACTCTCCGGTCAAATAATGAACATTATCGCTAGAGCAGCGGCTCGTCTCCAAAGGGGCTATCGCCGGACAATTCCCTTTCCCTTGCCTGAAGTTTCCTAGAAAATCCTTTCGCCTTGCGCCTGCTGGAAGCGGTCACTAGTCTTCGTTCTATCGCTGCAAAATCAGCGATCTAGGTGTGGAAACCTGAACCTACCAGTAGGCGCATCAGCGCCACCAAGCTCATTGTCGGCGTTTTTTTGCTCCGCAATGTGTTCTATGGCGGCTGTGCGCAGGCAGACCTCGGTCTGGCCGGGTTGCCTACTGGTCCGGTTTTCCACCCTGTGTACAGCTGCCACCTTTTCGCCGTGTGGAAACGGCAGAAAGAGGGCTCCCACTTATCACGTAGGAGCTGGACCATGGATAAAAGACTTACACCGGACCCGCCGATCAGTTTCCCGGCATCACGTCGCGCAAAGATCGGAAAACCTCATTTCGATGCCGCTGCCGAACGCGCTTTTGCGCACTACGGGCTGCCGCTGAGCGAAGACCCACTCAGACCTCACCCAACCTTCTCCCCCTCGCCCACTCGTATCCCCTCGTCACTCAGCGTGGAAGACAAGTTGGTCAACGCGCTGTCGATCCTGCAATCGGCGGCGGCCACGGCTTATGAGTCCGCCGACCAACTCGACGGTGCCAAGCGCAAGTTGGCGATGGGGACCGTGCATTTGATCGAGTTGGCGCAGTCGTGGGTCGACTCGGTGATCGATGAGACGTCGGCAATGGGGACTGTGGGCTGATCCAGAGACTGCGGCGTTGCTGAAGACGCCTTCGCGGGCAAGCTCCGCGAAGACAACAGGACAGCTACCACAAAATCAGCGGATGTATATCAACGCACCAGAGGCCGCGACTGAGTGACCTCGGCAATGGAGCCTCAGGCATTAAGCCGGAAACTCTCCAGCCACGAGCCCAATTCGCAGCCCCGCATCGGTTTGGAAATCAGAAACCCCTGCGCCACCTCATAACCCTGGGCCTGGAGAATCCTTTGCTGGGCCAGGGTTTCCACGCCCTCGGCCACCACCCGCAACTCCAGGCTCTCGCCGATCCGGATCACCGCCTCGCTCAAGGCCTGGCTGGTGTCGTCGGTTTCCAGGTCATGGACAAAACTGCGATCGAGCTTGAGCTCCTTGATCGGCAAGCGCCGCAGGTAGCTCAAACTCGAATAGCCCGTACCGAAGTCATCCATGGCCAGGCGGACCCCCAGGGCATGGACCTCATCGATCGTGCACAGGGTATCCGGGTTGTTGTCCATCAACACATTCTCGGTGATCTCCACCGTCAGGTCCGCCGCCACCAGGCCGTTCTGCGACAAGGCCCGACTGATAAAACGGGGTAAATCACGGTTGTGGAAATTGGTCGGCGAGAGATTCACCGAAATGCTCGGCACCTTCAGGTGCTGACGGCGCCAGCTTGCCAACTGCCGGCAAGCTTCTCGCAACGACCATTGGCCGAATTCGCCGATCAGGCCACACTCCTCGGCCATGGGAATGAAGGTGCTGGGTGATACATCGCCGAATTGCGGGTGATTCCAGCGCGCCAAAGCCTCGATGCCGCACAGGTCCTGGCGGTTGAGATCGACCTGCGGCTGATACACCAGGTGCAATTGTTTCCGATCAATCGCCTCACGCAGGGCGGTTTCCAGGCTCAGCCGCCCCTTGGCCATCTGATCCAACCCGTGACTGAAGAAACTGACACTGCCCCGTGCATTGGTCTTGGCCTGGTACATGGCGATGTCAGCCCGTTGCAGCAGCACCTCCATGGTCCGACCATCTTCCGGAAACATACTGACGCCAATGCTGGCGGAAGGCTTGAGGGTCACCCCGGCAATCTGGCACGGGGCGCTCAGGCAGCTTTTGAGCCCGACGAGAAGATCGGTCACTTGCTCCAGCGAGCATTGCGGCAGTACCAGCACAAACTCATCGCCGGACAGCCGACAGACAATATCCTGCTTGCGCCTCCGCTCATTCAACCGCCGGGCGATCATGCACAAGAACTCATCGCCCGCCGAATGCCCGAGGGAGTCATTGACTTGCTTGAAGCGGTCCAGGTCAATGAAGACCACGGCCAGGCTGCTCTTGCTGCGCACCGCATCGGCAATCGCCTGGTCAGCCTTGGCGTGCAGCATATTGCGGTTGGGTAGCCCGGTCAGGTCATCGTAGAACGCCAACTGGCGGATATGGGCCCGGGACTCTTCACGCTCCAGGGCCAGTGCACAGAGGTGGATCGTGGCATTCACCAGAAGCAGATCCAGCGGGCTTGGCTCGCGCTTCTCCCGGTAGTAGAAGGCGAAGGTTCCCAGCACCCGCCCGGAACTGGACTTGATCGGCGTCGACCAACAGGCCTTGAGCCCCAATGGGATCACCTTGTCGCGAAAACCTTCCCAGAACGGGTGATGAGCGATGTCCGTCACCACCACCGGCTCACCGCTGAACGCCGCCGTACCACAAGACCCCACTTGCGGGCCGATGCGCAGGCCATTCAGGGCACTGGAGTAATGCTCCGGCAAGCTAGGGGCCGCCAGGGCGTGCAAGGTGCCCGCTTCGTCGACCCGCAGGATCGAGGCAATCACGTCGGGGGCAATCCGCTCGACCTCACGACAGACCAACGACATCAAGGCCGCCAACGATTCCTCTCGAACCATGGCTTCGAGCACTTTGTGCCGCAGGATCTCCGGCATCCGCGTATGGGTCACGTCAATCAGTACGCTGACGGTGTTGGTCAGGTGGCCGAGGCTGTCGAGCACCGCATAGGTGGTGACGTTGCACCAGACCCGACGACCATCATGGCGATAACCGAACTCCTGCGAATGATAAGTCTCGCCTCGCTGCAACTGGTCACGGATGGCGGCAATATCGTCCAGTTCGAAATACGGCGCGATGACCTTGATCGGCGTTCGCCCCACCACGGCGGCCGCATCGTAGCCGAACATCTGGGTGAAGCCACCGTTGACGTAGAGAGTCTGCCATTGACCGTCGGTGATAATGATCGCGTTTTCGGTGCTGTCGACCACCAGTGACAGCAGATACAAGCGCTCGCGCTCTTCATGCTGGGCGGTAATGTCCTTGAGGAAGGCGGTGTACATCACCTGGCCGTCGCTCCTGACCTTGGAGATGGACATCGCCCCCCAACGCCGGGTGCCGTCTTTGCGCTCGATCAGCACATCGCGACTGGTGCCGACGATCTTGTTGATTCCGCCACGACGATTGGCATCGATGTAGCCGTCATGCTCAGCACGGATCAACTGTGGTACCAGGATACTGACGTTCTGCCCGATCACCTCCTCCCGGCTGTACCCCCACAAGGCTTCGGCGGCAGCGTTGAACAGGATGACCCGATTCTGGCTATCAATGACCACAACACTGTCGATGCTCTGTTCTAGGGTCTGGATGAAAACTTGGGAAAGATCCTGAATCTCAGGCATGGCAATGGCCTACTCACGGGAAGGAAGACAAACACAATATCGGGCTCCCTCCCAGTTGCTTCAGGCGTTCGATGGTCTCTGTCCACCCGCAGAGATCGGTAGGGTCAAGGGGCAAAGAAGTAAAGTCATAATCTATACATTGATGTCAATATGCCGCCACCCGATCATCGTACTATTGACCTTGATCAAAGAACCTCAACGGACAGATGTAATATCTTCGTCGCGGGCCCGCGACGAAGGCGTTCTCAAAAGTATTCTCATTAGCTGTAACGTTGCATCCCCCAACGTTTCACCGTCACCCGCTCCAGAGTATCGAATACCAGGTTCTCCACCAGCAAGCCGATCAGGATCACCACCGCCAACCCTGCGAACACCTTATCGGTGTACAGCTCGTTGCGGTTCTGGAAGATGTACCAGCCCAGCCCGCCCTTGCCGCTGGTGGCGCCGAACACCAGTTCGGCCGCGATCAAGGTGCGCCAGGCAAACGCCCAGCCGATCTTCAGCCCGGCGAGAATCGACGGCAGCGCCGCCGGAATCAGGATGAACAGCACAAAACGCAAGCCCTTCAGGCCGTAATTACGGCCCGCCATGCGCAGGGTCTCCGACACGCCGAGAAACCCGGCGTAGGTATTCAGCGCCAACGCCCAGAGCACCGAGTGCACCAGCACGAAAATCAGGCTGTTCTGCCCCAGGCCGAACCAGAGCAACGCCAGCGGCAACAGCGCAATCGCCGGCAGCGGGTTGAACATCGAGGTCAGGGTGCTGAGCAGGTCCCGTCCGAATTGGCTCGAGACCGCCAGCGTGGTCAAGGCAAACGCCAGGACAATCCCCAGTACATAGCCCTTGAGCAGCACCACCAGGGAAATCCCGACCTTGTCCAGCAACTCGCCACTGATCAGGCCGTCATATAACGCACTCGCGGTCTGCAGGAAACTCGGCAGCAACAGGTCGTTGTTCTGATAGCGCGCCACGGCTTCCCAGAGGATCGCCAGCAGTACCAGGATCAGGCTCTTGCGCAACCAGCCTTGTTGCCACAGTCGTTGCGTCAGGGGCAATTCGCGCTCCAGCGGGACCTCGAACAAGGGCTCCAGGGTCACTTCATATTCTTCACGCACAGGGGATGAAAGATTCATCGGGCATTCCTCCAGCCGCTCAATAGGCGATGCGGATATCGGCGAAATCCAGTTCGGTTTCGGCCTGCGGGGTTTCGTCGAACAGCAGCCGGTGGATCCGGCGCGCCGACGCCTGGAACTCGGCGCCGCCCAGGCTGTGCAGGTTGTACTGATGGCTGTGGATCTCCGCCCGTACCCGGCCCGGATGCGGTGACAGCAACAGGATGCGATTGCCCACCACCAGCGCCTCTTCAATCGAGTGCGTGACGAACAACAGGGTGAAACGCACCTCTTCCCAGAGTTGCAGCAATTCCTCCTGCATCTTGCGCCGGGTCAGGGCATCGAGGGCAGCGAAGGGCTCGTCCATCAGCAGGATCTTGGGTTGCATCGCCAGGGCCCGGGCAATCGCCACCCGCGCTTTCATGCCGCCGGACAAGGTATGCGGATAGGCATCGGCAAACGCTGACAAGCCGACCTTTTCCAGGTAATGCAGCGCCCGCTCTTGCGCCTCCCGGCGCTTGAGGGTGGCGGACGCCTGCAGCGGAAACATGACGTTCTGCTTGACGGTTTTCCACGGCGGCAACTGGTCGAATTCCTGGAACACCACGATGCGGTCCGGGCCCGGGTCGGTGACCGCCTGGCCCTGCAGGCGGATCTCGCCTTCGCAGGGCCGGATAAACCCGGCCACCGCCTTGAGCAAGGTCGACTTGCCACAGCCCGAAGGCCCGAGCAGGACAAACCGATCTTCGTGGTCGACTTCAAAACTGACCTGGTGCGTCGCCCGTACGACTCGCGCCGGGGTACGGTACTCCAGGCTGACCTGGTCGACCGCCAGCAACGCCGGGGTAGCGAGGGTCGGGTTGCTGGCCGTGTGGCCTTGCAAGGAGGCATTCATGGCGGTCAGCTCCCCTGCAGCAGTTTGGCGTCCTCGAAGAAGTAGTCCTTCCACGACTCCGGCTTGTGCTTGATGGCGCCCACGCGATAGAGGAACTCGGCCAGCGGGTAGGTGTTCTTCGGCGTCACGCTGAATTCGAACTGCGGGTTGTCGATGATTTTCAGCAGCGCCGCACGGTCGATCTTGGCCTTGGTCACCCGCAGGTAGGTGTCCGCCGCCGCGCCTTTGTCCTTCTGGGCGAACTCGGCGGCTTCGGCCAGGGCGTCAACGAAGGCCTTGTAGGTTTTCGGGTTGTCGTTGCGGAACTTCTCGGTGGCAAACAACACCGTCGGCGAGTTCGGCCCGAGCAGGTCGTAGCTGTTGAGCACCACATGCACGTTGGGGTTTTCCAGCGCCTGCTCCTGGAACGGTGGGTTGGAGAAGTGCCCGGTCAACTCGGTACCGCCGGCGATCAGGGCCGCCGTGGCATCGGGATGCGGGACGGCGACGGTGTATTTGTCCAGGCGATTGAATTCCTTGTCGCCCCACTGCCTGGCCGCGGCGTATTGCAGGAAGCGCGACTGCACGGAAACGCCGACCGCCGGCAAGGCAATGCGGTCCTGGTCGGTGAAGTCGGCGATGGTCTTGACCTTCGGGTTGTTGCTCACCAGGTAGTAGGGGAAGTTGCCCAGCGAGGCGACGGCCTTGACGTTCTGCTTGCCGTAGGTGCGATCCCAGATGGTCAGCAACGGCCCGACACCGGCACCGGCGATGTCCACCGAGCCGGACAGCAGCGCGTCATTGATCGCCGCACCGCCGGACAGTTGGGTCCAGTCGACCTTGATATCGATCCCTTCGGCCTTGCCGTACTTCTCGATCAGATGCTGGTCGCGGACCACGTTGAGCAACAGGTAGACGATACCGAACTGTTCGGCGACGCGGATCTCGCCTTCGGCTTGGGCCGCGGCCGGCGCCAGCAGGCTGCCGGCCAACAGGCTCAAGCCAAGGCCGACGGAAATGGTGAGACGGCCGAGTTTCGGCCACAACGCAAAGGGTGCAGGCATGGGGATGCTCCTTGAAGCGATCAGGTCAGAACGGGGCATCGCCCTGGATGGTGGTGCGATAGAGCTTGCGCCGCAGGTGAATCGGGCAACCGGCGGCCAGGTGCACCAGCGAACGGTTATCCCAGAACACCAGGTCGTGGGGCTGCCATTGATGGCGGTAGATGTTTTCCGGCAACACGCTGTGGGCGTACAGCTCGCTCAGCAACTGGCGGCTTTCGTCTTCCGGCAGGCCGACAATCCGCGTGGTGAAACCTTCGCTGACGAACAGCCCCTTGCGGCCGGTTTCCGGGTGAGTGCGCACGATGGGATGCACCACCTCGGCGACCTGGGCCAGTTGTTCCGGGGTCAGGGTCGGCCGCCAACTGCCTGCGAATTTGCTTTCGCTGTAGCGGGCGGTGTAGGAGTGCGCCGCCGAACGGCCTTCGACCGCCTTGCGCAGGGCCTCGGGCAGGTTGTCCCAGGCCTTGTGTTGGTCGGCGAACAGGGTATCGCCACCCTCCTCCGGCAGCTCCTGGGCGTGCAGCATTGAACCGAGGCTCGGTAGCTCCTTATAGGACAGATCGGAATGCCAGAACTTGCCCGCATCGCCCAGGCCAATATTCTGACCGTTCTCGATGATGTTGGAGACGATCAGGATCTCCGGGTGCCCGGCCAGCAGGAATTGCTTGAGCACATGGATCTGCAACACGCCGAAACGGCGGCTGAAGGCGATCTGTTGCTCGGGGCTGATGCGCTGGTCGCGGAATACCAGCACATGGTGCTCCAGGTGCGCGCGGTGGATGCGGGCAAAATCTTCGTCATTGAGCGCTCGGCTCAAGTCGAGGCCGACGATTTCAGCCCCCACTGTGCCAGCAAAGGGACGGACGTCGAAACGCTGTGCCGGGGCATCGGCTAAGGTCGAAACGGAAGAAGCCAGGGACATGTAAGGACTCCTGCGCAGGGCACGCTCAGAGGTGCACTTGCTGATCAGACACTCACGCGGGTCGCGTGTGGGTTCAGTTCATGCGGCGCACCAAGGACTCGGTGGGCACGCAGGAATATGACAATATAGATATAAGAGATATAACTTAAATACTATTAAGGAATATCAATAGGGCCTTTTTTCATGGCTGGTGCGGAGCCGGATGGGTACTTTTCCGCGCAACCCAAGGACCTCTCCGACAGGTGCGGACGCCTTGGAAACCCAGGTTCTGGAACCTTGTGCAAAACACTGGGGCCGCGGGAAGCAATACGCATCGCCAAGAGGGCGAGTCCCTACAGTCACTTGGGAATCGATTGATAGTTTCAGGGAGGGCTGGTGAAAGAGAATGGCACCATGCAATCATCCGTCATGGCGCGCCTCAAGCGCAGAAAATGGTCGGTTTGACAAGCACCCGGGCAGCTTCTAGTGTGCCAACGGATCACCCTTCAACCTTGTTCAAAACAGAGTAGTCGCGTGGCGGAAAAACCGAATCCCTTGAACAGCGTTCACGTCAATGGACCCATACCCGCCCATCTGGCCCGGGCGGTGATAGAGGAAACCTTGCGCAACGCGATCCTGGACGGGCGCCTCCCCTGTGGCCTGGCCTTGCGCCAACAGGAATTGGCGACGCTGTTCGGCGTCAGCCGCATGCCCGTGCGCGAAGCCCTGCGCCAGCTCGAAGCCCAGGAACTCCTGCATGTGGTGCACCACAAGGGCGCGGTGGTGGCGCCACTGATCGTCGATAACTCCATCGAAGCCTACGACTTGCGGATCCTCCTGGAAACCGAAGCCCTGCGCCGCTCGGTGCCCTTGCTCGATGAGAATGACTTCAAGCAGATCGAGAGGTATATCGATCTGCTTGAAACCGAAGAAGACTATAGCCAGGTCGGACGACTCAACCGTCTCTTCCACATGGGCCTCTACAGCAAGGCGCCCAACCACAAACTGTTGAAACTGATCGAGCAGGGCCTGGTGGAAGAGGAACGCTTCCTGCGTTTCAACCTGTCGGCCATGGGGCTGGGCAAACTCTCCCAGGATGATCATCGCGCCCTGCTGAGCTCCGCCCGCGCCGGTGAGATCGAAGTATGCGTGGAGAACCTGCGGCACCACCTGCAACGCGGCATTGAAGTGATTCTGCGCTATCTGGCCCAGACCCGGTCTTGAACCGCTGCGCCGATACGCCCGCAGGGGCCGATGGCCCCCTGCTTTACCGACGTGCACGTTGGCTGCGGGCCAACGATACATATTGCCTGTGAGCGACAACGACGGCGCCGATCATCTGTCATCAGCTGTTTTGCATGATTCGTGAAATAGACCCCGGGCGCATGCCCCGCCACGCGGGATGACCCTATCTATTCACGGCTTCGGACAGGTTTCGCCTCTTCCGGCGATAGCAGAACTGCCCGTTTGGGCACAGGCTTGCTCAGCGATAATGAATTGACGAGCGACGTACCGCTCTGCGCATGCAACTTTCGGATTACATCACTTACCCAAGGAGCACTTCCACGCGCCGGAAGTACGGATTAGCCGCGCCCCGGCCACGCCTATCAAATTATTAAGCCACTCCCACTTTGAGAGCCATATGGATGAGGCATTCAATCATTCATTTAAATTCTGATCGTTATTATTCGGAAGGGGCGCTCTCACCCCTAAAAACACGGTATCACCAGTGTTATCGGCAACACTCATCCGTTAAAAAACACAACTTACAATTGTTCTAAAAATAACTTGATCCGCGCTGATTACTTGTATTAATTTTTAATGGCTTTCGGGCAACCCCTGTCGCAATGGCCTTAGCCAGCCTAGACATAGGCGCCCAGCAACACCAAACAAAATACGCTCAAAACGCTTGCGCGATGACGCTTTGGCGCATGTTAAACAGGCAGTGATTGCTCTCGATGCTTTCAATTTCTTATTGAGGACGCTGCTCGTCTGCCTGTTAACAAATTTGACATTAGCCAACCGTCATAACGATTAGAAGACCGCTTGTAACCTGTCACAACCTTCAAACTTTGCAGCCACGTGGTGATTATTAATGAGCGCACTAAAATCCCTTCTCGACAGCCGAAAAGAACAGTTGACCCAACACCCTGTATTCAGTGAGATCCATTCACTTTCACTGCTTCGACGATTCATGGAAGTCCATGTCTTTGCCGTCTGGGACTTCATGTCGTTGACCAAGCGTTTGCAACAGGAATTGACCTGTACCACCTTGCCCTGGCTCCCGCCCAAGGACCCCCAGGCCGCGCGCCTGATCAATGAGATTGTCCTCGGCGAGGAGTCCGACCAACGCGCGGGTCCCGGCCATTGCAGCCACTTCGAGTTGTACCTGGAGGCAATGCGCGAAGTGGGTGCCAGCACGCTCGCCATCGAACGCTTCATCGAGTTGCTGCGTGAAGGCGTGACGGTCGACACCGCGCTGCGCACGGTGAACGCCCCGTCGATGGTGCTCAGCTTTGTCGGCAACACCCTCGACATCGCCCTCAACGCCTCGGCGCACCGAGTGGCCGCAGCCTTTTTGCACGGTCGGGAAAGTGTTATCCCGCACATGTTCCAGCGGATTCTCGATGAATGGGGCATCGACCAGGCCCAGGCCCCGACGTTGCGCTACTACCTGCAACGGCATATCGATGTCGACTCCGAGGACCACGGGCCGGCGGCCGAGCAACTGCTGGAGCGCCTGGTGGACGGTCAATCGCAACGCGAAGTGGAGATCTACAGCGCCGCCCTGGCGGCCGTGGACAGTCGCATGGCGCTGTGGGACGGCTTGCAACTGAGCCTGAACGAGCACGTCGACGAGGTGGCCATCTCATGAACGCCGCCGACTACAGCTCCTTCGCCGATGCCTGGGAAAGCCGCGCCAGCATCCGCACCCGTCCACGCCGCCTGCTCGAGGATGACGATCGGCTGATCTATCCGCTGAGCCGCCAGCCGCTGGTCAGCAGCGAGAGCTTCCTGACCCTGTGCCCAGGGCAAAGGGATTTCGTGCTGCTGCAGAGTCTCTACAAATTCATCAATGACGTGGTGATTTTCGAGACCGATATCGTCGACCGCACCGCGCGCAGCATTGCCAAGGGCCGCTTCCCGATCGACTTCCCGTTCGCCTGTCGCTACGACGCCATGACCGTGGTGGTGGACGAGGATTATCACGCCCTGGTGGCCATGGATTTCATGCAGCAGACCGTGGCCATGAGCGGTATCGAACCGCTCGAACTGCCCGAGGAAATCGAATTGAGCCGGGCGATACCGGCGGCCATGGACATGGCCCCCGAGCACCTGCGGGCGGCCATGGAACTGATCTGCGTGGCGATCTCGGAAAACACCGTGACCAACGACGTCGCGGCCTTTGCCAAGGACGAGACGATCAAGCCCTCGATCAAGGGCCTGATGGCCGATCACCTGCTCGACGAAGGCCGACACGCCACGTTCTGGACGCGCCTGGTGCGGATCTACTGGCAGACCGCGAGCGAGGACGACCGCGACCTGATCGCGCAGATCCTGCCGGTGTTCATCGTGCATTACCTGACCAACGACATCCAGAAGGCCTTCGACTTCCGCGTGATCGAGCACCTGCCGGTGACCGAGGCGATTCGCCAGGCCCTCAGGCGCGAGGCCCTGGGGCTGGCGTATCCGATCAATCGCCACCATCCGCTGGTGATCAATATCGTGCGCTTCCTGCGCAACAGCTCGCTGCTCGATTCGCCCTGTGTTCAGGACGCCTTGAGCGACTACCTGATCTAGCCAAGGAGATCATCATGAGACGTCTCACCCTTTTGCTCGTCGGCAGCAGCCAGGCGCTGGATGAATTGCTTCGCGAGCTGGAACAGCACGGGCATTCGATTCAACGCCTGAGTCAGGCCCAGGCCATCGAAGCACAACCGCCGGGCGCGGCGGATCTGTTGATCGAAGATGGCAGCCTGGCGTTGCCCAGCAGCTGGCGGCGCGACCTCGGCGCCTGTATTCACCTGGCCCTGCGCCTGGAGCAGGGCCCCGTGACGCCCCACGGCCTGCCCGAGCTCGGCCTGCTCTGCCACTTGGTCGAGGAGAACGGGAGCCGCCTGATCCAGCGCCTGTGCGTTGCCCAGGACGGCTCCGGAAATGGCCAGGTGCTACGCCTCGCCGCGGTCCAGGCCCTGGTGGAGCAGGTGGCCTTGCAGGTCAGCCGCTACTCCCGCGATGCCGAACACTTTGCCGAAGCCGTGACGTTACCGTCGGCGCCAGGGCACTCGGAACAGGATCTGCGCCGGCTCGAATCCCTGGCCTTCGAACACCGTTTCAACCAGACCGCGCGCCCCGAGTTGCTGGCCCTGGCGCAGGTGCCGGTCATCGTACCTATCGAAGCCAGCCTGCGGCGTTTCGCCGAACGCCCGGCGCTGACCCTGGACGGGGTATCACTGACCTACCGGGAACTGCATGACCTGAGCCGGACAATCCAGCAAGCCCTGCTGGCCCGGCTCGACGCCTTGGGGCCGTGCGCCGGGCCGCCGGTGATCGGCCTCTGCCAGCACAAGAGCGCCGCGCTGTACGCCAGCATCCTGGCGATTCTCGGGGCCGGCGCGGTGTATCTGCCGCTCGATCCTGGCCACCCGCTGCAACGCCAGCTGTTCGTCCTCAAGGACGCCGGCGCCACCTTGCTGCTGCACGACGGGCAAGCGCCGCTGGCCGAGCATCTGCCGGCCCTGGATGTCCGCAACCTGACGAGCGCAGCGAGCGATCAACCCCTGGTACGTCAGGCACTGGCAGCCCAGGCGCCCTGCCTGGCGCTCTACACCTCGGGCACCACCGGGCAGCCCAAGGGCGTACTGCTCAGCCAGCACAACCTCAGCCATTTCACCGCCTGGTATGCCGACTATGTGCAGCTCAGCGAAAACAGCCGGGTGCTGCAGTTCTCCACCCTGAGTTTCGACTCGTCGCTGATCGACATATTCCCGACCCTGCTCCGTGGCGCGGAGTTGGTGGTGCCCACTGAAGACCAACGCCGCGACCCCTTGCAGCTACTGGCGTTGATTCGCCGGCAACAGCTCAGTCATGCCTTCCTGCCACCGGCGCTGCTGAGCATCCTGCCGCTGGACATGCCCCTGGGCCTGACTCACGTGATGACCGGCGGCGACGTCTGCGAACCGGATGTCATCGAGAAACTCGCGACGCAGTGCCATTTCTACAATCTCTACGGGCCCACCGAAGCCACGGTGCTGGTCACGGCCAGGCGCTTCCAGGCCGGCTCCGGCAATCGCAGCCTGGGTCAGCCGATCGCCAACAGCCAGGTGCTGATTCTCGACGAACAACGCCAGCCGGTCGCCGAGCAGAGCGTCGGCGAGTTGTACATCGCCGGGCCCGGGGTCGGCCTCGGTTACCTGAATAATCCCGCCAAGACGGCGGACAGTTATCTGCAACTGGATCTGGGCCAGGGTGCCAGCCTGCGCGCCTACCGTACCGGCGACATGGCCAAATGGACCGGCGAAGGCATCGAGCTGTGCGGACGCCGGGACAACCAGGTGAAGATCCGCGGCTTCCGGGTCGAGCCGGAGGAGATCGAGCAGTGCCTGCGCGACAGTCGGCTGTATCGCCAGATCGCGGTGGTCATCGATCCCCGGCGGCGGGTGCTGGCCTTTATGAGCCAGGCACAGTCTCCCGGCGGCCAGGACGCCCTCAGGCAGCATGCCGAGCGTTATCTGCCGGACTATATGCAACCGACCGTGTACACCGAGCTGGCCAGCATGCCTGCGGCCAGCAACGGCAAGATCGACCGCGCGGCGTTGCTCCAGCTACCGGTCGAGACGCCTGAAAACGGCCGTCGGCGGTTACCGGCCACGGCGGACGAAAGCCGTCTGCTGGCGCTCTGGGCCGAGTTGCTGGAACTGCCCGTCGAGGACATTTCCACCGACGAGAGCTTCTTCAACCTGGGCGGACACTCGATTCTGCTGTCGAAAATGCTACTGGGTATTCGCGAGCAGTACGGCCGAGGGATCTCCATCAACCGTTTTATCGAAGAACCGACCCTGTGTCGCCTGGCGATGCTGGTCGGGGGCGCGGCCACCAGCCAGGCCCTGAGCGAACAGATCCTGGTCGACGCGTCCCGAGAACTGGGCCTGAACGTGTTGCCCGCCGAGCGCGCCGGCGATGTGAACAAGGTGGTGGTGACCGGGGCCAACAGTTTTGTCGGCGTGCACCTGGTCGAAGCGCTGCTGGCCGGCGGCGCCGTCGAGGTCGCCTGCCTGGTCCGCGACAGCGTGGCGGAGCCGGCGGCCGAACGCTTTGCCCGGGCCCTGCGGGAAAATCGCCTGGAGCATCTGGACCTGAGCCGGGTGCGGGTGCATGCAGCCGACCTGACCCGCCCGCTGTTGGGGCTGGCCCCGGCGGTCTACGAGCGGATCGATCGTGAATTCGGCGCCCTGCTGCACAACGCCGCCAACGTCAATCACGTACTCGACTACGAGTCGCTGGCAGCGGACAACGTCGATCCGTTGTTCGAATGCCTGCGCCTGTGCGAAGGCCGCAGCAAGAAGATCTTCAACTTCATCTCGACGCTGTCGGCCTCCAGCAGTGTCGACGCCGAGGGCCGGGTGCTCGAACAACCGGCGGCGCAGACACCGCCGATCTATATCAGGAACGGCTACAACCTGAGCAAGTGGGTCGGCGAGCGGATCCTGCAACGGGCTCGCGAGCAAGGCGCCTGGGTCAACCTCTACCGGCCCGGCAATATCAGCTTCAACAGTCGCAGCGGGGTCAGCCAACCGCATAAGAATCGGCTGATGCTGATGCTCAAGGGCTCGTTGCAGTTGGGCCAGGTGCCCGCCCTGGAGCTCAATTTCGACCTGATGCCGGTGGACTTCCTCGCCCGCTTCATCGCCGTGCATGGCCGGCGCACCAGCGTCCACGGGGTGTTCAACCTGCACAACCCGCAGCCCTTGAGCTGGGCCGACTACGTGGCTTCGTTCCGCGAGGCCGGCCACGACTTCCAGTTGGTCAGTGTCGCCGACTGGCAAGGCCAGTTGCATCGGGTCGACAGCAGTAATGCGCTGTTCGAAGTCCTGGGTTTCTACCTCAACGGTTTCGAAGAGGACATCGGCGATATCTCGGCCATCGGCCATGCCCACGCCGCCGCCGGCGTGCGCGAGATGGGCGAGCAATATCCGGCCAAGACCCCGGCGCTGCTGCGCAAGGGCTGCGACTACCTCAAACAGATCCAGTTCATCTGATTCACCCCACCCACAAGGAGTTACATCATGAATAACCTGCAACCCGATAGCCTGATCCGCAATCCACAAGGCAGCCCGGTGATTTCATCGGTGGAAGTCGCCCGCGACGCGGCCACGGTCTGGGCCGTGGTCGGTGATTTCGGCGGCTTCGCGGCGTTCATCACGGCGCTGGAGCGCATCGAAATGACCGGCGAAGGGGTCGGCTCGCTGCGCAAGAAGTTCTTCAAGGACGGCAACCTGGTGGTCGAGCAGCTCAACTCGCGGGACGAGCAGGCACGGCGGATGACCTGGACGACGATCTACAACACCCTGGGGGTTGGCCAGCTGTGGGCGGCGATGACCGTCGAGGCGCTGGATGCGCAGCGCTGCCGGGCGACCTGGACCATCATTGCCGAACCGGCCACGGGGGGCGAGGAGGCGCTGCCGGGGTTCCGTAGCTTCGTCCAGGGGTTTGCCGATGATGCGATGAACAATGTGCGGACGTTGTTGGCCTGATCAAGTTCGGCCCCGCCGCCAGGTATTGCCTGCGGTCTGGTGAACGACAGATCTCCTCTGTGGGAGCGGTGCTTGCCCGCGAAGCTTTTGGCGTCCTTGAGGCCGCCTTCGCGAGCAAGCTCTGCTCCCACACAAGCCCTGCTTCCGCAAGAGAGGGGGTCAACACAGGTATCGCGGGATCAGATCCGGAAACTGTCCACCAACTGCTTCAACCGTCCGGCCTGTTGCGCCAACGCATCACAATCCTTCAAGGTTTCATTCAGGTTTGCCACACCCTGCTGGTTCAGCAGGTTGATCTGGTTGATATCGACGTTGAGGGTTTCCACCACTGCAGTCTGTTCCTCGGTCGCAGCCGCCACCGACTGGTTCATCCCATCGATCTCGGTAATCCGCTGGGTCACGCTGACCAGGCGGGCACCGGCCTGGTTGGCGACTTCAACACTCTCCTCGCTGGAGACCTGGCTGGCGTTCATGGTGGTCACCGCTTCCCGCGAACCGACCTGCAACGAGGTGATCATCTTGTGGATCTCCTCCGCCGATTCCTGGGTCCGGTGGGCCAGGTTACGCACCTCATCGGCCACCACGGCAAACCCGCGTCCCGCCTCACCCGCCCGCGCCGCTTCAATCGCCGCGTTGAGGGCCAGCAGGTTGGTCTGCTGGGAGATGCCCTTGATCACATCGAGAATGTGCCCGATGTTATCGGTGCTGGCGTTCAGCGTTTCGATCTGGGTGCAGGACAGACTGATCTTCTGCGACAGCTCGGTCATCGCCAGAATGGTTTTCTCCACTACCTGACGCCCGTCGTCCGCCTGTTCGCTGGCACCGCTGGCGTGCTGCGACGCATCGGCGGCATTGCGCGCGATTTCCTGGGTAGCCGCGCCCAACTGGTTGATCGCCGCCGCCACGCTGTTGGTCCGCGCGCTCTGCTCGTCGGAACCGACGATCGAGGCATTCGAGGAGTTCATCACCCGCTGGGACAGGTCGTGGACCTGGCGCGTAGCCGAGGACACTTCACTGATGGAGGCGTGGATGCGCTCGACGAACTGGTTGAAGGAGCCGGCGAGCTCGCCGAATTCGTCCTTGTTCTCGATGCTCAGGCGCCGGGTCAGGTCGCCCTCGCCCTGGGCGATGTCCTGCATCGCGCGGCCCATGGTGGTCAACGGACGCATCAGGAACTGGATCAACAGGGTCAGCAGCACCGCGATCGCCACCACGGCAATCAACATCGCGATCAACGCCGAAGTCCGGAACTTGCTCAGTGGCGCGTAGGCCTTGTCCCGGTCGATGGACAGACCGATATACCAGTCCGCCGAAGGCAAGCCCACCACCGGTGTGAACGAGATAATCCGTTCCTGGTTGTTCAGGGTGACTTCCTGGATGCCCTTGGTAATCCGCAGCCCGGAGTTCGGGTAGAGGTCCTTGAGGTTCTTCATCACCTGGTCTTTCTCCGGGCTGACGATCACCTGCCCGTCGCCGCTGACCAGGAAGGCCTGGCCAATACCGCCGAAGTCCACCGAGTTGATGATCTTCACCAGGGTTTCCAGGCTCAGGTCACCGCCCACCACACCGAGCAGTTGCCCACCGCTCTTCACCGGCAGGGCGATGGTCACCACCAAGCCGCCGACCGAGGCCATGTAAGGCGGGGTGAGCATGGTCTTGTCCGCCACCACAGCGGATTTGTACCAGGGGCGCTGACGCGGGTCGTAACCGTCAGGCATCTTCGCGTCGGGACGCTGGGTAAAAGTGCCGTCGGTCTGGCCGACATAGGTGAACTGGAAGTTGGAGGTCAATGCCGGTTGATCGACCAGCCCCGGGTAATCGGCCTTGCTGCCCTGGTGTGCAACGTTCTGCGCCAGGTTCTCCAGTATCAGGATCCGTCCGCCCAGCCAGTTCTGCACGCTACTGGCGGTCAGGTCACCGGCTTGCTGGATGGAGGTCTCGAGGTTCTGCCGGATGGTACCGCGCTGCAGATAGTCGTTGTAGAACGTGAACAGCGCAAAGGCGAGAACCACGACACCAGAGGCGGCCAAAAGGATTTTATGGCTGAATTTTAGATTCATTTTATAGACTTCTATGCCGAAAGTGGGGATGCGTGCGGGTACAACACTCGTTGTGCGCGTAGGCAAGCTTCTATGGCTGCTCCACTTTGGTGCACGCATTGCTCACCATGCTGTCGGCACCATGGAACGAAAACTTAACTCATTTCAGCAGATGCCAGGAGGCTTTTCTGCGGGCCAAAAACAAAACCCCCGTCTGCGCAAGCAGACGGGGGTTTCGGAATTCAATCTTGACGATGACCTACTCTCACATGGGGAAACCCCACACTACCATCGGCGATGCATCGTTTCACTGCTGAGTTCGGGATGGGATCAGGTGGTTCCAATGCTCTATGGTCGTCAAGAAATTCTGTGGCCAGACCCGCCGCTGGAGGGCGTGTCAGCAAAATCGGGAACTTCTACTAAAAACAAAACCCCTACCTGCATACGCAGATAGGGGTTTCGG
>NZ_JALLIY010000037.1 GCF_023242315.1 Pseudomonas sp. MWU13-2105
ACCACGCGCCAGGCGTACACGCAGAGTGCCGTCATCGCCCTCCTCGACCACTCCCTGCTCATAGTCCTGCATGCCCGAGCGCTCAGGTGCTGGCGCGTAAAAGCGGCATTCGTTGGCGTGCTCCGGACCTGTGCCGGCGAACCGGGCCAGGTGGAAGTCATCGGTCGTTTCCCGGCGTTTGATTGCCAGCTTGCGCTCACCCTTACCTGGGCAGCGGCACGTGGCGTGAGTACGACCGTAGGCCTTCTCCAGCACGGACTTCCAGCCCTTGGCGAACTGATCTTCCGTTTGAAAGGGCTTCGAGAACGGTTGGCCGTCGATCACGACCGTGAAGCGCTCATTGAGCATGGGAACACTCTCCTTGTGCAGGCCCCTCGCGCAGGGCCTTTGTCCTACCTGTCAGTGTTCGCTGATCAGAGTGTGGGCAAATCCATAAAGGCTGTCTCATGCAGTCTGCCCACCACCTGACATCGACATCACCCAGACGCGCTAGGCCTCCCATCATGTTCGAGTGCACCTGGGCGTCAAAGGCCAAAGTTGTCACTGAATGAAAGGGGCTAACAGGATACCTATCGTCCAGTCGCCAACAGCGGAAGCCACGCCTCCCCGCGCCTAGGATCACTGCCCCTCAAAACACTAGGCATAGCCCCACGCAACGCAAGGAAACGTCTGACTATCTCATCCAGTGGGTTTGGATCGACTATCTGGGCTGGTTCGCTGTCGTTGGCAGCACCTTCCCCGGTAGCCAGGACCTTCAAGGCTACGATGGGTTTTCAAGCCCATGGGTCATCTGTAGTTCGCTCAGCATTCGGAAGCGCGAACAATCGTCGAGCTGTCTCGACGACCGAATGCCTCAACCCCACCGTGACGGAAATCCACCGTCAGGTGGGTCTCCTGATCGACTTTCCGTACAGGAGACACCATGACACTTGCGATAACGATCTACGACGCGTTGACGACCGCCAACGTTACCCCTGACAAAGCCAAAGCGGTGGTACACGCTTGGGAGGCCGAAGTGGAAAAGCTGGCTACAAAGGCTGACCTCAAACAGGTCGAGACTCATTTGACACAGTCCATCACAAACCTAGGCGTTGAGCTGAGGGCAGAACTCAAGGAGCAACGGGCTGACCATCAATCATCCATTCGGCTCCTACAATGGGGGAATGGTGTGACGCTTCTCTGTGTGGCGACGCCCTTTATTCGAAATATGCTCGGGGTCTAGACCAGGTCTTCTTGGTTTGAGCCACGGAACCAACCTTCAGCCACCCGACATACATCGGTGGCTTACTCGTAACAAGGCGTCGGCACGAGCCGCGTCTATTCAGCCTTTGCGGGAGCACTCCCCCAGAAGCATGAACTGTCGTCGAGACCCTCGCCGACCGAACACCCAAACCACACCGTGACGGAAATCCACCGTCAGGTGGGTCTCCTGATCGACTTTCAGTACAGGAGACCTCATGACACTTGCGATAACGATCTACGACGCGTTGACGACTGCCAACGTTCCCCCTGACAAAGCCAAAGCGGTGGTAAACGCTTGGGAGGCCGAAGTGGAAAACCTTGCATCCAAAGCTGACCTCAAACTGGTCGAGACCCATTTGACACAGTCCATCACAGCGTTGGGTGTTGAGCTCCGCTCTTCGATCAGAGAGATGCAAGCCGCTCTGCGCGAACAGGGGGCAGAGCTTAGAGCCGAACTCAAGGAACAGCGAGCCGACCACCGATCATCTATTAGGATTCTGCAATGGGGTAACGGTGTGACGTTCCTCTGTGTGGCAGCGCCCTTTATCCGAAGTGTATTCGGGGTGTAGGCCAAGTCGTCTTGGTTTGAGCCACGGTACCAACCTTCAGCCACCCGACATACATCGGTGGCTCACTCGTAACAAGGCGTCGGCACACGCCGCGTCCTGATTCACCACCTATTCAGCCCATGCGGGGAACACTCCCCCGTACGGGTGCGTGCCTCTCCGTGTTGGGCTTTTTCTGGAGAGATCCCATGCAACTGAAAGCCCTCACCCCGCTGCAACAGCAACTGGTCAAACTGCCGATCGTGCTCAGTGCACGTACCTGGCAGGAAGCCGTTTACACCGAGCATCCCTTTGACTGGATGGAGTTTGAACAACGTCTGACCGAAGTCATCAGGGCCAGCTATCTGGCCATTCTTCAACGGCCCGAGGTGACGGTCCTTTGCAGTTATACCTATGACTTCGGTCTCTATCGCTTGCCACCAAAGCACCAGCAGGATGAGTTTCACTGGTTGGACCTGCGCCTGATCGTCGAGCGAGAGCAAGACGTTCCAACGCAGCTGCGGATCATGCTCAGGAACGAAAACAGTCAATCGACTGGGCGAACTCGAGGCATGCTCTTTGAGCCAGGCCTAATGCTGATGACTCGTGGCATCGATCAGCTCAAAGAACAAGGGCTGCTGGACATTGCCCCGTATCTGGGCCGACACCTCGCCGGTGATTGGGGCGAGTTGGACGAGGAAGACAAACTGAGCAACAACCAGGCGCTGCACAACGGTACCCGGTTGTTCTCGGCCTACGACATCAACGCTGGAGACCATCGACGGCTCTACATCATCACCGAAGCCGACAGGAGCGCCACTACCCTGCTGCTGCCCTATGAGTACTGACTCATTTCCCCTGCCCCAGCTTGACTGAGGCCCATCAACCGTCTGCTCACCTTCACGGGTGAGCAGACGGTTTCCCCTTGCTGCACGTTGTGAGTCCGAGGTGCTGGTTCAATGGCGGTGCGGCCCTCGCATCCGACGCCATTTACCCGGATGCCTTGATCCGTGAAGACGGCGCAAGACCTCTGACACCACCGCGGACTTCCTCTGAAACCAGGAGGTCTTCTATGCCCAGCTCCGTAGCAAGAGCACGCGCCAAAGCGTTCTACCGCCAGGAAGGTCGCTGCTATTACTGCGACTACCCCATGTATGTCACCTCACCCCGAAAATACGCGCAGCTTTATGGCTGCTCACGCCGGCAGGCCCTGCAGATGCAATGCACGGCAGAGCACCTGGTGGCCAAGTGTGAGGGCGGCTCAAATCGCTCCTCAAACATCGCCGCAGCCTGCAAGCTATGCAACGTACGTCGGCATCAGGGCAAGGTCGCTCTGCCACCGCAAGCCTATCGGGAGCTCGTACAGAGCAAGGTGACAGAAGGTCGCTGGCACCCGTTTCGTCTGATGGGGTCAGTGGTTCAGCCATAGGTAGGATCTAGCCCCCCATGGTCGTACTCACGATCATGGGGTGGTTAACCGCGAATGCGGTGCTCAGTGAACTCATAATCTTCCTGGCAATCGCCGGAAGGGTCTGACGCCACATTCACTAAATGCACCGTGTCGGCATCGATCACCTTGTAGGTATAGACATCTGGCAAAGGCACGCCATCGGTTCTCAATTCTCTCTTGCCATTGGCAGCAGTCCAACGGCCATATTCGGTGTGAATCAGTTGGGTCTTCTGGGCATCCCAGAAAAAGGTAACGGAGAAGCTGCCGTCGGGCTTGAATTCATTGTTCCAAGATAAGAATTGGCATTTACCGTTTTCTGCCCGCTGGCCTGTCCATGAACCCATGAAGTAAGGATCGTTGGCCGGCTTGTTGGCGGCGCTGCCATCTTGAGTTGCAGCCAGGACGATAAGGGCCAGGGAGAAATTCCGTTTCACGCAGTACTTCCTTCTTCATAAGTGAACAGCATTACGATCCAGAGTAGGACTTGGCGGCAATCAGCCGCTAGCACAGGACTTGCAGACGCGCAGGTTACCTGTCTCGGGCGCTTTGCCCGGCCGGATAGCTGGCATTGGTACCACCTTCGTTTCTTTGGTGCAGTTGGCACAAAAGATACCACCGCACGCTCGACAGTGGTGCTTACGGGTGAAGACGCCAAAGGTGGTATTGCAGCCAGGGCAGCGTTGGACGCTGTCGTCTGCTTTCCAGAGACTGGGTCGGCTTTGCAGCTGGCGAAACACGTCCTGCCCGCCTGGAACTTCCGCAGCCTTGTAGAACGTGTTGATTCCTTCATGCACGCTCGTCGCGCCGGTCATGACCTCGTGGTACGTGTGGGTCGAACTTTGGCTGGTCGGCATGAAGTGAAAGAAGGCGACGATACAGAACGCCAGCGCGGCAAGGCTATCATCGTCATTGATACCAACTTGCTTCGCGGCGTAAACCATATCCATCGCCGAGCCGGATTTACCTGCCCAGATGGAGTTGTTCAGGCTGCGCTGGTTGACGATCCAGGGGTTGTCCTCCACAAGGCTGTATTTCTCGGTGCCGATGCGCATGCCTTGGGTAGTGCCCCGATTCGGCGTGTCGAATCTGTTGCAGCGGCAGAAGTCGTGGATAGCGGCGACCTTTTTATACAACCGGGTCAGCGGCAACTCGCTTGCGAGGGTGTCAACAATGTTCCGGGTCCAATCTACTGTCGCACCGGGACCGTAGTATGACTCGCCCTCAGGGCGATTGCGTTCTAAGTTGGTGATAGCCCGCTGGATATTCACTATCAATCGGTCCAGCACATAGCGCTCGAACAGCTTGACGTTGGCGAGGACATCGAGCGCCAGGCGCTCTTCTTTTTGCCTGTTATCCGCGGCTGCAACATGCCCTCGTAGCGCGATGATCAGCGTGTCGATCGACGTGAATATTTTTTCCTGTGTACTTTGCAATGCCAGGCCAGTAGGTGCGCCGTCCAGGCGTCCGGCAGGTGAGAACGGACTGCTCTCCGACACGGAGACAAATTGCCCGGGGAAATTCCTGCCGCTCGCAATGGGTGCTGCTACCCAATCGTTGAACGTTGGCAGGAGCAGCACCGATTCGTTGGCGGCGAGCCGTGGCACCACCTGCGTGCTCCAGAATGTCGCCTTGGGCAGTTTGCTGCCGAAAGGCCGGATCTTTCTCTCACGCACCAGTCGCTCCACGCCATCATCGGTGCAGTCGAAAACAAGGATATTGTTGACCCTTAACATGGCTCGTCCTGAGCGAAGAAATTGGCGGGGGTGATCGCTTGGCCGCTTAGCAATAAGTTACTGCGCTAGCTTGCGCCGATATCGAACGCTTCCGCAAGCAGTCGGTAGCTTCGCAGCCGGTCATCGAAACTGTAGGTGACTGTCACCAATGATCAGACTGCAACAAGTAATGTTTTCGGCGAGCGCAAGGTCCTGTCGCACTCAAAACAGGCCCCGGAGCAACAGATCCCTGCTAACCGCTGATGCCCCACGTCCAATCCTGACGAGTTTAAACATCAATATCGGCATGCTCACGACCAGAGCCGCATGCAACCGGTCTCCATCGCGAAGGACTTCGCTGTCACCTTTCACAGGCGTATGCGCAGCTCTGCCAAACCCGACCACTCCCTCAGAACCGTGCCGATGCTGACCGTCGAGCCCGACCTGTAGCGATCCCCTCTTCTGCTCGTCCGTCCCAGACAGGCAAAAGCACGTAGTCATTGAGCTCAACAACGAATGCAGGTAGCAGAGATACAAGCCCTACTTGGGTTTATCCGCGCAGTGGCATTTGGAAGCCGTGCAAGGTTCGCCATTCGGGTGATGATCGGCGCATGCCTGGCAGCAGTAGTGCTTGCCGTGGCGCACGACCGCATGCTCGCCAACCTTGCAGGTGCAGTGGGGGCAGGCGCAGGTTTGTTCATTCATGATCGGACTCCGGTGGTCGGGTGGTCGCCAAGCATCGTGGTGCAACGCGCATGAACAGCTGACTGACGAAGTCCATCATCAGCCTCCACGTGCGCCCTCACAAAGCTCCTTTGTCATTGTCTCAGAGTCATCGCCAGGCTCTGCTGTAACAAGCCTAGTCCATCAGTAGGGAGGAGCTACAACTCGGCGACGACGTGAGCGTACAAGCCTCTTCTTTGTGGCGTTGCCGAGGCAGAAAAAGCTTGTAGCAGTTGAGTTTTGACAACCCACGCACGCATTTCCCATTCTGTGGACGTGTCTCGCTGACGTTGTCAGTCACATCCCATGTCGCCCGGATCTGCGAGGCTACGGTACGTCTCTTTGAGCGCATTGATCCAACCCAAGGTCGCTTCGCTTGCGGTCGCGCGATCGGTCGACACTGTCGACGCAAGCATGATTTTCCCCCATACGGGCCTACCCCGTATGGGGCAGGCCTCTCTCTAAAATCTGGAGGCTTAATGAAAATAGAACTGGCTCTGTACCAGGCGTTGGTCGCGATCAACGTCCCGGAACTCAAAGCTACCGCAGTGATAGAAGCACTGGAGAACGATATGCAATCTGTACTAGCCACTAAAGCGGATATCACCACGCTTCGTACTGAACTGATTGCCGAGGTGAAAACCACCTGCTCTCAGTTGGAGACAAAACTCACCGTCCGCATGGGCGTCATGTTGTCCGCCTTTGTTGGCCTTCAATTGGCAGCCATGAAGTACCTGGTGCTGTAACACACCTCACGCTCCACCACCCACGCGGGGAATCCTTCCCCGCTGGGCGAAGTGTTTCTCCGCGTTCCTTTTTTCTGGAGAACCACCATGAGCGATACTCGATTTCACGAGGACCACCCCCTCGACCTGTACACCGTCAGCACCAATGCTGGCTGTAACCGTCCGGTAGACACGTCTTGACGGAATCATCTTAGGCCGATGGCGCGAGCAATATGCCCTTGTTGACGGTTGCGGTGGAGCATTTACGAGCTTTTGGTGTCCGGGAGAGGGCCTTTGGCCCAGTGGTCAGATGCTTCGCCGCTCAAGTAAGGCTGAACCTCGCGGGCCGTATCTGCGAACCGAGTAGTACTATTGCCTTTATTGTCATATCTGAACCAGTGATCGCCTCCCATAACCGCCCCTAAACGAATACGCTTATTCGGATGCAGGTGTGCCGCGACTACTTTTGCCGGCGGGATCTGTTCACCCCAAGACATAGTCACTCCCTCTGCGGGGCTAACAGCTACCTCAATGGCGAATCCCCCTCCATGTCTATCAAATTGAAACGTGATCAGATCAATTTGCTGTCCTGTATTGCGGCGAAAATGGGGAGGCGATCCCTTAAACCCCATGCTACGAAGGGTCGGGATGACATATTCCTTTAACGCTGCATCGATTTTTTCGCGCTCCATTGCATTACTCTATTTGGTTGGCAAAAGAGGAAGGTGTTCGGTAATACGTTTAGCGATTAGATGGACGTCCACTTATGCGGCAGAAGCTCAGTAATCTCGCTCGCCCGCTGCGTAGGCAAGCACTATGCACGAACCGCTTACTCGAAGCACTCTGATTTAAAGCTCATAAGATATGGCCCGTATGAATGAATTGGAGCCAGGCCTCTCGTGCCTGTAAAACCCTGGCAGGAGCGAGATACATGGATAGATCGCTGGTCATATGAAAATCCAGTCAGAGGATGTGATTAGCGCTTGGCCCCAGATCACAGCAAGAAGCTGTTAACAGGCCTTTTCAAGCCCAAGCGGTCCCTCAGCGTCCCAGGTGCATATTCCTTGCGGAAAACCCCTTTGGCTTGCAGCAAAGGCACCACGCCGCGTGTGAATGCTTCAAAGTCCGTTGGCAAAAACGGAAACATGAGGTTATAGCCATCAACGGCATTCGACTCGTACAGCGCTGAAAGCTTATCCGCAATATGCTCCGCCGTTCCGATCAGTAGCCAGGTACTGGAACTCTTGACCAACCGGCGCCCTATTTCGCGGATGGACAAGGAGGTGTCGTACTTCTTGAGCAGGGCCAGCTCAGTTCGAATGCCATCAAACTCAGACTCATCTGGCAACGCTGGCAGTGGGCTGTCCGGCGATAGCCCTGTCAAGTCCAGACGGGTATAGCTGGAGACCAAGTCAATCGCCACGGCATCGATAATGAGGCTGTCCTCCAGTTGCCGACGTCGCTCCTCCTCAGTCTCATCCTCAAGCACCACCGGAAGCACACCGGTTATGATTTTCAGATCACTGGAATGCCTGCCCTTCAACTCGAGTCGGTGATTCAAATCGGCCCTATACGCCAGTCCCTCTTCGACCGAATTGATGAAACAGAAGTGCACGTCCGCATGCGCAGCGGCCAGGTTCTTGCCCGCTTCAGAAGACCCCGCCTGGGCAAGGACCGGATGTCCCTGAGGTGGACGCGGCACATTAAGCGGCCCACGTACGCTGAAATGTGCGCCTTTGTGATTGATCGGGTGAATTTTCGACGAATCGGCAAAGTCGCCGGTATCCTTGTCAAATTCAAGCGCACCGTCTTCCCAGGAGTCCCAAAGCTGCTTGACGACATGGATGAATTCCTCGGCCCGCAGATAACGATCGCCGTGCTTCGTCACGCCTGACAATCCGAAATTCGAAGCCTCTTCTTCCAGCCAGGAAGTCACGATATTCCAGCTGGCTCGCCCTGCGCTGAGATAGTCCAACGAAGCAAAATATCGCGCGAGGTTGAACGGCTCGTTATAGGAAGTTGAAGCGGTGCCCATCAGTCCAATGTGATCAGTCACGGCAGCCAGAGCGGACAAGAGCGTAATGGGTTCAAGGCGGGCGTTGGCATAGTGCCTCAACCCACTGGCCACGGAGTCCCAGACCGCGACGTGATCCGCTACAAAAACCGCATCGAACTTCGCCGTCTCGGCCGCCTGCACCAGTTTTATGTAGTACTTGAGCGTGAATATTTCCTGGGTCGGTGACAGCGGGTGGCGCCAGGAAAAACGATGATCTCCTTGGGGGTTAAAAAAGAACAAATTCAAAATCATACTTTTATTGGACATAACGCCTCCGCGACCTTACCAACGTCGCATTCATTTTCACTGGGCCGTCTTGACGGTATGTTCGGCGACCCACTGCGCTGCGACTTTTGCGGGATCCTTGTGATCGATATCAACAAGGCGATTGAGTTGCTTGAGGTCGTCATCGGTCAGTTTTGCAGAGACCGCGTTGAGCACCTGGGTGATTTCTGGGGTTAGCAACGCCTTGCGACCCAGTGGCGTGATGTTTTGCAGGGGCTGTTGGTGCTTGTCGTCCTCGAGGACAACCCAAGGCTCCTTAGCCAGGATGCCTTGCGTGGATACCACCGTGGCGACGTCGATAGCGCCTGAGTTCAACGCCAGCCGCGACAAGGGCCCGCCCATGTCCAGCGATTTGATGCTCTTGAAGTTGATGCCGTAGACCGCCTTCAACCCGGGCAGGCCTAAGGCAGCAGTGGCGACTTCGGGAGGCCCGCCCAACGTGAAATCACCCGAGACGGAGGCCAAGTCGGACAAGGTGTGCAAGTTGTACTTTTCTGCGGTTTTCTTGGTAACAGCCCAAGCGGTAATAGAGCCCGCGGACGAAGGCTCAAGCAGCTGGAGGTCCGCCGGCAACTTCTGTTGCAAAGCGCTGAGGATCTCCTTTTGGGTGGTCAGGGCGGTCTTGTCGTCATAGAAACTCAACAGTGATCCTATGTATTCGGGTACGACGTCTATATCCCCGTTATCCAGCGCCTTGGCGATGATCTGGCGGTTCCCCAGATTGAGTCGGGTCTTGACGTCTATCCCTTCATTTTTCAAGGCTGACGCATAGATATTTGCAAGAATCGTCTGCTCGGAAAAATTGGCCCCTCCTATAGTGATGGTTTGAGCACTGGCAAACGTGCTGCCAACCAGCAAGCCTAGCCCCAGCAACAATGAAACCGAGTGCACCGAGCGAGCCTTCGAACGTTGTTTGTTTTTCATTTGGGTCTGCACCTCTGCAAAGATAATACGCACTTTAAAATGCCCCTGATCATGTAGCGCTTAGTTCAACATTCCCCGCCCGCCATTTTCTAACCATGAGTGTTTCTATCATTGAACAAACCCACTCGCTGACAATCGCAAGTACCGACACCATCAGTGCGCCGCCAATAATTTGCGGCGTATCATTTCGGCCCAGGCCATCAATAAGAAACCTACCCAGCCCGCCGAACCCTGCATACGCAGCGATGGTGGCTGTTGCGATAAGTTGCACCAGGGCTGATCGGAATCCAGAAAAGATCAGCGGAAAAGCCAGCGGCAACTCGAGCTGAATAAACATCTGCCATCTGCGCATTCCCATCGATCTGGCAGCCTGCTTCAGAGACGAATCCACCTGATCGATTCCAACATAGGTATTGGTTAATATCGGCGGGATGCTCATAGTCACCAATGCGATAATCACCGTGCTGGCTTCATAACCAATGAGCATGATTGCAAGTATCACAATGCCCAGAGAAGGTAATGCTCGCCAAATATTGAACAATCCTATCGCCACCTGCGCGCCTTTGCGGTAGTTAGCCAGAAGTACGCCGAGCGGCAACGCTATTGCACAAGCAATAGCCAGGCTCAAAGATACATAATAAATATGCTCTGCCAGCCGAGTCAGTATTCCGTTTTCGCCCAACCAATTGTCAGGAAGAGAAAACCAAAGGTAGACACCTGCGATCATGTTCATCAGCGCACCCAAGGGACCAGCCATTTATTTATTGAATAAAACAGAAAATCAAAACATAACGCCAACATCACCGTCAGGACCAGACTGACCGCCACAGGTGTAGTGAAACTTTGAGCCAGACCGGTAATGAACATCTGGCCTAATCCGCCTTGACCAATCAAGGCAGTAACGGTCACCAGCCCCACCAATGTAACCGAGGTCGTTCGCAAGCCCGCCAATAACGAAGGCAGCGCCAGTGGAAGTTCAACCCCGAGGAATCTCTGCATGCGCGTATACCCTAGCGCACGGGCTTCTTCCAATACGTCCGGGGGATTACTCGCAAGCCCCGCCAAGGTGTTCTGCAACACGATAAGCAAGGAATACAGGCTCAAACCAATGACCGCCGTCGTCTTGGATAAACCGGTAAAAGGCATTATCAAAATAAACAGCGCCAGGGACGGAATGGTAAAGAGTATGCCGCTGACATAAATCATGGGGCGGGCCAATCCTGGCTGCCACAACGTCAAGAGCACCATTGCGCCGGCTAATAGCATCCCTATACACAGGCCCAAGGTCACCAGCTGAATATGATCAACTAACAATTGGCCGATCTGCTGCCAGTTTTCAACGATCCAGGACCAGTCAATCATTGCGCACTTCCGAAGCGGCGCTCATTGAGTGCGCTGTGTAGGCTGGCAATCGAGAGGCAACCTTCGTAACCGCCCGCCTCGTCCACACGAACAATCACACCGATCGGCGCCGTTAGAATTTTAACCAATGCGTGATGCAACGAGTCATTACTCGACACCGTTGTCAGCTCGGGAACAGGCACGTCCAAGTCACTGACCCATTTCAACGGGTTGGACTTATCATCCAGCAGAAGTTTGAACTCACAACTGACCTCATCCGTCGGAAGATCAGAAACTTTCATCAGCGAAAGTCTTTTTAACAGCGGATCTTTGCCGATAAAGTTCTTCACAAACTCGCTGGCAGGATGGGCAAGGATAGTGTGAGGCGTATCGAACTGAACAAGTTTTCCTTCGCCCTCGAAGATGGCAATCCGGTCCCCAATCTTGATGGCCTCCTCCATATCATGGGTCACCAAAATAATGGTTTTATGCAAACGTCTCTGAAGCGCAATCAGTTCATCCTGCAGTCGCTCGCGTATCACCGGATCAAGTGCGGCAAAGGGTTCGTCCATCAATACAACCGGTGGGTCCGAGGCCAATGCCCTCGCCAGAGCGACGCGACTTTGCTGCCCGCCCGACAGTTGATTAGGGTAGCGGTCAAGAAATTCAGGCTGAAGTCCAACCAGGGAGATGAGCTCGCTCACGCGCTGGCGGATTTTATGTTTCCTCCAACCCAGGAGCCGCGGCACGACGCCAATATTTTCGGCAACCGTCTGGTGAGGAAATAACGCTGCGCTCTGCATCATGAAACCAATGCCGCGGCGTAGCGTAACGACGTCAAGCTCATCGGTTGACACGCCGTTGACACAGATGCGGCCACTGTCCTGGGTATCCAGCCTGTTGATCATTCGCAAAATGGTGGTTTTGCCACACCCACTGGGCCCGACAAATACACAGATCTCACCCTCCCGGACGTGAAGCGTCAAATCGCTCACGGCCGTTCGCGGGCTGCCTTTATGAGTTTTCTTGATGGCTTCAAAACGTATCATTTTCCAACGCCCAGATTAGCTTGCATATTCTTAGTACTCGGCAGGATGGCGAGGACAATCCACGGGACTGACCAGATGTCTCTGCAATAACTGGAAGTAGCCATGAATGACATAGCCATTGTTTCGCGCGATCCATTGTTCACGCCTGGCTCTATACACCCGGGGTAAGTAGTACCAGGGCAAACCAGGGAGATCGTGATGAACCAAGTGAAGATTGAGGTTAAGAAACAGCCAACTCAACAGCCCTGACGATTCGTTTATAACCGTGCGGTGTTCCGGAAGCGTCGACGGGCGATGTTCGTAAAACGACCTGATCATGGCAATCGACAAGGCCGGCAGCGAAACTAAGAATACGTACTGTATGGCACTGATGGCGCTGTATTGCTCAACCAGAGCCAGCACTACGCCAACACTTAGTATATGAGCGGCCCACATCCGCCAAGAAATTTGCCCGGTGTGAAATAGCCCTCCAATCTCGCTACACACGAGGGTTATCACCGCCAATGGCGCGCCCATAAGCAAACGACCGCCCAAGGTCTTGTTTACCCATAACAGCGTTCTGATATAACGAGGAGAGCGCAACCAAAAAGCACCGGTGACATAACAACTTTCCGGATCTTGACCCGGCACCGTCAGCACTTCGTCGTTGTGATGCGCCAAATGCGTGTCCCTATAAATATCGTAGGGGTACCACACGGCAAACGGCAGAAATCCCAGGGCTTTATTTATGGCGGGCCAACGGGTTGGATGACCGTGAATAAGCTCATGCTGAATCGACATCCACAGCACAACCAGTGGAATCAACAGGACAAGGCTAAGTACCTCGCCAAGTACGCTCCCACAAAAAATAATAAACCCCCAAGTCAGATAGAACCCGACTAACAAAAGCCAGGTGGGCCATTCAGTTTTACTCGTTACGGTAGTGCTCAGCTTAGCGATTTCAGCTCGATGAGCTTCATTCAAATAGTTTGGCATTGTTGATAGTCGTGATAGATCTTGCTCGGAGCAGGCGCCCAATCAGTCACACTTCAAGCTGCAACCCCCTACAACGGGCATTACCTGAAGATGATTGGTGGGACTAACGGTATGGAAGTGCCCAACAGCGATGATTCACATGGCGTAGAGCAGAAATGCCAAGCCTTCGCTGATTGCACTGCAAGCTTCGCTGTTGGCCTGACAAGGGAGAGGTTTGCCGGTTACGAATGGAACGGCAATGGAAGAGAAATGACTGATGCGGATAATGCCGGCGTGAAAAATCGCTGCATGGGCTCCGTCATGCGACAAAGCCTCAAAGCTAATTTGTAAGATTCGGGCGCCAGACATAGTCGTACCATAAGAATAGGATTGAACTCATCCGGCGGTCCGGTGAAAGCAAGGTAGCATGATGACTAATACGATCAAGGAATATATTTTTTTATGCTTAGCCCAAAAAGGAATAACGCCCGACCAATGCACCTTTCCTGCTTTATCTTGAGCATGGTTGGTCTCGGTTTTCCTTCGAGGGCAATTGTGTTACCCCAGTGAGAAACGAGCGCTTTCGTATAACTCTCTAATTGGGTCTGGCTGGCGCATAAAATGCCTGGTGTTCGTCCTGCGGCTTGATCCCAACAAAGCAGGTCCCTTTGAGTACGAACTCATTTCCCCTGCCTCAGCCTGACTGAGGCCCATCAACCGTCTGCTCATCTTCCCGGGTGAGCAGGCGTTTCCCCTTACTGCACGTTGTGAGTCCCAGGTGCTGGTTCAATGGCGATTCGCTCCCGCCTGGGATGCCATTTGCTCGAATGCCTTGCTCCGTGAAGCCGGTGCAAGGCATCCAACAGCACCGCGGACTTCCTCTGAAACCAGGAGGTCTTCTATGCCCAGCTCCGTAGCAAGAGCACGCGCCAAAGCGTTCTACCGCCAGGAGGGTCGCTGCTATTACTGCGACGACCCCAGCTTGGGGAGATGAATGGATTGCAGGCTTTATCTCCGAAACTCAGCCTCGCGACATAAACGTTAGCAATACTGACTTCGCGATTTACGCTGACGACATTATCTGCAGTCATGGTCTTGGCATTGGGGAGTTCAAGGGAGACAGGCTGCATCACCTCAACAGGTGGCAACCGGACAACCATTCCGATTCGGTAGTTTCCAATCCTCGCCCTGAAGCGGGCCCAGAGAACGATTTCGGAACATTTGACGACGAGTTATCTTTTTAGATGGCTCATATGCCCTCCTCCAAGTGGCTATCAATTGAGCGAAAGGCCATCGTAGCCACATGGCCATCTCGAATCCGTGATCGGCACTGCTCGATGTACAAGCGTACTGGGATCAAGCCGAACCGTTTCTAGAAGTGCCAATCCGATGAGAAGAAGGCCTCCCTGGGTCACCCTCCCCATCGCGCTGGAGCTGGAGCTGGGATTTTTCCTGACCGTGAAGTCCTTCGAATCCCAACCGATGACTGACGGGGTAAGTGACCACCAGAAACAACACCACACCGATCACATCCGAGACGGAATGCTGGTAGGTCTGGGTGAATGGAATTCCATTGCCGATGGGGTCATTCCGTGTCACATCCGCCCATCTAGAATCCTCAAAGTTATGGCCAAATGACATCTTCGCCGGTACATTCCTCTACCCGTTGCGCCATGGAAAGAGGAATGGGGGCTCGGCCCCGCCGTTACACGGGTATGGACTGAGAGATAGAAGGATGAAAGATCCAGATGCTAGCCCCAGCGCAGCGGGGTATGGCTACCAGTATGAACGCGCGCTGTACCGCATCTTCACGGCACCCAATGCGCAGACCAGGTTTGGCATTGAAACGGCTGATGATGTTGAAGAGATCAGCCAGACAGCGACAGGTTCTCGGCGTGTGTCAGAACAAGCGAAGCTCTCTGTTCAGCCTCGCAAAAACCCACTGCAAGACAGCAGTAAAAACCTGTGGAAGACACTCCGCATCTGGTTGAACGGGTTAGCGGCTGCCCGGGAGGAGCATGAGGAGTTGCAATTCCTCCTCGTCACGAACCGCGTGCTTAAGAAAGGCACGCTGGCCATGCGGCTTTCTGATGCCCTTTCAAAGCAAGATGTGGCAGACGCGGTCGTTGCGCTTCGAACGCATGCCGCCGGAATGACAGGCAAGCCTGGCGAGATCGCTCGGGATGTCATCGCGTACTCGGACGCCGACTTGGCATTTCTGATCGAGCACATGTCTATTGAGGACGGCCAGCTCAATGCCCAGATGAAGCAGCGGGTGATCGCGTCCCTCCACCTCCCCGAGGATGCGGTAGCGAATGCTGAGGACATCTACCATGGTCTGGTCGGTTTCCTGTTCGACCGTTGCCAAGAGACCTGGGTAGCCCGAAAGCCTTTCTGGACGACTGCTCAGCCTTACTACAACAAGCGCCAAACGCTCGTTGAAGCCTTCATGAATGGCCCTTGGGAACCTCTGCCCTTCGAGAAAACCGAGTTCGCAGAGTGGGCCGAGAAGATCGACCCCGCGGACATGCTTTTCGTGGATCAACTCACCAAAATCAACATGCCGAAAAACCTGCTGATGAAGCAATTCGGCTTCTACTGTGCCGCCTACTCTGAGCGCATCCGCCTTCTGGAGTCAGGTGGAGTTCTGTCCAAGGACTTTGATTTGGCTGAGCGTGTGCTCAGTGACCGTTGGGAGGCGATCAACGACCGCCACCAGTTGGACAACATGACGTCGCTGGATGACTACGGCACGGCTGATTACAGATCTGTAATGACCAAAACCTTGTTTCCAGAAACCTTTCCCATGAAGGTTGGACGGGTGAACTCCACGGCTCAGTACCTGTTCAGCGGCACCTATCACAGGATGGCCAACGCCGATGGAACACATTCGCCCATCCATTGGCACCGTGACGCAGCGACCTCGGAGGATGAGTCATGAGTGAGGCGTATCTGGATCATCAATTGATCCACAACTCGTCACTGGCCTGCTTTCTCCTGACGCACTTCATAGGCGAATACCAAGAGACAGGGCTTGGGCAAACCCCGGATCTACCGAAACTGATGTTGGTGCTGCCGCTGGTGTGGAATCAGCGCTCACGCGATGCGTTGAGCAAGCGCACCAGCCGCTCCAACCTGGGTGCAGTGCTCAGGGAGACCCCGGTGTTGAAAATTGATCTGCAGCGAAGGGTGTCCGCCCATGCGGCTACCACCCTACAAGGGCTCAATCTCGCCATCTCTTCGCGTCTGGTTGGAAAGATCGGCTCCAAGGGAAGTGAGACCAGCTTCCAAGTCCTGGTCGATCGTTGGCCACGAGGCATCAAGAACACCATGCCCGTGGCCATGCTGCAGACCACTGAGAAACTGGCGAAGTGGTTTGCCACCGACACGACAGAAAACCTGTACAAGCTCTTGTTTGGGATTCCCAATGAAATTCACGATTGACGCAGTCATACTCTGGCCTCGCTGCCCTGGCTTGGAGCCACGAGTCATTCCCTTTCAAGACGGGAAGATCAACATCATTTACGGGTTGAGTGGCACCGGCAAGTCGTCAATCGTTCACATCATTGACTACGTGCTGGGCGCGACCAAGTGCCAGATTCCAATCGGCATCATCCGCGACACCGTCGAGTGGTTCGGGATGAGAATCCGCCTTCTAGATACCACCTACATCGTAGCGCGACGCACTCCAGGAAACGCCCAAGGCTCCAACGATCTTTGCATGCAGGAGGCCGACGATGAACAGATCCCGGACTCTGTTTACCGTACCCACTCTTTGGGGCAGTACAAAGCCGCCTTTGATGGCATGGTTCGAGTCAGTGATCTCCCCCACTCCGATGAGGAAGAGCCGTCCAGCTTTGATCGCCGCAGCTCCTATCGCGACATGGCAGCGTTCAACTTCCTGCCTCAGCACATCGTGGCCAACCCCAACACCCTGTTCTTCAAAACCGACTCGTTTGCTCACAAGGAGCGCCTGACGCGAGCCATGCCCTACGCGCTCGGTATGGTGGATGCAAACTACATCATGAATGAGCGGCGTCGCGATGAGGCGCAGCGCGAGCAGGATCGGTTACGTAAACAGCTAGCAGTCCACGATGCGGCCAAGGCGAGCCATTACGCAGACGTCGACCAACTGTTTGATCGCTGCATTCAGTTGGGCCTGCTTGAGCGCACCAGCACCCAGGGTGCTCAGAAAGTCGAACTGCTCAAGAAGGTCGTCATCGCGACCCATGAAGGGCGGCTTGAGCAGACACTGCTGGAACCTCAACGACTGCATATCTCAGAAAAGCTGAAGGTGGTCATCGAGGAAGTTGGGAAGCAGCAACGTATCGTTGACGAATTTGATGCCCAGATCGATGGCTTCGACCACCTGGCGCGTACCAGCAAGCGATTCGTCGCAGCAATTGATACTGAGAAGTCCCATGTCATTGGGCTCGACTGGCTCAAGCAGAGCGTCACTGATGGTGGGCACTGCGTGGCCTGCGGCTCGTTCACCAACGCCTTGCCTATGGTGATCGAGAACCTGGAAGAGAAGGTCAACAAGGTTACCCGGATTTCGGACGCGCTCAAGGACAACCCTGTCGTCGACAAGCAACTGGCCACGCTGAAACGGCAGCGCGCCAAGGAGGAGCGTGAGCTGTCGCGTTTGATGCGGGATCAGGCGCGCTTGATCCAAGAGGATGAGCGTACCCGAAATGCCATTGGTCAGATCTACTATGTGGCGGGTGAGATCAGCCGGCTGATCAAACAATTGGACGGCTCTGAAGCAGACGAGGGTCTGACCAAGCGCATGGCCGAGCTGGAAAGCCTGATTCGGCATTACAACTTCCAGATGTCGTTAACCGATATGGCTGAGCAAGAGCGCAAGGTGGATGCCCAACTGGCCCCGATGTTCGAGGACTATGCGGATCAGTTCGGCTTGAACGGAACGCCTGGCGCTCAGATTTATCTCGATCGGAAAGAGCTCACGCTTCGCTTCGACTCCCACGGCCAGCGGGATTTTCTCTGGGAAATCGGCAGTGGTGCGAACTGGATGGGGTATCACATCGCGACGTTCCTCGGCATTCATGAATACCTGTCGAAGGACAAGAATCGCAAGCTCCCACCTTTCAGCTTCATCGTGATCGACCAGCCGAGCCAGGTCTATTTCCCAAGCAATACCGGTGGCATCAACGCACTGGATGCGGGTTTCGAAGCGGTGAATCAAGCCCGGCCAGCGGATGTCGTTGCCACGCGCCGAATCTTCGAAGTCTTGGCTGAAGGCCTCAAGCGTGCAGGCCATTTCATTCAGATCATTGTCCTTGAACATGCGGGCCCGGACATCTGGGGACAGGTCGCTGACACCGTGCCCGTAGCAGCGTGGCAAAGCAAGGACGACGGGCTCATCCCTGCCCACTGGATCCACCGTCACAATGACTTAGCGTAAGTACACGTGGCCAGTTGTGTTGCTCGGGCACAACTGGCTTAGGTGTTGATCAAACCAATAGCCTTTAGCGTGAAACAAAGAATATCTTGGCGAAGGAGTCTGTATGTCACTCATGCGCATGAACCATGTGAGAAACGAATTAAAAAGCTTGAACGACGTGATAGCCTCATTAATAAAAAACCATGAACGAGACCTCACGGAGTACAACACTCAGGCTAGCGATAGCGAAGGCAATTTCACTGAAAGAGAAAGCATGGCACACAGCCAGCAAGACTGGGATGCCCTGCGCGAAATACATCTAGAAAAACTCAACAACACTCAACCCCTGAAAGTTATCGAGTCGCTTGCAAAGCTTCAGAATGAGCTCATTCTCGTCAAGCACGTGGCGCTAATTGAGAGCATGATAGTTCAAACATTTTGGTGTCTAACTCATCTACTGTCTCACCAAGAGTATCAAGAGAAATACTTCTCCGACGAAACAAATTTTTCAGATGGCCTTGAAGCAGCCAGCAAAATCCAAGAGCTAACAAATGGAGAGGTCAAACTAAAGCCCTTGAAATTCTGGTACATCTTCGAAACACTGAAGCCGATAAGAAACACCATCGCACATGGAGATCCGCTTTTCGTAATCAGCTACAGAAGAGCGAAAAAATTTAACAAGCAAATAGATCTTATTCATCTATGTTCAGAAAAAAATGAGTGCCCTCACACCAAAAGTCTGTATCCGAGCCGCCTCCACCCTTCGTATGAACCAACATCCAAATGGTTCTGCAGCTTAAAAAGCGATTTAGGGGGGATTGCGCAACTGAACAAGAAATGCAGCGACTTCGTTGAAGAGGTTCGAAAC
>NZ_JALLIY010000038.1 GCF_023242315.1 Pseudomonas sp. MWU13-2105
CCGGTGTGGTTCAAGCTACGAGAGTCGGCTGTTGGATCTGTTGCACGCCGTGAGCAAAGCCCACCACCGGCAGCCGGACGCTCGGCAGGTTCACTTCGGGCTCTACCAGCGACTGCACACAGGACGGAGTACGAAACAGTCCTCCCTGGAGCTGACACTCAACCTGGTGGAGACAGACCCGGAGACGCCGTATCTGCTCCTGTCACTCAAGGACGAGCGGGTTGATTCATAACCTGGAATCGGCCTACAGCAACACCTCACTCAAGCCCGACGCAGTCGGGCTTTTTTATGTCAGCGGTAAGCGTCTATGACGACATTCTGCCCAATCCGCGCAGTGACTGTCTGTTGACCAGATCAGAAAGATTACACAGGTGTTGGCTATACCGCCCGTTCCTGGCCAACGGGTAATACTGTCAATTGCTGTCTATTCTTTCGGCCGAAACCCGTGGGAGTTCCCTGCGAGCGCCCCGATTCATCCGCAGCCCTGACGACCAAACAGAAACAGCCAAGGAGGCAGTATGCTCGCTCGCGTCTCGACCGAACTCCACACCCGAGAGGAGCTCAATGCAAAGGGGGCAGCCCCCATGGACTGCGGGATCACCTCTCCACCAACGCATGTACTGAGCCCCAAGTTCAACATTGTCTGTCAGCAAAGACCCTACAGAGGCTGGTCAGCTCATGTGCAAATCCTGCAAGCCGCCTACGAGGGAGATAACGAAGCCTACCATCTGGCACCGGGCCTTTATGCCACTGGCTTAATGATGTCCGGCGGTCACACGACTGACTACATAGAGGAACCAGGTAATCGGCAGATTTTCGTGGAGATCGATGCAGCGGTATCTTTGGATGGACGAGATGCCGAGCAAGAGCACTGCCAGGATATCCTGCACGCCTACGATATTACGTTGAAAGCCATGCAAGATGCCGTGAACAGAGCCAAGGCTGGAGGGCCCTATCACGGGGATAAACGCGATCAGGTCGTGCGCGCCGCCAAGAACGCCATACTCACAGGCCTACATCCGAAGCTTCAAGAAATCGTGCGCACGTGCGTGATCGACAACTGGGGTGTAAATATCTCAGAGTTCGACACCAAGCTGCGGAAACTCTACTTGGCCACCTGCGACCTCACTCAACAGCGCGACGCCAAGAACTGGCACACCCTCGCACCGGACTTTGGTCACGAGTCTGGGAGTCTTCGGTCATGGGCAGAATATGCCAGCGCAAAGCTGATGCCTTCTGGCCTGCACGCCATCATGCTAGGAGAGGTCAAGGACATCCGAAAACTTCTGCGAGGCCCAGATTTTTCTGTCAACGCAATGTCCAGTCAACAATTGATCAAACTCTAAAGGCCAATCTTTCAGGCGAGCAGCTCACCTGCCCTGTCGATCTGCTGACCAGCCCCTGGCTCGAAATAGCCACCCACAGCTGTCCCGTTCAACCAGCAGGATCGAACACAGGGTCAGTGACGATCACGGCCTTTCACCGAAGCCGGCAACTTCAGCGACCAGCAAGAGTTCTCTGCTCCCCTTGAGTGAAGTTTCCTAGGACATCCTGACCGCTTGTTTGAGCCGGATGTCGCGGATAGTCTTGCTCCGTCGTCACGCAGTTGATGATACGGACGTGCAAGTCCGGTCATATCGGTGTTCACGCGCCCTCAAACAAGCGGTGTCGGCAGGCAATTCCATGCCTGCGACTTCTGCTTTATGGTGGCCGTGCGCAGGAGACTTTCGAGTCTGCCGGGGTCCGATATGCCCGGTCTTGCACACCTGCGTATGGCTGCCACCCTAATTCGTGTACAACCTCAGTCCGGACGCTGGCTCAAAACCAGCCCTGTCACCGTGCGGCATGATCATCAGCCCATCCCTGGGATTCAGGAAGATGCGCTGGCCAGCGTCTACTCGATGCGGCGATCCGCTGCGGCCAGAGCTTCGAACGTTACCTGATCCGAAAAACACGGGAAATAACGGCACCGGCCTTTTCGGCATCGGCCTCATACAGTCCCTGGAGAACGGCCTGGTCAGTGAGTTGATGCAGACGAAAATAGTTGTAGAACGCCTGGCCCAGTCGCTGCTGATCAAACGCTCCTTGCGCCCATAGGTCGAGAAACTCGTCGTATCTGGCGCTCTCGATTTCCAACTGCGGTGTACTGCCCTTGCATACGTCCACCGAGGGTGAATGAGCGGCGTCTGCAAGGTAGTAAAGGATGTACCCCGAGTACACCAGAGAGCCTGCTGCCACCTCCTCTTTGAAACACACCTTGAGTGCGTCCTCGGTGGCAAAGCCGTATCCCGGCAATCTGGAATCAGCAAAACCGGCGAGACGCCATACGTCGAACCCGGCGATCTCACCTTGATCCCCAAAGTCAAAGTCTACTGCGCCCGTGGAGAGGCTCACCGCGCAGCCGTAGCCATGCTTGTAGTACTGAATCCCACCCTCGAGCACACCACGGTTGGGAATGTCAGTTCCAACCCAGTCCGTGCAAGTGGAAGGCATAGGGATACCAGATCGTTGCATGAGCTCCACGGCCGTTCGGACGCTGGCCTGGTAGTCAGAAATCAAACGGGCAAGGTGGTTGTTCATGAAGCCTCGGAGTGTAGGGAAGCAGGCCACTCTCGCGGGATAGAAAACGGACATGTCACACAGGGCACAACTGGCGGTTTCTGGTCAGCTCGCCCTCGAACCATTCAAGCTGCACGCACTGTGTTTCAAGAGCCTGAATCTGCATCTTCAACGCCTGTTTTTTGGTCGCCAGTGCTTGTTGAGCGGTGCCCCAGGGAAAGCTCGCGGTCCACTGCGCCGGCATCAAGGCTTGCAATTCCTTGAGTTTGAAACCCAACTGTTGGGCGCACTTGATGAACATCAGCAACTCGACACTTTGCTCATCGTAGAGGCGATAACGACCTTGGCGTCGCGCGGCGGGTAGCAGGCCAATGGCCTCGTAGTGACGGATGGTTTTTACCGTCGTACCTGACAGTTGAGCCGCTTTACCGATGTACATGAACAGTCCATTGATGATGTGCAGAGCACCGAAATTACCTGAAATTCCGCCCCCTAGCGACGGGCAATGGCCCGTGCTTGCGCCAACCAGCGTTCCCGCTGCTCAGGCCGGGACTTGATCAGCGGGCCGAAGGTGATGGCTTTCACGGGCTTGATGCCACAGAACTCCAAGGTGGTCTTGCGCATTTGATGCACGCCAGGCATGCGATAGACCCAGCGGTAATACCAAGGTGGCGTATCGAGGGTAACCAACAGTTCGGCGCTACGGCCCTTGAGCAGTTGCTCCGGAAACGGAGAGTTCTGTCGGTACTTGAAGGCAAAGCCGGGCAGTAGTACCCGATCCAGAAAGCCCTTCAAGAGTGCCGGGATGCCGCCCCACCAAATCGGGTAGATGAACACCAGGTGTTGCGCCCAGGCAATGTCGGCCTGGGCCTGCAGAAGGTCTGGCTCTAGTGGTTGTGTCAGATGATAGCCGTCGTGCAGCACCGGGTTGAAGCGTTGCTCGCCCAACCGCAACAGGCGTACTTCGTGACCTGCCTGGAAAGACGATTCAAGGTACGCATCGGCCAGCGCCGAGCAGAAACTGTTCGCTGAAGGGTGGCCGAGAACGACCAGGGTGCGCTTGCTCATGTGGGGCTCCAGAGGGAATGAGCCCTCAGGGTAAAGTCTGCCCCTGGCAGGAGAGTCAAGCCCTCGATATTGCTTGGCTCATGAGAGGTGCATCATCGGGCTGATGTCGCGGGCGTGTTCTGGGTGCCAACGAGCCACTCGGAGCCGCCCAGCTCGAACGGGTCGAGCGAGATACAACCACACGTGGGAATGCCCCAGCCGGCGCTAGCTGTCCGGCGCGCTGGATCACAAACGCTAGATGGGCTTGATCGACACCAACTCGAAATACCGGAACTTCTTCTTTTTGGCCTCGGCCTTGGCCTCTTGCTCAGCGATGAAGGTGCTCAGGGTATTGGCATCATAGGTCAGCACCTCGACGTCACCGCCAAACTGCTTGGTAGCGCGCAGTGTGACTCGCAGCTTTGGGGAGAGTGCTTTGACAACACGTCGAGGCTTGGGGGTTGGCGCTGGAGGGGGTACGAACGTTGGCTCAGGTTCTGGCGCCGGTACCGGATCGGTGCTTGGGTTGGAGGGACCAAACAGCGCCAAACGCATCTCCTCCTCGCTCAGTTCATTACTCATTGTGAACGTCTCATCACTACTTACTTAGGAGGCTAATGGATTTTATCAGTTTTGGCCGTGGAATGCTGTAATCGGTGTAAATCTGCATAGCGTCGTTCGTTTCGAGCAGAAGGGAGTCCTCATATCTGGCGGCTTTGAGTCAGCTTCAGTTACTCGTGACTACCCCCTATCGACCCGTACGGATATTATGATCGTACATGAGAGCTGTCGGATAAGTAGATCAAGCACCCGATACGTTAGCAGTGCTTGATCAGAAGTTGTTGATGATAGGCGCTTTCCCTGATCACTTTTGGATAGCCCTCAACATTGGTCATCTCCTTGAAGGCTTGCAAAAAGCTGCCTTCCTCATAGTGAATTTGACAGGAAGCCAAATCGAATACTTGCCGTAATAACGACTTTATCTGGGTAATTCGCTCCCCGGAAACGCTGATGGCAACTGCGATAATATCCAACTGATCTGTCAGGCCTCGGTACAAGTCGAAGATCAGCGTATTCTCTGGCTGGGCCTTATTGATGAAGGCGTGAACGTCACCTTGCCCAATCGGAGTCCCGTCGAAATAAACATCATACAGCGCCGTTATCTCAACCTCATCGAATCCCAACAACTCGATCGCCCGCCTCCAGTCGTCCAGTAGAACGGGGACGTCGTCATCCGGCCAATGGAACAGATCCGTAAGGGATATTACCAAGCGAAACTGACGACTATCGATGAGCATCTTCACCTCAGCACTTCTCGAACACGGGGATAGCGTAACTTAATCAGACGGTGACGTATCGGGTCAAGCAGGTGCACGGGCGAGTCAGTCTGCCAAGATCGCGTGATCGGTTCCGGGGGAATTCATGATGACTCTGGGTCATGACGCAAAACCTAAAGCGACGGTAGCGAGGCTCTTCCCAGAATTCGCCGGCCGAGGACAGGACTCGTGGAGCTCTCTTGATGTACCATCAAAAATCAGTCGCATAGGCAAAGTCGGGCAGGCGTCTGGGGGGCACTCTTGTGGACGCGTATGCAGGCATCTACTCCGTGTCGTCGGAAATCATTCATGGCTCAGTGTACAGCATGAGCTATTTCATGAGTGCTCACAGAGGGCAGGAGCAAACCGTTGAGGCATTCCAGTTAGAGACCGAGGAGCAAATGGTCGACATATTGTCAGCAGTTGGGCATGCCGCCAGCAGCTTTATTTCCGCCTTTGAAAATACTCACCATTTCGGCCCCCTGGTTCTAGAGGAGCATGAAATATTCAAGCGGTTGTTCAAGACTACAACCGGTGATGAATGGGCCGGAGGGGAATTATCAGGGGCGTAGGTTACAACCGTTCTAAACGTCGGCCATGGGACTTTAGGGCGCGCCGAGCAAATAACAGACCACTACACAAAATACTGAGACTGCATATAAATGCTAACTTCACCTCGCAAAATCTGGCGCCTGCTACGCGCCACCAAAGTTACTACCTACATTCTTTTAATGCTTGGCCCCATGTTTATCCGCCCCTTGGCCTTTATCAGACATCCACACCAGTCCCAACCTGCGTACGCAAAACTGCCGGGGCTTTGGGGCACACCATTGGCGGTGGCTGGCGTCTGCGCGGCTGCGGCTCAGTCGATCTACCAGTGGATGTTCTGGAGAGAAATGGACAAGCCCTCTCCTGCAAAACCTCCCGCCGATTTGCTACTGCAACTGCACAAAACCGAAGGCAGATACTTTTGGATGGTATTTGCCCTGACGGCCTTGCTGGTATATGCCCTAGCTAGCCTACGTTGGGGCTATCACTATGGCGCCATCCATGTGATACGCAAATGGCGCCCCGAGCTAAGCAAGCCACCGCTGAAATATTTTGTGGTTACCACGGCAGCGTGGGGACTATGGCTGAGCCTCTACATCACAGGTATAGTGTATGGCTTATGGAACTGGAAAACTCAGGGCGATGTTGGTGAGTTCTTCAACACCTATGTTCAAACGCATCAGGTCGGTGCTCTGGTCGCAGTGTTAATTATCGGCTCTGCCATGAAGCTTGCCGGACGCAATAGCGAACTGGGTATGAAGGCCCTATACGGTGGATCGAAGTGGCTAAGCATGTTGGTGGATGTAATAGGTATTGGTGTGATGGTGTTATTGATGCTTTTTGTGACACGACTATAGTTACCCACTATACGACTATGTGGTAACCGCCCCGCTTTGAACCATTTGCCGAAAGAGCTACTAATCGAGTTAACCTGTGTAGACGTCTCCCGCAAACACCAATGGTGTATGTGAGGAGCGGGCGAAAGTACATCGTCAGAATCACGGGTAGTCGTCCCTGGTGGGAGTAAAGATGAGCTTGATGAGGGGCCGATGCTGCCTGTCACGAAATAGGCAGCCTGGCACCGTCTACGACGGCACGCGATCAACGCCTGACTAGGCGCCATGTTCCGTATTGCCTCCTGCTTCGCTTAACGACACCGGCAGCCCAGGTAACACGGCTCAAGTGAGTCCAGCACTCAGCAACATGACACCCGCCACAGCTGATCCAGCCGCGTGGTGAAGCTGCGACTCATCATCTCCCGGCGCATGCCCCACTCGGGGTTCAGCGGGACGCTGGCTGCACGTAGTGTTCCCCTGCCCCATCGGTTGTTGATCTGGTCCAGGACGGTCATCACTTTGGAGGTGTTGGCGGGTTGAGAGGCAGCGAACAGGTCATCGGTGTACTCGCCCGGCTGACAGAGATTGAGCAGTAGGACCTCGGCCTTGCTGTACTTGAAGCCGGGCCGAAAGAGTTGGTCGAGGGCGTCCACCGCCATTTTCGTGAGCAGGCGCACGTCGTCCGTGGGGTATGGCAGATCGATCACCACCCCATTGGCGTACTTGGCCTCCTCCGGGTTGAACATCCCTGTCCGAATGCTCACCCGGATCTTCTTGCACAGCGACTGCTGAGCCCTGAGCTTTTCCGAAGCCCGCATCATGTAGGTGGCCACGGCCTCTTTGATCGATGGCAGTTCCTTCAGCCGCCTGCCGAACATCCGGCTGCAGCAGATCTCCTGCTTGGGCGCGTCGGGCTCATCCAGCTCCAGGCACGGCGTCCCTGCCAGCTCACGGGCGGTCTTTTCGATCACCACGCTGAAGTGCTTGCGCAGCACCCAAGGATCGGCCTGTGAGAGCTGCCAAGCGGTTCTGATGCCCATTCCTTCCAAGTGCGCCGTCATCTTTCGGCCAATGCCCCAGACGTCCGAGACGTCGCAGGCCTTGAGCAACTTTTCTCGGCGGTTGGGTGCCCGGACATCCAGAACACCGCCCAACTGCGCCTGCCACTTCTTCGCGCCGTGGTTGGCCAGTTTGCTGAGGGTCTTGGTACCGGCAATACCCACCCCCACCGGAATGCCGGTACTCCTGAGCACCTGGGCGCGTATACGGCGTCCCAGCAGCTCCAGGTCCTCAGTCATACCGGTGAGCTCGGCAAACGCCTCATCGATGCTGTAGACCTCCAGGGCCGGCACCATGGACTCGATCACAGTCATGACCCGCTGGCTCATGTCTCCGTACAGCGCATAGTTCGAGGAGAACGGCACGATGCAGTGCTGACGAAGCTTGTCCCGGATCTGGAAATACGGCTCGCCCATCTTGATGTGCGGCTTGGCATCCGCGGAGCGGGCAATTACACAACCATCGTTGTTGCTCAGCACCACGATGGGTGTATGGGCGAGGTCCGGACGAAACACCCGCTCGCAGCTGGCATAGAAGCTGTTGCAGTCGATCAGTGCGAAGACCGGCTCAGGGGGGTTAATGGGCATGACTGCGCACACTGAAGGTAATTACCCCCCAGATCGACAGCTCATCGCCTTCCATGACGTAACGGGACGGGTACCGGGGGTTCTCCGATTTCAGTATGACCTCGGGCCCCTGTTTGCATAGCCGCTTGCAGACCGGGTCGTTGTTCAGCAGTGCAACGACGATGTGCCCGTGCAGCGGCTCCATAGACCGGTCCACGACGGCCAGGTCGCCGTCGAAAATCCCAGCGCCCTGCATGCTGTCCCCTTCAATCGACACCAGGTACACATGGGGTGCTCGTATGTTCAAAAGCTCGTCCAGTGAGATCTGTTGCTCGATATGGTCTGCGGCCGGCGACGGGAAACCCGCCGGCACCTTGAAGGAACACAGAGGCAGCGCGACGCCGCCTTCTGCGAGAGGGCCTAGAATGGTAAAACTCATGACGCACGACTTCCGAAATACCTGTACGAATATACAGTTAACGTTGTAGGAGCCTTGCGGTCAATTCCATTGAGGGGGATTGCGACAAGCGGAGGTGGTCAGCATGTGCGGACGATTTGCGCAGTACCAGGGCATGGCGGACTACCTACGCGAGCTTGAGGCCGAGCAAGACGTCATCAGCGGCTACGACAATGAACCCATCGCCCGCTACAACATCGCCCCTACCACCCGGGTGTTGATCCTGCACAGCGTTGAGGAAGGTCTGCGGATCGATCCCGTTCATTGGGGCTGGGCGCCCTTCTGGGCCAAGGGCAAACGACCTGATCCCATCAATGCCCGCGTCGAGACGGTCACCACCGGCAAGTTCTTCAAACAGCTCTGGCCGAAAGGACGAGCCCTGGTGGTGGCCGACGGTTGGTACGAGTGGGTGAAAGATCCCAGTGACCCGAAGAAGAAGCAACCGTACTTCATTCGGCTGAAGAGCCAGGCGCCGATGTTCTTCGCTGCCCTGGCCCAGGTTCACCCCGGGATTGAACCCCACGAGGGCGATGGCTTTGTCATCATCACCGCCGCCAGCGACCGGGGCATGGTCGACATTCACGATCGACGACCGCTAGTGCTGGCGCCGGAACACGCCCGGGAATGGATCGACCCTGAACTCTCGCCAGCACGCGCAGAAGACATCGCGAATAACCTTTGCCTTCCAGTCGATGCGTTCGAGTGGTACCCCGTGGGCACTGCGGTAGGGAATGTCAGAAACCAAGGAGCAGAGCTGATACTGCCCATAGGGTAAGGGCAGTCCCCCCATGCCCAATCATTCGTTTTCTTCGAATTGACCCAGCAAAATAACTCGATATTCGTGCTGCCAACGCCTTCGTAAGCTTCCCTCACCGAGCACAACGCTCGGTTTATGGGTTTGAAAGCTGAAGGAATATTGAAGTGTTTGACCGTTATCTGGATAAAAGTGTAACGCTGACTCCCACTGCTATCCCCGACCAGGGTGGCACCCTGGGTGCACTCGAGTGGGCCTTGTCCAGCCCGCAGGAAAATCGCCCTATTCCGCTGTATGTGAATGCACTGCGTCAACTGCGCAAGGCGTCACAAGGCATCAGCGGACATCGGGACGAAATCCAGTTTTCTAGAACGGTCCAGTCCCGGCTTTCTGATCTGTCGAACGAGCTTGGCCTACACGAGACCCATTTCCAAATCATTAACGACGGCGACCCATTGATCGTGAAGGAAGCCGCCGGTGAGCATTTGATCTCACCCACTCACTTCGAAAATGGCGCCTACTTCAGCCATCCTCACGCCGACCATCAGTTGGATTACGGCGCACAGCAACTGCCAAAAATCCAAGTGGGCAGATACGTCCGATTCGGTCGCAACGCGGCCATAAACGCGGGAGGCGATGTTCGCATCGGCGATGGCGCCTGGCTGTCGCCAGGATCGCAGTTGCTGCGCCAAGACCATGATCCTTACGGCCGGCTCTCGATCGGCTCCAGAACCGTTGCCATGACACGCTTGCCCCCCGTGCGGCTCTGCGATTACGCCTGGGTCGGTCGGGAAGCAATTGTTGGCTGGAACGCAGACTACTTGGGCAAAGGCAGCATCGTTGGTCTGCGCAGCTTCGTGAACAGTTGGGTTGGTGACTACTCGATTGTTGGCGACCAAGGAAAAATTCTTCAGTACCTACCCTATAAGTCCTGGCTGATGGAAAGCTTTCAGCCAACCGTGGAACAAACACTCCAGATCAGTGACTGGGAGGTGGTCAATGCAGACTGGTTGATCGCCTATCGCGATGAAGAACCTTTGGACTGCGAAACACCTACCGAGCTCAAGGCAGTGCTCAAAGAGCTTGCTGGCCAAGCCTGCGCCCTGTTGGTCGGGCCTGATGCCCAAAGGATGGCCCCCTGGTTCGCAGATCGAGCCACCGACATCATCAGTGACTCGCGTGTTGGTTTTGCCAGACTTTTGCAGTGGGCTCAGGATGCTGGGCAACGACGCCTGCGGGTACGCGCGGACCTCAATGCGGATGCACTGCCCTTCGTCACCGGAGGTCACTACCACTATCGCCGAAAGCTGGGCTATGGCGTCGTCGTGGTAAGCGCTGTCGAAGGTCAACCACCCACCACTGTGGTTGAGGAAGCCCTCAGAGTCTGCGCCCCTGGAGGCCTACTCCTCTATCCACTGACAGCATTGAACATCCTTGGTGACTCGGCGTCTGCGCTATTCATTCGCCGCGCAGACATCAAGCTCGGTCATCTGGAATTCGCCTGCCTGGAAAAGGTGTAAAGGAGACAACCCATGCCGTATCTTTATCTCTCCCTCGCTGCCGTCTTTTGGGGTGGCAACTATGTCGTTGGCAAGTTGATGGTCATCGACATCGATCCTGTTCTCCTGTCGCAAGCTCGATGGCTGCTGACCAGTGCGTTGCTACTGATCATTAATTATCGACCTCTGACCCGATCAATGGGGGCGATTCGTCAGTCCTGGAAAACGCTGACGATGCTCGCAATCTGCGGCCAGGTGTTGTTCCCGCTGACCCTGTACATAGGGCTGCAGTACACCACGTCGTTGAACGCTGCCATCTATCTCTCGGCAACACCATGCTTGGTACTGTCAATCAATCGCTTTGTATTCGGCGACCACATATCGCGTGGCAACTGGCTTGGCGTCGTAGCCAGTACGTTAGGCGTCATATGGCTGGTTACCATGGGCCACCTCTCGGACCTACGCTTCCTCAAGCAATTCAACAAGGGTGACCTATGGACCATGCTGTCGGCTGCCAGTTGGGCAATGTACTGCGCCTTTCTGCGGACAAAGCCCAAGACAATTCCTGGCGGCGCCTTTGTCACCTACTCCGCACTGGTTGGCACTTTACTGCTGATCCCCTTCACGCTCGTGACGATATACCTAACACCAGACAGCCTTCACACGATGCTGAATGGCACCGTCAGCTTATGGGGGCTGGCGTACCTGGTCATCTTTCCATCATGGCTGTCTTACCTGTTCTGGAACCGCGGCATCGCTGAAATCGGAGCAACACGTGGGGAGATTTTTACGCATATCGTCCCATTGTCCGGGGGCATCCTGAGCATCATTTTCCTGGGCACGCCACTCCATGCCTACCACTGGGTGAGCCTGCTGCTTATCGCCGTCGGCGTTGTGATGTGCTCGGCCAAACCCAAGCCGAAACTGATGAGCAAGGTAGAGACTGCCTGATGAACAAATTAATAGAACGGGTGGACGATAACGGAGTTCGCAGGATCAGCATTGCGCAAGGAAGTGCGGCTGCGTATGGGTATCGCACGCTCAACGGCTTCGATAGCGGGCTCGACCTCATGCTGCAAAAGATTGCCAGCGGACTGGATTTCGAAACATTCAGTGAGCGCCTGGCATTCGACGCTCAATTGAGTCCCCTGTGCCCTAACACCCGTCCCGTTATCCCACTAAAGCCAAGCGAGCCAAGGGATTGCTGTGTCAGTGGGTTTGGATACACGCACACCCACGTCAATGCAGTGAAGGCCCCTACTCGTGAGGCGCCGGACTGGTACTACAAAGGGAACGGTAACAGTTTGGTGGTTGCACAGGAGATCGTGACGACACCGTTTCACGCCTGCAGCGCAGGCTTCGAGGTCGAGTACATCTGCGTCTATGTCATCGACCACCTTCGCAACCCCAGGTACTGCGGCTATACACTGGCTTTCGACTTTTCGGACCCGGATCTGCGTCATCGACATCCCAGCCTGGCGGGCTTGTCAAAGCTGCGTCAAACAGTGGTGTGCCCCGAATTGGTCCTTGGCGACCTTCCGCAACAGACCACCGTTAGCAGCTCGGTCATCAGAAAGGGAGAAGTCGCCTGGAAGAAGTCTTCGCAGCTAGGCTCAGCTCAATTGAACATCAGCAAACCCGAACTGGAAACGATGCTGTTCCAACATGACACGTTATGCGAACCGGGGACCGTCCATTTCGTTCTTTTGGGCGCCGCGATCAGCAGCGATCGCGACGGTTTTCAACTCAAGGACGGGGATTTGATTACTGCCTGTTCAGATCTGGATTCACTTGAGATCAGCGTAAGCTATGAGGACGAAGCAGTACGTTGCTCCTGTAACTAATAGGTCCATCCGCACATAGCTGAGCACGATGAGCCATGGTTAGCCGTGGCTCATCTCCACTCGCTGCCCAACCGTCGACCTAACCTCACATGTCTCACTTTCAAGAATCCATTCGGTAAGCCGCCTTGCAGCAGATCCAAGTGACGCATCTAGAAAGACCATTTCAGTATTGAACGTCGCATAGGGGGCCGTCAGTTCCAGGCTAAGCACTTTGTGGGTAGGGGCAAAAACTTCAACCAGTGCTTGGGGCACCAGTGAGACACCTGCGCCATTCGCTACCTGAGAGAACAACAACGAGTAGGAGCCGCACTCAACGATCCGATCAGGTGTAGCACGATGAAGCGTCAGCAACTCTTTAAGGTTGCGTTGCGAGGCACTCTGCCGGCTGTTGACCAAAAAGCTGCACCCATCCAAGGTATCCAGCGATACCGGAGCATGCGACTCGCCATAAATCAGCGTGAGTCGATCTTCGAACAATCCAAGCCGCGTCAAATGCCCAGGTGCGATTCCAGCGCCGACGATGGCGGCGTCACAAATACCCGACTCCAATGCGTCGATCAAATAGGTGGAGTTGCCCAAGGTAACATCGATATCCAACTCAATCGGATTGCTCATTATTCGCTGCAATAACGGCTGACGAGAAAGCGTGAAATTTTCGATCACCCCAAGGCGCAGCTTCTGAGGACCGCTGCCCTGCCCAAAACTAGCCTCGGCCTTCGCTACCCACTCAAGGATCTGAGAGGCATAGCCATACAGTTCGTTGCCTGCGGCCGTCACTACGATGCGACGTCCTGAACGCTCGAACAAGCGGGTGCCCAGCTTGGATTCCAGCGTCTTAATGCGGAATGAGATGCTTGATTGCACGCGGTTGAGCTTCAGCGCGGCCTGAGTGACACTGCCGTAATCGACAATAGCCTTGAAAGCTTCCAGCTCGGCGTTTTCCATCATGGAAAAATAGCTCCCGTTCCAATTTATCCTCGCAGCGTTTGCTGCCGAGCGATGATAGCTTTTTGCCCCTTTGCTAAAGATGAAGAATGCTCTATTCAGGTAACGAACTTTCGTTAAACGTTGTAGAGGGCTATGGACTCTCCTTTAACCAATCGTCAGAAGCAACGATCGGCCAAAAACGAACATCGTGGCAATTGCCCAATATCCCTACTAGATTCAGCTGAGATCACACCCACTCGGCTTAGGCCACGTGACCGCCGGCTTTTGCGCCTTCACACTGGCCGACACCGGGATATTCACGTTCTCTGCACCGACCTCGGCTTCGAGCTCATTGATGCCGCGGATATAGGCATCCAGATTGCCCAGGCCTGCCTGATTGGGAATGTACCAACTGATGGCTTGGGTCTCCCCGGCCGCATTCGTGGTGACGACGGTTTTCCAAAAATAGTCAGGCGTGCGAATGCCATGGGAAGCCACGAAGTAGTCATTCGACGGATCGCTGTACACCACCGTAGACGTGAACCGTCGCCAAATCCCGATAGCACTCGGCAACCTCCTCCGCCTGCTTCCAGATGCCGCGGTTGAAAGCGCCCACCTGCGGCACGATGTTGGTCATGTAGTTGGCACGACGAATGTAGGTCTCGTCGTAGTCCATATGATTGGAGGTCACAAGATGCCCCCGATCCCACCCGCTGACACTGGAGTAAGTCGCTGCACTGGACTGCTGGCCACAGCCACTGGGCAGATCCGGATCAAGGCGAAACGACGAAGGACGCGGCACCGACCCGGTATCGGCGGTCAGCACGTACTGATAACGCAACGCGGTGTGATTGGTGCAGTCATACATCAGCACAAAGCCCCCCCCTTGTCGAGCGTGACAATATTCGAGGTAACAGCGGCGGCAACGGGAACCGGCGACCGAAGCGTTTCATGCGTAGGGCTCTGACAGCCCGACATGACCAGGAAGGAGAAACACAGCGTACCCAGAAGTCGATTCGTGCGCATGACATGTCCTTATGACGTGAACTGAGGATAAAGCGCTGATTGTAGGTCACGACCAACCCAGCCTCTCTCCGTATCTATTGCGCGCTGTTTCATGCCCTTGTGTACCTTCCCGATGATCGCCCCCGACAAAAACAGCCTCCCCTTCGGCAATGCTCGGCGACCAGCAGAAGCGCAGAGTGACTCCAGTGGAAGTCACAAAGGGCAGTAGTTGCGACCAATACTGATTGGGGCAACCTTGCCACAAGACCGATGCCACGTACTCTCCAGCAGGCGAGCATCGATCAAACACAAGAACTGATCAAAGCAGCAGAGGCCCGTCCAAGGGCCTCTGCCGTGCAGCTCAAAGCCTCCGCCTTCATTCCGGCTCATCAGCCTCAGGAACAGGCAAAGGACGCTCCTGCACCGCCATGGCAATGCTCTCAACACGATGCGGCAAGATCCCCACGCGACTGGCCTGTACCTTCATCGCGCGGCATTCGACACCGTTGTCATCCTCCCACTTGTCCATAAGTATTCGCCCAGTGACCAGCACCCGCATCCCTTTGCAATAGAGCTCGGAATAGCGCTCAGCGTCCTTGTGCCAGACTTCGACACCGGCCCAGTACCCACCTCGATCCTCGTACTTGCCATCGTTTTTCGGAATCGGATTGTCGAAGTAAACATTCAACCGAAGCAGTCGGTAAGGCTCGTTGTTACCGTTGGAGATCTCCTTGAATTCAGGCTCCGTGCCGATGTTGCCCTCACCCCAAAAATTGCTGGCCATGGTCAGTTCCTCTCCGTGTAATGACTAACGTCTTGATCCATTCGCTGACGGTAAACCTCATCGGCAGCTTCTACTTTGCAAGCGCATAGGAAAGCCTGGCGACTGATGCTGTGGGTCAGGCTGATCTGCATGTTGATCACGATCCGCTGTAGCTCCAACGCATAGAGATCGGGCACCAGGTTGATGGACGTGCGCTCATCGCGAATCAACTCCGCCCACAGGTCCACGCCCATCTTGCTGCGGTCCACTCGACTCCAACGCAGGAACACCGTGCCCGCCCCCGTGGGCTGCCTCGTCAATCGAATGGGCAACAAGGTAAACGGATAACGTTCCGCTTGAGCCAGCACACCTTTGATGGCGAGCTCGATCAGACTGCCCGTCAGTTGACTGCACGCATCCCCGAATTCGACCAGCTCCCCCTTACCCTTAAAAGGCTTTAAAAGCCCTTTAAGGAAGGCTGTGTATTCCAATGCCTGGAAAGCAGTGTGTTGCAGTGGCTGGAAGGCAGTGTGTTTTGCACCATCCTCCGGCGCTACCGAGAGATCACCACCAAAAGCATCTCCTGAAATAGTCATGGCATCACCCTCCCAGGTACTCGGAGTCCATCACTTTTCTCAACCAAACCAGGCCCCGAAAACACCTGGTTCTCCCCAGCATTGTCCCCAACCTCAGCCTCATCCTCGATCTCGTCTTCAACGGCCTCTGGCGGCCTCTCATCGCTCACCCGACGCCGAATAATCTGAGGGGCAAATTCAGAGCGCCGAGTGCCCGCCAGCACATCCGCCGGCAACTCCCCAAACCGCTCCCGGGCTTCTCGCGCCGCGGCATTGTTGGCGATGAAATCCTCACGGGTTGCCCCGGAAAACTTGAACTGCTGAGCCAAGCTAAACAGGCTGCGCAACACATGCCCGCCCTCATTGATCCAACGTTCCATATCCCGGCGCCCGATCAATGCGATGTGGTGCCCCTGCAGCAACCGGCGAACGATGTTGTCGTAGTCGATCAGCAGGTATACGGCCAAGAAACCCAACGGAGTGTTGATGTGAAGCGGCAATGTAACCGGGTGAACATTGAGGTTGTCGCCAGCACGGATGGCAGCGGGCAGGCAGCCCATCTGCTCATCCAATTGATCCTTAATCAGGGTCAAGGCGTCTTTCGAATGCTCCAGCTTTTCGTGGATACGGATCATCCAGAAATCAGCGTAAGGATCATCCTGCTCAGCCCCGCGCTTGATCTTGTTCATCAAGCTGGAGAAGCCATTGAGGCCGATGATGCTGCTCTTCTCTTTGTCAGCGGACCTGCCTTGCCAAATGAAGGTCGCGTGGTAGGTGTGAAGCGTCAGTTCCATTGCACTGCGCAAAGGACCGAGCGTGAGCGGGAAGGGATTGGACATAGAACGCTCCTGATAGATTGAGGTCAGGGCTTCAGTGTCATCAGGAACAGGCCAGTCGTCAGTCGACAAACAGGTTTACGTATGATTGGTTTTAGCGTGTAAAAGTCGAGAAGCGAAGCCAGCGGGATTGAGGGTCAGGTAGGCGAACTGCGTACCAAATTCACCGAAAATACAGTGGCGCCTTGCCGGTATGATTCCAGTGGAATCACACGGACATTCACCCAGCAGGCCAATCTTCCTGGTATTCAGCAAGACGCCTAGCCAAACGTATGACCCGGAACAGCTTGATCAAGGCGATATCACTGAGACGCTCCATTCTCGAGACCGGCTGATTGTCGAACGGCAAACCACCCAGTAGTAATTGCCCAAGCTTGACCGCGAATCCGTCACTGGGCATTTCAAAGGGCAACGCCAGCTCAGCGTTTCCCCTAAGCGGCTCTGCCCCTAAGGCCAGTCCACAACCGTCACTCAATCCCTCCAAGAGTTTGAGGAGAATATGCGCCTGAGGCGTGAGCCCCTCTGGCAAGACAGCAAGCGAGTCATTTCCGCTGGCGGCCGGATGAACGCACAGATAACCGATACCCTGGTCCCACGCGCAGAAAAACTCAGGCGCCAGTGCCACCTCATCAGCGATGTCCCGCACCAAACCGAAAATCGCCTGGAGCAAACCCTCAGGATCATCGACAACACCTTCGAGGTCGCCATGATCCTGCACCCGATTTGGATCATCTGCTGGCATAACAACGAACGGTTCGGACATCGACTCGACACCGGGTATCGCATCACCATCACCACTGACCTGCAGCGGCCCAATCACTTCAGTGAATGGCACGCGTTGCGGTGTGATCGGGCCTATATGATCCAGGAGCCCTGCAGGCTGCGCCCCTGCTGTGAGCGTGAACGGCAGCTCATCAGAACGCTCCAATTCGTCAAAAGGCTCAGGCGAAACCACTTCTCTACCCCCCACAGAGTTGCCAGATGTCGGCATCTCTAACAGCCCAGGAGCGTGGTCAGTGGCCTGCCCTACCTGTCCGACCATCAATGGCGGCGATAACGATGGAGCGGTCAGGGAGAGCCCTAACGCGTGTTGTTGCGGCGGCTGGCGTTCAGGCTCGAGGAGGTCCAGTTTCAGCACGTTGTAATCCCGCCCCAGCAACTGCGCCATCTTGTGCAGCAACTCATCCTGGAAACGTTCGTAGTTGAAGTCCCCCTGGTCAAACAGGACAAGAGTCTTCTGGAACAGGGTCCTGTGATCCATCGCTTGCCCGGCTGCCCCCACGTGCTTCAACCAGGCTCTTTCACTCGAACGGCGTAGCGCGATCAGCTTTTCGATTTGGGGCTTACCCAAGCCTGCGTGCAACGTATTGGGAATGGCCGGCAGCAAAGTCCTGCATCTTGCTGATATGGGACCAAGAGCGTTTTCACGGCGAAGAAAAAACGGGATATCAGCGTGTTGATCAAATCTCCGTTGATGAGTGCAAGCCGGAGCTATTTGTCAACACGATGGGTCAGTTTTGTATCGGTACTGACAGCTATTGAAAGAGCCGCCTC
>NZ_JALLIY010000039.1 GCF_023242315.1 Pseudomonas sp. MWU13-2105
TTCGGCTGGGAGTCGATGACCAGGCTGATCAACCCCTGCGCCAGGGCCTTGCGCGACAGCTCGGTCGATTCCTGCAGGATGCAGCACAGCGACGGCTGCTTCGGCAGTTGCGACAGGGCGCTGATAATGCCGTCGCCGCCACCGCCGACCACGCACAAACCCCGTAAGTCGTCATGCCGCGCCAGCAGGTCCAGCGTCGCCTCTTCGGTGATGTCGTTGTTGTCCAGATTGATCACTGCTTCCAGCGGCCGCAACCCCGGTGCGCGCTCCGCCAGGTAACTGCGCAACCCCTCGACCCGCGCCTGATGACCGAGGAAGCGGTGGCCGCCGAGCAGCACTCCGACACTGCCTTTGCGCGCGCCACAGGTGTGAGCCATCAGCCAGCCCATGGTGCGCCCGACCTCATGATTATCCTGGCCGACGTAAGGCTCATCCGCGGCCTCATAAATGTCGGAGAGCAGCGCGATCACCGGCACGCCGGCGGCTTTGATCTGAGCGATGGAGGCCTGGATCAGCGGATGCGCGAAGCTGACCACTGCCAGGCCGTCGCACTGCACCGCCAGTTGTTCGATTTGGGCAATGATCGCGCTGGGTGTGCGATCGATGACGTATTCGAATTGCAGGTTCAGGTTGACGCCAGCCTGGCGCTGCGCAGCCTCGGAGATGGCGGCAGCCACGTTACCGTAGAACGCTTGGGCGGTGCCAAGCAAGAGGATGCCGAAACGGTAGCTGGGACGACATTCGCGAATCCGCTGGCCGATCAGCCTGGCGGCGAAATAACCGACCGCTTCAGCGGCCTGAAACACTTTTTCGGCGGTCGCCGGGTTGACCGGCGCCCTGGCGTTGAGCACCCGGTCCACGGTGGCGACACTCAAGCCAGCGTGTTCGGCGACGGTGGCGATGGTTGGGCGTTTAGTAGTGTTCATGGCTGGTCCGGCAGCGCCGTGATAGAAAACTATCAAGCTTCAATGGGCCTGGATGATAGCTTGATAGGAAATGTATTCAAGGGCTTGAGGGTAATCAGTGGGCTCTCTATCGTCTCTCCAACGATGTGATCCCGCGTCGAAAAGTGCCCATAGCCATCAAGCTTGCGGAGAACAATAAAATGCCTGAACAACACGCAGCCTTTGAACACCCCGATAAACCCGGGCCTCGGGATTATCGATTGATCGGTCCGGAAGCCGCCAAAGCGGCGCAAAAAGGCCTGGTGTCAGCCCGCTGGTACCAATCGCAGATTTCCCGTAAACGCATGAAGGAATTGATGCAGCGTCGAGACGGCCCGGCCTTGCGTGACACCGCCATCTGGTTGCTATCGATGGTCGTCACCGGATTTGCGGGTTACTGGTTCTGGGGCTCCTGGGCCTGCATTCCGTTCTTCTTCGCCTACGGTGTGCTCTATGGCACCGCATCCAATGCCCGTTGGCACGAAACGGGTCACGGCACGGCGTTCAAAACCCGCTGGATGAATGATGCGGTCTATCAATTGTCGAGCTTCATGTTCATGTTTGAACCCCATGTTTGGCGTTGGAGCCACGCCCGGCACCACACCGACACCATCATCGTCGGTCGCGATCCGGAGATCGTCGAGCCGCGTCCGCCTAGCCTGATCAATATGGTGCTGAGCCTGTTCAGGATGCCTTACGCGATCAAGACGATGTGGTCAGTCTGCCGACATGCAACCGGACGGATGGCGGAAGAAGAGCAGACCTTTATCCCCGAATCCGAGTGGCCCAAGGTCTTTACGGTGGCGCGTATCTGGCTGGTGATTTATGCACTCACCGTAGGCGCGGCGCTGTATCTGCAGAGCTGGTTGCCGCTGATGTTTATCGGCCTGCCAACCCTGTACGGAGGCTGGCTATCCTACCTGTTCGGCCTGACGCAGCATGTCGGCCTGGCCGAGGACGTGCTCGATCACCGCAGCAACTGCCGCACCATTTACATGAACCCGCTGCTGCGTTTTCTGTACCTCGACATGAACTATCACCTTGAGCATCACATGTATCCGATGGTGCCGTTTCATGCGCTGGCGCAGCTTCACGAAGAAATCCGTAACGACTGCCCGCCGCCGTACGCCGGCTTGTTCGAGGCTTTCAAGGAAATCCTCCCGACCATCTGGAGGCAGCGCAAAGACCCGACGTATTTCATCCGTCGCCCTTTGCCACAACGCGCAACGCCGGCCACCAGCACCCAGTCTGAAGCCGACGCAACGCCGGCCTGACACCTCCCGGGTTGACCACCACACGAGAAAACACCATGACCGATCAATGGATCGACGTCTGCGCCGTGGGCGAAATAAATGAAGAAGATGTCATTCGTTTCGACCACGGTCCGCACACCTATGCCGTCTACCGCTCTGCCGACGACGAGTTCTTCGCCACGGCGGGCCTGTGTACCCACGAATCCATCCATCTGGCAGATGGCCTGGTGATGGACCATGTCATCGAGTGCCCCAAGCACAACGGACGTTTCGACTACCGCACCGGAAAAGCCCTTGGCGCGCCAGTGTGCGTCAACCTCAAGACCTATCCGGTACGGGTCGAGTCGGGACGTGTCCAGCTCGCCATTACGGTTTAACTGCGCGGAGTCTGCACCATGAATCCTGCCAATGCTCCACTGGTCATCGTCGGCGCCGGGCATGCCGGGGGCCGCGCGGCGCTGACCCTGCGCGGCGAAGGTTATCGCGGTCGCCTGATTCTGATCGGCGATGAGCCCCATCCGCCTTATGAGCGTCCGCCGCTGTCCAAGGGACTGTTGCAGGGCACGATTGATCTGGCGGGGTACAGCCTGTGCGACAAGGCTCGGCTCGCCGAACTGGACATCGAGCACCTGGCTGGCAACCCGGTGAAAAGCCTCGATCCGCAGCAACATCGATTACAGCTGGCCGACGGCAGTTGGTTGCATTACACCCGCCTGTTACTCGCGACCGGGGGCAGGGCGCGACTGCTGGCCGCAGTGCCGGGGCATCTGCCCAACGTGCTTTATCTGCGAACCCATGACGAAGCAATGGCACTGCGCGCTTCGCTACAGCCCGGCGCTCGATTGGTGATCATCGGCGGCGGCTTTATCGGCCTCGAAGTCGCTGCGACCGCCCGCGCCCTGGGTTGTACGGTGACCTTGCTCGAAGCTGGGTCGCGCCTGGCGGGTCGTGTCCTGCCGGAGCGTTTGTCCAGTGTCCTGCTGGAACTGCATCGCCGTCAGGGCGTGGATGTCCGACTGAACGTAGCGATAGAAACGGTGCTGGGCGCCACTCGCGCCGAGGCGGTGCAACTGGTCGACGGCCAGTTGTTGCCTTGCGATCTGGTCGTGGTGGGTATCGGCATACAACCCAACACCGAGTTGGCCGTGGCTGCCGGGCTTGAGGTCGGTCAGGGCATTCGCGTCGATGCGCGGTTGCGCACCAGTGCACCAGACATCTTTGCGGCAGGCGACGTCTGTGAGTTTCGCCTGCATCCGCAAGGAGGATTCCAGCGTCAGGAAACCTGGCGCAACGCCGAAACCCAGGGCCGTCATGCCGCACTGAACTTGCTGGGCGGCGAGCAGCCCTACGACGTCATTCCCGGTTTCTGGTCCGACCAGTACGACTGGGGGCTGCAAACCTCGGGCATCATCGCAAACACCGAACCGACAGCGAGCCGGGCAACCGCGGATGGCGGTTTCCTGTTGTTCTACCTCGATGCCGAACAACGTCTGCTAGGGGCTTGCGGCTGGGGCCAGGGCAATAGCATCGCCAAGGACATCAAGTTGTGCGAACGGTTGATTGCCAACCATAACCCTCTCTCGGTGGTTGCTTTAGCCGATGCCGATGTATCGCTCAAACAACTGCTGAGGACCTGACATGCGCGAATTCCTGGTGTTTCAGTCCTTGTGGGCCATGCAAGATCACCGTGGCCACTGCGATCTGTCCATTGAAGCGCAGCTGGAAAAGATCGCCGCCGCGGGCTTCGACGGGATCACCGAGCATTTCTGGCTTGCGCCACAGGCTGCACGCCTGAGTGCCGCCGCCAAGGCGCAGGGCCTGCAAATCGAAGGTCAACTGTTCCCCCGGACCGTGGATGACCTGGCGACCGCACTCGATGTGGTATCCCGCTACGGCTGCCACCACCTGACGCTGCAGGCCGATGTCCGGCCGCGCACACGGGCGCAAGCCATTGAACTGATCGAAGGCTGGCAGCGTCTGGCCGAGCAGGTGGACTTTCCGATCCTGTTGGAAACCCATCGTTATCGTCTCACCAGTGACTTGTTATTCACGCTTGATCTCCTTGGGCAAATGCCTGATCTCAAACTGTTAGCTGACTTGTCCCACTACGTCGTGGGCAGGGAGTTGCCTGAGCCGGCCAACGCCGAAGACGACGAGCAGATCCATGCCATCCTGCGCCGTAGTTGGGGTTTCCATGGTCGTGTCAGCAACGGTGAACAGGTCCAGGTGCCCTTGAGCTTTGCCCAGCATCGACCCTGTCTGGAGCGGTGCCTGGGCTGGTGGCGCTACGGGATCGAGGATTGGCTGGCTCGGCCGAACACACCCACCAGCCTGTCCTTCACCTGCGAACTCGGCCCACCGCCTTATGCGATCACGGGGGCTGATGGGCGTGACATTACGGATCGCTGGGAGGAGGCGTTGATGTTGAAGGAGCTGATACGTGGGGTTTGGAGCGACTGCCAGCGGTGAACGGATACATCAAAAGATTGATTTAAAACACGAGCCGGAGCCGGCCTGAGCAAGACGCGGGGGGCTTATCGATGTGCCGATTTTGCTGGGCTGATGCGGTATGGGCCGCAAGGAGTTTGACGCCACTGGCGTCGAAATCTGTTTCAAAAAGGGGAGGAGAGTTTCACAGCCAGAGAGCCAATTTCACAATATCGGCTCGCTGACTGAGGTATTAAGGGCGTTGGCGGGGCGTAGCAGTGGGCTAAAAGACGTTGATTGGGTACTCAAAAATCAAACGTACATCCTCCAGATTCCAGTTGTTGATGTCAGAGCTGCGTAAAGTTGCCCAGCGAACTCGTGCGCTCATGTTTTTCATGGGGCCGCTTTGTACGACGTACTTTACTTCAATGTTGCGCTCCCATTCTTTTCCGTTATCCGTATTTTTGTTGGTGAAACCGCTGCCCCTGACATAACGCATCATATAGTTGAGACCCGGTACACCATAAGCCTCCATGTCAAGGTCATAACGTATCCCCCATGACTGTTCACCCTCCTGGTTAAAGTCGGAGACCTGAATTGAGTGCACTGCATACATCGTACTACTGCCTAATTCATACACATAACCGCCGTCGCCTTTGACTCGCTGGTGGCTCAGAGCGATCGTATGCGCCCCAAACTTATAGGCTGCAGAGAGGCTAAACAGCTGATTATCTAACTTATCTCCGTCCCAGGCTCGCTCAACCGCGGCGCCGACGCTTTTTGTGTCGTACATGCCGAGGTCAAACAGGAACCTCTTGTCGCTAGATACCGGCAATGAGTAATTTACGTTGGCGTAGGATCTGCGGTAGTAATCCTCTGTTTCAGACCAGTAAAGTGTGCTGGCGAGTTGTTCGGTGAAACGATACGTTCCTCCAAAAAAATCGATGGACTTGAGGTTCTTACTGTCGCGCGAAGTCTGATTGCGATTTCGCATGGCGGTAAAGTGCCCAAGGTTGAGGCCCAGGTTTTTAATTTCGTTGCTGGTAATCAATGCGCCACTGGCAGATTCAGGCAGTAAACGTGTGTCGGAGATGGCGAAGATCGGCAAGGATGGCAGTTGGTCGCCGTATCGCAACACTGTATTGGAAACCTGAAACTTAATGGCTGCCCCAGCAACCGAATACTCATCCTTGGGATCGCCGTTTTTTTTACGTTCAAGCAGTCCGGTTCCAACACGCCCATCTCCCGAATCGAGTTTTACCCCTAGAAAATCGAAAGCATCCACGCCAAAACCAACGCTGCCTGGGGTAAAACCCGAAGAATAGGTGGTGATCAAACCATGCGCCCATTCTTCCAGATAACTGTGGCCGCTGGCGCTTCGGTCACCGTTTTTGAAGTCCCGATTCATGTAAATGTTACGATTGAGGACCTTTAGTTGACTGTCCTCAATGATGCCGTTCGTAGTAGATTGCTGGCTGGCCTGGAGGAAGGGAGCCGAGGTGGCGGTGACGGCTAATAGAATTAGGCCCGAGGTGACTGGTTTCATACCTGCAGTATCCAAGTGGTTGGCATTTTATTGTTTTTATTGGTTTTTGCCACGCTTAGGGTGTGACGACCATTCCTACGCCGCGGCCTCTTGGGTCGGATGCAGTTTCAACTTTCTTTCCGTCAACACGTATGGCTTGTATGTCGCCCATCTTCCAGGGCTGCTGTTCCAGGGTGTAGCCCATGGCTTTAAGTGATTCGGCTTCTTTGCCTATCAGAGGGGCGTAGGCGTCATAGAAGATCGTGTCTTTGGGCAGGAGTTGGTGATGCACGCGTTGGGCGGCGACCGCTTTTTCCAGTGGCAATTTGAAGTCGTAGACGTTGTTCATGACCTGGAAAATAGAGGTAAAGATCCGTGAGCCGCCCGGCGTCCCTATCACCAGGCTGACCTTGGCGTCTCGCGTAACGATGCTCGGGCTCATAGAGGACAGCATGCGTTTGCCCGGCTGAATTGAGTTTGCACTTCCGCCCACGACGCCAAACGCGTTGGCCACGCCGGGTTTGGCGCTGAAATCGTCCATCTCGTCGTTGAGCAGGAACCCTGCGCCCTTAACCACCACCCCGTTGCCGTAGTCGAAGTTCAAGGTGTAGGTGTTACTGACTGCATTGCCGTCCGCGTCCAGAATGGAAAAGTGGGTGGTTTGGTGAGACTCGAGTCCAGGTTTGACCATGACCGTGGGTGAAATCGCATTCGCATTGACCTCGGCGGCGCGTTTTTTGATGTAGGCCGCATCAGTCAGTTCAGCCGCCGGCACACTGGAAAAACCCGGGTCACCCAAATAGTCGGCGCGGTCGGCAAACACCCGTTTCTCGATTTCTGCGAGCAAGTGAATGTAGCGTGCGGAGTTCAATTCCACGCCTGCAAAGTCGGCAGCCCGGGCTTCCTTGATCCCGATAAGCTGGGCGAGGGCGATGCCCCCTGAACTCGGCAGTGGCGCGGTGTAGAGGGTGTTGCCCTGCCATTGAACGGTGATCGGATCGCGCCATTTGACCTGATAGCCGGCCAGATCTTCGTGGGTGATCAGTCCCCCGTCGCGTTGCATCTGTGCCACTAAAAGGTCGGCGGTATGACCTTTGTAAAACTCATCCGGACCATTAACCGCGATACGTTCCAGCGTCTTCGCCAGTTCGGCTTGCTTGAAGATCGTGCCCGGTTTCAACGCCGCAAAATAGTCTGCGAAATTGGTCTTGTCCTTGAACAGGCCAAGGGCGTCCTTGCGGTAGGCGTACTGCCTGTTGGCGACTTCAAATCCGCCACGGGCGTAGCCGATGGCTGGCTTGAGCAGATCACTCCATGGCAGTTTGCCAAAACGCTTATGAGCCTCCCACATGCCCATTACCGTGCCTGGCACGCCGGCCGCCTTTGCTCCCACCAGGCTCATCTCTGCGACGGCGTTATCTTTCTCGTCGATGTACATCGTCTGCGTTGCCGCACTGGGTGCTGTTTCACGGTAGTCGAGGAAGTACGGCTTGCCGTTGACGAACAAGGTCATAAAACCGCCTCCACCGATATTGCCAGCCTCCGGATAGGTGACGGCCAGTGTGAAGGCTGTGGCCACTGCGGCATCTACTGCGTTGCCGCCGGATTTGAGTATATCGGCTGCGGCCTGAGCGCCGTATTTGTCGGGAGAGGCTACTGCGCCACTGTCGAGCAATGCTGCCCATGCAGAAGTACTTGAGGCCAGTAACAATAGACTCAACGCAAGTGGGCGAATAATAGTTAAGTGCATGGTGTTTCCTTTTTATTCTTGTATAGACGGTTGAAGGCGGTCGGCCACGGTGATGCCGCGAGGGGAGTTGCAAGGCTTCCTCGTTCTAACATGTTTATAACGGGTCGATAGCCGGTGTCGGCTGCCCACTCCAGAGCGGCGAGGACAGCAATCACGCAAGGACTGAGGACTACTGTGGCAGCGAATGTGTTTGCGCCAAAAGTTCAATGTCTGACAACTTCCAACTTTGATCAAGGTAAGGTTCAAGTGGGCCAAACAGACGGAAATAAACATACCAAGATCGCCCGGGAATTGTCGGTATCCAGTTTTTCTCCAATCCGGCTGGTGACTTTGGCCCCATCACGATATCCACGGAGCCATCTGCATTGCGTATCAAGTCGTCCTTGGAGGAGCGGTCGACGATTTGTTGGGCGCTTTGAATAAAGGTGCGCGATTGGGTGTCATACAGCGTAATTGACCAGAACAGTTTGGCCGGAGGATTGGCCGGCACGTGCAGCTTGTACGTTTTGCCGCCGTCCAGTACCGCGCCTTTCTTGTCGTGATACGCGGTGAGGTAGCCAGAGCCTACCCCCGACTTTCGAGTCATTACGGCCTCGGACGAGCCCATCACTTCATAGAAGAATGCAGTGCGCTCTTCAAATAACGTGCCCCCCGGAATGTCCTGCTGCATGGAATAATAGGGGGGAATCAGGTATTCCCAATTGGAGTCCGGGCGGTATTTCATCTTGGGCAATCGTTTACTGAACGCGTTGGCTTTGGCCATGGCTTCACCCAATTCGGCGGCCTTGTTCAAAATTTCGATCTGCCGGCTGTCTGGCGCAAAGGGCTGGCCATTTTCTATGCCCAGTGGTTTAAGCATGGCCATGAAGAAGCGGTCCCGGTCTTCGACGACCTCTCCTTGAAGGGCCGCCGACAAGCTTTTCCAGTACGCCAGACCCTTGGGCGGCGCCATGGATTTAAGTTCACCGGTCGGTTTGAATTTCAAAATAGTGACGTGTTTGGGCGCATCTTTGCCGTAGGGATAAAAGCGAGCCTGGGAGAGTACGTCTTGGATTTTTTGCGGGTCGTTATCCAGAATTCGCCCGAACAACAGGGCCTTGAAGGTTTTCGAGTGCAGCACGTGAGCGCCAGCAGGCGCGTCTTTCGGAACCTCCTGGCCAGGACCCAGCAACAGGAACGTTGCGCCCTTGCCGGCATCGACGCCTGGCCCGCCCAAGTCTGCAATTGGACGGTCGCGCCAGTCGATCAGCGAGCTGGCCGTCGCGCCTGCCGGATACTCCAGGACCACAGGGCCTTGTGCGAGGTCAAAGTGGCTGAAAAAGTACGGGGTGGTGACGTTAGAGCCTCGCATGGTGCTGACGTCACGAAAACCACTGACAAATACCACATCACCGCTCTTCGCCCCGGCGTTTTCAACCAGTGACTCTTTGGAACTTTGTACACCAATAATCGGAATCGCCCATAAGTAACTTTGTACGGCCCGCTGAAAATCCATCTGATTATAAAGCCGCTCAACGGTTTCGGCCGTTGGCATGCCCAAATCATAATCCAGGTGCAAACCCGGAACGCCGATTTCTTTTTCCACGGACGCCTCACTTGCCTTGGCAAAAATGGTTCCTGTCGCCGCCAATAGGCTGACAGCAGAAGAAAAGACTAAAACCTGTGCTGTTTTCCATCGAACTGAATACATAGGTGCTCCTTTGATATCAGTACTTTTTCCAGACGAATATAGAACCGGCACTGGGGGGGCTTAGGGTGCAGGCGCGAACCACGGCGCAATGACGTCGTTCTGGATGGTGATGGATTTAAGGTGCGAATACTGGTTGAGCGTTTCGTGGCAATGCTCGCGGCCGATTCCACTTTCTTTGACGCCGCCAAACGGCGCGCCACTGTTGAGGTTGAAGTAGTGGTTGATCCAGACGTTACCCGTCTCCAGGGCATCGGCGGTTTTCATCGCATTACCCAGATTGGAGGTATAAATCCCGCAGGCCAGTCCATAACGTACGTCGTTGGCTTGTTCCAGAAGGGTGTCGTAGTCGTTCCAACGAATCACGCTCAATACCGGACCGAAGATTTCTTCCTGGGCAATGCGCATTTGGTTGGTGGCTTCAAACACCGTCGGCTGAATGAAGTAGCCATACTCATTGCCCGGGACAATCACGCGCTGCCCCCCCACCAGTAGCCTGGCTTTTTCTTCCTTGCCTGCCTCGATGTAGTTGAGCACGCGTTCGCCCTGCTTGCGGTTGATCAGGCCGCTCACGCGGGTGGCTTCGGACATCGGGTCGCCTACTGTCAATCGGGACACTGCGTTGGCCAGCTTGTCGATGAAGTTCGTGTAGATGTCGTCATGAATGAACAGCCGGGTACCGGCCAGGCACGACTGCCCGTTGCAGTACATGGCCGCAAACAGCACGTTGTCGACCACAGCGTCGATGTCGGCAATATCCGGGAACACGATGTTGGGACTCTTGCCTCCCAGCTCTAGCGACACCGGCACAAGACGTTGAGCGCCAGCGCAGCCGATGACTCTGCCTATTTCAGGGCTGCCGGTGAAAGCCAATTTGGCGATATCAGGGTGGGCGGTGATCGCCGAACCTACTTCAGCACCAAAACCAGGCACCACGTTAATTACCCCGGCAGGCAATATACGGCCGGCGAGCTCTGCGAACTCCAGTGTCGACAAGGAGGCATTTTCATCTGGTTTGAGCACCACCGTATTACCCGCGGCAACCGCCGGAGCCACCTTCAAGGCAACCATGATCGCCGGCACGTTCCATGGGATGATCTGACCCACGACGCCAACGGGCTCGCGCTTTGCAATCAGATAGCCATTGGGAATCGGGCGCCCGAGGCCTTCGTGTGTCAGGATCGCCCCGGCGAAATAGCGGTATTGCGCCACGGCGATGTGGTAGTCGGTAAGCACTTCGCCTATGCGTCGGCCAACGTCTGCGGCATCAATCGCTGCCAGGCGTGGTGCGGCTTTTTCCAGTTCGTCCGCCAGTTGGTTGAGTAACGCCGAGCGCTGCTCAAAGCTAGTGAGCTTCCACTCCTTTTGCGCGCGATGCGCAGCGCGTACCGCAAGATCTACCTCGGCGGCGGTGCACCGCGCGATGGAGGCAAGGTGCTCGCCGGTAGAAGCGTTGACTGCTGGGAATGTCATCGACGTACGAACAAGTTGGCCATCAATGTAAGCGGGGTAATCGGTTTTCAGTAACAGGCTCATGATTGTTAAGTGACCAATCGGTGGATCGAAACGACTTGTTCGACCCTGTTCCCTATCTTCGAATGAGCACCGAAAGGTGCGATATCAAAGACTGGCCACGACTATCAAATGCCTGCCCAAATTTGCCATAGGCATTGCGCCAACCCGTTGACTGGAGTATTCAGAAAGCTCGTAGAACATGAGTGCATCGCAGAGTGCACAGGAGCATCGGCAATGAGCTTTTCGACCTCTTGGGACAACACCGCACAGCCATCCACACTGGGGGCGTTGGCGCTGACCGGAGCTGCCGATATGCCCCAGCAGTCGTTGCTGTTTGCGACTACCGATCTGGGTCAAGCGAATGAACAGGTAAGCCGCGTGTACACGTCCTATCGCTATCACACCCGGGGACTGCGCAGGGATCCAGCGAGCATGTACAACATGCCCGGGCAGTCGATCGGTCTGTCGAAGTTCTGCTACGGTACAGACATCACCATCGAGCCAGAGCCGTTCGATGATTTCGTTCTGGTATTGACCACACTCAGCGGTCAGTCAACGATCAGCACCCCGTCAGTGGAGAGTATCGGGGGCGTGGGCACGACCGTTTTGGTCGCGCCAGGTGAGCACTCCCGCTACTTTTACGACTCAGACAATAGCCAGTTGGTGACACGCATAGACTGCCAGCGAATCGTTGAGCTTGCCGGATCAATGTCCAATCTCAAGCCTTGGGAGTTTCCGCTTAGCTCCCAGGTAATAAATGATGACAACCAACGCGCGTTATGGCACGCCTCGTTGAATCAATTGCGTCATATTCTCGATCCGGCGACCAGCCCCCAAAGCAGGGCGTTACTGCTACCTCGGGCGGAAGAGCTGCTGATTCTGTCTTTGCTCTGCGCTCAATCCGATGGATATGTCTCTCGCTCACCGCTCTCCAGCGGCGTCAATCCTGCCTACCTCAAGCGCGCCGTGGCATATATAGAAGAGCACGCCGACCAAGCCGTCACGCTGTTGGATATTGCCGAGGCAGCACACTGTGGCATCCGTTCATTGCACCGTAGCTTTCACGAGTGGCGTGGTATCAGCCCAATGCGGTATCTCAAAGAGGTACGCCTGCGCAATGTACGCCAAGCGCTATTGAACCCAAGCGAAGGGGATTGCGTCACCGACTTGGCGACTCGCTGGGGTTTCTTGCACCTAGGGCAGTTTTCAGTCGACTACCGACGCGCTTTCGGCGAGAAACCCTCCGATACGTTCCGTCGTGCTCGCTAATAGCCCCTGATGATTCACGCATTCAGAGTGATTTAGTCTGGGATTTGATAGTCGTGGCGCCGTGCTGATACTGCCCGAAGCACAAGTCGCCTTAACGTAGTCGCAGTTCGACGCCTGCCACTGACATTAAGGACCCGTGATGACTGACTCCAAAATGCTGCAAATAAAAGCTGCTGTGGTACGTGCCAAGGGTGCTCCGTTTGTGATTGAAACGGCGACGCTGCGTCGTCCTGAGCGCGATGAAGTGCTGGTCAGGATTGTCGCCACGGGCATGTGCCACACCGACATGATTATTCGCGATCAGTATTACCCGGTGCCATTGCCGGTGGTCCTCGGCCATGAAGGGGCTGGGGTGATTGAAGCGATAGGGCCGCTGGTTAGAGGTTTGGCAATCGGTGACCATGTTGTACTGACCTACGGCAGTTGTGGTCACTGCCGGCCTTGTTCAGGGGGGCTATCCTCCTACTGCGAGGACTTTTATAACCTGAACTTCAGCGGGGCAGATCCACACGGGCAATCAGCAATCGACGACGCGTTGGGGCATCCGTTACATGACCACTTTTTTTCCCAATCGTCGTTTGCCACTTATGCGTTGAGTCGCGAAAACAACGCCATCAAGGTACCGAAAGAAGCACCTCTTGAATTGCTTGGGCCATTGGGGTGTGGCATTCAGACGGGGGCAGGGGCGGTGATCAACTCGCTCAAGGTCCGCCCCGGGAGCAGCTTTGTTGCCTTCGGGTCAGGTGCGGTGGGCCTCAGTGCCGTTCTGGGGGCCAGGGTGGCAGGCGCCACGACCATCATCGCGGTGGATGTGGTGCCTTCACGCTTGAGCCTGGCAATAGAGCTTGGGGCTACACACGTGGTTAATAGCAAGGAGGAGGACGCGGTTCTGGCAGTTCGCGAAATCACGGGGGGCGGCGTCGATTTTGCCTTGGAGTCCACCGGTATTACGTCGGTGTTGCGTCAGTCGGTGGATGCGTTGGGAGGGCTGGGTTGTGTAGGCGTGGTCGGGGCATCGCACCTGGGCACACTCGCGTCTTTCGACGTCAATGACTTGCTGATTCATGGCAAAAGCATTCGTGGTATCTGCGAAGGAGACAGCGTGCCCCAGAAGTTCATTCCTGACCTGGTCAACTTGTATCTGCAAGGCCGTTTTCCTTTTGACAAAATGGTCAAGTTCTATGAGTTCGAACAGATTAATGAGGCTGCTGCCGACAGTGAGCGGGGAGACACGCTCAAACCGATTTTGCGCATAGGGTCATGATCGCTGGGCAATGTCGGATTAAATAATTGCTTTAAAAAATCAGCAAGCGGCGCAATACCCCCCCAGAAGAGGATCTCACCACAAAAAACCGAATGCAAAAACCGCCCACTCGCCTGGAAAGGCAGGTAGGCGGTCAGTAAGCCTCAGTCGAACTGGGGCAGGGTGGGTTCAATGGGCTGGAACAGGGAGGTGAATCGCCTGTCTGCCGAGGTGATGATCCAGAGCTTCTTCGCCGTTCCGACGTCAACGTCGTATTGCGAGAACAAGCTGGCGCCGGTCAGCACCGCCCGTTCGTTTTTTTGTCTGTCCGCCCCTGGTAATTCTCCCCAGTCACCACAAAGGTGGCGATCCAGAAAGGGCACTATGTCCAGCAGACCTTGTTGAACGAGCGCCTCGACACCAAGGGGCATGACGACTTCACCGAGAGCAAAGAGCTCTCCAGGAATCCGCTTTTCAAGCGCCTCGGCTTCATGCCTGAGCATGAGCGTCAGCAGATGCAGCTCATCTTCCTTTCGATCTACGACTAGGCGCAGATCCAACAGGATTCGATCTGATCGCTCACCTGTGGAAGGAAAGCATTTGTGGCCGAAGTCAAAGAACAAAGGCTCATCATCCCACGCTTCCTGGATGACGGCTTCGCGAATGGACTGAAGCACTTCCGTCAGACGATAGCCCTGTTTGTTGTGGTTCAACAGGCTCGGACACTGCATGGAGTGGTTTTGGTCTCGGTCCGAGCAGGAGCAGGCAATCGACTGAGGGGGGACTGACACGGCTGTTGAACTTCAGACCCGAATGAGCGGAAAGCCAGGCTTTCCGCTCACCCGCAGAGCGTGGTCAGCCGCTGACGCTGACCGCTTGCCCATCCAGCACCGAGTCCATCTTCAGCTGTGCCAACTCAATCAGATGCACCACACCCATTGCCACCTTGCGGTTCGAACCGGTCTGGTTGTCGGCGTGCTCATAGGCGGTGGCCGCCGCAGATTGCAGAATCGAGTAGACGTTGGCCAGGGCATCTTCCTGGTGCCTGGGTTCATGCAGATGATCATGCAATACGGTGACAGGCGCTGGTTTGGCGCCTGCCTTCGGACCGAGGTTGTAGTGAGACAACGCACGATCGGCGATACGAGGGTCAATGCTCTCGATGTTGGAGGTTGCAGGCGGATTGGGTGTGATTTTGAACATGGCAAAACTCCTTGGTAAGTGGAGTCGCCAGACATCGCTGCTAAACGGAATGGGTGGCGACTGTACGCGGGTTAGCAGACCGGTTACCAAGGGACCCGGCGCACTCGAGAGTGCCCCACGCACAGCCGCCATAGAGAACAGCAGGCGCAAAAAAAGCGCCGCTTGAACGGAAGGCGGCACTCGCGTGCCTCGGTAAAAACGAGCTGCTAAACCCGGTCACTGAATTGGCAGTGACGGAGTGAAGCCTAGCCATGAGAGCAGGCGCAAACAAGCGGTCAGGATTTTCTAGGAAATTTCACTCAAGGGAAAGAGAGTTCTCTTGCCGGCCGCTGAAATGGTCGACTTCTGTGAGAGGCTGCGAGCACAACTGTCTCTGTGTTCGATCCCACTGGTTGAAAGGTGCCGCTGATGGCAAGCTGCTTTCGGGCCAAGGTGGGCGTTGGCGGCCATGAGGAGGATGCAGAAAACTCAAATGCAGCCGTTACAAAGGCGCTTTCCAATTGAAGCCACG
>NZ_JALLIY010000004.1 GCF_023242315.1 Pseudomonas sp. MWU13-2105
TCCACGGCATGAGGTGAGCAAATGAGCGAAGCCATCGTCAGCAAGATCGAAGTCAAGAACGTCTTCAAGATCTTTGGTTCCCGCGCTAAGGATGCGATGGAGCTGATTCGCCAGGGCAAGAGCAAGGACCAGGTACTGGCCGAGACCGGTTGCGTGATCGGGGTCAACGACCTGTCGCTGAGTGTCGGCACCGGTGAGATTTTCGTGATCATGGGCCTGTCCGGTTCCGGCAAGTCGACCCTGGTGCGCCACTTCAACCGCCTGATCGACCCGACCAGCGGTGCGATCCTGGTGGACGGCGTGGACATTCTCCAGCACGACATGGAAGCGTTGCGCGAATTTCGCCGGCACAAGATCAGCATGGTGTTCCAGAGCTTCGGCCTGTTGCCCCACAAGACCGTGCTCGACAACGTCGCCTACGGCCTCAAGGTCCGTGGCGAAAGCAAGGAAGTCTGCGCCGAGCGCGCCTTGCACTGGATCAATACCGTGGGCCTGAAGGGCTACGAGAACAAGTACCCGCACCAGCTGTCGGGCGGTATGCGCCAGCGTGTGGGCCTGGCCCGGGCCTTGGCGGCGGACACCGACATCATTCTGATGGACGAGGCGTTCAGTGCCCTCGACCCGTTGATTCGGGCCGAGATGCAGGATCAGTTGCTGGAGCTGCAGAAGACGTTGCACAAGACCATCGTGTTTATCACCCATGACCTGGATGAGGCGGTACGGATCGGCAATCGCATCGCGATTCTCAAGGACGGCAAGTTGATCCAGGTCGGCACGCCGAAGGAGATTTTGCATTCGCCGGCGGATGAGTATGTGGATCGGTTTGTTCAGCGACGGGCGGCGACGGTTTAAGCAGGTAAGGGGGGCGGCTGGGCGGGCCTCTTCGCGGCGGTGCGGCGATCCGGCAAGCTCCGCTCCCACACTAGATTTGAGTCGTGCCCGAGCCTTGTGTACGACTGAAAAACCTGTGGGAGCGGAGCTTGCCCGCGAAGGCGGCGGTAAGGCTGCATCAATATTCAGGTTGTACAGACGAGGTTGAAGATGTCCCAGGCTGAAAAAATCGTTATTGCCGACGCACCCTTGCGTTGGCAGGATGTGGTCGCGGTGGCCCGGCATGGCGCGCTGCTCGAACTGTCGCCCGAGGCCTGGGCGAGGATCGACAATGCCCAGGCCATCGTCCAGCGCATCGTTGTCAGCGGCGAGCGCGCCTATGGCGTGAACACCGGCCTCGGCGCGCTGTGCAATGTCTCGCTGTCCGGCGAGCAACTCAGCCAGTTGTCGCGCAACACCCTGCTCAGCCATGCCTGCGGTGTCGGCGCGCCGTTGTCCGATGAACAGACCCGGGCGATTATCTGCGCCGCCATCGTCAACTACAGCCACGGCAAGTCCGGCCTGCAGCGCCAGGTGGTAGAAGCCCTGCTGGCGCTGCTCAACCGTGGCATCACCCCGCAAGTACCGGCCCAGGGCTCGGTGGGTTACCTGACCCACATGGCCCATATCGGCATCGCCTTGCTCGGTGTCGGCCAGGTCAGCTATCGCGGACAGATCGTCCCGGCGCACCAGGCGCTGGCTGCCGAAGGCCTGCAACCGGTGCAACTGGGGGCCAAGGACGGTCTCTGCCTGGTCAATGGCACGCCGTGCATGACCGGCCTGAGTTGCCTGGCCCTGGCCGACGCGACCCGCCTGGTGCAATGGGCCGATGTGGTCGGCGCCATGAGTTTCGAGGCCCAGCGCGGGCAGATCGCCGCGTTCGACGCGGAAATCATCGCACTCAAGCCGCATCCCGGCATGCAGCTGGTCGGTAACAACCTGCGCGGCCTGCTCGACGGCAGCGAAGTGATTGCCGCAAGCAAAGGCATTCGCACCCAGGACGCCCTGAGCCTGCGTTCGATCCCGCAAGTCCATGGTGCCGCCCGCGACCAACTGGACCACGCCACCCGGCAGATCGAAATCGAACTCAACGGCTGCACCGACAACCCGCTGCTGCTCGGCACGCCGGACCACTACCGGGTGATGTCCCAGGCCAACCCCCATGGCCAGTCGGTGGCCCTGGCGGCGGACCTGCTGGCGATCGCCATGGCGGAAATCGGCTCGATTGCCGAGCGTCGCCTCGATCGCCTGATCAACCCGCATGTCAGCGGCCTGCCGGCTTTCCTGGTGAGCAACCCCGGGGTCAACTCCGGGATGATGATCGTGCAGTACGTCGCCGCGTCCCTCTGCGCGGAAAACCGCCAGTTGGCGCAGCCGGCGGTGCTCGACAACTACGTCACCTCAGGCCTGCAGGAAGACCACCTGAGCCTGGGCACCAACGCCGCGCTGAAATTGCACCGGGCCCTGGAAAACTGCACGCAGATCCTCGCCATCGAGTACCTGCTGGCGGCCCAGGCCTTTGAATTCCTCAAGGAGCAGCGTTTCGGCACCGGCACCGAGCGCGCCTGGAAACTGTTGCGCGAGCGCGTTCCCGCGTACGACCAGGATCGCTGGTTGGCACCGGACATTGCCAGCGCGGCGAGCCTGCTCAAAGACCCACTATTGATCCAGGGCAGGTTTCCCGACCTGCGCTGATTCCACGAATAACCAGCGTGCCAAGGCGCCACCGGCTCAAAAAGCCGGTGGCGACGGATAACGGAAGCTTCCGGAGCGTCTGGTAGTTAATAAAAACTCTCAAAAGGAGCATGAATGTGACTGCGTTGAACCTGATTCCCGGCCAACTGAGCCTGGCCCAACTGCGTGCCATCTATCAGCAACCGGTGAAACTGACCCTGGATCAGAGTGCCTCGGCACAGATCGAAGCCAGCGTGGCCTGCGTCGAGCAGATCCTCGCCGAGAACCGTACCGCCTATGGCATCAACACCGGTTTCGGCCTGTTGGCCTCGACCCGGATCGCCAGCGAAGACCTGGAAAACCTCCAGCGCTCCCTGGTGCTGTCCCACGCCGCCGGTGTCGGTGTGCCGATCAGCGATGATCTGGTACGGCTGATCATGGTGCTCAAGGTCAACAGCCTGAGCCGTGGTTTCTCCGGGATACGCCGCCAGGTGATCGACGCGCTGATCGCCCTGATCAATGCCGAGGTCTATCCGCATATTCCACTGAAAGGTTCGGTCGGTGCTTCCGGCGACCTCGCGCCGCTGGCCCATATGTCGCTGGTGCTGCTGGGTGAAGGCAAGGCCCGCTACAAGGGCGAATGGCTGGACGCCCACGCCGCGCTGAAACAGGCCGGCCTGCAACCGCTGACTTTGGCCGCGAAGGAAGGCCTGGCGCTGCTCAACGGCACCCAGGTGTCCACCGCCTATGCCCTGCGCGGCCTGTTCGAAGGCGAAGACCTGTTCGCCGGTGCCCTGGTCAGCGGTGCGCTGACCGTTGAAGCGGTACTGGGTTCGCGCTCGCCGTTCGACCCGCGTATCCATGCGGCCCGTGGTCAACATGGCCAGATCGATGCCGCTGCCGCCTATCGCCACCTGTTGGGCGAGCGCAGCGAAGTGTCCGACTCCCATGAGAACTGCGAGAAGGTCCAGGACCCGTACTCCTTGCGCTGCCAGCCACAGGTCATGGGCGCCTGCCTGACCCAGTTCCGCCAGGCCGCCGAAGTGTTGGTGATCGAGGCCAACGCGGTGTCCGACAACCCGCTGGTGTTCGCCGCCGAAGGCGATGTGATCTCCGGTGGCAACTTCCACGCCGAGCCGGTGGCCATGGCCGCTGACAACCTGGCGTTGGCGATTGCCGAAATCGGTTCCCTGAGCGAGCGCCGCATCTCGCTGATGATGGACAAGCATATGTCGCAACTGCCGCCGTTCCTGGTGGCCAATGGTGGGGTCAACTCCGGCTTCATGATCGCCCAGGTGACTGCCGCGGCCCTCGCCAGCGAGAACAAGGCCCTGGCGCACCCACATAGCGTCGACAGCCTGCCGACCTCCGCCAACCAGGAAGACCATGTGTCGATGGCGCCGGCGGCTGGCAAGCGTCTGTGGGAAATGGCCGAGAACACCCGTGGGATTCTGGCTGTGGAATGGCTGGCGGCTTGCCAGGGGCTGGACCTGCGCAATGGTCTGAAAACCTCGCCGACCCTGGAAAGCGCACGGGCGACCTTGCGCGAGCAGGTGGCGTATTACGAGAAGGACCGCTTCTTCGCCCCGGATATCGAGGCCGCCAGCGAGTTGCTGGCTTCCCGTTGCCTGAATGCATTGGTCCCGGCGAAGTTGCTGCCAAGCCTGTAAGCGTTGCCAGAGAACAGACTGGGGGCGAGGAACGCATCACTGCCCTGTGGAATGCTGCTTGTGTAGGAACGGAGCTTGTGTGGGAGCGCACAGGTTCGGCGATCGGCTTGGCAGGGTTGTTCGCTCCGGGAGGCACCACCCGGCAGATGCGTTTTGCCTGCGCATGCCGGGTTGGGTACCCTGCGAGCCCTTTTGCGGCCGGGCGGCCGCAAGACACTCGCCATCAGTCTGATTCTCATCGAGTTTTTCCGATAAGAATAATTAAGGACGAGCAATGCAACAGCAAGTCAAAGGTTTGAAACGCGGGCTTTCGGCCCGACATATTCGCTTCATGGCCCTGGGGTCGGCTATCGGCACGGGGCTGTTCTACGGTTCCGCCTCGGCCATCCAGATGGCCGGCCCGGCCGTGTTGCTGGCCTACCTGATCGGCGGCGCCGCGGTGTTCATGGTGATGCGCGCCCTCGGCGAAATGGCCGTGCACGATCCGGTGGCCGGCTCCTTCGGCCACTACGCCGCCACCTACATCGGTCCCCGCTCCGGTTTTATCCTCGGTTGGACCTATGCGTTCGAGATGGTCATCGTCGGCCTGGCCGACGTCACCGCCTTCGGCATCTATATGGGCTTCTGGTTTCCCGATGTCGACCGTTGGGTCTGGGTGCTCGGCGTGGTCTTCTTTATCGGTGCGCTGAACCTGTGCACGGTGAAGGTCTTCGGCGAAATGGAGTTCTGGCTGTCGCTGCTCAAAGTCAGCGCGATTGTCGCGATGATCCTCGGTGGCTTCGGCATCCTGTTCTTCGGCATCAGCACGGCCACGCCCTCGGCGAGTGTCGGCATCGGCAACCTCTGGAGCCACGGCGGCTTCATGCCCAACGGCGCGGCGGGGATGATCGCTTCGTTCGCGGTGGTCATGTTTGCCTTCGGCGGCATCGAGATCATCGGCGTCACCGCCGGTGAAGCCCAGGACCCGCAGCGGGTGATCCCCAAGGCGATCAACGCGGTGCCGTTGCGCATCCTGCTGTTCTACGTGCTGACCCTGTTCGTGCTGATGTCCCTCTATCCGTGGCAGCAGATCGGCAACCAGGGCAGTCCCTTCGTGCAGATCTTCCAGAACCTGGGCATAGGTTCGGCGGCGACAATCCTCAATATCGTGGTGATTTCCGCGGCGATCTCCGCCATCAACAGCGATATCTTCGGTGCCGGGCGCATGATGTACGGCCTGGCCCAGCAAGGCCATGCGCCCAAGGCTTTTGCCAGGCTGTCCCGCGCCGGCGTGCCATGGATGACCGTGCTGGTCATGGCCGCCGCGCTGCTGCTGGGCGTGCTGCTCAACTATCTGATCCCGGAAGACGTGTTCCTGCTGATCGCCTCCATCGCCACCTTCGCTACCGTGTGGGTGTGGATCATGATCCTCGTCACCCAGGTGGCCATGCGCCGCACCATGAGCCGTGACGAGGCCGCGCAATTGAGATTCCCGGTGCCGTTCTGGCCCTATGCGCCGATGGCGGCGATTGCCTTCATGCTGTTTATCTTCGGCGTGCTGGGTTATTTCCCCGACACCCGGCCGGCACTGATCGTCGGCGTGGTCTGGATCGGCCTGCTGGTGCTGGCCTATCAGATCTGGGTCAAGCCGACGGCAGTCCAGGCCGCGCGCGCCCAGCAAGAACCTGCTTTGTCTCATTGATAACCTAACGGAGGCCCCGGATGAAAACGCTTTGGCAGAACTGTCACGTTGCAAGCATGGCGCAAGGCAGCTATTCGATCATCGAGGATGCCGCCATCGTGACCGTGGCATCGACTATCGAGTGGATCGGCCCGCGTGCCGAGCTGCCAGCGGCGGATTATCCACAGGTCGAGGATCTGGAAGGGGCCTGGGTCACTCCGGGGCTGATCGATTGCCATACCCACACGGTGTTCGGCGGCAACCGCAGCGGTGAGTTCGAGCAGCGCCTGCAGGGCGTGAGTTATGCCGAGATCGCCGCCGCCGGTGGCGGGATTGCCAGCACCGTGCGGGCGACCCGTGCCGCGAGCGAGGACGAGCTGTTCGCCAGCGCCCGGCAGCGCCTGACCTGCCTGCTGCGCGACGGTGTGACCAGCGTCGAGATCAAGTCCGGCTACGGCCTGGACCTGGCCAGCGAGCGCAAGATCCTCAAGGTGATTCGCCGCCTCGGCGAGGAGTTGCCGGTCAGCGTGCGCGGCACCTGCCTGGCCGCCCATGCCTTGCCGCCAGAATATGTCGGGCGGGCCGACGACTATATCGAGCATATCTGCGCCGAGATGCTCCCGGCCCTGGCCGCCGAAGGCCTGGTGGATGCGGTGGATGCCTTCTGTGAGTACCTGGCGTTTTCCCCGGCTCAGGTCGAGCGGGTGTTCAAGGTCGCGCAACAACTGGGCTTGCCGGTCAAGCTGCATGCCGAGCAGCTTTCGTCGCTGCACGGTTCGAGCCTGGCGGCGCGTTACCAGGCGCTGTCGGCGGATCACCTGGAATTCATGACCGAAGAGGACGCCATCGCCATGGCCGCCGCCGGTACCGTCGCGGTGCTGCTGCCCGGGGCATTCTACTTTTTGCGCGAAACCCAGCTGCCGCCGATGGATGCCCTGCGCAAGCACGGCGTGAAGATGGCCATCGCCAGCGACCTCAACCCCGGCACTTCGCCGGCGCTGTCCCTGCGGTTGATGCTGAACATGGCCTGCACCCTGTTCCGCATGACCCCGGAAGAAGCCCTGGCCGGTGTCACCCAGCATGCCGCCACGGCTCTGGGCATGGGCGCCACCCATGGTTCGCTGGAGATCGGCAAGGTCGCGGACTTCGTCGCCTGGCGGATCGAGCGACCGGCGGACCTGGCCTACTGGCTGGGCGGTGACCTGAGCAAGCGCGTCGTGCGCCATGGTGTCGAAGTACTGATCTAGGAGATTGTCCTGTGGATAACGTTCTGAGTTTCAAGCAAGGCCGGGTGCCGCTGTTGATCAGCATGCCCCATGCCGGTGTGCAACTGACCCCGGCGGTCAAGGCCGGGTTGATTCCCGCGGCGCAAAGCCTGCCGGACACCGACTGGCACATCCCGCGGCTCTATGATTTTGCCGCCGAACTGGGCGCCAGCACCCTGGCGGCCGGTTACTCGCGGTTTGTCATCGACCTGAACCGGCCGTCCGACGACAAACCGTTGTATGTCGGCGCCACTACCGGCCTGTACCCGGCGACCCTGTTCGATGGCGTGCCGTTGTTCGTCGAGGGCCAGGTGCCGTCGGCCGCGGAGCGGGCCAGCTACCTGGCGCAGATCTGGACGCCGTATCACCAGACCCTGCAACAGGAGCTGGCGCGGCTCAAGGCCGAGTTCGGCTATGCCTTGCTGTTCGACGCGCACTCGATCCGTTCGGTGATCCCGCACCTGTTCGACGGCAAGCTGCCGGACTTCAACCTGGGCACCTTCAACGGCGCCAGCTGCGACCCGCAACTGGCGGCGCGGCTGGAAGGCATCTGCGTCGGGCATCCAGCCTACAGCCATGTGTTGAACGGGCGCTTCAAGGGTGGGCATATCACCCGTCACTATGGTGATCCGGCGCAGGACATCCACGCGGTGCAGCTCGAACTGGGGCAGTGCACCTATATGGAAGAGTTCGAACCGTTCAGCTACCGCAGCGACCTGGCGGAACCGACGCGGGTGGTGCTCAAGGAGCTGCTGCAAGGCCTGCTGGCCTGGGGTCGCGAGCACTACGGGCGCTGATACCGCTGCTCCTACAGATCTTTGGCCTACGCAGAGTTTGTGTATGACGATCAACTGAGCCTGGTTTGCCAGCGAAGAGGCGTTCAAGATCGCCAAAAGCTTCGCGGGCAAGCCCTGCTCCTACAGATTCGTGGCGATTTCAATATTTGACGCAGGTTTGTGCCCCCTCATCCCGGCAGTACCTCGACCCCCGGGCTCAGGAAGTCGATGTGATAGCCGCTGGCGCCGTCCCCCAGGCCCACATGCACGCCGCTGACGCCTTCGTTCATCGGCGAGTTGTGGCTGTAGTTGATATTCGACCCGATCGTCTCGTTCACGCCGATGGCAAACTCGCTCAGGTGCAGCCCCCTGTCGCCTGCCGCGCGACCCAGCAGGCCGACATACTCCTGCCCGGCGACCTTGAACGAGCGCACCTGGTTGTGTTCGACAAGTAGCCAGGCCTGGTGCCTGGCGACACTCTGGGTCAGTTCCAGCAACTGTTCGTCGACCCCCGTGGCCAGGGGCGTGCGGCAGCTGCCCTGGGATGTCAGCAGGCCGCTGATGCGCAGGATTCCGTTCAGTTGAAAGAGATCGGGACTGTCCGGGCGCATGTGCGCATAGTGCACTTCGAACAACTCGGAAACGGACAGCACGAACTGCTCGCTGATCTCGTCGCGGGTCGTGACATAGGGGGTCGAACGGTTTTTCAACCAGACATCGGCCCGCGATCCCTCGCCGGCCAGCTGCAGGCGTTGGTGCCGACTCAGGAGCCTGAGGTGGTCGCGCTGGCGCTTCAGGCACTCGGTGAAATCGCTGCGCAGTAGCAGCATCAGGCTGTAGAGCGCGTTCTCCAGGCCCGGGTCGAAGGCGTGCAGCGGGCAGAGAATACTTTGCTTGCCCCGGGTCCTGGCCGCCCGCTCATAGAATTGCCGAGCGCCCTGGCTGGTGAAGGAGAACACCAGGCTTTGCGCCGGCAGCGGTTCTGTCGAGTCGACAGCGGCGGCATCCAGCCCCAGTTCCGCGAGGGCGCGGATAAACATCTGGTTGTCAGCGAGGATGATGGCTTTCTCCGGGTAGGAAAGCAGGCCCGGCAAATAGTCTTGCTGCATTGGAAACTCCCTTTCACTTTTGCACGGTTACCCCGGCAGAGCGGCTCCTGCCGTTCTACGTGACCTGACTATTGAAACGTTTATCGCACTGACTTGAACACTGGCCAAATGGATAGGCACCATCCGACGGGAGGAAAACATCGCCGCACAGGTCGCGGACATCTGCTTTTGACAAGGGCATGCCGATTCCGCGATTCGGGTTTATGATGCCGAACGACAGAATAATATGAAGTCCCCATCAGGGATGACCTCGACCCCCTACGGAGCGCGTGATGCAGACTTTGTACCCGCAGATCAAACCCTACGCCCGGCACGATCTGGCCGTGGATGAAACGCATGTACTGTATGTCGACGAGAGTGGCTCGCCCGAAGGCTTGCCGGTGGTATTTATCCACGGTGGACCGGGAGCCGGCTGCGACGCCCAGAGCCGGTGCTATTTCGATCCCAACCTGTTTCGCATCATCACCTTCGACCAGCGCGGTTGCGGGCGTTCGACGCCCCACGCGAACCTGGAGAACAACACCACCTGGGACCTGGTGGCGGACCTTGAGCGCATTCGCCAGCACCTGGAAATCGACAAATGGGTGCTGTTCGGCGGCTCCTGGGGGTCGACGCTGGCCCTGGCCTACGCCCAGACCCACGCGGATCGGGTGCATGGCCTGATCCTGCGGGGGATCTTCCTCGCCCGCCAACAGGAGATCGAGTGGTTCTACCAGGCCGGCGCCAGTCGCCTGTTCCCCGACTACTGGCAGGACTACGTGGCGCCGATCCCGCTGGATGAGCGCGACGACCTGCTCAACGCCTTCCACAAACGCCTGACCGGCAACGACCAGATCGCCCAGATGCACGCTGCCAAGGCCTGGTCGCTGTGGGAAGGCCGTACCGCGACCCTGCGTCCGAACCCGCTGGTGGTCGATCGTTTCTCCGAGCCGCAGCGCGCGCTGTCGATTGCCCGGATCGAATGTCACTACTTCACCAACGACGCCTTCCTCGAACCTAACCAGTTGATCCGCGACATGGGCAAGATCGCCCACCTGCCGGGGGTCATCGTGCACGGTCGCTATGATGTGATCTGCCCGCTGGACAACGCCTGGGAATTGCACCAGGCCTGGCCCAACAGCGAATTGCAGGTAATTCGCGACGCCGGTCATGCGGCGTCCGAGCCGGGTATCACCGATGCACTGGTGCGCGCCGCCGACCAGATGGCCCGGCGCCTGCTCGACCTGCCTCTCGAAGAAGCATGAAGGGCCTGTTGCAACGCGTCAGCGCCGCGCGGGTAGAGGTGACCGGAGAGGTGGTCGGAGCGATTGACCAGGGTTTGCTGGTGTTGCTGGCGGTGGAGCCAGGCGATACCCAGGCACATGCCGACAAACTGCTGAAGAAGCTGCTTAACTATCGGGTGTTCAGTGATCCGCAGGGCAAGATGAACCTTTCCCTGGCGGACACCGGCGGCGGTTTGCTGCTGGTGTCGCAGTTCACCCTGGCGGCCGATACCCAGAGTGGATTGCGTCCGAGCTTCTCCACGGCGGCGCCTCCGGCGCTTGCCGAGGCTCTGTTCGACTATGTAGTGGCACAGGCGCAGCGCTTGCATGGGCAGGTGGCGACCGGGCGTTTCGGGGCGGACATGCAGGTGCATCTGGTCAATGATGGCCCGGTTACCTTCCTGTTACAGACCTGAATGCACCAAAAACGACGTATTTGACTGAAAACAGGGGGTTTTCGCGATAAATACTTTGTTTCACCTGATGCGTTGTAACGCGGCCTACTAGATAATCGCGCGCTACGGGGATCGGCGTTCGTTGGTCCAATTTGACTTAGGTAGAGACTTGTCCGTGACCGTTTGGGGAATCATTTGCCCCCAAGGGAGTCGGAACAATGCTCGCCAACCTGGCATATAGATAGCTGGCCGTTGGTTTTTGATCTGTTTTCGGCGAGGGTTGCTCGTGATTGTTAGTCCCTGTAATGCTCCAACACTGACTGCCAAAGGTTTGAGAAAAGCACTGGTGGCGGGCTCGGCACTGCTTTGCCTGCTCAGCGCCGGTCAACTCTTTGCGTTCAATCTGGATGATGTGTCGGCCAAGGCCAAGACGCTGGCCGGGCAGAAATACGAAGCTCCGCGCAGCAATCTGCCGAACGAGTTCCGTGACATGAAGTTCGCGGACTACCAGAAAATCCGTTTCCTGACCGACAAGGCCGAATGGGCGGGCGAGAAAACCCCTTTCAAGCTGTCGTTCTACCATCAGGGCATGCACTTCGATACGCCGGTGAAGATCAACGAGATCACCGCGGACGATGTGAAAGAGATCAAATACGACCCGACCCGTTTCGATTTCGGTGACGTCAAGTTCGATCCGAAAGCCACCGAACAGCTGGGTTATGCCGGCTTTCGCGTGCTTTATCCGATCAACAAGGCGGATAAGCAGGACGAGATCATGACCATGCTCGGCGCGAGTTACTTCCGCGTCGTGGGCAAGGGTCAGACCTATGGCCTGTCGGCGCGTGGCATGGCCATCGATACCGCCTTGCCGTCCGGCGAAGAGTTCCCGCGCTTCACCGAGTTCTGGATCCAGCAGCCCAAGCCGACCGACAAGCACCTGGTGATTTTCGCCCTGCTCGACTCGCCACGGGCCACCGGCGCGTACCGCTTGATCCTGCGTCCGGGCACCGACACCATCGTCGACGTGAAGGCGCAGATGTACCTGCGCGACAAGGTCGGCAAGCTCGGCGTGGCTCCGCTGACCAGTATGTTCCTGTTCGGTGCCAACCAGCCGTCCAAGGTCCTCAACTACCGTCGCGAGCTGCATGACTCCAGCGGCCTGTCGATCCATGCCGGCAATGGCGAGTGGGTCTGGCGTCCGCTGAACAACCCGAAACACCTGGCGGTGAGCAATTTCTCCGTGGAAAACCCGCGGGGCTTCGGCTTGCTGCAGCGTGGCCGTGACTTCAGCCACTACGAAGACCTCGACGACCGCTACGACAAGCGCCCAAGCGCCTGGATCGAGCCCAAGGGCGACTGGGGCAAGGGCACCGTCGACCTGGTGGAGATTCCGACCGCCGACGAAACCAACGACAATATCGTGGCGTTCTGGAACCCGGCCGAGCGTGCCGATGCTGGCCAGCCGATGAACTTTGCCTACCGCCTGCACTGGACCACCGACGAAGCGGCCCTGCATTCGCCGGACAGTGCCTGGGTCAAGCAGACCCTCAAGTCCACCGGTGACGTCAAGCAATCCAACCTGATCCGTCAACCGGACGGCAGCGTGGCCTACCTGATCGACTTCGAAGGCCCGTCACTCAAGGCCTTGCCTGAAGACGCCGCGGTGCGCAGCCAGGTCAGCGTCGGCGACAACGCCGAACTGGTGGAAAACAGCCTGCGTTACAACGCGGAAACCCAGGGCTGGCGCCTGACCCTGCGCTTGAAGGTCAAGGATCCGGGCAAGGCCACCGAGCTGCGCGCCAACCTGGTCAAGGATATCGCCGTGGCGGATCCGGCCAAGGTGGCGGTCTCCTCCCAGGTGGTCAAGGCCGACAAGGTCGCGGCCAAGCAGCAGGAGAAAGAGAAGGCCCTGGAAAAGAAAGAGCAGGCTCAGGACAAGAAAGAGCCAGCCCAGGACAAGAAAGAGCCGGCCCAGGACAAGAAAGAGCATGACGCCGCGGCGCCAGCTGCCGAGGCTGCCCCAACCACCCCGGTACCGGTGCCGACTGAGCAAGTCCTGACCGAGACCTGGAGCTACCAGTTGCCTGCCGATGAGTAATCCAAACGTACAGCCAGAGGCTCTTTTCGAGTACCTGGCGCACTTGCCGCTGAGCAATGAGCAGCGTGCGGAACTGTCGAACTGCAGCTCGTTCGCCGAGCTGCATGAGCGCCTGAGCGAGCAGCCGGCGGTCGACGCCGGCGATGCCGCACAGGCTTCGGTGGGGCGGCGCTTGATCCTCGACACGGCGGCCGAGCTGGAAGACGCCGAGATGCTTGCGGTGGATGCTGCTGGTCGCGTGCGCCTCAAGGCCACGCCGCCGATCCGTCGGACCCGGGTCGTACCGGAGCCGTGGCGGACCAATATCCTCGTGCGTGGCTGGCGGCGCCTGACCGGGCGCAGCAACCCGCCAGTGCCCAAGGACGACAAGCGTGACCTGCCCCATGCGCGCTGGCGCACCGTGGGTTCGATTCGCCGCTATATCCTGCTGGTGCTGATGCTCGGCCAGACCATCGTTGCCGGCTGGTATATGAAAGGCATCATGCCTTACCAGGGCTGGGCGTTCGTCGATCTCAACGAAGTGGTCCACCAACCGCTGTTGCAGACCGCCCAGCAAGTTCTGCCTTATCTGCTGCAGACCAGCATCCTGGTGCTGTTCGGGATTCTGTTCTGCTGGGTCTCGGCGGGTTTCTGGACCGCCTTGATGGGCTTTCTCGAATTGCTCACCGGGCATGACAAATACCGCATCTCCGGCGCCAGCGCCGGCAGTGAGCCGATCGCCAAGGACGCTCGTACCGCCATCGTCATGCCGATCTGCAACGAAGATGTGCCACGGGTGTTTGCCGGCTTGCGGGCGACCTTCGAGTCGGTCGCGGCCACCGGTGACCTGGATCGTTTCGACTTCTTTGTCCTCAGCGACAGTAACGACAGCGATATCTGCGTTGCCGAGCAGCAGGCCTGGCTGGATGTCTGCCGCGAAGCCTCGGGATTCGGCAAGATTTTCTACCGCCGCCGCCGCCGCCGTGTGAAGCGCAAGAGCGGTAACCTCGACGACTTCTGCCGGCGCTGGGGCGGCGACTACAAGTACATGGTGGTGCTCGACGCCGACAGCGTCATGAGCGGCGAATGCCTGACCAGCCTGGTGCGCCTGATGGAAGCCACGCCGGACGCCGGGATCATCCAGACCGCGCCACGGGCGTCGGGCATGGACACCTTGTATGCGCGCATGCAGCAGTTCGCGACCCGCGTCTACGGCCCGTTGTTCACCGCCGGCCTGCACTTCTGGCAACTGGGCGAGTCGCACTACTGGGGCCACAACGCGATCATCCGCATGAAGCCGTTTATCGAGCACTGCGCCCTGGCGCCGTTGCCGGGTAAAGGTGCCTTCGCCGGTGCGATCCTCTCCCACGACTTCGTCGAAGCCGCGCTGATGCGCCGTGCCGGCTGGGGCGTATGGATCGCCTACGACCTGCCGGGCAGCTACGAAGAACTGCCACCGAACCTGCTCGACGAGCTCAAGCGCGACCGCCGCTGGTGCCACGGCAACCTGATGAACTTCCGCCTGTTCCTGGTCAAGGGCATGCACCCGGTGCACCGTGCGGTATTCCTCACTGGCGTGATGTCCTACCTGTCGGCGCCGCTGTGGTTCTTCTTCCTGGTGCTGTCGACGGCCCTGCTGGCGGTCAACACGCTGATGGAGCCGCAGTACTTCATGGAGCCGCGCCAGCTCTATCCGCTGTGGCCGCAATGGCATCCTGACAAGGCGGTGGCGCTGTTCTCCACCACCATCGTGCTGCTGTTCCTGCCCAAGCTGCTGAGCATCATCCTGATCTGGGCCAAGGGCGCGAAAGAGTTCGGCGGCAAGTTCAAGGTAACCTTGTCGATGCTGTTGGAGATGCTCTTTTCCATGCTGCTGGCGCCGGTGCGGATGATTTTCCACACCCGCTTCGTCCTGGCCGCGTTCCTCGGTTGGGCGGCGACCTGGAACTCTCCGCAGCGTGACGACGACTCCACGCCGTGGAGCGAGGCGGTGCGCCGGCATGGCCCGCAAACCCTGCTGGGTGCGCTCTGGGCGCTGCTGGTGGTCTGGCTCAACCCGAGCTTCCTCTGGTGGCTGATCCCGATCGTCGGTTCGCTGATGCTGTCGATCCCGGTCTCGGTGATCTCCAGCCGGGTCAAGCTGGGCCTGCGTTCCAAGGATGAGAGCCTGTTTCTCATTCCCGAGGAATACAACCCGCCGCAAGCCTTGCTGGCCACGGACGAGTACACCCACGAAAACCGTTGGCATGCGCTGAATGACGGCTTTGTCCGGGCAGTGGTCGATCCACGCCAGAATGCCCTGGCCTGTGCCCTGGCAACGGCCCGTCACGCCCAGGCCGAGCCGATCGAATGGCTGCGTGTCGAGCGTGTGCGGCATGCGCTGAAGGTCGGCCCGACCGGCTTGGACAATCAGTCGCGCTTGCACCTGCTGAGCGATCCGGTGGCCCTGACCCGCTTGCATGAGCAGGTCTGGAGTGAAGGCCATGCCGAGTGGCTGGGCGCCTGGCGCCAGTCGATCAAGGCCGATCCCCATGCGCCGTTGCTGCCTCTGCAACCGGCCACAACGGCGGCCCAGCCCGCCTGACGCCCGAGGGGCCGCGGTGTGACAAGCACCGCGGCCCCTTTGTCATTTGGTAACAAAAGACCCGTCGCCCCTCGGTGTTGCCTCGCATCCGACTACGTTAGGATCGCCCCCCAAAATCGTCTCCGCCAGACCTGGCGCCGTGCTTTCGCGCGGGTGTTGCAGGGCTTGGCGGTACGAACGGAAAAGCGGCCCTGGGGAGTTTCATGATGAAAAGGTTTCTGTCGATCCTGCTGTTGGGTCTGGTTGTGCTCACTCACGCCTGTGCGCTGCAGGCGGGCGCCATTGACGATGCACTCAAGCGCGGCAGCCTGAAAGTGGGGACCAATCCGACGTATATTCCCTTCGAAATGACGAACAAGCGCGGCGAAATCATCGGTTTCGAGATCGATCTGTTGCGTGAAATGAGTCGGGCACTGGGGGTCAAGCTGGAACTGGTGCCCAGCCCTTACGCCGAGCTGCTCCCTGGTTTACTGGCCAACAAGTTCGATCTGATCGCCAGTGGCATGACCCTGACCCAGGAGCGCAACCTGCGGCTGAACTTCAGCGACGCCTTTATCGTGGTCGGGCAGACGCTGCTGATCCCCGTGGCGCTGGGCAGCCAGGTGCAGAGTTTCGAGGACCTCAACGCGGCCGGTTATCGCATTGCCGCCAAGGCTGGGACCACGGGTGAAATCGTCGCGAAAAAAATGATGGGCGAGGCCCGACTGAGCACTTTTGCCAATGAGGAGGACGCTGTGCAGGCCGTGCTCGATGGCAAGGCCGACGCCTTTGTCCACGACGCCCCCTACAATCTGGTGGCGGTGAACAAATTGGGAGACGGCAAGCTGTTGTGCCTGGACCAGCCGTTCACCTATGAACCCCTGGCCTTCGGGGTGAGGAAGGGCGACCACGACAGCCTCAACTGGATCAACCATTTCCTCCACCAGATTGCCGAAGATGGCACCTATGATCGGATCCACGACCAGTGGTTCAAGAACAGCGAATGGCTGGCCGAGATCGATTGAGCCCGGGCGCGATTGTACGTGCCCCGCAAACCTCATGTGGGAGCGGAGCAGGCCCGCGAAGAGGCCCGTGAGAACGGCGAAAAGCTTCGCGGGCAAGCTCCGCTCCCACAAGCCCGCATACACAGGAAGTGGGGGCTCAGACCTTGAAGCGCTCCACCAGCCGCTGCAACTGAGCCCCCAGTTGGCTCAGTTGCAGGCTGGCGGCGGCGGTCTCGTCGCAGGCGTTGGCGGTCTGCTGGGACATGTCCCGCACATGCAGCACGCTGCGGCTGATCTGCTCAGCGACGACACTCTGTTCTTCGCCGGCGGCGGCAATCTGTTCGTTCATCCCGAGGATCTGCGACACGCTGCGGCTGATGGCTTCGAGCTTGCCGCCACTGTGGCGGCTCGACTCGACGCTGTGGCGAGTCAGCTTGCGGCTGCTGTCGAGCATGCCCGCGACCTCCTGCGTGCCACCCTGCAATGCCGTGATCAGGTCCTTGATCTCCTGTGCCGAATCCTGGGTGCGTTGCGCCAGGCAGCGGACCTCGTCGGCGACCACCGCGAAGCCGCTGCCGGCCTCGCCAGCCCTGGCCGCTTCGATGGCGGCATTCAGGGCCAGCAGGTTGGTCTGCTGGGATACCGACTTGATCACGTCGAGCACGCTGCCGATCCGCTCGCTTTCGCGCTGGAGCCCACCCATGGCCTGGGAGCAGCGCTGCATATGTTGCTCAAGCTGTTCGATCTGTTCGATGGCATCGGCCACGGCACTGTCGCCTTCGCGGGCCTGTTGGTCGGCCTGGGTGGCCGCCACGGAGGCGGTTTCGGCGTGACGGGCGACCTCGAGCACGCTGGCGCTCATCTGTTTCATGGCGGCGGCGACTTGCTCGGTGGCGGCATACTGGCTGCTGACGCTGGCATCGGTCTGTTCGGTACTGGTCGACAAGTGCTCGGCGGCGTTGGCCACCCGCGAAGCGCTGGCACCGATGCCGCGGATCAGCTCGCGCAAACCCAGGGTCATGCCGCGCATGGCCTGTTGCAACTGGCCAAGCTCGTCCTGGCGATCCACCGCGACATCGCGGCTCAGGTCGCCAGCGGCGATATGGCGGGCCAGTTTCAGGCTGCGTGAGAGCGGGATCAGCAACTGGCGACTGAGGACCCAGGCGGCCAAGGTGGCGATCAACCAGGCCAACAGGGCGATTTTCGCCAGTAGCCATTTCGCCGCCTGGGCCTGGCGATCGCGGGCCAGGGTCTGGCCGCGGCTGAGCTCCTCGTTGCCGGCCAATAGCCGGTCGCCCAAACCCTCCATCACATTGTGGGCCGACTCGGCGAGCAGTTGCGCCTCCTTGAAACGCTGCAGGGCCTCGCGATAGTGACGCAGTTCCATCAGCATGCGCTGGTGGTCGTCGGCCAGCGGCGCTGTCAGCGGCGTCACCTGGGCCTCGAGTTGGCCAAGTCGGTCGATGGCCTTCAGCGCCTGCTCCGAATAGGCTTGCAGCGAGTCGAACAGATAGGCCGGTGTCTGCACGCTGGCGTGGGTCTCGTTGAGCAGTTGACGGAGTTCTTCGACGCGTTTGAGCGGGGCCTGCCACTGCTGCCCGTGGGGGCTCTTGCTCGCCTCGCGCAGTTGGTGGGCAGCGAAGCGGGCCACCGCCTGGGTGGCCTGTCCCAGGCCAGCGTTCAGGCGCTTGCGGGCGCGCTCGCGGTCTCGCAGGTTTTCATCGAGATCGTCGAGGGTGGTCTGGAAAGCCTGGGTCGTGTGCTGCTGGTCGGTGAGGATCTGTCGCTCGCCCGGGTCCGCCAGGCGCGGCGGCAGCGCCGCCAGCAGTTGCTCGATGCTTGCCAGTTGGCGGCTGATCCGGGTCCGGCTTTGCGGGTCGTTCAGCACCCGGAAGGTGATGCGTTCAGCGCGCATGTCGCTGCTCAGGCGGCTGAGCCGGGCGATGCTGGAAAGCGTGTGCGAGCGTTCTATGCTGGTGCTCAAGGCGTGCCAGCCGGTGAGGGTGACCGCCAGGGTCAAGAGCAGCACGAGGCCAAAGCCGAGGGCCAGTTTGAAGCGGATACTGCGGTCGCGCAGTGCGCGCGTCAGCCAGTGGAACATGGTGAATCTCCTGTCAAACAGATGAGTCCATGGCCCTCATGCGCGGGTGCATGGGGCATGTTCTGTCATCGGCTTGGACGCGGGAGATGCGACCTGAATGGGCTGTGGGAAAGTTCTTTGAAGCTTGAGGTCTTTTTCTGTCGATCCCTTGTCAAGGTCGAACACGCTCCCACAGGGTCTATGTGTTCCCACTGGGCCTATGTGCTCAAGGTAAGATCTATGCGTTTAGGCTTGACCCGGGGGGTCAGAACAGCCTGGCGAGCAGGGCGGTCACGGCGGTTTCGACCCGCAGGATGCGTTCGCCGAGTTGCACCGGTTGCAGCCCGGCCTTGCCCAGCAGGTCGATCTCGTAGGGGATCCAGCCGCCTTCCGGGCCGATGGCCAGGGTCACCGGCTCGTCCAGGCCGCGTGGGCAGGACGGGTAAGCGCCGGGGTGGCCGACCAGGCCGAGGGTGCCTGTGCTGATGGCCGGCAGGCGGTCCTCGACGAAGGGTTTGAAGCGCTTCTCGATGATGATCTCCGGCAGCACGGTGTCGCGGGTCTGCTCCAGGCCGAGGATCAGTTGCTCGCGAATTGCTCCGGGTTCGAGGAACGGCGTCTGCCAGAAGCTTTTTTCCACCCGGTAGCTGTTCACCAGCACCACCTTGGGTACGCCGAGGGTGGCGACGGTCTGGAACACCCGGCGCAGCATCTTCGGGCGCGGCAGGGCGAGGATCAGGGTCAGCTGCAGTTTCGCCGGTGGCGCGCGATCCAGGCTGACCCGCAGCTCGGCCTCGCTGGCGTCCAGGCGCAGCACTTCGGCGCTGCCCATCAGGCCACCGATACGCCCCACCCGCAGGCTGTCACCCACTGCCAGGCGATGGACTTCCTGCATATGGGTCAGGCGCCGATCGCGCAGCACCACGAGGTCGGCCGCGATGAAGTCGGCCTCCTCCAGGAGCAGCAGATTCACGTCAGCGGGGCTGGCGGCTGGGCGTCGTCGCTGTCGGCGGACTCTTCGTCGCTGCGTTTGCGGACCAGGCCGCCGAACAGGATGCCGATCTCGAACAGCAGCCACATCGGCACGGCCAGCAGGGTCTGGGAGAACACATCCGGCGGGGTCAGGATCATGCCGACCACGAAGCAGCCGATGACCACGTAGGGGCGGATCTTCTTCAGGTATTTGACGTCGACCACGCCGATCCACACCAGCAGCACCACGGCCACCGGGATCTCGAAGGCCACGCCGAAGGCGAAGAACAGCGTCATCACGAAGTCGAGGTAGCTGGTGATGTCGGTCATCATTTCCACGCCGGCCGGGGTGGCGGCGGCGAAGAACTTGAAGATCAGCGGGAACACCAGGAAATAGGCGAAGGCCATGCCGGTGTAGAACAGCAGGATGCTCGACACCAGCAGTGGCACGGCGATGCGTTTTTCATGCTTGTACAGGCCCGGCGCGATAAAGCCCCAGATCTGGTGCAGGATCACCGGGATGGCCAGGAACAGCGAGACCATCATGGTCAGCTTGAGCGGCGTCAGGAACGGCGACGACACGTCGGTGGCGATCATCGTCGCGCCGGCCGGCAGGTACTGGCGCAGCGGGATGGAGACGAAGGTGTAGATCTGCTGGGTGAAGGCGAACAGCCCGGCGAAGATCAGGAAGATCGCCGCGACACAACGCAGCAGGCGGGTGCGCAACTCGGTGAGGTGCGAAACCAGCGGCATGTGCTGGTCGTTTTCCGGAATATCGCTCATGGGGCTCGCGGCGGCAAAGTAGGGTCATGAGGCGCAGGCGCGGCGCTTGGCGTCGGGCTTGCGGGTTCTGTCAGGTGCGGCGTCGGTTCCACGGCAGCGGGCAGCGCGACCGGCTCGGCGGCGCTCGGCGGCGTCTGCGGGACCTCCGGCGACAGCGGCGGGACGGCGTGGATCGTCTGTTCCGCCACCGGCTCGGCCGGCGTGCTCGTGGCGATCGGCGAGAGGATCTTGCGCGCCTCCTGCTCCAGCGAGAGGATGTGCTCGTTGTGCAGTTGCCGGCGGATCTCGTCGGCACCGATCTCGCGTTCCACTTCCTGCTTGATCGCGTTGAAGCTGCGCTTCAACCGGCCGACCCACAGGCCTGCCGTACGCGCGGCATGGGGCAGGCGCTCGGGGCCGAGCACCAGCAGGGCCACCAGGCCCACGAGCAACAGTTCACTGAAGCTGATACCGAACATTAGTCAGTGCTCACGAATTATTACGGGGCTCTTCGACTTTCTGCGCCTGCACATCGATGGTGTGTGGCGTGTTCTGCTGGGCGGTGGCCTGTGGCTGCACCGGCTGGGCCGGTTGCACGACAGGTGGGACCACCGGTTCGGCAGGCTTCTCTTCGTCGTTCATGGCCTTGCGAAAGCCCTTGATCGATTCACCGACGTCGGTGCCCAGGTTCTTCAGTTTCTTGGTGCCGAACACCAGCACGACGACAACCAGGATGACGATCCAGTGTTTCCAGTCAAAAATGCCCATGATGCTGTTCCTCTCGAAAGTTGTTAGGCGGACGGGCGCGAGGCCTTCTCGACGTGTCCGGACAGGCCGAAGCGGCGATCCAGTTCGTCCAGCACGGCCTGCGGATGCTGCCCCAGTTGGGCGAGCATGACCATACTGTGGAACCATAAATCGGCGGTTTCGTAGATGACGTCGCTACAGTCGCCACTGATCGCGGCATCCTTTGCAGCAATAATAGTCTCGACCGATTCTTCGCCAACCTTTTCCAGGATCTTGTTCAGGCCCTTGTGATAAAGGCTGGCGACATAGGAACTGTCGGCGGCGGCGCCTTTGCGCTCTTCCAGCACCTGGGCCAGGCGGGTCAGGGTGTCAGTCATGTTCAATGTCCTGCTGAGTAGATGCTGTGCGGATCCTTGAGGACCGGGTCGACGATCTTCCAGCCGCCGTTTTCATACACGCGGTAGAAGCAACTGTGGCGGCCGGTGTGGCAGGCGATGTCGCCGACCTGCTCGACCATCAGGATGATCACGTCGGCGTCGCAGTCCAGGCGCATTTCATGCAGGTGCTGCACGTGGCCCGACTCTTCGCCCTTGCGCCACAGCTTGCCACGGGAGCGTGACCAGTAAATGGCGCGGTTCTCGCTGGCGGTCAGTTGCAGCGCCTCGCGATTCATCCAAGCCATCATCAGGATACGCCCGGTCTTGTGATCCTGGGCAATGGCCGGCACCAGGCCATCGCTGTCCCATTTGATCTCGTCCAGCCAGTCTTTCATCTTCGACTCCGACAACCGGACACCACCCGCGTGGCGGTGTCTCGGCGAATCAACAGTGTGCCAGCCCACGGCCTGACTGGCTATCGGCGCACGATCAGATATACCCCTATGGCCGCCATGATGCCCGCCGGCCATTGGCCCAGGTCGTGCAGCGGCCCGCCGACGGCGAGTAACGCACTGCCGCTCAGGTGCAGGCTGCCGAGCAAGCGCAGCAGCCAGTCGTCCTTGCGCCGGTGTTCTTTCGGCTCGGGATTGGCGTGCTGCTGGGCCATGCGTTCGAGCAGGTCGCGGGTCATGCCGGCCAGGTGCGGCAACTGCTCGATCTGGCCCTGCAGGTTGCCGAGCAGGGTTTTCGGGCTGACGCGCTCGCGCATCCAGCGTTCGAGGAACGGCTGGGCGGTGCTCCACAGGTCCAGGTCCGGGTACAGCTGGCGGCCCAGGCCTTCGATATTGAGCAGGGTTTTCTGCAGCAGCACCAGCTGCGGCTGGACTTCCATATTGAAGCGCCGCGCGGTCTGGAACAGGCGCATCAGTACCTGGCCGAAGGAGATGTCCTTCAGCGGTTTTTCGAAGATCGGCTCGCAGACGGTGCGGATCGCCGCTTCGAACTCGTTGAGCTTGGTGTGCGCCGGCACCCAGCCCGAATCGATGTGCAACTGGGCGACGCGGCGGTAGTCACGCTTGAAGAAGGCGAACAGGTTGCGGGCCAGGTAATCCTGGTCTTCCGGGGTCAGGCTGCCGACGATGCCGCAGTCGATGGCGATGTACTTCGGGCTCCACGGGTTCACGGTGCTGACGAAGATGTTGCCGGGGTGCATGTCGGCGTGGAAGAAGCTGTCGCGGAAGACCTGGGTGAAGAAGATCTCGACGCCGCGCTCGGCGAGCATTTTCATGTCGGTGCGCTGGTCGGCCAGGGTCGCGAGGTCAGTGACCTGGATGCCGTAGATGCGCTCCATCACCAATACTTTCGGCCGGCACCAGTCCCAGTAGACCTGGGGCACGTACATCATCTCCGAGCCTTCGAAGTTGCGCCGCAGCTGGCTGGCGTTGGCTGCCTCGCGCAGCAGGTCGAGTTCGTCGTAGATGGTCTTTTCGTAGTCGCTGACCACGTCCACCGGGTGCAGCAGGCGGGCGTCGGCCGAGACCCGCTCGGCGGCCCGGGCGAGGAGGAACAGCCAGGCCAGGTCCTGGGCGATGATCGGCTTGAGGCCGGGGCGAATGACCTTCACCACCACTTCTTCACCGCTCTTGAGCTGGGCGGCGTGGACCTGGGCCACCGAGGCCGAGGCCAGGGGGGCGATATCGAAGCGGCTGAAGACTTCATCGATCTTCTTGCCCAACTGCGCTTCGATCAGCTTGACCGCGGTCTGCGAATCGAACGGCGGCACGCGGTCCTGCAACAGCATCAGCTCGTCGGCGATGTCCTCGGGCAGCAGGTCGCGGCGGGTGGAGAGGATCTGGCCGAACTTGATGAAGATCGGTCCGAGGTCCTGCAAGGCCAGGCGCAGGCGCGCGCCGCGGCTCAGCTCCAGGGTCTTGCGCGGGAACCAGCGCCAGGGCAGGGCAAAGCGCAGCGCCAGGAGGAACCAGGGCAGGGGCAATTCGAACAGCAGGTCATCGAGACGGTAACGGATCACGACGCGCTGGATGCGCAACAGACGGCGGACGGCAAGCAGCTTCATGCGTTATCGCTGGATTGGAGGGATCGGGAAAGGCGCTCGACACGCGCCTCGAGACGTTCCAGGTCGAGCTTGACCCGGTCCAGTTCGGCGAAGCGCGCTTCGGCCTCGTGGTTGCCGACCAGGGCACGGGACTCTTCACTGAGGTATTCGGCGAGGTTCTGCTTCAGGCTGGCAAAACCCTGCTGGTACCAGCCGGCGCGGCTGCGCAGGTGGCCGCTGAGCAGGGGCGTGGCGATCGGCCCGAGCCAGCGCGAGAGTTCGTACTCCCAGTCCAGCTCCAGGTCCTGGAGCACGCCGGCCAGGTCCAGCAGCACCGCGCTGTCGCCTTCCAGCTGCACTTCGGGGCCATGGAGCACGGCAGTCTTGTCGCGGCTCAGGGCCAGGTTCAGCAGGCTCGAGGCCGGGGCGCGGAGGCTGCAGTCGGCCTCGGCGGCCCAGTGCGCGGCCAGCAGCAGGCCTTCGTCGCTGGGCAGGATGAACAGCTTCAGGGCCGGGCGGGCGCAGTCGACTTCGATGACTTTGCCGGTCAGTTGGCCCAGGCGCCTCAAGGCCGTGCTGTCGAGGCGCAGCACACGGTTGAGACCGTGCTCGACGCCGGCGAGAAGGCCGCTGAGCAGCATCAGGGCTTGATGCCGCGATGCAGGGCGACGATGCCCGCGGTCATGTTGTGGTAGGTCACGCGGTCGAAGCCGGCGTCCACCATCATCGACTTCAGGGTTTCCTGGTTCGGGTGCATGCGGATCGATTCGGCCAGGTAGCGATAGCTTTCCGAGTCGTTGGTGATCAGCTTGCCGGCCAGCGGCATGAAGGCAAACGAGTAGGCGTCGTAGACCTTGGACATCAGTGCGTTGGTCGGCTTGGAGAATTCCAGTACCAGCAGGCGGCCGCCGGGTTTCAGGACCCGCAGCATGGAGCGCAGGGCGTCTTCCTTGTGGGTGACGTTGCGCAGGCCGAAGGCGATGGTCACGCAGTCGAAATGGTTGTCCGGGAACGGCAGTTTTTCCGCGTCGGCCTGGACGAACTCGACGTTGCCGGCCACGCCCAGGTCCAGCAGGCGGTCACGGCCGACCTTGAGCATGGAGGCGTTGATGTCGGCCAGCACCACCTGGCCGGTGGGGCCCACCAGGTGCGAGAACTTGCGCGCCAGGTCGCCGGTGCCGCCGGCGATATCCAGCACCCGGTTGCCCGTGCGCACGCCGGACAGCTCGATGGTGAAGCGCTTCCAGAGGCGATGCATGCCACCGGACAGCACGTCGTTCATCAGGTCGTACTTGGCGGCCACGGAGTGGAACACCTCGGCGACCTTTTCCGCCTTTTGGCTTTCCGGTACGTTCTTGAAGCCGAAGTGCGTGGTGGGTTCGGCATCGCTGCCTTTGCGCTGATCAGTCATGTCGCTGTCACCAGAAGAGAATGCGGGCATTCTAATCCCGGTGGCCGGCTTTGTCTTGGCAAGGGTGCATGTAAGATAGGCAACCACCGGGACGTTTTGACGCATTCAGGGTCAGGATTCACCGGGCAAGTCCCGATAGAGCAGGAGTATTCGATGGCCCGTATTAGTGTTGAACGCGCCCATGGCCTGGGCAAGGCTGGTGCACGCGAGAAGGCCGACCAGTTGGCGCAGAAGCTGGCCGGGCAGTATGGCCTGGAGCCGCAGTGGTCCGGCGATACCCTCAACCTCAGGCGTTCCGGGGTCAAGGGCGCGGTGCATGTGAGCGAAGAGTCGATCCGTGTCGATGTCGAGCTGGGCCTGCTGATGTCGGCCATGAGCGGCACCATCAAGGCCGAGATCGAAAAGGCCCTGGACAAGGCGCTGGTCTGAACACGAGTGTGGAAGTGGCGCTTGTCGGATCGCCGGACCCCGCGAGGCTCCTGGCGGTCTCAAGGGCCTCTTCGCGGGCAAGCTCCGCTCCCACAACAAGCTGCGCCCACACAATAAGGAGCTCCGCTGCGACACCGGGCCGGCCTTTAGGGTGCCCATTCTAATTTTTGTCATTACTTTGTGCATAAGCCCCCATTCCGGTGGGCAGATCCGCCAACCCTTCTTGTGTGAGGTGCACCATGGCCAAAGTAAGTCTGAAGAAAAAATCCGACGGTCAGCCAACCGCCCTGGCTGAAGTGAAAGTGTATGCCCGCAAGATCTGGCTGGCGGGTCTGGGCGCTTATGCCAAGGTCGGCCGCGAAGGCAGCGAGTACTTCAAGGAACTCGTGGCAGCCGGTCAAGACGTTGAAAAAGAAGGCAAAAAGCTGATTGGCGCGCAGCGTGAAGCGGCCAACAGCCAGATCGATAACGTGAAAAGCGAAGTCACCAGCCTCAAGGGCAAGGTGGAAGTGCAACTGGACAAGGTCGAGAAGGCCTTTGACCACCGGGTCGCCAGTGCCTTGAATCGCATCGGGATTCCGTCTAAACATGATGTGGAGACACTCTCTGCTAAGCTCGATGAGCTGACGGCATTGCTCGAACGTGTCGCGCGTAAACATTAAGGAGAACGGGATGGCTGGCAAAAAGAATACCGAGAAAGAAAGCAGCTCGTGGATCGGGAAGGTTGAGGAATATTCCCGAAAAATCTGGCTTGCTGGTTTAGGCGTGTACTCGAAGATCGATACCGACGGCAGCAAACTCTTCGAGACGCTGGTGAAGGATGGCGAGAAGGCCGAGAAACTCACCAAGACCGCAGTCGACAAGAAAGTCGATGCGGCCAAGGACTCCGCCAGTTCGGCCAAGTCGCGCATCGCCGGGGTCAAGGACCGTGCGCTGGGCAAGTGGGACGAGTTGGAAGGGGCTTTCGACAAGCGCTTGAACAGCGCCATTTCGCGCCTGGGCGTACCGAGCCGCAATGAAGTGAAGGCGCTGCACAGCAAGGTCGATACCCTGACCAGGCAGATCGAAAAATTGACCGGTCAGGCCGTGACTCCTGCCTCGGCGAAAACGGCGGCGGCCAAGCCGGCGGCGAAAGCGCCAGCCAAGCCTTTGGTTAAAGCCGCGGCCAAGCCTGCTGCCAAGCCAGCGGCGAAAACCGCGGCAGCCAAGCCGGCAGCCAAAGCGGTGGCCAAGCCAGCAGCAAAACCTGCGGCCAAGCCAGCGGCGAAAGCCGCAGCGGTGAAACCAGCGGCCAAACCTGTGGCAGCGAAACCTGCGGCCAAGCCAGCGGCGAAACCGGCAGCGGCGAAAAAGCCTGCTGCCGCGAAGCCGGCTCCCGTTGCGGCCGCCAAGCCTGCCGCGGCTCCGGTCTCGGCCGCCAACTCGGCTGCTCCTGCTCCGGCATCCGCTCCAGCGGCTACGCCAACAGCACCGACTCCGGCTTCCCAAGCCTGAGTCGTTACCCGCTGAATGAAAACGCCCGGCCTGTGAAGGTCGGGCGTTTTTGTTTGTGTCAGGGGTAGGTGTGTTGCCTGTCATATCGCCTTCGCGGGCACCAGCGCAGCAGTTCTTGACCTTAATCGTGGTCTTCGAGATAACGCAAAGCCATCTGCTCCGTCACCACCCGCGCCGGTGCCAGCAGGTGCGGAGCCACCAGCATCATGATCTGGTACACCACCAGCCGCACTTCGCCTTCACGCCCCAGTATCCGCTGGTAATCCAGGGAAAACAGCAAGGTCAGGGTGATCTGCTCCACCAGCTGCCCCAGGGCCTGGGTCTCACTCAACAACATGCCTTGCGCCTTCAGGCGCGCGAGTAACGACGCCAGTGTCCGCTTGAGGGCATTGAGCAGGTTGCGGATGCCCTTGGCCAGCTTGGGCAGGCGCCCGGACAGATTGGACAGGTCCTGGAACAGGAAGCGGTAATGGGCTAGCCGCTCGACGATCAGATGCAGGAAGAACCAGTAGTCCTCGGGCGCCAGCCGGGCGTCGGCCGGCGGGTCGAGCAAGGGCGCCAACTCGCCCTGGAAGCGCTCGAACAAACCCAGCACCAGTGGCTCCTTGCCGTGGAAGTGGTAGTAGAGGTTGCCCGGGCTGATCCCCATTTCATTGGCCACCTCCATGGTCGAAACGTTGGGTTCGCCTTTCTGGTTGAACAGCTGCAGGGCGCATTCAAGGATCCGGTCGCGGGTCTTCATCCAGTCTTCTTAGGTCGTTCCGACCGTTCGCCACGACTGCCCGGCAGCCGTGGTCGGTAATCATCAGCGTACTCGCACATAAGTGCCGGGTGCCGCCTCCATGGGTGGGTAATTGGCATTGCCCAGGGTCATCTGGGTTTCCCGCTGGGCCCCCGAACGCTCCTGGATCCAGGCCAGCCACTGGGTCCACCAACTGCCCTCGACCTGTTTGCCGTCGTAGTACCAGGCTCGCGGGTCACTGCTCAGCCTGGGGTTGTCGACGTAGTTGGCCTTGGGGTTGCTCGGCGGGTTGAGAATGCTCTGGATATGCCCGCTGTTGGACAGCACGAAGCGCCGGTCGCCGCCCAGCAGCAGGGTCGAGCGATACACCGCATCCCAGGGCGTGATGTGGTCGTTGATACCGCCGACGCTGAAACTGTCGACCGTGACTTTCCGCAGGTCGATGGGGGTGCCGCAGGCTTCCAGTCCACCCGGATGGCTCAGCGGGTTGTGCTTGAAGAAATCCAGCAGGTCGCCGTGAAAGGCCGCGGGCAGGCGGGTGTTGTCGTTGTTCCAGTAGAGAATGTCGAATGCCGGCGGTTCCTTGCCGAGCAGGTAGTTGTTGACCCAGTAGTTCCAGATCAAGTCGTTGGGCCGCATCCAGGCGAAGACCCGCGCCAGGTCGCGGCCGTCGAGCACGCCTTGCTGGTAGGAGCGGCGCTTGGCGGCTTCGAGGGTCTGTTCGTCGGCGAACAGGGTGGCTGGGCTGTCGAGCTGGCTGTCGAGCAGGCTGACCAGGTAGGTGGCGCTGGACACCCGGCGCAACTGTCGCTTGGCCAGCAGGTGGCCTTGCAGGACGGCAATGGTCAGGCCGCCGGCGCAGGCGCCCATCAGGTTGACCTCACGGCTGGCGGTGATCGCCCGGCAGACGTTCAGCGCTTCTTCCAGCGCCTCGACATAGCTGGACAGGCCCCATTCGCGGTGCCGTACATCCGGGTTGCGCCAGCTGACGACAAATACCTGCAGGCCGTTCTTCAGGGCGTACTGGACGAAGCTGTTGGACGGGCTCAGGTCGAAAATGTAGTACTTGTTGATCTGCGGCGGCACGATCAGCAGCGGTTTGGCGTATTGTTTTTCGCTCATCGGCTTGTACTGGATCAGCTCCAGCAGCTCATTGCGAAACACCACCGCACCGGGGGTGGTGGCCACGGTCTTGCCGACTTCGAACGAATGCTTGGTGACCTGGCTGGGCAAGCCATTGTTGTGCAGCAGGTCGTCCACCAGGTGGCTGATGCCGCGCACGATGCTGTTGCCGCCGGAGTTGAACACTTCCTTGACCGCCAACGGATTGAGCAGGGTATTGGATGGCGCCATGGCATCGTTGAGCAGGGCGAAGACAAAGTGCGCGCGGGCGCGGTCGTCGTCGCTCATCCGGCTGTCGTCGATCCACTGCCTGACCTGTTTCTGCCAGGCCAGATAGGCCTGCAGGCTACGCCGGTAGAACGGGTTCAGGCTCCAGGCCGGGTCGGCGAAGCGCGGGTCCTGCGGGTTGGGCTTGTGCAGCGTGTCGCCGAGCAGCACCTTGCCCAGTTGCCCGCCCAGGGCCAGGGCATGCCGGGCGGTGTGTAGCGGATTGCGCAAGCCGTGGACGGCCACGCTGCGCAGGGTGGAAAACAGATCCCGGCCGCGCAGACCGGTAATCGCACTCTGTGCGTTGATGAACGCCGCGGGTGTGGGCATCGAGCCCTTCGCTGGTTTGTCTCGCATGAGTCAACACTCCTTCGTCATCAAGCTATCAACCAACACAGGGGGACGCGACAGGCGGGGTCGTCGGTCGCGGACCTTGTGCGCCACGCGGACGTCCTGCCCGCGCGCGCTTATTACCAGGGAAAGACTCCTAGGTGCTCTTGGAGGGCGCCGGGTGCGGGTGCATCACCGCCCGCTGGCGCTCTTCCTGGAGGAACTTCATGATGATCGGCGCCACGGCCTCGGCCCGGGTGATCAGGAATAAATGGCCGTCGTCGATTATGTGTAGCTGGGCATTGGGGATTCGCCAAGCCAGCAGGCGCATATTGATCAGTGGAATCAGCGGATCGTCGTCGCCGGCCAGCACCAGGGTCGGCTGGCGGATCCTGTGCAGCCAGTGGATGCTGGTCCAGCCGAGGCCGGCGAACAGTTGCCAGTAGTAGCCCAGCTTGCCGGCCGAGCGGACCTTGGCGGCATGTTCGGCGGCCAGGTGCGGGTCGCGGCGAAAGGCACCGCCGTAGATGGTCGGGGCAATGCGGATCACGTGGGACGGCTGGATATAGCGCCGTGGGCTGGCCATGTTCCACAACACCTTGGGCTTGCCCGGGACCATCACCGCACCGGCGGCGGTGGCGGCGAGGATCAGCTTCTTGCAGCGCTCCGGGTAGTCGTGGGCGAATTGTTGGGCCAGGGCGCCACCCCAGGAAACGCCCACCGCGTTGACCTGGCCGTAATCCAGGTAATCGAGCATGCGCGCGGTGAGCTTGGCCAGGCCCGGAAAACGATAGGGTCGCCTGGGCGTCGACGAACCGCCGACGCCGGGGACGTCGAAGGCGATGACTTCCAGGTCTGGGTCCAGGGCCTGGACGAACGGAAACACCAACTCCAGGTTGGCACCGATGCCATTGAAGATCAGCAAGGGCGTCAGATGAGACTTGCCGGGGCGAACCGCGGTGCGGATGGTCTGGCCATCCAGATCGATGGTTCGGAAGATGAACGGTTGCGGCATGCTCGAAGCCCTGTGGTTGAACCTGTTTTCCTGATCTGACTGGGGCCCTGTTGGTGCAGGGCGGTGTTCCTGAATCCCTAGCGCTCGTGGACGTAGGTACCCGGTGCCGCCTCGCCCGCCGGGTAGGCCTTGCTACCCAGGCTGGTCGGTGATTTCTTCAGTTTGCCCGAACGCTCGGTCTGCCACGCTTGCCAGTGCAGCCACCAAGAATCGGTGTGCTTGGTGGAGTTTTCCTGCCAGTCGTCGGCCTTGGCCGGCATCTCGGTACTGGTCATGTAGCGCGATTTCGGATTGCCCGGCGGGTTCAGGATGCTCTGGATATGGCCGCTGCTGGACAGCACGAACTCGACCTTGCCGCCGAATAGTTGCGCCGACTTGTAGCAGGACTTCCAGGGCGTGATGTGATCGTTGGTACCGGCCAGGGCAAAGATGTCGGCGTCGACCTTTTTCAGGTCGATAGGCGTGCCGCAGACTTCCAGGGCGTCGGCGCGCACCAGTGGATTGTTCTTGAACATCTCGATCAGGTCGCCATGGAAGGCGGCCGGCAGGCGCGTGGTGTCGTTGTTCCAGAACAGGATATCGAACACCGGCGGCTCGTTGCCCAGCAGGTAGTTGTTGACCCAGTAGTTCCAGATCAGGTCGTTGGGGCGCATCCAGGCAAAGACCTTGGCCATGTCGCTGCCTTCCAGTACGCCGGCCTGGTAGGAGTGGCGCTTGGCGGCTTCGAGCGTCTGTTCGTCGACGAACAGCGCGACCTGGGTGTCGAGGGTGGTGTCGAGCACGCTGACCAGCAGGGTCAGGGCATTGACCTTCTTCTCGCCGAGGGCGGCGTAGTGGCCGAGCAGGGCGGTGCAGGTGATGCCGCCGGAGCAGGCACCGAGCATGTTCACGTCCTTGCTGCCGGTGATGGCGGTGACCACGTCGACGGCTTCCTTCAGCGCCTCGATGTAGGTCGACAGGCCCCACTCGCGCTGGGCCTTGGTCGGGTTGCGCCAGCTGACGATAAAGGTCTGTACGTGGCTGCGCAGGCAGAAGCGCGCCAGGCTCTTGTCGGGACTGAGGTCGAACACATAGAACTTGTTGATCTGCGGCGGTACCACCAGCAGCGGCCGCTCATGCACCTGTTCGGTGATGGGGCTGTACTGGATCAGCTCCAGCACATCGTTGCGAAACACCACCGCGCCTTCGGTGGTGCCCAGGCTCTTGCCGACCTCGAAGGCGCCCATGTTCACCTGGCTGGGCATGCCGCCGTTGTGCACCAGATCCTTGGCCAGGTTCGAAAGACCGTCCAGCAGGCTCTTGCCGCCGGTCTCGAAGAAGCGCTTGACCGCCGCCGGGTTGGCCGCGGTGTTGGTCGGGGCCATGGCCTCGGTCATCAGGTTGATGACGAAGTGGCCGCGACTGATGTCCTGTGGCGACAGCGAGCTTTCGTCGATCCAGGCATGGAGCTCCTTGCGCCAGGCCAGGTAGGTTTGCAGGTAACGCCGGTACAACGGATTCTGGCTCCAGGCCGGGTCGTTGAAACGTCGGTCATCGCTTTCCGGCTGCAGGCCGGACTTGCCCAGCAGTACGTTCTTCAGTTCGACGCCGAAATGGGCGACATGCTTGACGCTGTGGATGGGTTGTTTGATGGCTTGGGTCAATACCATTCGTGCAGAGGTAAGAAGATCCTTTCTACGCAAGCCGACGACGGGGTTCAGGCCCAGGGTGTTTTCCGAGGCTTGCCGCTGCAGGTCATCGTTGTTCTTGTTACTCATCTACGACGCTCCATTGTCCTGAGACGAGTACCGGGTACAGCTGTGCAAATGGCACAGCGAATGCCAAGTACTACTGCTCGGGTGACCGTTGATTGCACATCGTTAAATGCACGGAACTTGCCAGCTCCATTGGTTACCCGAGTTTGATTTTTTTCGCAAGCGGGCCACTCGTTAGCCACGCCGTGGGGGATTGAATCAGATGTGATTAGAAAATGCCCTCCAAAACGACCGGAGGTCCGGACTAGAGCATCAGCTTGACCACGGATTCGGACGGGTCGCGGGATTTTCCGGCCGCTTTCAGTTCGGCAAGATAATCGGCCCACAAGTCATCCTGGCGGCGTGCCAGCTCGTAGAGGTAGTCCCAGGTGAACAATCCGCTGTCATGACCGTCGTCGAAGGTCAGTTTCAGTGCATATTGGCCGGCGGGTTCGAGCTTGCTCAGGGCGACATTGAGCTTGCCGAACTGGAGGATGGGCTTGCCGTGGCCCTGGACCTCGGCGGAAGGCGAATGCACCCGCAGGAATTCGGCGGGCAGGTGGTATTCCTCGTCCGGGCCGTATTTGAGGGTCAGGGTTTTCGAAGCTTTGTACAGGTTGATGGCGGTGGGGAGTCGGGTGGTCATGGGCAGCCTGCGATCCGTCTGTGTCAGAGAATCCTGTGGGAGCGGAGCTTGTCGGATCGCCGCATCGCCGCGAAGCTTCTGGCGTTCTCACGGGCCCTTCGCGAGCAAGCTCTGCTCCCTCAAGGGGCTGTGTTCGGCCATAAAAGCCCCGCTCCTACAGGGAGCGGTGTGCTCTTTACAGGATATACCGCGACAGGTCTTCGTTCTTCGCCAATTCGCCCAGGTGGCTGTTGACGTAGTCGGCGTCGATGCGGATCGGCTCCTCGTTGTGGGCGCTGGCCAGGTCGCCGGCGCTGAACGAGACTTCCTCCAGCAGGCGCTCCAGCAGCGTGTGCAGGCGACGGGCACCGATGTTCTCGGTCTTCTCGTTGACCTGCCAGGCGATTTCCGCCAGGCGCTTGATACCGTCCGGCAGGAACTCGATGGCCAGGCCTTCGGTTTTCAGCAGCTCGCGGTACTGCTCGGTCAGCGAGGCGTGCGGTTCGCTGAGGATGCGCTCGAAGTCTTCCGGACTCAGGGCCTTGAGTTCGACCCGGATCGGCAGGCGGCCTTGCAGCTCGGGGACGAGGTCGCTCGGCTTGCTCAGGTGGAACGCGCCGGAGGCGATAAACAGGATATGGTCGGTCTTGACCATGCCCAGCTTGGTGTTCACCGTGCAGCCTTCGATCAGCGGCAGCAGGTCGCGCTGCACGCCCTCGCGGGAGACATCGGCACCGCCGACGTTGCCGCGCTTGGCGACCTTGTCGATTTCGTCGATGAAAACGATACCGTGCTGTTCCACCGCCTCCAGGGCCTTGGCCTTCAATTCCTCATCGTTGACCAGGCGTCCGGCTTCTTCGTCACGGACCAGCTTGAGCGCGTCCTTGACCTTGAGCTTGCGGCTCTTGCGCTTGCCCTTGCCCATGTTGGCGAACAGGTTCTGCAATTGGTTGGTCATTTCCTCCATGCCCGGCGGCGTGGCGATCTCGACGCCGAACGACTCGGCCACTTCGATTTCGATCTCCTTGTCATCCAGCTGGCCTTCGCGCAGGCGCTTGCGGAACAGCTGGCGGGTGTTGGAGTCCTGGGCCGGGGCCGAGTCCTCGTTGAAACCCATGCGTGCCGGTGGCAGCAGGGCGTCGAGGATACGTTCCTCGGCGGCGTCTTCGGCGCGATGGCGGACCTTGACCAGCTCCTGCTCGCGCAGCAACTTGATCGCGGCGTCCGCCAGGTCACGGATGATCGATTCGACGTCACGGCCGACATAGCCGACCTCGGTGAACTTGGTTGCTTCGACCTTGATGAACGGTGCATTGGCCAGTTTGGCCAGGCGCCGGGCGATTTCGGTCTTGCCGACGCCGGTCGGGCCGATCATCAGGATGTTTTTCGGGGTCACTTCGACGCGCAGTTCCTCGGGGAGCTGCATCCGGCGCCAGCGGTTGCGCAGCGCGATGGCGACGGCGCGCTTGGCATCGTCCTGGCCAATGATATGGCGATTGAGTTCGTGGACGATTTCGCGGGGGGTCATGGACATAATATGTGGGTCCTCAAGCGGAAATGGGCAGCCGTGCGGGCTGGTTATTCCGCGAGGTCCTGCTCCTCGATGGTGACGTTGTGATTGGTGAAGACGCAGATGTCTGCCGCGATGCCCAGGGCGGTCTCGACGATTTCCCGGGCCGACAGGTCGGTTTTCTTCAGCAGTGCGCTGGCCGCGGCCTGGGCGTAGCCGCCACCGGAGCCCATGGCGATCAGGCCGTCTTCCGGTTCGACGACGTCGCCGTTACCGGTAATGATCAGTGAAGCATCTTTGTTGGCCACCGCCAGCATGGCTTCCAGGCGGCTCAGGGAGCGGTCGGTACGCCATTCCTTGGCCAGTTCGACAGCGGCGCGGACCAGATGACCCTGATGTTTCTCAAGTTGGCCTTCGAAGCGCTCGAACAGGGTAAAGGCGTCGGCGGTGGCGCCGGCGAAACCGGCGATGACTTCACCGTGGTAGAGGCGCCGGACTTTTTTCGCGTTGCCCTTCATGACGGTATTGCCGAGGGAAACCTGGCCGTCGCCGCCCATGACGACTTTGCCGTGGCGACGAACTGAAACGATGGTGGTCAAGGGAGAATCTCCACGCAGCGGGGCGAAAATGCCTGATGGAAACTCATATGGGGGTGGTGGTGGGTTTTTCAACCGTGGGCGGGATGAGGGGATGAATGGCGTAGGAAAGGCTTTGTTTGAACCCGCACGACAGACTTCAAGGTCAGGCTCAACCCTTGTGGCGAGCGGGCTTGCCCGCGCTGGGCCGCGCAGCGGCCCCAAAACCGACGAATCAGGTGTGTCTGGTAGACCGAGGCGGCCGGTTTTGCGGCTGCTGCGTAGTCGAGCGCGGTGGTGCGGCGTTCCGACAAGCCCGCTCCCGGCAATCAGCGGCTCTGGCGCTGTTGCAGCAACAGGTTGTTGAAGCCGCTACCGGCCAGTTGTTTCTGCGCCTTGGTCAGTTGTTCGCGGTTGCTGAACGGTCCGACCAAAACCCGGTACCAGGTCTCGTCCTTCACGGTCCCGGATTCCACCGAAACCGACTGCCCGAGCAGAATGACTTGCGCCCGGACCTTGTCCGCATCGGCTTCCTTGCGGAACGAGCCGGCCTGCAGGAAGAACTGCGTCACCGCTGCCGGTTTGGCCGCTGCCACCGGCGGCGGCGGTGGCGGGGTAATACCGGACAAAGCGGCCTGGGCCCGGGCGGTATCGATCTTCGCCGCTTCGGCCGGGGTCACCGGGGTGGTCGGCGTCGGCACGGTCTGCGGCGTCGGCAGGGTTTTCTCCGGCACGGCTTCTGGTGGCACGATGACTTCCGATTCCGGCAGCAAGGTGTAGAAATCGTACTTGGGCTTCACCGGCTGGGTCGGGCTCGGCGGGGTCTTGTTGGCTTCGGCGATCTTGCTCGCTTTCAACTGTTCCTGCTTGACCCGTTTGATGTCATCGCCCTTGCCCGGCTCCAGCTTCATCAGGAATACGATGAACGCGCCCACGCCGAGGCCGATCGCCAGCCACAACCAGCCCGGGATCGGTTTTTTCGCAGGAGCTTGGTAACGGCTGGCGCCACGTTTGGGTGCGGGGGTTTTCTTGGCAGCCAACTTACATACGCTCCAGGGTTTCCAGACCCAGCAGTTCCAGGCCTTGCTTGAGGGTGCGGCCGGTCAGCGCGGCGAGGCGCAGGCGGCTCTGTTTCTGTGCAGCGGTTTCGGCGGACAGGATCGGGCAGTTCTCATAGAAACTGGAGAACAGGCCGGCGACATCGTACAGGTAGGTGCACAGCACATGTGGCGTGCCTTTCTCGGCGACGCTGGCGAGCACTTCGCCGAACTGCGCCAGCTTGGCGGCCAGTTCCTGCTCGTGCGCGGCTTCGAGGACGATCTGCCCTTCAACCTGGCTGAAATCCGTGCCCAGTTTGCGGAATACCCCGGCCACGCGGGTGTAGGCGTACAGCAGGTACGGCGCGGTGTTGCCTTCGAAGTTGAGCATCAGCTCGAAGTTGAAGCTGTAGTCGCTGGTGCGGTGCTTGGACAGGTCGGCGTACTTGACCGCGCCGATGCCAACCACGCGGGCGATGTTGCGCAGTTCGTCTTCGGCCAGCTCCGGGTTCTTTTCCTTGACCAGGGTGTAGGCGCGCTCCTGGGCTTCGTTCAGCAGGTCGATCAGCTTCACGGTGCCGCCGTCGCGGGTCTTGAATGGCCGGCCGTCGGCGCCGTTCATGGTGCCGAACCCCATGTGTTCCATTTCCATCGGGTGGGTCACGAAACCGGCCTTGCGCGCGACCGCGAACACCTGCTGGAAGTGCAGGGCCTGGCGCTGGTCGACGAAATACAGGGCGCGATCGGCCTTGAGCTGGCCGCTGCGATAGCGCACGGCGGCGAGGTCGGTGGTGGCGTACAGGTAGCCACCGTCGGCCTTGACGATGATCACTGGCAGCGGTTCGCCTTCGGCGTTCTTGAATTCGTCGAGGAACACGCATTGGGCGCCGTTGCTTTCCACCAGCATGCCCTTGGCCCGCAGGTCATTGACGACATTGATCAGGTCGTCGTTATAGGCGCTTTCGCCCATCACGTCGGCCATGGTCAGCTTGACGTTCAGCAGCTCGTAGATCTTCTGGCAGTGGGACAGCGAGATGTCCTTGAAACGGGTCCACAGCGCCAGGCAATCCGGGTCGCCGGCTTGCAGCTTGACCACCAGGCCGCGGGCGCGGTCGGCGAACTCCGGCGACTCGTCGAAGCGTTTCTTGGCTGCGCGGTAGAAGTTTTCCAGGTCCGAGAGCTCGTCGCTGGTAATCGGGTTTTCCTGCAGGTAGGCCATCAGCATGCCGAACTGGGTACCCCAGTCGCCGACGTGGTTCTGGCGGATCACGCTGTCACCGAGGAACTCGAGGACGCGGGCTACGCCGTCGCCGATGATGGTCGAGCGCAGGTGGCCGACGTGCATTTCCTTGGCCAGGTTGGGGGCCGACAGGTCGACCACTACGCGTTGGGCCGTGCCGGCCTTGCGCACGCCGATCCGGGCGTCGGCCAGGGCGGCGTCGAGGCGGGCGGCCAGGGCCTGGGTGTTCTGGAAGAAGTTGATGAAGCCGGGGCCGGCGATCTCGGCCTTGCTGACGCTGTCGGCGGCGGGCAGGGCGGCGATGATCTTTTCCGCGAGGTCACGGGGTTTGAGGCCGGCCGGCTTGGCCAGCATCATCGCGATATTGCTGGCGAAGTCGCCGTGGGTCTTGTCCCGGGTGTTTTCCACCTGGATCGCCGGCGTCAGGCCTTCAGGCAACACACCTTCGGTGACGAGTTGGGTGATGGCTTGTTGGATCAGCTGGCGAATGGTGTCTTTCATGGTCTTCTCTTTCGACCGCAAGCGCGGCGGCGCTTCGATGCGCAGGTGGAAAAACTGGGCATTATCCGTTGCCTGGGCGAGCTTGCCAACCGGTTACGGACTTGTGGTGCCCGCGAAGAGGCCAGTGCGGTCAATACAAATCCACCGGATCGACATCCAACGACCAGCGCACCTGCCGCCCGCTGGGCATCTGCTCCAACACCAGCAACCAACTGCTCAACAACCGGTGCAGCGAAGCCCGGCCATTGGCCTGCAACAACAACTGCGCCCGATAACGCCCGGCCCGACGCTCCATGGGCGCCGGCACCGGCCCGAGCAACTCGATGCCGCCCAGGCTCATTTCGCCCAGCAAACGCTCGGCCGCACTGCAAGCCTCATCGAGAAAACCCTCGGCCTGCCCCGGCTTGTGGGCTTCGGCCCGCAGCAGCGCAAGGTGCGCGAAGGGCGGCAAGCCGGCGGCCCGGCGCTCGCTCAAGGCCTGTTCGGCAAAGGCGAAATAACCCTGCTCGGTCAGCTGAATCAACAGCGGATGATCCGCCAGGTGCGTCTGGATAATCACCTTGCCCGGCTCCTCCGCGCGCCCGGCCCGGCCCGCCACCTGGACGATCAACTGGGCCATGCGCTCGCTGGCGCGGAAGTCGCCGGAAAACAGGCCGCCGTCGGCATCGAGAATCGACACCAGGGTTACCCGGGGGAAGTGATGGCCTTTGGCAAGCATCTGCGTACCCACGAGGATGCAGGGTTGGCCCTTCTGGATAGTGGCGAACAACTGGTTCATCGCGTCCTTGCGCGAGGTGCTGTCGCGGTCGACCCGCAGTACCGGGTAATCGGGAAACAGGATGGCCAATCGCTCCTCGGCGCGCTCGGTCCCGGCCCCCACCGGGCGCAGGTCGACCTTGCCGCACTGTGGGCAATTGCGTGGTACGCGTTCGACATAGCCGCAGTGATGACAGCGCAGTTCGCCGGAGCGCTGGTGCACGGTCATCCGCGCATCGCAGCGCGAGCATTCGGACATCCAGCCGCAGTCGTGGCACAGCAGTGTCGGCGCGAAGCCGCGACGGTTGAGGAACACCAGTACCTGCTGGCCGGCGGCGAGGGTCTGGCCGATGGCCTGTTGCATCGGTCCGGAAATGCCGCTGTCCAGTGGCCGGCTCTTCACATCCAGGCGCAGGAAGCGCGGTTGCTTGGCGCCGCCGGCGCGTTGATTCAGGCGCAGCAGGCCATAACGACCGGTGTAGGCGTTGTGCAGGCTTTCCAGGGATGGCGTGGCCGAGCCCAGCACGATCGGAATGTTTTCCTGGCGCGCGCGGACCAGTGCCAGGTCGCGGGCGTGATAACGCAGGCCCTCTTGTTGCTTATAGGAGCCGTCGTGCTCTTCGTCGATGATGATCAGCCCGGGGTTTTTCATCGGGGTGAACAGCGCCGAACGGGTGCCGATAATGATGTCGGCCTCACCGTCGCGGGCGGCGAGCCAGGCGTCCAGGCGCTCGCGGTCGTTCACCGCCGAGTGCAGCAGGGCGATGCGGGCGTTGAAACGTTGCTCGAAACGCGCCAGGGTCTGCGGCCCCAGGTTGATTTCCGGGATCAGCACCAGCGCCTGCTTGCCGGCTTCCAGGGTCTCGCGGATCAGTTGCAGGTAGACCTCGGTCTTGCCGCTGCCGGTGACCCCGGCCAGCAGGAACGCGTGAAAACTGTCGAGTCCGGCACGGATTGCTTCGCAGGCGGCGCGTTGTTCGCTGTTGAGCGGCAACTCCGGTTGCGCCAGCCAGTGTTCGTGGCGCTCGCTGGGGGCGTGGCGGCGAACTTCCACCTGCACCAGGTCCTTGGCCAGCAGCAGGTCGAGGCTGTCCTTGCTCAGCATCAGTTTGCTCAGCAGTTGATGGGCCACGCCGTGGGGGTGCTGCGCCAGGGTCGCCAGGGCGTCGCGCTGGCGCGGGGCACGGGCGATGCGCGGGTCGTCGAGGCGGGCGCCGGGGGCCATCGACCAGAAGCGTTCCTGGCGCGCCTCGGCCGGCTCGCCCTGGCGCAGCAGCACCGGCAGTGCCCAGCTCAGGGTGTCGCCGAGGCTGTGCTGATAATACTGGGCGGTCCACAGGCACAGCTTGAACAGTGCCGGCGGCAGCGGCGTGGTGGCGTCGAGCAGGGCCGTGGCGCGCCTGAGTTTGTCCGCCGGGACCTCGCTGTGCTCGGCGACTTCCACCAGGATGCCGATCATCTCCCGGCGGCCGAAGGGTACCCGCAGGCGCATGCCGGGCTGCAATACGCTACGCGGCACGCCCTCCGGCGCCCGATAATCGAACAGGCGACGCAATGGCGAGGGCAGGGCAAGGCGCAGGATGGCGTCGGGCACGCGGTTCTCTCAGGGAGGGTTTCATGGAGGGCGCGAGCCTAGCAGACGGCTCGGGCAGTGTCTTCCCGACGGAGGGCATACTGGCTACTTGCGTCACGGAAAAGGTCTGGTATGATCGCCGGCTAAATTACGTGCGGTGTTCAACAATCGTGTTGAGCGGCGGCACGCCAGCCTGAGGAAGTCCCCATGAAAGCCGATATCCATCCAGCATACGTAGACATCGACGTTACCTGCAGCTGCGGTAACAAGTTCGTGACCCGTTCGACCCACGGCAAAGCACTGCCAATCGACGTGTGCAACGAATGCCACCCGTTCTACACCGGTAAGCAGAAGACCCTGGACACCGGCGGCCGCGTACAGAAGTTCGCCGACCGTTTCGGCATGTTCGGCGCTGTCAAAAAGGCCTGAGGCTGATCGCTCCGGGAACAGCTGCTGGTTTTTCCCGGTCGATAAAAAAGGCGTCCCATGTGGACGCCTTTTTTGTGGGCGCTGTTTGTATCGACGGCCGCCGCATGAAGAATTGTAGACATTTTTTCGCTTGATTGTGCACAGTCTTCGCCTTGTGTTTCCTGGCTCTTGGGCCAAAGTCGTAGGGACAGGTGCTTGACACCTGTGACTGCTCAGTCTTGTGAGGACTTGGCGACACGAGTATCCTCGGCGGTCCGTCTGTCCCACAGTAAAAAGCGGAATGCCCACATGTCAGATTTGAAAACTGCCGCTCTCGAATATCATGCCAATCCTCGTCCGGGGAAGCTGAGCGTCGAGCTCACCAAAGCCACCGCTACCGCTCGCGACCTGTCGCTGGCCTACAGCCCTGGCGTAGCCGAACCAGTGCGTGAAATCGCCCGCGATCCTGAGCTGGCCTACAAGTACACTGGCAAGGGCAACCTGGTTGCAGTCATTTCCGATGGCACCGCGATTCTCGGCCTGGGTAACCTTGGCCCACTGGCCTCCAAGCCAGTAATGGAAGGCAAGGGCGTGCTGTTCAAGCGTTTCGCCGGTATCGACGTGTTCGACATCGAAGTCGATTCGGAAAGCCCGCAGGCCTTCATCGACACCGTCAAGCGTATCTCCATCACCTTCGGTGGCATCAACCTGGAAGACATCAAGGCGCCTGAGTGCTTTGAGATCGAACGTGCTCTGATCGAGCAGTGCGATATCCCGGTGTTCCACGATGACCAGCACGGCACCGCGATCGTGACCGCGGCCGGCATGATCAATGCCCTGGAAATCGCCGGCAAGACCCTGCCGGAAGCCAAGATCGTCTGCCTGGGGGCCGGTGCCGCCGCCATCTCCTGCATGAAGTTGCTGGTGAGCATGGGCGCGAAGATCGAGAACATCTTCATGGTTGACCGTACTGGCGTGATCCACGCCGGTCGTGACGACCTGAACCAGTACAAGGCGGTGTTCGCCCACGCGACCGAGAAGCGCACCCTGGCTGACGCCTTGAAGGGCGCTGACGTGTTCGTCGGCCTGTCCGGCCCGAACCTGCTGGACGCTGCCGGCCTGCTGTCGATGGCGCCCAACCCGATCGTGTTCGCCTGCTCGAACCCGGATCCGGAAATCGCCCCGGAGCTGGCTCACGCCACCCGCAACGACGTGATCATGGCCACCGGTCGTTCGGACTACCCGAACCAGGTCAACAACGTCCTCGGCTTCCCGTTCATCTTCCGTGGTGCCCTGGACGTTCGCGCCAAGCGCATCAACGAAGAGATGAAAGTGGCTGCGGCCAACGCCCTGCGTGAACTGGCCAAGCTGCCGGTCCCTCAGGAAGTGTGCGATGCCTACGGTGGTATCAAGCTGGAATTCGGTCGTGAGTACATCATTCCGAAGCCAATGGATGCCCGTCTGATCACCCTGATCTCCGATGCCGTGGCCAAGGCTGCAATCGAGACCGGCGTGGCGACCCTGCCGTATCCGAAGAACTACCCGCTGAAAAGCGTGGATGACGTGTTCAACGGCTAAGCCGTTGTAGCGTCAAACAAAAAGCCCCGGCTCGAATGAGTCGGGGCTTTTTGCTGTGTGGCTGTCCAGCTTTTGTGGTCACGCGCAGCGTATGGCTGGACGGAATAGGTGGCGAGCGGGCTTGCCCGCGCTGGGGTGCGAAGCGCCCCCAAAACCTGTGATCGCGTAATGTCGGATAAAACGCGTCGGCCGGTTTTACGACTGCTTTGCAGTCGAGCGCGGCGGTGCGGCGTTCCGACAGGCCCGCTCGCCACAAGACCACGTCCGATCGGGGCTGGCTCGTTTGCCACAACAAGCCCGCCCGTCACACCGAGGGATCAGAACAGATCGATCGGCGCCGCTTCGTCCGCCGGCAGCGGGCTGCCCGGGGCACTGCCGCCATTGCCGATTTCGTTGATCGACGGCGGCGTGTCTTCGCTCTTGAACAGTTCGAAGTAGGCATTCGGCGTGCCCGGGGTTGCCGCGCGACCGCTGACCGGATCAACCCGCAGACTGAGGATGCCTTCCGGCTCCGCCTGGGTGTGCAGCGGCTTGCCCTTGAGGGCCGCGCCCATGTAGTCCATCCAGATCGGCAGCGCCACGGTACCGCCGAATTCGCGACGACCGAGGCTTTCAGGCTGGTCGAAACCGGTCCAGACGGTGGTGATGTAGTCGGCGTTGTAGCCGGTGAACCAGGCGTCCTTGGATTCGTTGGTGGTACCGGTCTTGCCCGCCAGGTCGCCACGGCCCAGGGCAAGGGCACGACGCCCGGTACCGAGCTTGATCACGTCCTCGAGCATGCTGTTGAGGATGAAGGTGGTGCGCCCGTCGATGATCCGTTCGGCCACCGCTGGTGCCTGGGCGGCTGGCGCGGGGCCTTCACTGGTGCTGTTGACGGTGAAGGACGGTTGGCTCGGTGCCGCGATGCCGCTGCTGGCCGCCGCGCCGGTCGGCACGCTCGGTGGATTGGCGACGAACAGGGTGTCGCCATTGCGGCTTTCGATCTTGTCGATCAGGTACGGGGTGATCTTGTAGCCGCCGTTGGCGAAGGTGCTCCAGCCGGTGGCAATCTCCATCGGCGTCAGGGTCGCGGTGCCCAGGGCCAGGGACAGGTTGCGCGGCAGGTCCTGCTTGTTGAAGCCGAACCTGGCGATGTAGTCGATGGTCTTGTCGACGCCCAGGCTTTGCAGCAGGCGAATCGAGACCAGGTTGCGCGACTTGTACAGTGCTTCACGCAGGCGGATCGGGCCGAGGAAGGTGTTGGTGTCGTTTTTTGGCCGCCAGACCTTGTCCAGGTATTCGTCGACGAACACGATCGGTGCATCGTTCACCAGGCTGGCCGGGGTGTAGCCGTTGTCCAGGGCGGAGCTGTAGATGAACGGCTTGAAGCTCGAGCCCGGTTGGCGCTTGGCCTGGGTGGCGCGGTTGTAGTTGCTCTGCTCGAAGGCGAAGCCGCCGACCAGGGCGCGGATCGCGCCATTTTGCGGGTCAAGCGAGACCAGCGCGCCCTGGGCCACCGGTACCTGGCTGAACTTCAGGCTGTTGTCGGCCTGGCGCTGGACGCGGATCAGGTCGCCGACCTGGGCGACGTCAGCCGGCTGCTTGGGCGCGGCACCGAGGCTGTTGGTGTTGAGGTACGGCCGGGCCCATTTCATGCTGTCCCAGTTGACGATTTCCGGGCCGTTGCGGGTCAGTACGTGCAGGCTGGTCTTGTCCACCTGGGTGACGATGGCCGGATCCAGGCCGCTGATGGTGCGCTGCTTGCCCAGCTCGGCAATCCAGGCGTCACGGGTCTTGCCCGGCAGGCGCGATTCCGGTCCACGGTAGCCGTGGCGCTGGTCGTAGGCGATCAGGCCTTCTTCAATCGAGTGGTTGGCCAGTTCCTGCAGGTTGCTCGGCACCGTGGTGGTGACGCGGAAACCTTCGGTGTAGGCTTCGCTGCCATAGCGCCCGACCATTTCCGCGCGGGCCATCTCGGCGATGTACGGCGCGTTCACTTCCGGCGTCGGCACGTGATAGCTGGCGTTGATCGGTTCGACGATGGCGGCCTGGTAGGCGGCTTCATCGATCTTGCCCAATTTGTACATGCGGCCGAGGATCCAGTCGCGGCGCTCCTTGGCGCGGACCGGGTTGGCCAGCGGGTTGAAGCGCGACGGGGCCTTCGGCAGGCCGGCGATCATGGCCATCTGGGCCAGGGTGATGTCACGGATCGACTTGCCGTAATAAACCTGTGACGCTGCTTCGATACCGTAGGCGCGGTTGCCCAGGTAGATCTTGTTCACGTACAGCTCGAGGATTTCGTCCTTGGTCAGCTGGCGTTCGATCTGCAAGGCGAGAAGAATTTCGTTGGTCTTGCGCGAGAAGCTACGCTCGCTGGACAGGAAGAAGTTTTTCGCCACCTGCATGGTGATGGTGCTGCCGCCGGACTGGATATGTCCGCTCTTGACCAGTTGGGTCGCGGCGCGCATCAGGCTGCTGGGGTCGACGCCATAGTGATTGGCGAAGTTGTCGTCCTCGGCGCTGAGCAGGGCGTTGATGAAATTGGCTGGGATATCGGCGAAACGCAGCGGCGAGCGGCGCATCTCGCCGAATTCGGCGATCAGCTTGCCATCGCTGGTATAGACCCTGAGCGGAATCTGCAATTGAATGCTGCGCAAGGTCTCGACGGACGGCAGGCCCGGACTAAGATAAAGAAAAGCGCCGCTCAGGACGAGCAACAGCCCGCAGAACACGGCGACGAAAGACCACCCGAAAAACTTCAGCAGACGAATCAAGGCTTGTGGATTTCCAGATAAAAGAATGAGTTAGGCGTCAGGCTAAATTCGCAGCAAGCGCGGGTTCCGCGATTTGGAAAAAAACGCTGGGCATTATAAGCATTTTTGGGCTTGAGCGTCATTTGCGCTTATGTCAAGACTGCTATTAAATGCCACTGATCATAAAGGGTCCGTAAGTCGCGGATAGTAAAAGGGAATCGGTAGTGCTTGGACTCTTTGGCAAAAAAGCGCATTCGCTCCTGGGGATCGACATCAGTTCCACCTCGGTAAAGCTCCTCGAATTGAGCCGTTCCGGCAATCGATATCGGGTCGAGTCCTATGCCGTGGAACCGTTGCCGGCCAATGCCGTGGTCGAGAAAAACATCGCCGAGCTCGAAGGCGTCGGGCAGGCCCTTGCGCGGGTGTTGCTCAAGGCCAAGACCAATGTGCGCGGCGTGGCCGTCGCGGTGGCCGGTTCCGCGGTGATCACCAAGACCATTGAGATGGACGCCGGGCTTTCCGATGACGAAATGGAAAACCAGCTGAAGATCGAGGCCGACCAGTACATCCCCTATCCCCTGGAAGAAGTGGCGATCGACTTCGAGGTCCAGGGCTATTCGGCGCGCAATCCCGAGCGTGTCGAAGTGCTGCTTGCCGCCTGTCGGAAAGAAAACGTCGAGGTCCGCGAGGCGGCCCTCGCGCTGGCCGGGCTCGAAGCCCAGGTGGTCGATGTCGAGGCCTACGCCCTGGAGCGTTCCTTCGGCCTGCTCGCCGCGCAGCTGGCCAGCGATCACGAGAAGCTGACAGTGGCGGTGGTGGACATCGGTGCGACCATGACCACCCTCAGCGTCCTGCACAACGGCCGGATCATCTACACCCGCGAACAATTGTTCGGCGGACGCCAGCTCACCGAGGAAATCCAGCGCCGCTATGGCCTGTCCAACGAAGAGGCCGGGCTGGCGAAGAAACAGGGCGGCCTGCCCGACGACTACGTCGCCGAGGTGTTGCAGCCGTTCAAGGATGCCGTGGTCCAGCAGGTGTCCCGCTCCCTGCAGTTCTTTTTCGCTTCCGGGCAGTACAACGATGTCGACTACATCCTGCTCGCCGGCGGCACGGCCTCGATTGCCGGGCTTGATCACCTGATCCAGCAGCGACTCGGTACCCCGACCCTGGTGGCCAACCCCTTCGCCGACATGGCCTTGAGCAGCAAGGTCAACGCCGGGGCCCTGGCCAGCGATGCGCCGGCGCTGATGATCGCTTGCGGTCTGGCCTTGAGGAGTTTCGACTGATATGGCGCGGATCAACCTTTTACCCTGGCGCGAGCAACTGCGCGAAGAGCGACGCAAACGCTTCCTGACCGCCCTGGTCGGCGTGCTGGTGGCGGCGGTCGGCGTGGTTTTGCTGACCGACCAGTACTTCAGCGGTGCCGTCGACCGGCAGGTCGCGCGCAATGCCTACATGAACAAGGAAATCGCCCAGCTCGACAGCCGGATCAAGCAGATCAGCGAACTCAAGGCGCGTCGCCAGCAATTGATCGAGCGCATGAAGATCATCCAGGACCTGCAAGGCAACCGCTCCATCAGCGGGCGGATTTTCGACCAACTGGTACGGACCCTGCCGGACGGCGTGTATTTCACCGAAGTGAAGATGACGGACAAGACTATCGCGATCACTGGTGCGGCCGAGTCTAACAACCGGGTTTCGGACCTGATGCGCAACCTCGATGCTTCCGATTGGCTCACCGGGCCGACGCTGACCGAGGTCAAGGCGACCAGCTCCGGTGCCGTCGACCAGGCCAACACCTTCCAGCTGAGTGTGCGCCAGACCCAGCCAAAGTCTGAGGGGAAGGCCAAATGAATGTCTCCGCCTGGATGGAAAACCTGCGCAAGATCGATCTTGCCGACCTCGACATGCAGAACATCGGCTCCTGGCCGGCGGTGGTCAAGGTCGCTAGTGGCGTACTGACGGCGCTTCTGGTGCTGGCCCTGGGTTACAACTTCTACATCAAGGACCTGACCGACCAACTGGACCTGCAACGCGCGACGGAAGTAACCCTCAAGGAGCAGTTCGCGACCAAGGCGCACCTGGCCGCGAACCTTGAGGCCTATACCCGCCAGATGCAGGAGATGGAGGAGTCGTTCGGGGCCTTGCTCAAGCAGTTGCCGAGCGACACCGAGGTGCCGGGGCTGCTGGAAGATATCACCCGTACCGGGTTGGGCAGCGGTCTGGAGTTCGAGGAGATCAAGCTGTTGCCGGAAGTCACGCAGCAGTTCTATATCGAGTTGCCGATCCAGATCACCGTGACCGGCGCCTATCACGACCTGGCGACCTTCGTCAGCGGTGTGGCGGCCCTGCCACGGATCGTGACCCTGCATGATTTCGAGATCAAGCCGATCGCGGCTTCACCGGCCGGCGGCAACAAGCTGCGCATGAGCATCCTGGCCAAGACCTATCGCTATAACGACAAGGGGCTGCAGAAATGAGCCGCTTGCAAACGATTTGTCCGGCCTTGCTGGCGCTGATGCTGGCCGGTTGTGGTAACGGCAACGACTTCAGCGACCTCGATGCGTACATGAAAGAGGTGCGCGCGCGCCCGGCGGGCAATATCGAGCCGACGCCGAAGTTTCGTGCCTTCGAGATGTTCACCTACAGTGCCGCCGCGCTGCGCAGCCCGTTCCAACCGCCGATGAAGATCGACCTGGTCAATCGCCAGAAAGGTTCCCACGAGGTCAAGCCTGATCCGAATCGGACCAAGCAATTCCTCGAGGGCTTCAATATCGAGCAGTTCGAGATGGTCGGCACCCTGTCCAATGCCAGCGGCACCTTTGCCCTGGTGCGTGGGGCCGGCGGTGTCCATCGATTGAAAGTGGGCGACTACCTGGGACGCAATGATGGCCGTATCGTGGCTATTACCGACGCCCAGGTCGAGGTGATCGAGATCGTTCCGGATGGCGAAGGCGCCTGGCTGGAACGACCGCGCACCATCCCTTTGAAAGAGCACTCATAGTGGAATTCGATATGAACCGGATCATTTCATCCCTCGGCATTTCGCTATGGATAGCGCTGGTGTCGCCGATGGTGTTGGCGGCCAACCTGAAAACCCTGGACGTGGCGTCATTGCCTGGGGATCGGGTCGAGCTGAAGCTGGGTTTCGACAGTCCGCCCACCGTGCCCCACGGCTACACCACCGACCAGCCGGCGCGTATCGCCCTGGACCTGGCCGGTGTCACCAGCCAGTTGGCCAGGAAGACCCGCGACCTGGGTGTGGGCAACGCGCGCAGTGTGACCGTGGTCGAGGCCAAGGATCGTACGCGGCTGATCATCAACCTGACCAAGCTGGCGCCTTACAGTACGCGTATCGAGGGCAGCAACCTGTTCGTGGTGGTGGGCCAGGGTGGCGGCTCGAGCATTCCGGCCGCGGCCGGCGTTCCAAGGCCTGTCGCGGCGCAGGCCCTGCCGGCGCGCACGGCGCCCAAGCCCTATGTGGCGGTGGGGCGGGCGATCCGCAATGTCGACTTCCAGCGCGGTGAGCAGGGTGAAGGCAACGTGGTCATCGAGCTGTCCGATCCGTCCATCAGCCCGGATATCCAGGAGCGTGGCGGCAAGATCAGCGTGGACTTCGCCAAGACCCGGTTGCCCGACCCGCTGCGGGTGCGCCTGGACGTGAAGGATTTCGCCACCCCGGTGCAGTTCGTCAACGCCAGTGCCGTCGCCGACAAGGCGAGTATTTCCATCGAGCCCAGCGGTGCTTTCGACTATTCGACCTACCAGACCGACAACAAGCTGACCATCAGCGTGCGTCCGCTCACCGTCGACGACGTGCAGCGGCGCAATGCCGAGCGGTTCGCCTACAGCGGCGAAAAGCTCTCGCTGAACTTCCAGGACATCGATGTGCGCTCGGTGCTGCAATTGATCGCCGACTTCACCAACCTCAACCTGGTGGCCAGTGACACGGTGCAGGGCGGCATCACCTTGCGCCTGCAGAACGTGCCTTGGGACCAGGCGCTGGACCTGGTACTGAAGACCAAGGGCCTGGACAAGCGCAAGATCGGCAACGTGCTGCTGGTGGCCCCGGCGGACGAGATCGCCGCCCGTGAGCGCCAGGAACTGGAGTCGCAGAAGCAGATCGCCGAGCTGGCGCCATTGCGCCGCGAGCTGCTGCAGGTCAACTACGCGAAAGCGGCGGATATCGCCAAGCTGTTCCAGTCGGTGACCAGTGCCGAGTCGAAGGCCGACGAGCGTGGCTCGATCACCGTGGATGACCGCACCAACAACATCATCGCCTACCAGACCCAGGATCGCCTCGACGAGCTGCGGCGTATCGTCGCCCAACTGGACATTCCGGTGCGCCAGGTGATGATCGAGGCGCGGATCGTCGAAGCCAACGTCGGTTACGACAAGCAGCTCGGCGCCCGTTGGGGCGGCAAGATCAGTGGCGGTAACTGGAATACCTCGGGCGGCTCGCCGACCCTCTCCAAGCTGACAGGGCAGAGTGCTAGTACGCCGTTCGTCGACCTCGGAGCGACCACCGCCACGTCCGGTATCGGCATCGGCTTCGTGACCAACAACACGACCCTGGACCTGGAACTCAGTGCCATGGAAAAAACCGGCAATGGCGAAGTGGTGTCCCAGCCCAAGGTGGTCACTTCCGACAAGGAAACCGCGAAGATCCTCAAGGGGACCGAGATTCCGTACCAGGAATCGAGTTCCAGCGGTGCGACCTCGGTGTCCTTCAAGGAGGCTTCGCTGTCCCTGGAAGTGACCCCGCAGATCACCCCGGACAACCGGATCATCATGGAAGTGAAGGTGACCAAGGATGAGCCGGACTACCAGAACGTGCTGAACAACGTTCCGCCGATCAAGAAGAACCAGGTCAACGCCAAGGTCCTGGTCAACGACGGCGAAACCGTGGTGATCGGCGGCGTGTTCTCCAATACGCAGAGCAAAACCGAAGAGAAGGTGCCATTTCTCGGCGATGTGCCGTATGTTGGCCGCCTCTTCCGTCGAGACATTGTCTCGGAAGCAAAATCCGAGCTGCTGGTATTCCTGACTCCGCGTATCATGAATAACCAGGCGATTGCTGTGAGTCGTTGATTCTGTGCGAAATTTGATTCTTGTAGGGCCTATGGGGGCTGGAAAGAGCACCATAGGCCGGTTGCTGGCCAAAGAGCTGCGCCTGCCTTTCAAAGATTCCGACAAGGAAATTGAACTGCGTACCGGTGCGAATATCCCGTGGATCTTCGACAAGGAAGGCGAACCCGGCTTTCGCGACCGCGAGCAGGCGATGATTGCCGAGCTCTGCGCCGCCGACGGCGTGGTCCTGGCCACTGGCGGCGGCGCGGTCATGCGCGACGAAAACCGCCAGGCCCTGCACGCCGGGGGGCGGGTAGTCTACCTGCACGCTTCGGTGGAGCAGCAGGTCGGGCGGACGGCCCGTGATCGCAACCGGCCGTTGCTGCGTACCGCCGATCCGGCCAAGACCCTGCGCGACCTGTTGGCGATCCGTGATCCGCTGTATCGGGAAATCGCCGACCTGGTGGTGGAAACCGATGAGCGGCCGCCGCGCATGGTGGTCTTGGATATCCTTGAACGCTTGCAGCAGCTACCTCCCCGTTAAAGCGCGGGAGGAAATGCGCTATCCTCGACACCCGCCATGCTCGGTGTCGGTCATGGCTTAGAGCCATCGGGCCGCGTCCACACCAGGCGTCGCCGACAATCGTTAATCCTGAGACTGGGCGCCCGCGCCCATCTTCACTGTGGGGACACATGCAGACACTTAAGGTCGATCTTGGCGAGCGCAGCTACCCGATTCACATTGGCGAAGGGCTGCTGGACCAGCCCGGGCTGCTGACGCCGCACATTGCCGGTCGGCAGGTTGCGATTGTCTCCAATGCAACCGTCGCTCCGCTCTACCTCGAGCGCCTGACCCGCAGTCTGTCGGCTTATTCCGTGGTCTCGGTGGTGTTGCCCGACGGCGAGGCCTTCAAGACCTGGGAAACCCTGCAACTGATCTTCGACGGCCTGCTGACCGCCCGTCACGACCGCCGCACCACGGTGATCGCCCTTGGCGGCGGGGTGATCGGCGACATGGCCGGCTTCGCCGCGGCCTGTTACCAGCGCGGCGTGGATTTCATCCAGGTGCCGACCACCTTGTTGTCCCAGGTCGACTCGTCGGTGGGCGGCAAGACCGGCATCAACCATCCGTTGGGCAAGAACATGGTCGGTGCTTTCTACCAGCCCAATGTGGTGCTGATCGATACCACGACCCTGAACACCCTGCCGCCACGCGAGCTGTCGGCGGGCCTGGCGGAAGTGATCAAGTACGGCCTGATCTGCGACGAGCCGTTCCTGACCTGGCTGGAAGAGCATGTCGAGCAACTGCGCGCCCTGGACCAGGGCGCGCTGACCGTCGCCATCGAGCGCTCCTGCGCGGCCAAGGCGGCGGTGGTCGGTGCCGATGAGCGCGAGTCCGGCGTACGCGCCACGCTCAACCTCGGGCACACCTTCGGTCACGCCATCGAGACCCACATGGGCTATGGTGTCTGGCTGCACGGCGAGGCGGTGGCTGCTGGCACCGTGATGGCGCTGGAAATGTCCACGCGCCTGGGCTGGATCAGTGCCCAGGAGCGTGATCGCGGTATTCGTCTGTTCCAGCGTGCCGGCTTGCCGGTCATTCCGCCGGAGGAAATGACCGAAGCCGATTTTCTCGAACACATGGCAATTGACAAGAAAGTGATCGACGGTCGCCTGCGCCTGGTGTTGTTGCGCCGAATGGGCGAAGCCGTGGTAACCGACGATTATCCGAAAGAAGTTCTACAGGCCACGCTGGGGGCGGACTACCGCACTCTGGCTCAGCTTAAAGGTTGATAGGATTCCGATGACCAGTTTGCATGCCGACGAGGCTTTCCTCGGCCATTACCAGTTAAGTCACGACCCTTTCGCTCCCCGGGTGCCTGGCTTCAAATTCTTCCCCGCCCAGCGCAAGCCGGTGCTCGGGCAATTGCATCACCTGGCCCGCTACAGCCAACTGCTGCTGGTGGTTACCGGCCCGCAAGGCAGTGGCAAGACCCTGCTGCGCCAGGCGCTGGTGGCAAGCACCAACAAGCAGTCGGTGCAAAGCGTGGTGGTCTCCGCGCGCGGTGCCGGCGATGCGGCGGGCGTGCTGCGGCAGATCGCCCAGGCGCTGAATGTGGCCCAGGCCGATATCCGCGAGATCCTCAACCAGGTGGTGCAACTGGCGCTGACCGGCCAGGAGGTCTACCTGCTGGTGGACGATGCCGAGTCGCTAGACGACTCGGCCATCGAGGCCCTGTTGGCCCTGGCGGCTGGCGCACCGGAGGGGCGACCGCATGTCTTCCTGTTCGGCGAATCGTCGCTGATCGCGGCGCTGGAGCAGCATGGCGCGGAGGAAGAACGCTTCCACGTGATCGAATTGCAGCCCTACACCGAAGAAGAAACCCGCGAATACCTGGCCCAGCGTCTTGACGGCGCGGGTCAGGGAATCGAACTTTTTTCCGCTGAGCAGATCACTGAGATTCACGAAAGCGCCGAGGGTTGGCCTGGCAACATCAACCAGGTCGCCCGTGACGCCATGATCGAAGCGATGATCGCCAGCCGCTCCGCGGTGAAGCGTCCAAGTATGGGGTTCAAGATGCCTAAGAAGCAGGTATTGGCGTTGTCCGCCGTGGTGGTGGTTGCCGTCGCGGCGGCCTGGATGATTCCGGGTCGTAACAAAGCGCCGGCCACCGCCGGCACAGGCGCCAGCGAGCAGGCGCAATTGCCATTGGGGCAGGCGCCCAAGCCGAACGCCGCGGGTAACCCGACAGTGGAATTCGCCGGTAATTCGCAGCCGATGCCGCTACCGTTGGTCGGCCAGTCGCAGCCGGTGATGCGCGGTCCGCTGGCCGAAGCCGCGGGTGGCAGTATTGAAGGCGATGATGGCATCGCGCCGCCAGTTGACGGCGGTCCGGCCAAGCCACCGACCGTCACCACCACCGCACCACCTGTCGGCGTGCCAGCGGGCCCGACGCCGACTCCGGTGGCCAAGCCGGTGCCGGCCCAGGTCGCCAGCGCCAAGCCGGCCCAGACCCCGGTTCCGGTGCCCAAGCCGGTCGCCAAGGCGCCGGAGAAGGCTGTCGAGAAGCCGGCGGTGGTGGCCAAGGCCGCCGCGACCGGGCATAGCTGGTACACCGGCCAGGCGCCAGGCAACTACGTGGTCCAGATCCTCGGCACCAGTTCCGAGACCACCGCGCAGAATTTCGTCAAGGAACAGGGCGGCGAGTACCGCTATTTCAAGAAAGTACTCAACGGCAAGCCGCTTTACGTGATCACCTACGGCAGCTTCGGCAGCCGCGATGCAGCCATCAGCGCCATCAAGGCCTTGCCAGCGAAGGTTCAGGCTGGTAAACCTTGGCCTCGTACTGTCGCCAGCGTCCAACAGGACCTGGCTACAACTCGCTGAAGAATCGGCGGCCTTATCCAGGCCGCCTTCCCGGCACCTCAAAATTTCCGCAAGCGCATGCTGCTTCAAAAGCCGCGTGCCTTGTGGTGTCTGCGTCACAGTGGTTTTGAGTCGTCACGGTCAAAATTCAAAAATGTTTTGACTAGCACGAGATATCGCTTTAAACCTTTCATAAATGCGACATGAATTTTCGACGGTTCGTCGTTAAATTTGTGGGCGTCTGTGTCGGTGTGTACAATGACCTCCCTTTTGCCCCTGCAAAGCCGGCGTACGTTCGGCGTGGATGGTAAGTGGTTGAATTGAAAAGAAATTTGCCTCGATAAAGAGGCAGCCTGGTGAGAAAGTGTCTATGAAAGCAGGTCTGTACCAACCAGATGAATTCAAGGATAACTGCGGTTTCGGCCTGATTGCCCATATGCAGGGCGAGCCCAGTCATCACCTGTTGCAGACGGCCATTGAGGCCCTGACCTGCATGACCCACCGCGGTGGGATCAACGCCGACGGCAAGACCGGTGACGGTTGCGGCCTTCTGATCCAGAAGCCGGACCAGTTCCTGCGTACTGTCGCCCAGGCGACATTCGGTAGCGATCTGCCCAAGCAATATGCGGTGGGCATGGTGTTCTTCAACCAGGACCCGGTCAAAGCCGAAGCCGCCCGCGCGCACATGAATCGTGAAATCCTCGCGGCCGGCCTGCAACTGGTGGGCTGGCGCAAGGTGCCGATCGATACCAGCGTCCTCGGCCGCCTGGCCCTGGAGCGCCTGCCGCAGATCGAGCAGGTCTTCATCGGTGGCGAGGGCCTGAGTGACCAGGCGTTCGCCATCAAGCTGTTCAGTGCCCGTCGTCGTTCGTCGGTGGCCAATGCCGCCGACACCGATCACTACATCTGCAGCTTTTCCCACAAGACCATCATTTACAAAGGCCTGATGATGCCGGCGGACCTCACCGCCTTCTATCCGGACCTCAGCGACCCGAGCCTGAAAACCGCGATCTGCGTGTTCCACCAGCGCTTCTCCACCAACACCCTGCCGAAATGGCCATTGGCGCAACCGTTCCGCTTCCTGGCGCATAACGGCGAGATCAACACCATCACCGGCAACCGCAACTGGGCCCAGGCCCGACGCACCAAGTTCGCCAATGACCTGATCCCCGATCTCGACGAACTGGGTCCGCTGGTCAACCGTGTCGGCTCCGACTCCTCGAGCATGGACAACATGCTCGAGCTGATGGTCACCGGCGGTATCGACCTGTTCCGCGGCGTGCGCATGCTGATTCCGCCGGCGTGGCAGAACGTCGACACCATGGACGCCGACCTGCGTGCGTTCTATGAATTCAACTCCATGCACATGGAACCCTGGGACGGCCCGGCGGGCGTGGTGATGACCGAAGGTCGCCACGCGGTCTGCCTGCTCGACCGCAACGGCCTGCGCCCGGCGCGTTGGGTGACCACCAAGAACGGCTATATCACCCTGGCGTCGGAAATCGGCGTGTGGAACTACCAGCCGGAAGACGTTATCGCCAAAGGCCGTGTAGGGCCTGGGCAGATCTTTGCCGTGGACACCGAAACCGGCCAGATCCTTGACACCGATGCCATCGACAACCGCCTGAAGTCGCGTCACCCGTACAAGCAGTGGCTGCGCAAGAACGCCTTGCGCATCCAGGCGACGATGGAAGACAACGACCATGGTTCGGCGTTCTACAACGTCGAGCAACTCAAGCAGTACATGAAGATGTACCAGGTCACGTTCGAAGAGCGCGACCAGGTGCTGCGTCCATTGGGCGAGCAGGGCTACGAGGCGGTCGGCTCCATGGGCGACGACACGCCGATGGCCGTGCTGTCCCAGCGCGTGCGCACGCCGTACGACTATTTCCGCCAGCAGTTCGCCCAGGTGACCAACCCGCCGATCGACCCGCTGCGTGAAGCCATCGTCATGTCGCTGGAGATCTGCCTCGGTGCCGAGCGCAATATCTTCGAAGAGTCGCCGGAGCACGCCTCGCGGGTGATCCTCAGCTCGCCGGTAATTTCCCCGGCCAAGTGGCGCTCGTTGATGAACCTCGAGCGTCCGGGCTTCGCTCGCCAGGTCATCGACCTGAACTACGACGAGAGCGTCGGGCTGGAAGCGGCGGTACGCAACATTGCCGACCAGGCTGAAGAAGCCGTGCGCGCCGGGCGGACCCAGATCGTCCTCAGCGACCGCCATATCGCCCCGGGCAAGCTGCCGGTGCACGCGTCCCTGGCGACCGGTGCGGTGCACCACCGCCTGACCGAGAAAGGCCTGCGCTGCGACAGCAACATCCTAGTGGAAACCGCCACCGCGCGCGACCCGCACCACTTTGCCGTGTTGATCGGCTTCGGTGCGTCGGCGGTCTATCCGTTCCTGGCCTACGAAGTGCTGGGCGACCTGATCCGTACCGGCGAAGTGCTGGGCGATCTCTACGAAGTGTTCAAGAACTACCGCAAGGGCATCACCAAGGGCCTGCTGAAGATCCTCTCGAAAATGGGGATTTCCACCATCGCTTCCTATCGCGGTGCGCAACTGTTCGAAGCCATCGGCCTGTCCGAGGAAGTGGTCAACCTGAGCTTCCGCGGTGTGCCGAGCCGAATCAAGGGTGCGCGTTTCGTCGACCTCGAAGCCGAACAGAAGCTGCTGGCCAGCGAAGCCTGGAGCGCGCGCAAGCCGATCCAGCAAGGCGGCCTGCTGAAGTTCGTCTACGGCGGTGAGTACCACGCCTACAACCCGGACGTGGTCAGCACCCTGCAAGCCGCCGTGCAGCAGGGCGACTATGCCAAGTTCAAGGAATACACTGCGCTGGTGGACAACCGTCCGGTGTCGATGATCCGCGACCTGTTCCAGGTGAAAACCCTGGACACGCCGCTGGCGATCAGCGAAATCGAACCGCTGGAGTCGATCCTCAAGCGCTTCGACTCGGCGGGGATTTCCCTCGGCGCCTTGTCGCCGGAAGCCCACGAAGCCCTGGCCGAAGCCATGAACCGCCTGGGCGCGCGTTCCAACTCCGGCGAAGGCGGCGAAGACCCGGCGCGCTACGGCACCATCAAGAGCTCGAAAATCAAGCAGGTGGCCACCGGTCGTTTCGGTGTGACCCCGGAATACCTGGTCAACGCCGAAGTGCTGCAGATCAAGGTAGCCCAGGGCGCCAAGCCCGGCGAAGGCGGGCAATTGCCCGGCGGCAAGGTCAACGGCCTGATCGCCAAGCTGCGCTACGCGGTACCGGGCGTGACCCTGATCTCGCCACCACCGCACCACGACATCTACTCGATCGAAGACTTGTCGCAACTGATCTTCGACCTGAAACAGGTCAACCCGCAGGCGCTGGTCTCGGTGAAGCTGGTGGCGGAAGCCGGTGTCGGCACCATTGCCGCCGGTGTGGCGAAAGCCTATGCCGACCTGATCACCATTTCCGGTTATGACGGCGGTACCGGTGCGTCACCGCTGACCTCGATCAAATACGCCGGCGCACCCTGGGAGCTCGGCCTGGCCGAAACCCATCAGACCCTGCGCGGCAATGACCTGCGCGGCAAGGTCCGGGTGCAGACCGACGGCGGCCTGAAAACCGGCCTCGACGTGATCAAGGCGGCCATTCTCGGCGCCGAGAGCTTCGGCTTCGGCACCGCGCCGATGATCGCCCTGGGCTGCAAGTACCTGCGCATCTGCCACCTGAACAACTGCGCCACCGGCGTCGCGACCCAGAACGAGAAGCTGCGCAAGGACCACTACATCGGTACCGTCGACATGGTGGTGAACTTCTTCACCTACGTCGCCGAAGAAACCCGTGAGTGGCTGGCCCGGCTCGGCGTGCGGACCCTTGAGGAACTGATCGGCCGGACCGACCTGCTGGAAATCCTCAAAGGCGAAACCGCCAAGCAGAACCACCTGGACCTGACGCCGCTGCTGGGCAGCGATCATATCCCGGCGGACAAGCCGCAGTTCTGCCAGGTCGAGCGCAACCCGCCATTCGACAAGGGCCTGCTGGCCGAGAAGATGGTCGAGATGGCCCTGCCGGCGATCAAGGACTTGAGCGGCGCGGATTTCGCCCTGGATATCTGCAACTGCGACCGTTCCATCGGCGCGCGGATCTCCGGTGAAGTCGCCCGTCTGCACGGCAACCAGGGCATGGCCAAGGCGCCGATCACCTTCCGCTTCAAAGGGACGGCGGGCCAGAGCTTCGGTGTGTGGAACGCCGGTGGCCTGCACATGTACCTGGAAGGTGACGCCAACGACTACGTAGGCAAGGGCATGACCGGCGGCAAGCTGGTGATCGTTCCGCCTAAAGGCAGCATCTACAAGACTCAAGACAGTGCCATCATCGGCAACACCTGCCTGTACGGCGCAACCGGCGGCAAGCTGTTTGCGGCGGGTACCGCGGGTGAGCGTTTCGCGGTGCGTAACTCCGGTGCTCACACCGTGGTTGAAGGCACGGGCGACCACTGCTGCGAATACATGACCGGTGGCTTTGTCGCGGTTCTGGGCAAGACTGGCTACAACTTCGGTTCAGGCATGACCGGCGGTTTCGCCTATGTGCTGGACCAGGACAACACCTTCGTCGACAAGGTCAACCACGAGTTGGTCGAGATCCAGCGGATCAGCGGCGAAGCGATGGAATCCTATCGCAACCACTTGCAGCATGTGTTGGACGAATACGTCGAGGAAACCAATAGCGAATGGGGTCGCAACCTCGCTGAAAACCTTGATGATTACCTGCGTCGTTTCTGGCTGGTCAAGCCCAAGGCTGCCAACCTGAAATCGTTGCTTTCCAGCATCCGTGCCAACCCGCAGTGATATGCGCCTGAAGAGTTTGATGAGGTTTTAACATGGCTGAACGTCTGAGTAACGACTTCCAGTTCATCGATGTCGGGCGCAAGGATCCGAAGAAGAAACTGTTGCGTCAGCGCAAGAAAGAGTTCGTGGAGATCTACGAACCCTTCAAACCCCAGCAGTCGGCCGACCAGGCCCACCGCTGCCTGGGTTGCGGTAACCCGTATTGTGAATGGAAGTGCCCGGTGCACAACTTCATTCCCAACTGGCTGAAGCTGGTGGCCGAGGGCAATATCCTCGCCGCCGCCGAGCTGTCCCACCAGACCAACACCCTGCCGGAAGTCTGCGGTCGGGTCTGTCCGCAGGATCGTCTGTGCGAGGGTGCCTGCACCCTCAACGACGGTTTTGGCGCGGTGACCATCGGTTCGGTGGAGAAGTACATCACCGACACCGCGTTCGCCATGGGCTGGCGTCCGGACATGTCCAAGGTCAAACCGACCGGCAAGCGCGTCGCGATCATTGGTGCCGGTCCGGCGGGCCTGGGCTGTGCCGACGTGCTGGTGCGCGGCGGGGTGACCCCGGTGGTGTTCGACAAGAACCCGGAAATCGGTGGCCTGCTGACCTTCGGCATCCCCGAGTTCAAGCTGGAAAAGACCGTGCTGAGCAATCGTCGCGAAGTCTTCAGCGGCATGGGCATCGAGTTCCGCCTCAACACCGAGGTGGGCAAGGACGTGACCATGGAGCAACTGCTCGCCGAATACGACGCCGTGTTCATGGGCATGGGCACCTACACCTACATGAAGGGCGGCTTTGCCGGCGAGGACCTGCCGGGGGTGTATGACGCCCTGGACTTCCTCATCGCCAACGTCAACCGCAACCTGGGCTTTGAAAAGTCGCCGGAAGATTTCGTCGACATGAAGGGCAAGAAGGTCGTAGTCCTCGGTGGTGGCGATACGGCGATGGACTGCAACCGTACCTCGATCCGCCAGGGCGCCAAGTCGGTGACCTGTGCCTATCGGCGTGACGAGGCGAACATGCCCGGCTCGCGCAAAGAGGTGAAGAACGCCAAGGAAGAAGGGGTGAAATTCCTCTACAACCGCCAGCCGATCGCGATTGTCGGTGAAGACAAGGTCGAGGGCGTGAAGGTGGTCGAGACCCGTCTCGGCGAGCCGGACGCCCGTGGCCGCCGCAGCCCCGAGCCGATCCCGGGCTCCGAGGAGATCATCCCGGCCGACGCCGTGGTCATCGCCTTCGGCTTCCGGCCGAGCCCGGCGCCGTGGTTCGAGCAGTTCAGTATCCAGACCGACAGCCAGGGCCGCGTGGTGGCTCCGGAACAGGCGCAGTTCAAGCACCAGACCAGCAACCCGAAGATTTTTGCCGGTGGCGATATGGTGCGCGGTTCCGACCTGGTGGTGACGGCGATCTTCGAAGGGCGCAATGCCGCTGAAGGGATCCTCGATTACCTGGGCGTCTGATCCGCTCTCAATATTGGAATGCAATACCTGTGGGAGCTGTGTCGTCCTTGATATCCGCGACAAATTGACCCGATAGACAAAAGGCACGGCTCTTGCCGTGCCTTTTGCGTCGCGCTCTGAGAAAATGCCCGCACTTTTTTTGCGGATGCCGACATGACTGCCCTGAAGAACGACCGTTTCCTTCGCGCCCTGCTCAAGCAACCCGTGGACGTCACCCCTGTGTGGATGATGCGCCAGGCCGGTCGCTACCTGCCGGAATACCGCGCCAGTCGCGCCAAGGCCGGCGATTTCATGAGCCTGTGCATGAACCCGGCGTTCGCCTGCGAAGTCACCCTGCAGCCGCTGGACCGCTATCCGGGCCTGGACGCGGCGATCCTGTTCTCCGACATCCTGACCATTCCCGACGCCATGGGCCAGGGCCTGTACTTCGAAACGGGCGAAGGCCCGCGCTTCAGGAAGGTCATCAGTACCCTGGCCGATATCGAGGCCCTGCCGATTCCCGATCCGCAGAAGGACCTGGGTTATGTCATGGATGCGGTCAGCACCATTCGCCGCGAGCTCAATGGCCGTGTGCCGCTGATCGGCTTCTCCGGCAGCCCCTGGACCCTGGCCACCTATATGGTCGAAGGCGGCTCGTCGAAAGACTTCCGCAAGACCAAGGCCATGCTCTACGACAACCCCCAGGCCCTGCACCTGCTGCTGGACAAGCTGGCGCAGTCGGTGACCTCCTATCTCAACGGGCAGATCCTCGCCGGCGCCCAGGCCGTGCAGATTTTCGACACCTGGGGCGGCAACCTGTCGGCGGCGGCCTACCAGGAGTTTTCCCTGGCCTATATGCGCAAGATCGTCAGCGGCCTGATCCGCGAACACGAAGGGCGCAAGGTCCCGGTGATCCTGTTCACCAAGAACGGCGGCCTATGGCTGGAAAGCATCGCCGAGGCAGGCGCCGATGCGCTGGGCCTGGACTGGACCTGCGACCTGGGTGAAGCCCGTCGTCGCGTCGGCCAGCAGGTCGCGCTGCAGGGCAACATGGACCCGACCGTGCTCTACGCCAAGCCCGAGGCCATCCGTCGCGAGGTGGCGCGGATTCTCGCCAGCTACGGCGAAGGTTCCGGTCATGTGTTCAACCTTGGCCACGGCATCACGCCGGAAGTCGACCCGGAACATGCCGGTGCGTTTATCAACGCCGTGCACGAGTTTTCCGCGCAGTATCATCGCTGATTCTTCCCCCGCATCCCCAATGACCCCGCCTTGGCGGGGTTTTTGCGTCTGGCCCTTCGCTGGTTTGCTTTTCTTGATGCTACTGGCTCATGGGCTGCCACGCATTCGGCGCGTCGGCCGGATGACTGCCGGGTTATCGAGGTGTCCGTAAGCCTTCCGGCAGAGGGGTGTCGGAGTATTCTTTTTCTGAACGTAAATACGGAGACATTTGTTCGAGGTTTTTGGGGGTAGTCGTGTCTCGTTACAAAGTCTTAGGCAAAATCAGGGCGCTCGTGTGAATAAGTGAAGTGCAGAGCTGTCGCGCATCTTCACAGGACCTTTCCTACATATAAAAAAATGCAAGTTCGTACAATGTGTACTCCGGTATTCAATTTTCGGAGAAGCACCCAAGACTCCGGATTTCTGATAGTCGGTATTTTTTAGCGTGACCATTTATACGGCGCTGGCGTTTGTCCGGCGGGTGAAAGTGTCTTCGTAAGAATAGTGTTTTCAAGAAACTCAAGAAGCGACGCCTTTGATGAGGCATGGAACTTTCGAGGTTGATCTTTGTTGTCAGGATGGCGGCGCGGATTGATTGAGCACCGATGGAAGTAAAAGGGCGTTGTTCATCTTGGAGGGATGTCTGGCGACCCGATATATAGGATAAGTCTGGAGTTGAATCGAATGAAAAGAAAGATATCGGCACTTGGCAGGGCGTCGGGGTGTGTGTCTTCCCTGGCGGTGCTCGCGACCCTGGTCGCGTCGCAGCAGGTCGCCGCGCACGGTTACCTGAATGATCCTCCGTCCCGGGCCTTTGCTTGCCAGAAGGGCTTGAACAAGGATTGCGGTCAAGCGCAGTACGAGCCGCAAAGTGTTGGTGAAACCACCAAGGGTTTTCCCAATGGCGGGGTGGCTGACGGCAAGATTGCCAGTGGTGGGATCGAACTGTTCTCCGCCCTGGATGTGCAGTCGGCCAACCGCTGGTACAAGACCGAAATCCTCGATCGTACGATCAACTTCGACTGGTACTACAGGGCCACTCATCCGGCGACCAAGTATGAGTACTTCATTACCAGGAACGACTGGAACCCCAACCGGCCCCTGGCCCGCTCGTCCTTCGACCTGACCCCGTTCTGCTTCGTCGACGCCGGCGGCCGCCTGCCTACCGACCAGCCCCAGGGCAGCGACGGTCCGGCGCGCGAGAAGCACGAGTGCCAGATCCCGGCCGACAAGAGCGGGCATCACGTGATCCTCGGCATGTGGACGGTGAATGACACCGGCGGTGCGTTCCATAACGTGGTCGACGTGAATATCGTCGCCGAGGAGCAGGCACCGGATGGCTGGAAAACCGTCGGTAACATCACACCGATCCAGGCCCTGCTGGCCGCTGACAAGGTCAAGGCCCGGGCCATGACCGGCGAGGGTGAAAGCTCCGCCTACAGCACTGAAATCACTATTGCCAACGACGACGAAGGCAAGCCGGAGAACTGGGCGTTCAAGCTCGCCGAGCAGGTCAACCAGGGCCAGACGCTGGTCCGTGCCGGTGTCCGTGGCGAAGACGGTGCAATCGAGCCGGTCAAGGGCGTGAACAAGCTGTTCGCCAAGGCCGAAAGCGGGGTGAATCGCTTTGAACTCGATGTGCAGATGCAGGAAGACGCCGATGCCGAGATGAAGATTTCCACCCTCGGCAGCGGTCTTGAACTCACCGAAGGACGCCTGACGATGCCGTTCCCGGTGCTCACCAACCGGAAAATGAACATCGAGGCCACGGTCTTCGATGCCGCCAACAAGCCGGTGGGTAGCATGACGCAGCTTGTGGAAGCCGGTAGCAGCCAACTGAGCGTGGATGTGCGCAGCGAGCCGGGCGCCCATGAGCTCAAGCTGGTCGGCGTGACCGTCGACGGTCGTACCACCCGTCAGGACCTGGCCGCCGTGGAGCTCGGCGGCGAGGGCGGCAGCCAGGATTACGACTTCGTCTATCCGCAGGGGATTGCCAATTATCAGTCCGGGACCAAGGTCCTGTCGGAGGGTAACGTCTACGAATGCCTGCCGTTCCCCGCAGGCGCCTGGTGCAAGATCAACAGCCACCATTATGTACCCGGTGTCGGGCCGAGCTGGCGAGATGCCTGGATCGCCAAGTAAGCCTTGGTGTTCAGCGCCGGGCTGCCCAGCAGCCCGGCGTATTCGATTGATGGGCGATGTCGTTGATGGCTGTTGTTGCCTGGTTTTGGGTGAGCACAATTGTTTTACTCTAGAACACGGATTTTTCTTCACTGGTTGTCAGCCGCCGTTATTTTATGGGCGTTGATTACTGGTTTTTATGTGGCTTTGTTTGACACCCCTGTGGTGCTCAAAGAAACCGTCGGCTTTTTTAATGTATCGATCACGGCCGTGTTTATTCCATTTTTTGTTGTCCGGGTTTTTCTTTGTTTTTTTCAGGGAAAGCAGACTGATCGAACGCTCGCACAGTGGACGGCTTTTTGTGTTCATAAATTTATATATCTAGTGACGAGCGTGGTATTGGCGACCGGGGTCATGATGATGGATCGGGAGATCAATATATTTAACGTTCTCCTTATACCCGCGCCGATTGAAAGTGCCGAACGCGTTGCCGCTTTCAAAAAGGCCCATGATGTTGCCTGCGTCGTTCTCTCGGTCCTGGTGGTTTTGCATATCGACGCGGTTATCCGTCATGAGGTTTCCGGTTATCGAATTCTCAGGCGGATGCTCTGGTGAGTGGGCGAGTCCTCAGGGACGCAATGGGCTTCCTGAGCCTGGCGTTGTGTGCGTTGCCGCTGGGTTATGCCGCGCTGTCGTTGTGGGGCGAGCGGGTTTTCCGTCAGGCGTTGCCAACAGTCCCCACGGTGCAGGTCATCAATCGCTCGATGGCGGCCGAGCGCACGCCACTCAACCATGCCGCGCTGGCCACGGTGATGGGGCTGGTGGCCCAGGAGTCCCTGGCCCGTAGTAGCGAACCGCTGAAGCTGCAGGCCAGCTTTGTCTCCAGCACGGGCGACACCCGTGCACTGCTGGCGGGGGCCAGCGGCCAGCGGATCTACCGGGTAGGAGAAAGCCTGCCGGGCGGCAGCGTCCTGCGCCGGATCGAGAGCGGCCGGGTGCTGCTCTGGCGCAATGGCCGCGAGGAATTGTTGGTGCTGGAGCCGCCGGCTCGTACCACCTTGCGGGTGCTCAAGGACCCGGCTCCTGACGCCGCCGCCGCGGCTTCGGCCCTTTATCTTCGACCGACGGCCACGCCGCGTCAGAGTGAGTAAATGAACAGATCTTACAACCCCGGTCGGCGCCGCCTGAGGTTCTTGAGCCTGCTTGTCAGTTTGATGCTGCCCTCCGGTGTGCTGGCCGAGGAGCCGCAATGGCAACTGGCGATGAACGATGCCGAATTGCGCGATGTGGTGCGGGAAATGTCCTCGATTCTCGGCACCACCGTGGTGCTCGACCCGCGGGTGCAGGGGCGGATCACGGTCCTCTCCGAGCAGGCCCTGGACCGCGAAGGGGTGCGGCGGTTGTTCTATTCGGTGCTCGACGCGCATAACTTCACGGTGATCGATGAAGGCGAGCGCATCCTCATCGTCCCCGTGGCCGATGCCCGCACCCGTGCCAGCAGCGCCGCCAGTAGCAACGCCCAGAGTGGTCAGTTCGTCACCGAGGTGGTGGCGCTCGGCAGCAGCGTCGCGGCGGATATCGCCGGGCTGGTGCGGCCGTTGGTCTCGGTCAATGGTTATATCGGTCCGTCGGCGTCGGCCAATGCCCTGGTCATCACCGATAGCGCGGCGAATGTCCGGCGCATCGCGAAGATCGTCCGGCAGTTGGACCTGGGCCAGAAGAATGCCCATGACGTCATCCAGTTGCGTCATGGGCTGGCCAATGAATTGGCGCGGATGATGGAGCAAGCCCTGGGCCGGCAAGGTGCCGAATCGGGGAGCCAGGTCATCGCCGATTCGCGCAACAACCGCCTGGTGATCATCGGTACCCGGGATGTGCGCAAGCGACTGGGTGACCTGGCCCGCTCCCTCGACACCCCGGCGGCGGCCGTGGCCGACAATGCCCGGGTGATCCACCTGCGTCACAGTGATGCCAAGCAGTTGGCCGAAGTACTGGACGCCATGGGCCAGGGGCTCGGTCAGGAAACGGCGGCCGCCAGCAGCCGGGACGCGGTTTCCGGCAAGGCCGTGGTCAAGGCCGATGAAAGCCAGAACGCCCTGGTGCTGATCGCCGAGCCGACCCAGGTCCGCACCCTGGAAAACATTGTCCGGCAACTCGACCTGCCGCGTTCGCAAGTGTTGATCCATGCGGCGATTGTCGAGATTTCCGGGGATATCAACGAAGCCCTGGGGGTGCAGTGGGGCGGCGAGTCCGGCAGTGCCCAGGGCGGGGTCCTGTTTGCCGGCGCCGGTATTACCCTGCCCAAGTTCAGTGACCCCAAGACTACGCTTCCCGATGGTGCTGTGCTGCGCGTCGGCAACGATCGCTTCGGCATGCTGGTCTCCGCACTGGCGAGCAACACCCACAACAATGTGCTGTCCACCCCCAGCCTGCTGACCCTGGACAACCAGGAGGCGGAGATCCTGGTGGGGCAGAACGTGCCGTTCCAGAGCGGCTCCTACCAGACCTCCGGTACAGGCACCGACCGGCCCTTCACTACGGTCACGCGCCATGATATCGGGATCAAGCTGAAGATCCGCCCGCATATCAACGAAGGCTCGACCCTGCGCCTGCAGGTCGAACAGGAAAACTCCGAACTCGCCAAGAGTGCGGAGATTACCAATGACCTGATCACCAACAAGCGTTCGCTGAAGAGCACCATCCTCGCCGACGACGGCGAGATCATCGTGATCGGCGGGCTGATCAAGGACAGCGTTCGTGTCCAGGACAGCGGCGTACCGCTGCTGCGCGATATTCCGTACCTGGGGGCCTTGTTCCGCTGGCGCAGTGAAAAACACGAGAAGACCAACCTGATGGTGTTCCTGCGTCCGACCATCGTCCGCTCCCGGGAGGACATCGCCGAAGTCAGCGAGCAGCGTTACAACAGCCTGCGCCAGCTCAGCCGGCCTGCCACCGGGAAGAGCAACTCACTGTTGTTGCCGCGCGAGGCCCGGCAACTGTTCGACGGTGACGACACGGCGCCGTCGATAGACCTGCGCCGACGGAAGGTCGGGACGCCATGAAGCCGCGCTTGCCATTCGGCTTTGCCCGCCGCTACGGGGTCTTGCTGGAGTCGCAAGGCGAGGGCGCGAGCCTGTCGATCCGCGCCGACACCCCTTTGAGCGCCGTGTCCGAGGCCCGGCGCCTGTTCCCCGGCGAACTGCCCTTGCAACTGCTCGATGAGTCGCTGTTCGCCGCTCGCCTCGCCACGGCCTACAGCGATGGGCATAGCGCCGTGCAGCAGGTCGCCCAGGGCCTGGATGACGAACTCGACCTGAGCAGCCTGGCCGACCAACTGCCACAGACCGCCGACCTGCTGGAGCAGGAAGGTGACGCGCCGATCATCCGCCTGATCAACGCGCTGCTCGGCGAGGCGGTGCGCGAGAAAGCCTCGGATGTGCATCTGGAGACCTTCGAGCACAGCTTGTCGGTGCGCATGCGCATCGATGGCCAGTTGCGTGAAGTGCTCAAGCCGCGGCGGGAACTGGCGAACCTGCTGGTATCGCGGATCAAGGTCATGGCCCGGCTGGATATCGCCGAAAAGCGCGTGCCCCAGGATGGGCGGATCGCCTTGCGGCTGGCCGGGCATGAAGTCGACGTACGGGTTTCCACCTTGCCCTCGGCCCACGGCGAGCGGGTGGTCCTGCGCCTGCTGGACAAGCAGGCCGGGCGCCTCGACTTGCAGCGTCTGGGCATGCCGGCGGACGCCCTGGAGCGTTTCCAGCGCATTCTCGGCAAACCCCATGGCATCTTCCTGGTCACCGGCCCCACCGGCTCGGGCAAGACCACCAGCCTGTATGCGGCGCTGAGCAGCCTCAACGATCAGACCCGGAATATCCTCACCGTCGAAGACCCTATCGAATATCACTTGCCGGGCATCGGCCAGACGCCAGTCAATCCCAAGGTCGAGATGACCTTTGCCCGTGGCTTGCGGGCGATTTTGCGACAGGACCCGGACGTGGTCATGGTCGGGGAGATCCGCGACCGTGAAACCGCCGAGATCGCCGTGCAGGCGTCGCTGACCGGGCACCTGGTGTTGTCGACCCTGCACACCAACAGCGCGGTGGGCGCGGTCACTCGGCTGCTGGACATGGGCGTGGATGCCTATCTGCTGGCCTCGTCCCTGGTCGGGGTGTTGGCCCAGAGGTTGGTACGCACTCTGTGCCGCGAGTGCAAGAGCGACTATGTGGCGGATGCGGCTGCCTGCCAGCGCCTGGGTGTCGAGGCGAGCCATCCGCCGAGGCTGTTCCGGGCCACGGGCTGCGAGCACTGCCAGCAAGGCTATCGCGGTCGTATCGGGCTCTACGAACTGATCGGCATCACTCCGGCCCTGGCGGTTCTTATCCACAACGGCGCCAGCGAACCCGAGTTGGTCCGCGAAGCCCGGACGACATCGCGCAGCCTGTTCCAGGATGGCCAACGACTGGTTCTCGAAGGCTGCACCAGCCTCGATGAACTGCTGCGCGTCACCCAGGAGGACTGAGGATGCCGGCTTTCGATTATCAAGCCCAGGATGCCAACGGTCGTCGCTGTCACGGCCGGCAGGAGGCCGACAGCCCGCGTCATGCCCGGCAGTTGCTGCGCGAACGTGGTCTGTTACCCACGCAGCTGAAAAGCGTCCGTAGCCACACCGGGACAGGCAACGGCGCCCAGGGCAGGGCCGGCTTGAAGGCCGGCGAACTGGCCTTGCTGACGTTGCAACTCTCGACCCTGATCCAGGCCGGCTTGCCGCTGGAGGAGGCGCTGCGGGCGGTGGCGGCGCAGAGTGAAAAGCGTCGGGTCGGCAATCTGCTGGCCGCGGTGCGCAGCCGGGTCATGGAAGGTTATGACCTGGCATCGGCGCTCGCCGGTTTCCCCAAGGCGTTCCCGGACATGTTCCGCGCGAGCATTGCCGCCGGCGAACGCTCCGGGCACTTGGGCGCGGTGCTCGAACAGCTGGCCGAATACACCGAGGCCCGCCAGCAGGCCCGACAGCAGATCCAGATGGCGTTGGTCTATCCGCTGATCCTGCTGTGCTCTTCGCTGGCTATCGTCGCCGGGCTGCTCGGCTATGTGGTGCCGGATGTGGTGAAGGTCTTTATCAACAACGGCCAGGCCTTGCCCCTGCTGACCCAGGGTTTGATTGCCCTGAGCAGCGGCCTGCAGCGTTACGGTTGGCTGCTGTTGTTGGGACTGGCAGGGCTGGTCCTGCTGCTGCGCTGGGCGCTGGCTCGCCCCGTCGTGCGCTGGCGCTGGCATGCCGGGTTGCTGCGCGCGCCGCTGCTCGGCGGTGTGCTCAAGGCCATGGAGGCGTCCCGTTTCGCCAGCACCCTGGCGCTGCTCGGCAAGAGCGCCGTGCCCCTGGTGGACGCCCTGGAAATCGCCGCGGCAGTGATCGGCAACCTGCCGATTCGCGCGCGCATGGGCGAGGTCGCGCGTTCGGTGCGCGAGGGCGGGACCCTGACCCGTGGCCTGGAGCGCAGCGGCGATATCCCGCCGTTGATGTTGCACATGATCGCCAGCGGCGAACGCGCGGGCGAGCTCGACAGCATGCTCGCCCGCGCCGCCGAGCAGCAGGAGAAAACCCTCGCGGCGCGGATCGCCCTGGTGGTGAGCCTGTTCGAGCCGGCGATGTTGGTGCTCATGGGGGCCATCGTGCTGCTGATTGTCATGGCGATTCTGTTGCCGATCCTTAGCCTCAACCAACTGGTGAACTGATCTTATGAAAATCTCTGGAACACAGCGGCAAGGTGGTTTCACCCTGATCGAAATCATGGTCGTGGTGGTGATAATCGGCGTGCTCGGGGCGATGGTCCTGCCGCAGTTCATGAGCCGTCCGGACCAGGCCAAGGTCACCGCGGCCCGCGCCGATATCAAGGCCATCGGCACCGCGCTGGAAATGTACCGGCTCGACAATTTCCGGTATCCCTCGACCCAGCAAGGCCTGGAAGCGTTGGTCAAACGCCCGTTGGGCGTGCCGGAACCGCGCAACTGGAATCCCCAGGGCTACTTGAAAAACCTGCCGGTCGACCCTTGGGGCACGCCTTATCAATACCTGAGCCCCGGCACCCGGACCAAGGGCTATGACCTGTATTCCTTTGGCTCCGACGGCGTGTCCGGCGGCGAAGACTTTGCCGCCGATATCGGCAACTGGAGCGATTGATCCATGCCCGGACGTTCCCGTGGTTTCACCCTGCTGGAGTTGCTGGTGTCCATGGTGGTGATCGGCGTGCTGGCTGGCATGATTGCCGTGGGCATGAACCCCAGCCCGGTGCGCCAGGCTCGCCAGGAGGCCGGAGCCCTGGTGCACCTGCTGCAGCAGTTACGTGAGTACGCGGTGGCCAACAGCCAGGAATATGGCCTGCGGATCGGTGCCGAGGGTTATCAGGTGATGGTCTTCGAACGCCCTGACTGGCGCCCGGCGGGGGCGGCTTATCGCTTGCCCGACGGCCTGTATTTTCGCCTGGAGCTGGAAGGCCGTCCGCTGAAACTGGGCGACCGGGTGAACCAGCCGCAATTGCTGGTGTTGAGCAGCGATGAAATGAGTGCCTTCACCCTGCATTACGAATCCGCGCAGCGGCGCTGGTTGAGTGTGTCCGGTGACGGCCTCGGCGATCCGGCCATCGATGAAAGCTGAGTCGGGGTTTACCTTGCTGGAGGTGATGATCGCCCTGGCGATCTTTGCCGTGCTGGCGGCCACCGTGCTGTCCGCCAGCCAGTTCGTGGTGCGCCAGGGTGGTACGTTGCAGGAGCGTTTGTTCGCCACCTGGCTGGCGGACAATCAGTTGAATGAACTGCGCCTGCAAGCCCCGCCGGCCCAGGGCCGACAGACGCAACGCCAGCGTTTCGATCGGCGTGAATGGCGTCTGGAGCAGGTGGTCACGCAGGCCTCTGATCCGCGCTTGCTGAAGGTCGAGATCGAGGTGCGACTGGCTGACGGCGGGCCGCTGCTGCACCACGCCAGCACCTGGCTACGGGCCCGGGATGAATAGACAGGCTGGCTTCACCTTGGTCGAACTGGTGATTGCCCTGGCGATTTTCAGCCTGATCGGCCTGGCCAGTTATCGGTTGTACGAAGGGGTGCTGATCACCCAGGCCCGGGTCAGCGCGCATGAGCAGGGCTTGCGCAGCCTGCAGCGGGCGCTGGCGCTGCTGGAACGCGATATCATGCAGGCGACGATCCCGAAAGAGGGTGTGGCCGTGACGCTGAGCGCGGGGCAGTTGAACCTGCAACGGGTCAATGCGCGCAATCCGCTGGATGAACCCCGCAGCGAGCGCCAGGAGGTTGCCTATCGCCTCGAAGAGGGCACCTGGTGGCGCTACCACCGCAGCCTTGATTTGCCCGAGACTCACAAACAGCAGGTGCTCAAGGGCGTCCGTGCCTTGCAGTGGCGGCTGTATATGGACAAGGCCGGTTGGCGCAGTGACGGGGCGTCGACGCCGGGCCGTGCCGGCGTGCAGCCGCGTGCGCTGGAAATCACCTTGTCCGCGGGCCGTTTCGAGCAGATCCGCCGCGTCATCCTGCTGCCGGAGGGTTCATGAACCGAATCGGTCAGCGCGGTGTGGCGCTGATCAGCGTGCTGCTGATCATGACCCTGGCCCTGGTCGTGGTGGGTGGCCTGTTGCGCAGTCACACGCGGGCACTGCAAAGCAGCGCGCAGCATATTCATCAGGTACAACTGCTGCAGTGGGCCCTCGCTGCGGAGAGCTGGGCGCGGGAGTTGTTGCTGGCGCCGGAGCCGCTTGAGGCGAAGACGATCCATCTGGCCCAACCCTGGGCGCGCCCGTCGCTGCCGTTCGAGTTGTCGGGTGTCGAGGTCCGGATCGGGATCGAAGACCTGGCCGGGCGGTTCAACCTGAGTCGCCTGCTCCTGCCCGGCAAGGCCGATGAAATCAGCCTGGAGCGCTGGAGCCGGCTGCTTGCGGCGCTGGAGATCCCGGCGTTCGACCTGGCGCCGCTGCGTGGCACCGAGGTCACTGACAGTAGCCAGTTGCGGCTGTTGCCGGGAGTCGACCTGGACCTTTTGCAGCGCCTGCAACCCTTCATCGCGTTGCTGCCGCCCGAGGCGACGCTGAACGTCAATACCACCACGGCCACGTTGCTGGCGACGCTGGAAGGTATGACCGCATCCAGTGCCCGGGAGCTTGTCGCCCGGCGCCCGCTGGAAGGTTATGCCGATGCCCATGAATTTACCCGAGCACCGGGGCTGGATGGACTGGGCATTGCCAGCCATGGCCTGGGTGTCGACAGCCGCTGGTTCCGGGTCACGGTCGAGGTCGGCGCGGGGGCGGCGCGACTGCGGCTGGTCAGCGATCTGGAGCGGCCTCGCGACAGCCGTCGCCTGCGTGTCCTGCAACGCCGCTTCCTGGCCCCGACTCAAGGTGAAACCCCGTTATGAGCAATTGGCTTTATCTCACTGCCGAAGGCCTGGCGGCCTGCGACGCTACCTGGCCGGTTGGCTACTGGCAGGCGGACGGCGGGTACCGCAGTGTGACCCTGGTTGAGGCGGCGACGTTCCTGTCGGGGCAAGCGGTACGAGTGATCCTGCCGGTGGAAATCTGTAGTGGCTTGCGCAGCGAGCCCTGGCCTGGTCGACGCAAGCCCACGGTCCAGGCGCTGGCCTATGCCGTCGAGGAGCGCCTGGCAGAGGAACTGGATGGTTTGCATATCGCGGTCGGCGTGGCGACCAAGGATTCGCGCTATCCGCTGCTGGCGATCAACAAGGAACGCTTCGAGGCGATCCTGGCGTTATTGCGGTCGTCGGGGTTGCAGGTGGTCAGCGTCAAGGTGGATGCCGACTTGTTGCCGGATGATCAGGCTTATGGCGTCTGGTGGGGCGGGCGATGGTTATTGGCTGGGGCTATCGAGGCCCGGCTTGCGCTGTCATCCGAGGACCTTGACGTGCTGCGTCCGAGGCTGCCGGACGAGCTGTGCAGGATGGGCCCTGAGCGACAGCGGGAGATCATGGCTTTGTTGACGGTCGGTCATTTGCATGCGGTGGACTTGCTGCAAGGTGAGTTTCGCCGGGTGTCGGCGCGCTGGCCCTGGGGTGCGTTGGTGTTGTCGGTGCTGGCGTTGTTCGCGGTGTCCTGGGGTTTTACCCTGGCACGTGCCCACTATCTGGAAAACGCCGCGGGGCAGTTGTACGAGCAAAGCGTGCGACGCTTCCAGAGCCTGTATCCCGAGCAGACCCGGATTGTCGACCTGGCGGCCCAGCTCAAGGCTTTGCAGGGGTGGAGCGAGCAACCAGGCAGCCAGATGGGCCGTCTGCTGCAGTTGATCGAAAAGGTGCTAGGAGGCAGCAGCGTTGAAGTTCAGCGAATCGAATACCGGGCCGGCACGGGCTGGACGCTGCTACTGACGGCAGGCAGCTTCAGCGATCTTGAGCGCTTGCGCGAGCGCGGCCAGGGCAGCGGCTTGCCGATCAGGCTGGGCAGCGCCAGCAAGGATCGCGAGCGGGTGCAAGCGCTGCTGACGTTGGAGGAGAAGAGCGGATGATCGGATCACTGGCCGTGCCGGCGACGCTGAGACAAAGGTGGCTGGGGCTCAGCCTGCGGGATCGACGGATGCTGATCGGACTGGCGATTTTCCTGACCGTGGTGAGCCTGTTCAGTGGCGTCTGGCAGCCGGCGCAACAGCGTCTGGAAAAGGCCGGGCGCTTATATCAGCAGCGCCTGTTGCTGGCGACTGAAGTCCAGCGCGCCCAACCCACGAGTCAGCGCTCAATCTCCGCGCAACCCCTGTCGACCCGGCTTAGTGAAACGGTGACGGTGGCGGGGTTGGAATTGCAGCAACTGGACCAGGCCGGCCAGTCACTGCGGGTCACGCTGAGCGGTAATGCATTGGCCTTGCTGCAGTGGTTGGACCAGACCGAGCAATCGGGTGCGGTGCTGCAGTCGTTGAGCCTGGAAAAACGCGACCAGCTGTTGCTGGCGCAGGTTGCGTGGCGTGCTGATTGAGGGACCGTTTCCCTGTGGATCAAGCCCCGTGCCTTGGCCCGCGCCAGTCTTGTGACTAGGCTTTCACATTACCCGGCAACGCTGGCAACCGCGCCAGTTTCAACGCCACCAGCAAGGCCACCACCAGCAGCGCGCCGATAAACAGGCCGATGCCGTTCCAGCCGCCGTAGTGCCAGAACACCCCACCGAGGGTCCCGGCCACGCTGGAGCCGACGTAGTAGCAGAACAGATAGAGCGACGAGGCTTGTCCCTTGGCTTTCAGCGCCCGCCGGCCGATCCAGCTGCTGGCCACCGAGTGGGCGCCGAAGAAACCGAAGGTGAACAGCAGGATGCCGAATACCACCACCGGCAGCGGGGTGACCAGGGTCAGGACGATGCCCACCAGCATCATCAGGATCATGCCCCAGAGCACTTTGCGCCGGCCCAGCTTGTCGGCCAGGGCGCCGATCTGCGCGGAGCTGTAGATGCCCGACAGGTAGACGATCGACAGCAGGCCGACAAACGCCTGGCTCATGCCATAGGGTTCGGCCAACAGACGGTAGCCGATGTAGTTGAACAAGGTGACGAAGCTGCCCATCAGCAGGAAGCCTTCGAGGAACAGCCACGGCAGGCCGGCATCGCGAAAGTGCAGGGTGAAGCCGTCGATCAGGCTGCGAGTATTGAAAGTGCTGGCGCGGAAGTTGCGCGACGGCGGCAGGATCTTCCAGAACACCGTGGCCGCGATCAGCGCCAGGACACCGATCACCAGCATCGCGGTGTGCCAGCTGACGAAGTCGATCAGCACGCCAGTGATCAGGCGCCCGCTCATCCCGCCGATGGCATTGCCGCCGATATACAGGCCCATCGCCAGACCGATGTGGCTGGGGTGAATCTCCTCGCTCAGGTAGGTCATGCCGACCGCCGCCAGGCCGCTGAGGGAAAGCCCCACCAGGGCCCGCATTACCAGTACGCCCTGCCAGTTGGGCATCAATGCGCCGAGTATGGTGAACAAGGCTGCACCGAACAACGCCACCACCATCACCGGCTTGCGCCCGAGGCTGTCGGAGATCGGCCCGGTGATCAGCAGGCCGATGGCGAGCAGGGCGGTGGCCACCGAGAGGATCAGGCTGCTCTGGGCGGCATTGATCCCGTACTCCTTGGACAGCACCGGCATCATCGGCTGTACGCAGTACAACAGGGCAAAGGTCGCGAAGCCGCCGGAGAACAGCGCCAGCACCGTGCGCATAAATGCCGGGGTGCCTTTTTCGATATAGGTTTCGTTGAGTTCGGCGACCACATCGTCCAGCGCGCTGGGGGGAATCTCGTGGGCGAGGGGAGCAACAGCAGTTTTCACGGGGGACCTCGGAGGGAGCAGCCGGTCAGGCAATGGAAAAAGCATATAGCTGGCTAACTATTCTTTCCAATATATTGTTCGACCTGTTTGATAGGTTTTACGACTTGATGAGGTGTTCATGGAATTGCGGCATTTGCGCTACTTCATCGCGGTGGCCGAAGAACTGCATTTTGGTCGCGCCGCCGAGGTGCTGGGGATTTCCCAACCGCCGCTGAGCCAGCAGATCCAGGCGCTGGAGCAGGAGCTGGGGGCGCGGCTGTTTGACCGGACCAATCGTCGGGTCGAGCTGAGCGAGGCGGGGCGTTTGTTCCTGCAAGAGGCGCGGTTGGTGCTGGCGCAGGTGGACAAGGCGGCGGATGTGGCGCGGCGGGCACAGTTGGGGGAGCTGGGGGAATTGAAGATCGGGTTTACTTCGTCGGCACCGTTCAACTCGACCATTCCCCAGGCGATCTTTGCCTTTCGCCAGGCATTCCCGGCGGTGCATTTGAACCTGCGGGAGATGAGCAGCAAGACGGTTGCCGATGGTTTGATGGACGAGTCCATCGAGGTGGGCTTGATGAGGCCTTTGGCGCTGCCGGAGGCCTTGAGTGTCGTGGAGTTGATGCATGAGCCGTTGGTGGCGGTGCTCAGTGCCAAGCACCCGTTGGCCGGCGGCAGTGAGGAGGGGATGTATTTGTCCGAGCTGGCGTTGGAGCCCTTTGTATTTTTTCCACGCAGTTACGGCAGTGGTTTGTATGCGCAGTTGCTGACCTTGGCGCGACAGGCAGGATTCAGCCCGCACTTTGCCCAGGAGGCGGGGGAGGCGATGACCATCATTGGCTTGGTGGCGGCGGGGTTGGGGGTGTCGGTGCTGCCGGCGTCCTATCAGCGGATTCGGATCGACGGAGTGGTTTATCGGCCCTTGCTTGACCCGGATGCGGTGTCGGCGGTGTGGCTGGTGCAGCGCAAGGACCAGAAATCACCGATGGCCAAGGCATTTATCGAGTTGCTGACGCGTCGAGCGGTGCCACAGGTCTGAGATCTGAAGTGGGATTCAGCAAAGAGTTTTTGCTTACAGTTTTGCGCTATCAGCTTGTTGTTTGTGGATTGCATAGTTCGGTCGTTTTTCCAACACCGTTGCGCGGGCGACGACTGACGAAGGAGCAAAACACATGGTTGGGCAATTCTCTGAATGGGACTCTGCTGACTATCTCAAGACCCCGCAGGACAGAGCGAATTACTTGAGTGCCTGCCTGGAAGAGGCGGGTGATGACTCTGTGTTCATGGCCGATGCGTTGGTCGTTCTGGCCCGGGCGTGCGGTATGCCGCAGATCGCGCAGGGCGCGGGGTTGTTGCTATCGGAAGAGGGTGAACTTGAGTTCTGGACCTTTTTGCAGGTCATACGGGCGTTGGGATTCAAGCTTCAGGTATCCGTTGTTAGGAAGGTTTGAAGCCGAGCGCGGTTTTGTGGCGAGCGGGCTTGCCCGCGCTCGGCTGCGAAGCAGTCGCAAAATCGGTTATCTCGGACTGCCTGATACACCGAGTCCGCCGGTTTTAGGGCCGCTTCGCGCCCCAACGCGGGCAAGCCCGCTCGCCACAAGGGTGTAACCGTCTAGTGCAGTGGCAGATTGTCCAATGACTGATCCAGCTCGGCTTTCGCCATTTCCACCAGATGCATGGCCGAGAACGCCAGCGCTCGTTTGGAGCCACTGAGTCCATCGCCGGACTCGTAGGCAGTGGCCGCCGCGCAGGTCAGCAGCTCGGAGACGTGAACCAGGGATTCCTCCAAGGTTCGACCAGGTTTGGTGTTGGATAGCCGGATAGTATCCGGAGATGCCGGTGCTGGGTTGGGCAGATAGTGATCAAGAGCCCGCTGGATGGCGGCCTGATCCTTGAACCGGTCGGCAGAAGGGAAAGCGTTGGGATCTTGGACAGGTGGTGCGGGAGTGGTTTTGCTCATGGTCAAGCTACTGACAAAAAATGGAGCTACCTAAACATCACTTGCAGATGATGGGTGGCAGCTGTACGCGGGCCTGCAAGACCGAAATGTCAGGGACATCGGCTGGCCCGAAGGCCACCCGCGCACAGCCACCAAGGCGCCGGCTTGCCGGCGATGGCGTCCTCAAGAGCGCCACTGCATACAACCTAGCCCATAGGATCTTGGCCAACCAGCGATAGCGATGCTGTCTGTCACATCGCAATCGCCGGCAAGCCGGCTCCTAAAGGGGGCGCGTGCTCAGCTCAACCAGCAGGTTTCAGCTGACTGAACCTTCGCCAGATTATCCCTCAACACCATTACTGGGAAAGCGGCTGCGCCTCGCCAACACCCATCGCACGCGCCGACGGCTGGTCATGATGGGCACGCAGCTCGGCGAGGATGTCCTGGTCCAAAAAACGCACCCAGCGCAGGTAGTTCTTGTGGATCTTGCCGTCCTGGTAGCCCATGCCGCTGCTGTCGCGGTAGACGATGGTGTAGCCGCTGGCGCTGTAGTTGATGTCGATCTCGACGTGGAATTTCTCCCGCACGGTGATCTCGGCCTGGACCTGGCCCGGGTTGACGCGCTGTACACTCCACTCACGTTTGCCCAGGGCCGTGACAATCGCTTGTTTCACCTGGTCCTGGCTGGCCTGGACCTCTGGGGTGAGGGTGCGGCTCGGGTTGACAATGGGTTTGCTGGTACAGCCCGCCAGGGTCAGCAGGGCCAGGGTGACAAGTGCGGCACGAAGCAGGGAAGACATTCCGTTTTCTCCAGTAGGTCAAAAGATCAGCGCCAGCGTCGGAACACCAGGGAGGTGTTGACGCCGCCAAAGGCAAAGTTGTTGTTCATCACATACTCGTTGCTCATCTGCCGGAACTCGCCGCGCAAATAATCCAGCTCGCCGCACTGCGGGTCGATCTGGTCGAGGTTCAAGGTGTGGATGTAGTGGTCACGGTTCAGCATCTCGATGCTGAACCAGGATTCCAGCGCCCCGCAGGCGCCCAGGGTGTGGCCGAGGAAACTCTTCTGCGAACTGATGGGCATGCGGCTGCCGAACAGGCTGCTGGTGGCCAGGGTTTCAGCGATATCGCCCTGTTCGGTGGCGGTGCCATGGCCGTTCACATAACCGATGGCGTCCGCCGTCAGGCCGGCGTCTTCCAGGGCCAGCTCCATGGCCCGGCGCATGGTGCTCTGCTCGGGGCGCGTGGCATGCTGGCCGTCGGCGTTGCTGCCGAAGCCGACGATTTCCGCATGAATATGCGCGCCGCGGGCCAGGGCATGTTCCAGTTCTTCAAGTACCAGCATGCCGCCGCCTTCGCCGATCACCAGGCCATCGCGGTCGCTGTCGTAGGGCCGCGGACTGCTCTGCGGCGCAGCGTTTTTCAGGCTGGTGGCGTAGAGCGCGTCAAACACCATGGCTTCGGTGGGGCACAACTCCTCGGCACCACCGGCCAACATCAGTGGCAAGCGTCCGAACTTGATCGCCTCGTAGGCATAGCCGATGCCCTGGCTGCCGCTGGTGCAGGCGCTGGAGGTGGGGATCAGGCGCCCGGTCAGGCCGAAGAAGATGCTGATATTCGCCGCCGTGGTGTGCGGCATCATGCGCACGTAGGAGTTGGCGTTGAGCCCCTCGGCCACCGAGTTGATCAGCATCATGCCGAAGGCCTTGATCTCGTCGGTGCTGCCGGTGGACGAGCCACAGGCCACGCCCATGCGCCCGTCGCGGATGATCTCGTTGCCCAGCAGGCCGGCGTCGGCCAGGGCCATTTCCGCCGCGCCGACGGCGAAGCGCGAGACCCGGCCCATGCTGCGCAGCTGCTTGCGGGTCCAGTGCGACGGCACCGCGTAATCATCGATCGGCCCGGCCAGGCGCGTGTTCAGTTCAGTGAAGCGCTCCCACTCGGTCATGTAGCGGATGCCGCTGCGGTTGGCGCGGAAGTTGGCCTCGATGCTGGCCCAGTCGCTACCCAGGGAGGTGATGCCGGCCATGCCGGTGACGACGACGCGCTTCATCAGCACAGGCCTCCGTTGACGGCCAGTACTTGCCGGGTGATGTAGGAGGCTTCCGCGGACATCAGGAAGTTCACCGCGCCGGCGACTTCTTCCGGGGAGCCCATGCGTTGCGCCGGGATCATTTTCAACAGCTCTTCGACCGGCACGTTGTCATCGAGCATGGCGGTGTCGATCAGGCCCGGGGCGACGCAGTTGACGGTGATCCTGCGTTTGCCCAGCTCGATGGCCAGGGCCTTGGCGGCGCCGATCAGGCCGGCCTTCGAGGCGCTGTAGTTGACTTGCCCACGGTTGCCGATCAGCCCGGACACCGAGGTGATGCAGACGATCCGTCCAGGGGCTCGACGACGGATCATCGGCATCATCACCGGGTGCAACACATTGTAGAAACCGTCGAGGTTGGTGCGCAGGACCAGGTCCCAGTCCTCTTCGGAGAGCGCCGGGAAAGCGCCGTCGCGGGTCAGGCCGGCGTTCAGTACCACACCGTAGTAGGCGCCATGTTCTTCGACGTCGGCTTCCAGGCGGGTGCGACAGGCTTCACGGTCGGACACATCGAATTGCAGCACGCGGGCCTGGCGCCCCAAGGCTTCGATTTCGACCCGCACGGCTTCGGCGTCGGCGCGGCCGCTGCGGCAATGCAGCACCAGGTCGAAACCGGCACGGGCCAGGCGCAGGGCGATTGCACGGCCGATACCGCGGCTGGAGCCGGTGACCAGGATGGATTCAGTCATGACGCGACTCCTGTGATTCGGATAGATAAGCGGCGGCCTGGGGCGGTCGGAACACGTTCAAGCGCGCGCTGGCATGGATGTCGGGACCGGTCAGGTGGCATTCGAACACGCCCATGCCGTTGTCGTCTTGCAGCGAACGCAGGGCATGGATGCGCAGTTCGCTGCCGGCGGGAAAGTGTTCCACGTTGCAGTCGAATTTGCGCGTGCCGAGCAGGAAACCCAGCTCCACCGGCTTGCCTTCGCCACGGGCGCGGCAGCCGGCATAGGCGGCGATGCTCTGGGCCATCAGTTCGATCCCGACCCAGGCCGGCAGGCTGCCGTCCTCGCGGTTGAACAGGCCGTCCGGGCGCACGGTGAGGCGGGTGTGGATCTGTTCTTCGTCGCAGGACAGGACCTGGTCGATGAGGATCATGTCCCCGGCATGGGGCAGCAATTCGGCGAGCGGCCAATCGATCATGGGGCGTCTCCGATAATCAGGCTGACATTGTTGCCGCCGAAGGCAAACGAGTTGCTCATCAGGCGGCGCGGTGGATGGGGGGGGAGGCAATCGCCCGGCTTGACCCAGTTCAGGGGCGGCAGTGCCGGGTCGGCCTGGCCGTCCCAGATGTGTGGCGGCAGGGCGGCGGTCGGGTTGTCGGCACTCAGGCTCAACCAGCAGAACGCTGCTTCCAGTGCGCCGGCGGCGCCGAGGGTGTGGCCGGTCATCGGCTTGGTCGAGGAGCAGGGCAGGCTGGCCGGGAACAACCTGGACACCGCCAGGCTTTCCATGGCGTCGTTGTGCTGCGTGGCGGTGCCGTGCAGGTTCATATAGCCGATGTCTTGCGGTTGCAGGCCGGCCTGCTTCAGCGCTTTGCCCATGGCCTGCACGGCGCCCTGGCCGGTCGGGTCAGGGGCGGAAATATGGTGGGCGTCGCAACTGGCCCCGGCCCCGAGCAGGGCAATGGCCGGGCCGTTGTCGGCGCTTTGGGTCATCAGGAACAGCACCGCTGCTTCGCCGATATTGATGCCGTTGCGGTTCAGCGAAAACGGATTGCAGCGTTGCGCCGACACCGCTTCCAGCGAGCTGAAGCCGCGGAGCGTCAGCTGGCACAGGCTGTCGACCCCGCCGCACAGCACGGCGTCGCACAGGCCGAGGTCGAGCAGGCGCCGGGCGCTCATCAGTGCCCGCGCACTGGAGGTGCAGGCGGTGGAGATCACGTAGGCCGGGCCGCGCAGTTGCAGCCAGTCGGCGAGGAAGGTCGCCGGGGCGCTCAGTTCCTGTTGCTGGTAGTCGTAGCCATCGGGGAAGTGCCCCTCGTTCATGTAGCTGGCGATGCCATGGCTGGCTTCGTCGATGCCCGAGGTGCTGGTGCCCAGGACGATGCCGATGCGTTCGCGACCATAGGTGTCGATGGCATGCCGGATCGGCCCGGCGATTTGCAGCGTGGCCTCCATCAGCAGTTGATTGTTGCGGCTGGCCTGGGCGCTCAGTTCGACGGGAATCGCAGCCAGTTCGCCTTGCACGGCGGCCACCGGCAGGATGCGCTCGGGCACCCAGCCGCTTTCCGGGCGCATGCCCGAGCAGTCGCCGGCAAACAGCTTGCGTGCCACGCTCGACTTGTCGCGGCCCAGCGCGCAGATCACGCCGAGGGCGTTCAGATAGGCGGTCATGGGGCAGCCTCGCTCAACGGACTGATTCGGTAGTGCAGAGTGTCCGGCAGGCTCAGGGTGAATTCCAGCGGCTGGCGATAACTGACTCGCCAGCGGGCATCGAGAACGCGCTCCGTGGCTTGGCGTTGCGCGCTCGGGTAGTTACCCGTCAGTTCGGCATCCGGGGTCAGGGCAAACAGCAATGCGGCGAACAATTCACGCGCCTGGGGATTGGGCGGTAACAGTCCGTCGGCTTGCCATTCGCCGTTCGACAGGCGTTGGCGGGCCAGGGGAATGCCCAAGGGGTCCATCAGTGACCAGCGCAGGCCGCCGGCCTCGCGCTGGATCACCAGCAGCCAGTCCTGGCGCTGTCCGGCCTGTTCGCGCTCAATATGCAATTGCAGCGGCAAGGCCAGGCTCGGTGCGTGCACGGGCAGCGGCGCGCGGCTGGCGCAGGCGCTCAGCAGCAGGAGGCAGCCCAGCAACAGGGCGCGGATCATTCGCCGCACTCGCCGAAGGGTTTGCGCGCGACCACGTTGACCAGGGTCTCCTCACGCTGGCCCGGTGGCGGTGGGTTCTTCAGGCGCAGGCGTTCCAGCAGGCCGAAGTCCTTGGCCCGGCTCCACCACAGGTAAGGGTAGGAGATGTTCCGCGGGGTGAATTCGAAACCCTGGTCGCGGAGCATGTCGAGGTACTGCGCCGCGCTTTTCTGCACATGCATCGGGTGGCGGAACAGCCAGCGAATCACCCAGGTATCGATATAGGCTTCGGTGGACTCGGCGAACAACAGGTAACCGCCCGGCTTGAGCACCCGATAGAACTCCGCCAGGGCGCGGTCCTGCTGCACCAGGTGATGGAAGGTCTGGTGGCAGAAGAGGAGATCGACGCTTTGCGACGGCACCTCGAGGGTCGCGCAGTCGCTGCCGATCAACTCGACTTCCAGGCCACGGCGCTGCGCCTCTTCGCCGCTCAGTTTCAGGCTGTGGGGATCGGCGTCGAGGCCGATCAGTCGCGCCGGAGCGAAGACCTGCTGCAGATACTGGAAGGACTTGCCCTGGCCGCAACCGGCATCGAGTATCACCGGGTTGGTCGGCAGGGCCTCGCTGAACAGGCCGCGCAGGTCGTTGATCGCCACCCGCAGTACGTGGTGTTGCCAGGTGTGGCTGCGCAGGAACCAGAAGCCGAAACGGGTTTCCTCGACGTAAGTGTCGCTCAGGTAAGGGGGGCTCATGTCGGGGTGCTCGCGCAGATTTCCGACAGCATCCGCAGACGGCGCCGGGGTTCACTGACAAAGGGGTTGCGCTCGTCCCAGGCATAGCCGGCGAGGATTGCGCTGATCATGGCGCGGATTTCCGGCGAACTGCCGGGATGGAAGATCACATCCTGGAAGGTCCCGGCGTACCAGCCTTCGACGTAACAGCGGAAGGTGTCGACACCACGTTTGAGCGGCTCGGCGAACTGGGTCTGCCAGTCGACGCTTTCGCCTTGCAACTGACGATGCAACAGGCCGGCGGCCATGCTCGCCGAACGCATGGCGATGGTCACGCCGGAGGAGAACACCGGGTCGAGGAATTCCGCGGCGTTGCCGAGCAGGGCGAAGCCCGGGCCGTGCAGGGTTTTTACGTTGGCCGAGTAGCCGCCGATGGTCCGTGCCGGGGTGTCCCATACGGCGTTTTCCAGTACGGCTTGCAGGCTCGGGGTTTCAGCGACGAAGCCCTTGAGACAGGCATCCAGGTCCTCGCTGCGTCCGGCAAAATGCTCGGCGGCGGCGACCACGCCGAGGGAGCAGCGGCCGTTGCTGAAGGGGATGGTCCAGAACCAGATATCGCGCTGTTGCGGATGGGTGGTGATCAGGATCTTTTCCCGCTCGAAAGCGGGATGTTCGATACGGTCCTCGATGTGGGTGAAGACCGCCTGGCGCAGCGGGAAACTCGACGGCGCTTCGAGGTCGAGCAGGCGCGGCAGCACCCGGCCGTAGCCGCTGGCGTCGAGGACGAAACGCGCTTCGATCAGGTATTCGCCGCCGTCTTCGCGACGGGCCCGCAGCTGCGGTTGTGGCAGGTCGAAATCAACGCTGACGATTTCCTCGCCGTAGCGGATTTCCACACCTTGCAGGGCGGCCTGGTCCGCCAGCAGTTTGTCGAAGTCGGCACGCTGGACCTGGAAGGTGCTCGGCTTGCCATTGCTGAAGGTCTTGCCGAAATCGAAGGCGCTGTAGTGTTCGCCCCAGGCAAAGGCCGCGCCGTTCTTCAGCTGGAACCCGGCGGCGTTGACGGCGTCGAGCATGCCGGCTTCTTCGACGAAGTCCAGGCAATGCGAGAGCAGGCTTTCTCCGATGGAAAAGCGCGGGAAGTGCTGGCGCTCGACGATCAGCACGTCGTGGCCGTTGCGTTTGAGCAAGGCGGCGGCGATGGCGCCGGAAGGGCCTGCGCCAATCACCACGACTTCGCGACGTTCCATATCAATCATTGGCACACAGGCTCCTTGCGGGGTTCGATGGTTTCGAAGGGATAGGGCTCGACTCGACAGTGGTGTCCGAGTGATCGGCTTGCGGTGTCGCGGTCAGGTCGGTCGGGCGTGCGGCCCAGGGCGCGAGCAGGAAGCTGAAGGCCAGTCCCAGGCTCACCGCCAGGCCGAAGTTGCTCACCGCTGGCGTGCTGGAAATCGCCAGCAGGCCGAACGACAGCCAGGTGGTCAGGGCGGCCAGCAAGGTGCCGAGCAGGCTGACGGCGGCACCGCCGATCTGTTCGCGCATCAGGATCGCATAGTCGACGCTGATGGCGGTCACCAGCAGCAGGCCGAACAGGCTGAACAGCGTCAGCGGCTGGCCGAGCCAGCCGAGGCTGGCCAGGCTGCAGAGGGCCGCCAGCAGCGGCAGGGCAACGATCCGCAGGGCGCCGCCGAGGCCGAACGGCAGGATCAGCAGCAGCACGATCAGCACGCAGGAAGCCAGTTTCAGTTCAGCGGCGCTGACCTGGGTGGCGGCGAAGACCTTGTTCAAGTCGCCCAGCCGGTCCACCAGTTGCACCCCCGGCAGATCCACGGCTTGCGCCCGCAACAACTCGGGGTTGTTCAGGCCGCGCAGGCTGACCATGCCGGCCACGCCGTCGGCCTGCGGGCCGAGCCAGAGCAGGCGCCAGGGTTCGGACAGCGGGCCCTGGAGGGCGCTGTCGATATCCTGGATCGGCAGGGCTTGCAACTGGGCCAATTCGTTTTGCAGGGCCGCGGCCGGCACGCCGAGGTCGAGCAAGGGTTGCCAGAAATTCGCCAGTTGCTTGAGCGAGTCCTGCAGTTGCCGCTGTTCCCGGGGCAGGCTGACCACCTGGTCCAGCGACTGATAGCCCTGCAGTTTGCCCTGGCTCACCAGTTGCGCGAGACGTTCGCCGAGTGCGGCCTGGCGCTCCAGCAATTGTTGTTGATCGGCGCCGCGCACCAGGAAGAACTGGCTGGTGGGCTGGTAGCCGGTGATCCGCGCGACCGCCTGGGCGTCGGCCAACAGTTGCGGCGGCGCGGCGACCCATTGGCGGATATCGTTCTTGCTCGTCAGCTGCCACAGGCCTGCGGCGCAGAACAGCATCAGCAGCGCCAGCAGCAGCCGGCTGCCGACCTTGCGCAGCAGCGCTTCACGTACCTTCAGCAAGACTTCGCAAAGTCGTAGAGGCCATTGCGCTGGACGCAGGTCGGCGCCCTTGAGCAGCGCCGGCAGCAGGCAGACGGCGGTCAGGTAGGCGCCGAGCAGGCCGGCGGCGGAGAACACGGCGATCTGGGTCAGGGCCGGAAACGGTGTCCAGGCCAAGGCCAGGTAACCGATGCAACTGGTGGCCAGGCTCAGGCTCAGCCCGGGCAGGGTGATACGCAGGGCCGGCCAACTGTGCCAGGGCTTCAGGCTCCAGCTCTTGGACAGATAGTGCAGCGGGTAGTCCACGGCCACGCCGATCAGGCTGGCACCCAGTACCAGGGTCATCACATGCAGGTGACCGAACAGCGCCACGCAGGCCACTGTGCCGAACAGCATGCCCACCAGTACCGGGACGAAGGCCAGCAATACCCGCCAGCGCCGGAAGGCCAGCAACAACAGCAGGAGAATGCCGAAGGTGGCGCCACCGCCGACCCAGGTGATTTCCCGGCTCGCCTGTTGCTGGCCGGCGGCGGCATACAGCAGGCCGCTGGCAGCGAGCAGTTGCGCGTCATCGCGCGCGGCCTCTTCGCGACCTTGCTTGAGCAGTTCGGCGACCTGCGCCGGCAGCTTCATGTCGAAGGCGTTGCCGCGAGTGTGGGCGCGCAACAGCACCCAGCTTTTGCCATCGGCCTCGGCGATCAGCGCACCGCTGCCGATATCGAATTGCACCGCGCCGGGTTTCGGCTGGCTGTCCTGGATACGTCCGGTCAGGCCGAGCCAGTCATCCTGACTCGGTACCAGGCTGATCCCGGCAAAGGGATCGAACAGCGCCTGGACCCGTTGCTGGATAAACGCCGCCGGCTGGTCGATCAGTTGTTGCCGGTCGGCGCGGGCGAGCATCGCCAGGCGGCTGGCCAGCAGTTGTGCACGCAAGGCCGGGAGGTCGGCCTGCAAGCTCCACTGCACGCTTTCGAACAGTCCGCTGGCCTGCCAGCGCTCACCCAGGCGCCGAGCCAGGGCAATGGCTTTCTGGCGGTCGGCCTGGCCCACCAGCACCAGCATTTGCCGGTTCAAGGGTTCCTGCATGCGCTGTTCGGCCTTGAGCTCCAGGGCATTGGGGGCCGAGCCCGGGACCAGTTCCATGAGGTCGGCCGACAGCGGCGCGCCATGGCGCCATTGCCAGCCAGCCAGGGCCAACACCGCCAGCAGCAGGATCAGGAACAGGCGCGGGAGCAGGCGTTCACTCGGCAAAGTCATGCTGCTCCGCGTCGCTCAGGGGCTGGTCGGCGCTGCTGTCCTGCATGCGCAGGAGCGTGCTGTCGCCCTGGGTTTCCAGCAGTTCGATGCGCTGCACCAGCTCGCCGCCGTCGATATTGATCCGGGTGAAGATCTGCTTGAGCAGCTCCGAGCGCGGAATCAGGGTCAGTTGCCAGTGCCGGGCCTCGCCTTGTAGTTGCAGTTCGAAATCCCGTTGCAGGCCAGTGCTGTCGCCTTGCAGTACGGCGATGAACAGGCGGTTCTGCTCGGCCCCGGCGCTTTTGTTCGGGACCATTTGCCAGCCGCTGGGGTCGCGGCGGGCGATGCCCTTGGTGCTGATGCGGTAGTCCTGCTGCAACGGGGTCTTGAGCAGCCAGAGCAGGCCGTGGTCCTTGGCGAGGACGAAGCTGCCCTTGCTGGTCAGCGGTTGCGGCAGGGCGCGCAGGTGTTTTTCCTGGATGAAGTTGCCGTGGATCACCGAGGGCCTGGCCAGTTGCTCGCTCAGTTGCTGCAGGTCGAAGGCCGAGGCGTGGGCGGGCAGGCCCAGGCAGAACAGCAGGCTCAGCAGGCAAGCGAACCGTGTAGGAGCTGGCTTGCCAGCGATAAGGCCCTTGAGCCTTGTAGTGAGCCTGCCGACGCCATCGCCGGCAAGCCGGTTCCTACAGGTTTTGTGGCGTACCTGGATGTTCATGCCAGCACCTTTTCGACAGCGGCGACGAAGATTTTTGGCGAGGCCAGTTGCATCTCGCGGCTTTGGATCTCCACCGCCACCTGCACGGTGCTGGCGCGGGTCAGGCGTTCGCCGCTGGCCAGGTCGGTGATCAGGTAGTTGACCTTCAAGCGGTTCTCCCACTCCACCAGGTTGGCCCGCACATTGATCTTCTGGCCGAACACCGCCCCGCGCACATAACGCAGTTGCAGGTCGATCACCGGCCAGGCGTAGCCGGATTCGAGCATGTGCGTGTAGTTATGGCCGATATGGTCCAGCAGGGCGCAGCGGGCGACTTCCAGGTACTTCACGTAATGGCCGTGCCAGACCACATGCATGCTGTCGACGTCGAAGAACGGCACCAGGATCTCGGTATCGACATGCAGTACGCCGCGGCTACGCATGCAGCCTCCAGTGTTGCTCGGCGATGCGTTTCAGGCACAGGCGCAGTTCGGCTTCGAGGGCGCGATCTTCGATCACCGGCGGGAAGTCCCTGGCCAGGGCTTGGTGCATCGCCGCCAGGGCCGGCGGCAGCGGCCGCGCATCGCTGGCCTGGCTGCGCAGCCAGACACCCTGGTTGGCGGCGAGCAAGGTGGCAGCGGCGACCTGTTCGGTCAGCTCCAGCACGCGGATCGCGTCGCGGGCGGCGATGGTGCCCATGCTCACCTTGTCCTGGTTGTGGCATTCGGTGGAGCGCGAGAACACGCTGGCCGGCATGGTGTTTTTCAGCGCCTCGGCGGTCCAGGCGCTGGCGCCGATCTGCACGGCCTTGAAACCATGGTTGAGCATCGCGCGTTCGGCGCTGGCGCCGGACAGGTTGCTCGGCAGGCCGTGGTTGTAGCGTACGTCCACCAGCAGCGCGAGCTGCCGATCAAGCAGGTCGGCGACGTTGGCCACCAGGGTCTTGAGGCTGTCCATGGCAAAGGCGATATGCCCGCCGTAGAAGTGCCCGCCATGGAGCACGCGCTCCTCTTCGGCATCGATGATCGGGTTGTCGTTGGCGCTGTTCAGTTCGGTTTCGATAAATGCGCGCAACCAGCCCAGGCTGTCGGCCAGCACGCCGAGCACATGCGGTGCGCAACGCAGCGAGTAGCGATCCTGCAGGCGGTGCAGCGGCGCGGTTGGCGCGTCGATGGCCAGGTCCTTGCGCAACCAGGCGGCCACTTGCATCTGCCCCGGGTGCGGCTTGGCGGCGAACAGACGCTCGTCGAAGTGCTCCGGATTGCCTTGCAGCGCCACCACGTTGAGGGCGGTGATGCGGCTCGCCAGTTGCAGCAGGTAGTCGGCACGGGCAAAGGCCAGGCAGGCCAGGCCGGTCATCACCGCAGTGCCGTTCATCAGCGCCAGGGCTTCCTTGGGCCGCAACACCAGCGGGTCCCAGCCGAGTTCCCGGTGCACGTCACTGGCCTGGCGGCGTTCACCGCGAAACAGTACTTCGCGTTCACCGGAGAGGGTCGCGGCCACGTAGGACAGCGGCGTCAGGTCGCCGCTGGCACCAACCGAGCCCTCTTCGGGAATCAGTGGCAGGATATCCAGGTCGAGGAAGGCCTGCAGGCGTTCCAGCAGTTCCACGCGCACGCCGGACACACCGTGGCACAGCGACTGCAAGCGCGCCGCCAGTACCGCGCGGGTCGCCTGCGGGTCGAGCAGATCGCCGAGGCCGCAACCGTGGAAGGTGTAGAGGTGGCGTGGCAGGGCCTCGACATGCTGCAACGGCACCGCCACCACGCAGGAGTCGCCATAGCCGGTGGTGACGCCGTAGATCACGCCTTCCTTGTCCAGCAGCGAGTCAAGGAACTGCGCGCCCTTGGCAATGCGCCGACGGAACGCCGGGTCGCCTTGCAGTTGCGTCGGCACCTGACGGTTGGCCAGGGCCAGCACGTCTTCGATGCGCAGCGGGAGTTCGCCGAAGGTGACCGGCTCAAGCGGATGCGTTGTCATCGGATTTCCAGAAAGGGTAGAAATTGAACCATTGGTGCGGTGCCTGCAGGCAGTACTGGCCCAGGCGCTCGGCGTAACGGGCGGCCCAGTGGGCGATCACCTGTTCGCGGTCGCTGCGTTTCCACTGCACCGTCTCGGTGAAGGTTTCGAGGGTGATGCGGTAGCGACCCCGGAGTTTCACACAGAACAGCAGGTTGACCGGGCATTTCAGCAATCCGGCCAGCAGCCACGGGCCTTGTGGGAACGCGGCGGGCTGGCCGAGGAAATCCACCCGCACGTGGCGCCCGCCATGCAGCGGTACGCGGTCGCCGGCAATCGCCAGCCACTCGCCACGCTCCAGGCGCTGGCTCAGTTGCAGCATGATCGCCGGATCCAGCTCGCTGACCTGGATCAGCCGCAGGTTGCTCGCGCCGGCCTCGCCCAGCAGGCGGTTGAAGCGCTCGGCGTGCTTGGTGTGCACCAGCACGTTCATGGTGACCTTTTCCCCCAGTTCGGCGAGCGCGCGGCAGACTTCCAGGTTGCCCAGGTGGGCGCCCACCAGCATCTGCCCGCGTGCGCCGCGCAACTGATCGCGGAGCCGTGCCGGATCGATGATCTCGAGTTGCTCGAGGCGCAGCTTGCCGTTCCACACGTCGAGCTTGTCCAGCAGCGAGTCGGCGAAGGCCATGAACTGCCGGAAGACCTTCATGCGGGTCGGCCGCAGGGCGCCTTGGCCGCTCCAGTCAGCCAGGCGCTGCTGGTAGTGCCAGGCACTCTGCCGGGCATCGCGGCCGAACAGGAAAAAGTACAGGACGATGCCGTGCAGCACCGGGCTGAGCACCCGGCGGCCGAGGACCCTGACGCCGAAGGCGGTGAGTTTCATCAACCAGAAGCTGCCGCGCTCCTGATGGTCGGCCCAGTGTTTGTCTGCTTCGCTCATGCCCGCCACCGTCGCCAGAGGATGCTCGGCAGGCGCACCAGCATGCCGAAGAACATCCGGGTGTGCATGCTGGAAATCAGCGCGTTGTCGTGGAACATACGGAAGTGCGAGAGACCGTCCCGGGGGTAATGCACCTTGATCGGCAGCCAGCGCATGGGCTGGTTGCGCCAGGCCAGGCGCACGAGGATTTCCGAGTCGAAGTCCATGCGCTTGCCCAGCTTCGCCGAGTCGATCAACGCCAGTACCGGTGGCAGCGGGTAGATCCGGAAGCCGCACATGGAGTCGCGGATCTGCAACGACAGGCTGTTGATCCAGACCCATACGTGGGTCAGGTAGCGGGCGTAGAGCCGGCCCTTGGGCACGCTCTCGTCGTATTGCGGGTAGCCACAGATCAGCGCCTCGGGATGGCGGCGCGAGGCGTCGAGGAAGCTCGTGACGTCGCTCAGGTCGTGCTGGCCGTCGGCGTCCACTTGCAGGGCGTGGCTGAAGCCCAGGCGCGTGGCTTCCCGCAGCCCGACCATGACCGCACCGCCCTTGCCCCGATTGACCGGTAGTTTCACCAGGGTGATGCGTTCGTGTTCGGCGAGTCGTTCCAGCACCGCCGCGCAGGCCGGGCTGCTGCCGTCGTCCACTAACACGCAGGGTAAACCGATGCGCAGCAGGGCTTCGATTACCGCGGGTACGGCGGCTTCATGGTTGTAAACCGGGATGATTGCGCAGGGCTTATGCATGGGCCGCCTCCAGCACAATGCGTCCGCTGGAGCAGGCGGCGGCCGCATTGCGAAAGGCGAAATGCAGTTTGCTGCGTTCACGGTCGAAACGCAGGCTCAGTTCGAGCCTGTCGCCCGGACGCACCAGTTGCTGGAACTTCAGCACTTCCATGCCGGCGAATTTTTCCGGCAGCTCGAGTCGCTGGCGACCCAGCTCCAGCGCCCAATCCACTTGCACCACGCCGGGCAGCACCGGAGTCGTCGGGAAGTGGCCGCTGAAGTAGGCCAGGTCCAGCGGGACGACCAAATGCAACAGCCATTCTCCGTCCATCTCGTGTTGTGAGAGCAGTTCCGGGCCTTTGGGGCGCGGGGCCTGCAACAGGGCCTGGACTTCGGCTTGCGGCAATTTGCCCTGGGAATTCAGTGGCATCTGCCGCAGCAAACGCCAGCGGCGTGGCAGCGCCAGGGCTTCACAATGTTTGAGCAGGTGTTTGCGCAGGGCCTCGGTCAATGCCCGCCGGCCCTGGTTGCGCAGGCTGTGCAGGCCCTGGTCGGAGAGCACCAGCAGCGCGCCGAGGTAGGCGCGGTTTTCCTGCACCACGCCCAGGCGCGCTTCGGCGACCCACTCGTGTTCCATCAGGGCCTGTTCCAGCATCGGCAGGGAGATGCGTTTCTCTTCCAGTTTGACGATGCGGTCCAGTCGTCCCAGCAGTTCGAATCGACCGTCGGCTTCGAAGCGTGCCGCGTCCGCCGTTTGCTCGACATGACCGGCCGGCAGGTAAGGCGACGCCACCCGCAAGGCACCGTCCGGATCCTGGCTCAGTTGCACATCGGCGAAGGGACGCCACAGCGGGTTACCCTGGCGCCAGGCGATACCGCCGGTTTCCGAGCTGCCGAGAATTTCCGTCGGCCATTGCCGCAAGCGTTGCCGCAGGCCGGACGCAGCCTCGGGCGGGAGCGCGCCGCCGGAAGAAAACACCCGGCGCACCAGGCTCAGGGCCGGCCAGTCGAGGTTGTCGCCCATGCGCTTGAGCAGGGCCGGGCTCGCGACCCAGGCGAACTGCGGCTGTTCACGGCTGGCGCGCTGCAAGTCTTCCGGGAAGGCCAGTTGCTTGCGCACGAAGGTGCGGCCGGCGCACAGCGGCCAGAGCACGCGAAACAGCAAACCGTAGATATGCTGGGTGGCGACGCTGCCGATGATGCACGCCTGGTCGAGGTCGGCGCCCCACAGTTGTTCCAGGGCCAGGACTTCATTGGCCAGTTGGCGCAGGCTTTTGTCGATGCGCTTGGGTTCGCCGCTGGAGCCTGAGGTACACAGGCTCAGGCGGCACTCATCGAGATCGAGCGCGGCCGGGCTCAGCGCTTCGCGGCAGAGGTCTTCGAGGGCGTGGCTGTCACTCAGCCACAGGTCGACATCCGCTGCCCAGCGCTGGCGGGTCTGTTCTTGCAAGTCGGCGGGCAACAGCACCCGGGCACCGGCGCGCCAGGCCCCGAGCAGGGCGACGGCCAGTTCCCCGGCATCTTCCAGATGCACGGCAATATGCTTCACGCCACGGGCCTGCAAGCCGGCCGCCAGGCTCAACGCCCGCTGCGCCAGACCGGCATGATCCAGCGGCGGCTCCAGGGTGACTGCCCGCGATTCGTGCGACTTGAGCAACAACTGCTCAAGGTTTATCCAGTTCATGCGCGGCCTCTTACCCGTTGTCGTACCAGCCACTCAATGGCGAACAGCAAACCCATCAACCCATAGGAGATCAGGCCGGTGTACAGCGTCCACCAGCTCAGCGGCGCCCAGAGGGTCAGGGCGGCGGCAATCAGACCGTTACAAAGAAAAAACAGGCTCCAGACGCGGGTCACCTGCCTCGTATAGTGGATGGCCACCTCCGGCAACCGCGGCTCGCGCAAACGGGCCAGCCGCTCGACCATCGGCGGGCCGATTTTCAGGCTCAGGCCGAACAGCCCGAGCATGAAGGCGCTGATCAGCACCGGGTACCAGCGCAGCAACAGCGGACTGTTCAGTACCGCGAGCAGGCCGCAGAAAGCGATGGCGCAGAGGGCCATCCACAGGCTTCCGGGGCGCCGCTTGCTGGTCAGGGCTCGGGCCAACCACAGGCCGCCGAGCAACAGCCCGAACTGCCAGGGGGCGAAATGCTCCATGCCGAAATACACCGCAAAGGGGTACAGCAGGCCCGCCAGCAGCAGGCCCAGGCCGATCAGGCGTTTCATGCGGCCGGTTGCACCAGGCGAAAGACCGCCTCGACCACATCGTTGACGGTGCGCACTGACTTGAACTCCTCGGCGGCGATTTTCTTGCCGGTCTGACGCTTGATATGGTCGATCAGGTCAACGGCATCGATGCTGTCGATTTCCAGGTCCTGGTACAGGTTGCTGTCGAGGGTGACGCGTTCGGGTTCCAGTTCGAAGAGTTCGACCAGGGCATCGCGCAGGGTGTTGAAGATGTCGTCACGGGTTTGCATGGTACGGCCTCACGCTGCCTGTTTTGCCGTGACGAAAGCCGCAAGGCTGGCCACGTTGGAGAAATGGTCGCGGGTGTCCTTGGCGTCCGCATCGATCTTGATGCCGTAGCGCTTCTGGATTGCCAGGCCGAGTTCGAGGGCATCCACCGAATCCAGGCCCAGGCCTTCGCCGAACAGGGTTTGCTCGTTGCCGATGTCTTGCGCGCTGATGTCTTCCAGGCCCAGGGCCTCGATGATCAGCTCTTTGATCTCAAGGTGCAGGGCAGGGGTTGGATCGCTCATCTGAGGCGAGCTCCTTAATGAAGTAATGGTGCAGATAATCGTTGAGTTTGCGCGAGGCCTGGGGCGCGGGGCCCTGCGCGGCAAAGTCTTGTGGGTCTATATCGGCGCCGACCCGGAAACTGAAGTGCACCCGGCGTTGCGGAATCCGATACCAGGGTTCAGCCTTGGTCAGGGTGGTGGGGCTGACCTTGATCACGACCGGGGTGATGATTCTCGCACCCCGCAGGGCAATCGCGGCGGCGCCGCGATGAAAGGCGGGTGCCGCGCCCGGGGTGGTGCGGGTGCCTTCGGGAAAAACGATCAGGGTCTGGCCGTCTTGCAGGGCGCCGGCCGCAGCGTCGAGCATGTCCAGGCTGCCGTCGTTGCTGATGTATTCGGTGGCGCGCAGCGGCCCGCGGGTGAAGGGGTTTTGCCAGAGGCTCTGCTTGACCACGCAGTTGGTGTGGCGCACCAGGCCGATCAGGAACACCACGTCGATCAGCGACGGGTGGTTGGCGATGATCATCTGCCCGGGACGTCCGAGTTTTTCCGCGCCTTCGACTTCATAGGTCAGTACGCCGCTGCGAGCCATGAAACGGATGAACAGCCAGAACAGCCGGCTGACCGTTTGTCGCGCGCGCTGGCGCTGGCGTTCGGCATTGCCCGGCAGACAGCCGAGCAAGGGGAATATCACCAGACGCAGGCACAGGCCGCCCAGCCCGAACAGGGCGAAGCTCAAGGCGGTGGCCAGCAAGCGCCAGTAGTAGGCGTCGCGGGGCTTGCTCATGCTCGGCGTTGCCAGTTCCATACCCGGGTCTTCCATCGGTGTTGGCAGGAGGTGTGTTGACCGAGCAGGGTACGCAACAGATCGAGGGCATGGGGCCACTCGCTGTGGCGCTGTTCGTCCGCGCCGCTTTCGAGGGACAGTTGCCACTCGTCGCCTGGGGTCAGCAGCAGGCCGAGGGCGTAGGGGAACGGCACGTCGTCGATCCAGTGGCGGTAGGCTTCGGGCGGTTGTTCTTCGGTGATCACCAGCAGGACCGCCGGGGCGCCTTCGGCGAGCAGCGCGGCGGCTTCGAGCATGCCGTGCTCGAGGCCGTCGCCGTTGGCGGCCAGGGCGGTCATTTCGCTGGTTTCTCCGCGCAGGATCGACCATAGGCCAATCACCGCGTTGTGCACCGACAGGCTGAACTGGGTCGGCGACAATGGCTGATCGGCCGCCAGGTCGCAGAGGATCTCGAAGGTACGCGGGGTTTCGCCGTGGCGGGAGATGAACACCAGCGGCAGTTGCGCGTGCCCCTCGGCCAGCGGCCAGCCGACGCTGAACGCCATGCGCGCCAGGCGGCTGAGGCGGCGGCGCTGCATGGCTGGGAGGAAGGACACATCCGGTGCCGCATCGCTGGGTGCGGGTACGCAGGGCTGGCGGCTCCAGGCCTGCCAGTCGTCCGCACTTTCCAGGCCCGGGGCCCAGGCGCGCCATTGGGCGATGTTGAAGTTGATCACTGAATGTCTTCCCGCCCCTGCGGGCTTCCTTGAACGCTGATGGTTGATCCTTGAACCCCTACCAACCCTGGCGTGGCGCGATGGCCGAGTGGCGCGCATTATCCCGGTGCGCAAGGCCTGTAGCAAATTTTTGGTCACATTTTGCACGATTAAATTTGCCAAATGCGAAGGGTGGGCTAGCAACTGGCTATTATTCGTAGTTTTTTTGATACGTCTGTCAGTGATTTCGCGACTTATAGGGGAATTACCCTGAATTCGTGACGTTATGACGAACTGATAGGTCATCCTTGTCCCGCCAAGGTGGCGCGGCAGCGGCCAAGCCCTCTACACTCGGTGATCCATTGATACACGGAGGTCTTGTCATGCGGCGTGTGGTGTTCAATCAGAAAGGCGGGGTCGGCAAGTCGAGCATTGCCTGCAACTTGGCGGCGGTCAGCGCCAGCGAGGGCTATCGGACCCTGTTGGTGGACCTCGATGCCCAGGCCAACTCCACGCAATACCTCACCGGGCTCACCGGCGACGACATCCCCATGGGCATCGCCGACTTCTTCAAGCAGATCCTCTCGTCCGGGCCGTTCTCGAAGAAAAACCAGGTGGATATCTACGAGACGCCCTTCGACAACCTGCACGTGATCACGGCCACGGCCGAACTGGCTGACCTGCAGCCCAAACTTGAAGCCAAGCACAAGATCAACAAGCTGCGCAAACTGTTGGATGAGTTGTCCGAAGATTACGACCGCATTTACCTGGATACGCCGCCGGCGCTGAACTTTTACGCGATATCGGCGTTGATTGCCGCCGATCGCGTGTTGATTCCCTTCGATTGCGACAGCTTTTCCCGCCAGGCGCTGTATGGCCTGCTGGCCGAGATCGAAGAGTTGAAGGAAGACCACAACGAAGGCCTGCAGGTGGAAGGGATCGTGGTCAACCAGTTCCAGGCACGGGCGAGCCTGCCGCAGCAGATGCTCGACAGCCTGATCGCCGAAGGATTGCCGGTGTTACCGGTGTATCTGGCCAGTTCGGTGAAAATGCGCGAGTCCCACGAGGCCAACAAGCCACTGATCCACTTCGATCCGCGGCACAAGCTGACCCAGCAGTTCGTCGAGTTGCACGCATTGCTGGAAAACAACGCTTGATGCCAATACCCGCCCGCCAAGGCTGAATGTGCAGAGCTTGCTCGCGAAGAGGCCCGTGAGAGCACTAAAAGTTTCGCGGGCAAGCCGACAGTGGGCGTGCGGCTCTCAGACGCCCTGGCTGCGCAGCCAGGCCATCAGCTGTGGCAAGGGAAAGGCGCCACTCTGGCGCGCCACTTCCCGGCCATTTCTGAACAGGATCAGGCTGGGAATCGAACGAATCCCCAGCTGTGCCGACAACTGCTGGTTGGCCTCGCTGTCGAGCTTGGCCAGGCGGCACTTGCCGGCCAGTTGGGCCGCCGCCTGTTCGAACACCGGTGCAAAGGATTTGCACGGCCCGCACCAGTCCGCCCATACATCCACCAGCAATGGCAGATCGCCTTTGATCTGGCTGGCGTAGTCGCTCTGTTTCAATTCGAACGGTTTGTCCAGCAAGACCGCGGCTTTGCAGCGCCCGCATTTCGGCTGGTCGCCCAGGCGCTCGGCGGGGATGCGGTTGAGGCCGTTGCAGTGGGGGCAGGGGATCAACAGGGAATCGGGCATGAGCGAGGGCTCCAGGGAAGTGGCCAATGCTCTCTATCTGGAGCCGGGAGTTGGTTTTATCAAGCTTTGTTGCATGCCCTGACATTTTTAGCCGCCGGTGTTCGACCCGCGAATCCAGTATGAGAGGGCGTACCGTCAGTCGAGTTGACCAATGGCAAATTGCGATAAGGGCATTGCATGGGTGTCATTGCTGAGAAACGCATTTGGGAGGCCAAGGAGCGCAGCTTGAGCTGACAGTGGTCGACGGTGAGTTGGTCGCAAGGCCGATGGTTCATCCGGTTCGTAAACGCTATTCCCTGGACGAGCTGCTTCAAGGTTCCGAGGAGATCGTTGAGTTGAATGCCGAGACTGCATGGGCTCGCGAAGGCGATCCGGTCGGAGGGGAGATAGGTTGATGGTGCGTAGGCAAAACCAACGGCGTCGCCGTCTGCAATCAAGTGCGCAGTTTCGATATCGAACAGCGCGTTCGAGACGGTTCCGCCAAGTTCATAGAGCGGCTGGACGATGTCACCATGATGGACATCGTTTGCCGGGTCGTCAGCGCTATCGAGCCAGAGGCATGAGCCCTCACGACGAGCAACTGATCTCCAGATGCTTGCCCCACTCCGGTGGCCGTTCGGCGTAGCGTTCCATACCCGGTTGCTCGTCGAACGGCTTGCTCAGCACCTCGTGGAGTTGCCGAACCTCTGAGTAATCGCCACTTTGCGCCGCATCAATGGCCTTCTGCGCCAGGTAGTTGCGCAGGATATACAGCGGGTTGACCGCGTGCATCCGCGCTTTGCGCCGGGACTCGTCCTGATCCGTTTCGCGGGCGACGCGGGCCTTGTAGCGTTCGGCCCAGGCGTCGAACCCCTTGAGATCGATAAAGTCATCGCGCAGCCGCGCGGTAGACAGTGCGGCCGGCTCATCCCCCAGGCGGCGGAAGAACAGGCTGTAGTCGACCCCGCCGGCCTGCATCAGTTGCAGCAGGTTTTCCACCAGCTTCAGGTCGTCGTCTTCGGCGCTGGTCAGGCCGAGGCGGCGGCGCATCAGGTCGAGGTAGTGGGCCTGGTACAGCGGCAGGAACAGGGCCAGCGCCTCACGCAACGCCTCGACACTGATGAACGGCGTCAGGGCCTGGGCCAGGGCGCTGAGATTCCACTGGCCGATCGGCACCTGGTTGCTGAACGAGTAGCGGCCCTGGTCATCGGAGTGGTTGCAGATGAAGTGCGCATCGAAATCATCGAGAAAGGCGAACGGGCCGAAGTCGAAGGTGATGCCCAGGATCGACATGTTGTCGGTGTTCATCACGCCATGGCAGAAACCGTAGGCCTGCCACTTGGCGATCAGTTCGGCATTGCGTTCGACGATCTCGCGGAACATCGCCAGGTATGGCTCCGGCTGTTCCAGGCACTCGGGGAAGTGCAGCGCCAGCACGTGCTCGCCAAGCTGCTTCTGCTGTTCCGGTTGCTTGGTGTAGTAGAAGTACTCGAAGTGGCCAAAGCGCACATGGCTGGGAGCCATGCGCAGGACCATGGCGCCGCGCTCCTGTTTCTCGCGCCATACCGGCGTGTCGGAACCGATCACGCACAGCGCGCGGCTGCTGGGAATACCCAGGGCATGCAGGGCTTCGGAGGCGAGGAATTCGCGGATCGAGGAGCGTAGCACCGCGCGGCCGTCGCCCATGCGCGAATACGGCGTTTGCCCGGCACCCTTGAGGTGCAGGTCCCAATGTTCGCCCGCGTCATTGTAGACCTCGCCCAGCAACAGCCCGCGACCGTCACCCAGGCGCGGGTTGTAGGAGCCGAACTGATGCCCCGAATAGACCATCGCCCGAGGCTCGGCTTCGGCCCAGAGCTTGTGCCCGCCGAACAGCTCGGCGAATACCGGTTCCCCGGCAATGGCCGGGTCCAGGTCGAGCAGGGCCATGGCCGCCGGACTCACCGCCACCAGGCGCGGGTTGTCCAGGGGCTCGGGCAGGATATGGGTGGAAAACCCGTCGCCCAGGCGGGCGAAGCGGTTATCGAAGGTCAGTTCGTCGAGGGCTTTCAAACGGCCGGCTCCAGCAGTATGTCCGAGTATTCTGCTGGGATTAGCCGGCAGACGCCAGCGGCCTCATGCAAACGGCATGAGCGCCGCGTGGGCCGGCGTTCAGTCAAGCTTGTCCGGTGGCGGCAACTGCTCCGGCTTGGCCGGCGCCGTCGACACGGGAGCCGGCGTTTCGCCTTCCACCGGCACCAGCTTGTATTCCTGACCATGCAGGTTCTTGAGATAGACCTCCATCTGCCGGAACGAGATGTTGATGTGCTCTTTCTTGAACTCGCGGTTGATGAAGCGGTTGACCTCGTCGACCACCGGGTTGCGGTCGCCCAGGTCGCGCACGTGCATGCGCAGTTCGTGGTCCAGGGTACTTTCGCCGAAATTCAGGAAGTACACGTGGGGTTCGGGCTCCTTCAGTACCCGCGGGTTGTCCCGGGCGGCCTTGAGCAGCAGCTCCTTGACCCGGTCGAGGTCCGAGCCGTAGTCGACGCCGAGCTTGAGGGTGACGCGGGTAACCGTGTCGGTCAGCGACCAGTTGATCAGTTGCCCGGTGATAAAGGTCTTGTTCGGGACAATGATGTCCTTGCGGTCGAAGTCGGTGATGGTGGTGGCGCGGATGCGGATCTTGCTGACCGTGCCCGACAGGGTGCCGATGGTGATGGTGTCGCCGATCCGCACTGGACGCTCGAACAGGATCATGATGCCGGAGATGAAGTTGGCGAAGATTTCCTGCATGCCGAAACCCAGGCCCACCGACAGCGCCGCTACCAGCCATTGCAACTTGTCCCAGCTCACGCCGAGGGTTGAGAGGGTGGAGACGAAGCCGATACCGGCAATCACGTAGGACAGCAGGGTGGTGGTGGCGTAGGCGCTGCCCTGGGCCAGTTCGAGCTTGGACAGCACCAGCACTTCCAGCAGGCCTGGCAGGTTGCGCGCCAGGGCGAAGGTGATGCCGATGATCGCCAGGGCACCGATGACGTTGCCGATGCTGATCGGCACCATGCTCATGGTCGCGCCGGTACCGCTGGTGTATTCGTAGAGGGTGATGTTGTCCAGGTAGGAGAATACGCTGATCAGGTCCGACCAGACCCAGTACAGGGCCGCGACGAAGCCGCCGAGCAGGGCCAGGCGGATCAGGCGCATGGATTGTTCGTTGACCTGTTCGATGTCCAGGGTCGGCTCTTCGATCTGCAGTTCGCCATCGCCGGCTTCCTTGGCCGCCTGGCGTTTGCTCAAGGCGCGCTGGTAGGCCAGGCGCCGGGCCGCGACCCCGAGGCCGCGGGCGAAGGTCGCCTCGATCACCAGCCAGAGCATCAGCAGGTAAAGGGTCTCGATCAGCCGGTCGCTGAGTTTCAGGGCCGTGTAGTAGTAGCCGAAGCACACGGCGATAAACAGCGCGATGGGCATGGCGGTGAAAAGCACGCCGATCAGTTTGCGAAACAGCGAGGCACTGCCGTGGTTCGGCGTGCCCAGCAGCAGGCGACTGAGCAGCAAGGCCATCAGGCCGTAGCAGGTCAGGACCACGGCGATGCCGAGCACATCGTCGGCCAGTGAGGCCGGTTGCAGCTCAGCCACGGAAACGATGGCCACCAGTGCCAGGACCACGAAGCCGAGTCGACGAATCCAGCCCTGGAGAAAATCGACCTGGGGCTTTTCCCAGCGGAAATGCAGCTCCGCCACGCCGCCCGGCGCGAGAATCCGGTAGGCGGTGTAGAACACCAGCCAGGCCAGGGAGATTTGCAGCAGCGCGGCCCCGAGGCTGGCGTTCTGGCCGCGGGCGTCGATCTGCAGCGCGTAACCGCACAGCGCCAGTGCCAGGGTGATCGGCATCGCCAGGGCGACGTTGACCAGGATCGCCAGCGGCGTGTGCCACTGGCTGTCGCGCTTGAAGTGGCCGATATCCTTGTGCACCTTGCTCAGGCGCGCATACAGCGACTTGCGCCGCCACAGCAGGGCACCGATCAACAGCAGCAGGGGCAGGAACAGCAGCGGATGTTGTGCCAGGCCATCGGTCAGTTCACTGAAACTGGAGGCCCAGGGCAGGGTAGTGAGCTGCTTTTGCAGGCGTGCCGGCACGCTTTCGATCCAGTCCAGGTCCAGGGGCTTGTTGCTCGGAATCCAGAACATCTGCTCGTCCAGGGTCGCGCGCAGGCTCTGGGCGGTACTGAGCAGTTGCTTCTGGTTCAGTTGCAGGGTGATGGATTCGTTGAGCAGGGCGCTCAGTTCGCGGTTCAGGCGTTCGAGCAGATCGCTGCGGGTTACCGCCAGGTCCAGCAGGGTCCTGCGCAGTTGCGCATTGACCTGCTCCGGCGGCTGGGTCGCCAGCAGGTTGTCGACATAGGTGGCCGGGCTGCTGATCAGTTCGCGCTGCTGGTTGACCTCGAACTGGTAGAGGCGGATATCGGCGATTTCATCGGCCAGGTTCTTGTCCACTTGCAGTCGCGGCAGGGCCTGTTTCTGCTTGTAGAGAATCTTCGACAGCAACAGGCTGCCCTTGAGTACGCTGATCTGCTCGTCCAGGGCCTGGTCGCTCTGGGTCACGCTGTCGAGCTGCTGTTTGGTCTGCAGGTTCTGCTGGGTCAGCTCGTTGAGGCGGTCGGTGCTCTTGAGCAGGTAGTCGGAGAGCTTGAGGTTGGTGGCGCTTTCGGTGGCCAGCACGCTGCTGTCGCCAGCCTTCTGCGCTTCGATGGATTGCTGGGTGACGGTCTGCTGGGACTGGGCCAGGCGCTTCTGGTTGATCAGCGACTGCATGTCCTGGATTTCCTGCTCCAGGCGTGCGGTTTTTTCCATCAGCAGGTCGTGCTGGCTGTTGCCCAGGTCCTGCAACTGGCTGTTGCCGGCCAATTCCTGGCGGCGCAACAGGATCAGCGCGTTGATCGAGGCCAGTTCGGCATTCAGCTGGTTGCGCTGGTCGGCGTTGAGGGTCTTGCCGTTGTCCTTGCCCTGCTTGAGGGTGCTGTTGATCTGCTGGATGCGCGTCTGGCTGCTGCTGATTTCCGACTGCGCGCGCTCGGGGCGGGTCTGGGCGGTGATGATCAGGCTGTTGGCATCGGCCAGGGCTTTTTGCAGGTCGCCCTGTTGGGTGGTGCGCTCGGTCAGCAGTTGTTCCAGCTGCGACACCGACTGGTTGGCATAACGCTGCGCCACCGGGACCACCTTGGTCACCTTCAGGCGCGCCAGTTCGCGCTGGTTTTCAACGGTCTGGCGCGGCGCATCGGCGACCTGCTGTTTGGTCGCGGCCAGGCGCTTTTCATAGTCGTCCTGGTTCGACATCCAGGTCAGCGTCTGCTGCAGTACGGCCTGCAGGGCCTTTTGATCGGCGTCGGCGAGCTTGCGGTCGGCGATCTTGTCCAGGCTTTGCTGGACCGATTCACGGGTGGGCGGCTCGGCCGCTTGCAGCGCGCCGACGGAAAGACTCAGGCCCAGCAGGGCCATGACAAGAAAAGTGCGCAAGGAAGACATAGGTACCGGTCAAGCAACGTGAAGAAAGTGGGCAGTTTAGAGGAAGAGACCCGGACCCGGGCGACTTCCTTCGGGGAATCTGACGCCGACTTTGGCGATCTTGTTCCCGTCCATGACCGCGACGGTCCAGAGGGTGTTGTTCCACTCCACCTGGTCGCCGACGATGGGCGCGCCGCCAACCTTGTGGGCGATGAAGCTGCCCAGCGGGGTATTCGGGTCGACGCCTTCGAGTTTCAGGCCATAGAGCGCCGAGACCGCGCCCAGCTGGGCGTCGCCTTCGAGTACGAAGTCGCCGAAGAAGCGCAGGTCGAGCCCGCGCTGCGGTGCCTGGCTGAACAGCTTGCCGAGGGCCGGCAGGTTGTGTTCGTGACCGATCACGCAGAGCAGGTCATCGACTTCCAGGGTGGTACTACCCGACGGATGGAGCAGTTGTTGACCGCGGAACAGCGCGGCGATACGCGTGCCTTCAGGCATTTTCAGTTCGCGCAGGGCGGCGCCGATGCACCATTTTTCCGCGCCCAGGCGATAGACGAACAGCTCCCACTCACTGGTGACATGCACTTCCAGGGCGGAGCGGGAGATCGGCGCGGGCTCCGGCGGGACCGTGACTTTCAGCAGTTTGGCCACCCACGGCAGGCTGGTCCCTTGCACCAGCAGCGACACCAGTACGATAAAGAACGCCAGGTTGAAGTACAGCTGCGCATGAGGCAGGCCGGCCATCAGCGGGAACACCGCGAGAATGATCGGTACCGCGCCGCGCAGGCCGACCCAGGAAATAAACGCCTTTTCCCGGCCATGGAAGGCCTTGAACGGCAGCAGGCCGACCAGCACCGACAGCGGCCGGGCGAACAGGATCATCCATAGTGCCAGGCCCAGGGCCGGCAGGGCGATGGGCAGCAGGTCATGGGGGGTGACCAGCAGGCCCAGCACCAGGAACATGCCGATCTGCGCCAGCCAGGCCATGCCGTCGAGCATGTGCAGGATGCCGTGACGGCTGCGCACCGGGCGGTTGCCGATCACCAGGCCGCACAGATACACGGCGAGGAAGCCGCTGCTGTGCAGGGCGTTGGCCAGGGCGAACACCACCAGGCCGCCGCTGATCACCAGGATCGGATACAGGCCGTTGGCCAGGTTGATGCGGTTGACCAGTTGCAGCATCAGCCAGCCGCCGGCCAGGCCGATGATGCCGCCGATGCCGAATTCGCGAATCAGGTGGCCGAGCAGGCTCCAGTGCAGGCCGGTCTGGCCGCTGGCGAGCATGTCGATCAGGGTCACGGTAAGGAACACCGCCATCGGGTCGTTACTGCCGGACTCGATTTCCAGGCTGGCGGTGACCCGTTCGTTGAGGCCTTTGCCGCCGAGCAGCGAGAACACCGCGGCGGCGTCCGTGGAGCCGACGATGGCACCGATCAGCAGGCCCTGGATGATGTTCAGGTTGAACAGCCAGGCGGCGGCCATGCCGGTCAGGCCGGTGGTGATCAGCACCCCGACCGTGGCCAGCGACAGCGCCGGCCAGAGCGCCACGCGGAAACTCGCGACCCGCGTGCGCAGGCCGCCGTCGAGCAGGATCACGGCGAGGGCGAGGTTACCGACCAGGTAGGCGGTGGGGTAGTTGTCGAAGATGATACCGCCACCGTCGACGCCGGCGGTCATGCCCACCGCGAGGATGATCACCAGGATCGGGATGCCGAGGCGCGAGGACAGCGAGCTCACCAGGATGCTTGCGCCTACCAGCAACGCGCCGATCAAGAACAGGCTGTTGATGGTCGTCGCATTCAAAGGCAGTACTCCAGGAAAGCTTGCAAAGGCTGGGCGCAGACTGACCATGCAGTCTGCGTGCCAGCGATTCTAACCTGTTGAAATGTACCGCTGTCAAAAGCTTTAGAACCAGGCGTCCTGCATCGACAGGCAGGTATCGTCGCGCGCTTCGAGAATGGCCAGCTCGTGATGGCAGCCCGGTACTTCCCAGGTCAGGAAGTAGCGTGCGGCTTGCAGCTTGCCCTTGTAGAAGTCCAGGTCCGCCGGGTTGCCCCTGGCCAAGCCTTCCTCGGCGCGCACCGCCTGCTCCAGCCAGCGCCAGCCGATGACCGTATGTCCGAAGGCCTTGAGGTACAGCGCCGAGTTGGCGAGGCTGCTGTTGACCTTGCCCTGGGCCAGGTCCGTCAGCAGGCCGATGGTCACGCTTTGCAGGCGCGCTACCAAATCCTCCAGCGGTTGGCGCAGGGCATCCAGGGCGGCATGGGCGGCGGCGCGTTGCGCGGTGTCGGCGATCAGTCGGATCAACTGCTTCAGGCCGGCCCCGCCGTTCTGCGCCAGCTTGCGCCCCAGCAGGTCGAGGGACTGGATGCCGTGGGTACCTTCGTGAATCGGGTTCAGCCGGTTGTCGCGGTAGTACTGTTCCACCGGGTATTCGCGGGTGTAGCCGTGGCCGCCAAGAATCTGGATCGCCAGTTCGTTGGCCTTGAGGCAGAACTCCGAGGGCCAGGATTTGACGATGGGCGTCAGCAGGTCGAGCAGTTCATGGGCCTGTCGACGCTCGGCCTCGGCGCTCAGCGTGGTGGTGTCATCGAACAGCCGTGCGGCGTACAGGCCGAGGTCGAATGCGCCTTCGACGTAGGCCTTCTGGGTCAGCAGCATGCGTTTGACGTCAGCGTGCTGGATGATCGAAACCGGTGCGGTGGTCGGGTCCTTGCTGTCGGGCAGGCGACCCTGCGGACGCTCCCGGGCGTATTCCAGGGAATACAGGTAACCGGCGTAGCCGAGCATGACCGCGCCCATGCCGACGCCGATCCGCGCTTCGTTCATCATCTGGAACATGTAGCTCAGGCCCTGGTGCGGCTTGCCCACCAGATAGCCGACGCAGTTCCCGTTATCGCCGAAGTTAAGCGCCGTGGAAGTGGTGCCGCGCCAGCCCATCTTGTGGAACAGCCCGGCCAGCAGCACATCGTTGCGCGGGCCGAGGCTGCCGTCGTCGTTGACCAGGAACTTGGGCACGATAAACAGCGAAATACCCTTCACCCCGGGCGGTGCGTCCGGCAGCTTGGCCAGGACCATGTGCACGATGTTTTCCGACAGCGGATGGTCACCGCCGGAAATGAAGATCTTGTTGCCCTTGAGCCGGTAGCTGCCGTCGGCGGCCGGTTCGGCGCGGGTGCGGATATCGGACAGCGAAGAGCCGGCGTGGGGCTCGGTCAGGGCCATGGTGCCGAAGAAGCGGCCGTCGATCATCGGTTGCAGGAAGCGGCGTTTCTGCTCGTCGCTGCCGAAGCTTTCGATCAGGTTCGCTGCGCCCATGGTCAGGAACGGGTAGGAGGTCGAGGCGGCGTTGGCCGACTGGAAGTGGGCGAAACAGGCTTGCGACAGCAGGGTCGGCAGTTGCATGCCGCCAGCTTCGAAGCTGCGCGCGGCGTTGAGAAAGCCGGCTTCGAGGAAGGCGTCGACGGCGGGTTTCACTTCCGGGATCAGGATCGCTTCGCCGTTTTCATAGCGCGGTTCGTTTTCGTCGTTCTTGCGGTTGTGTGGGGCGAAGAATTTTTCGGCGATGTTGCGGGCGGTGCCGATGGCTGCGTCGAAGGTTTCCCGGGAGTGCTCGGCGAATCGCTCGCGCTGGGTCAGGCCCTCGGCGTCGAGGACTTCGTACAGCTCAAAAGCCAGATTGCGGGAACTGAGCAGCATCTCGGACATGGCGGCCTACCTGTTGGGGAATGGGCCGAGTCTAGGTGGCTGAATAAGCGCTGCCTAGCAAGATTGATGTGGGTGATGGAGGGGCAGAATTCAGGGAGGTGTATTGCCTGGGCGACCCTCTTCGCGGGCAAGCTCCGCCCCCACGGGTTTTTATCGTGTCAGAGAGAGGGTGGCCTGGCACTGAACCTGTGAGAGCGGAGCTTGCCCGCGAAGGCGATCTTCCGCTCGACACATCTGCCAGATGTTTTAACCGATGGTCATCAGGCTGGCATTACCGCCCGCCGCCGCGGTGTTGACGCTCAACGCCCGCTCGATCACCAGGCGCTCCAGCGCAATGCCGGTTTCACCCTGGGACAGGCCCTGCACGCCGACAATCGCCCCGCTGCGTTGGGCGATCTGCTGGCAGACTCCGCGCAGTTGGTCGGAATGACCGTGATGCAGCACCGCATCGAACAGCACCTCGTCCTTGCTCCAGTCGGCCACGCGCTGGATGCGCGCCTGCACTTCTTTCGGCAAGCGCCCGCAGAGCGCCTTGGTCGACTCGCCTTCCGGCCAGACCGCCGAGCCGCCCACGGCCAATACCGCCGCCAACTGCGTCAACAGGTCGGCTTCGATCTCTGCCAGGCACAGCACATGCTCGCGGGGCAGGATGGCGTAGCTGTTGCGCTCGCCGGTCGGACCGTTGAGTACGCGGGTGATGCCGCTTTGCGACTGCGCCGCGAAGGTCGTGCACAGCGCCCCGAGGTCCGCCAGCTTCTGGCTCTCGGCCCAGGCTTGCAGGACATTGAGCGGCTTGAGCAGGGTTTCGCGCAGACGCACATCCGGTGCGGCGAGGGCGTCGCCACGGGCGAAGGATTGTTCGATGGCATCCGCAGGCCGGGTCGATAGCAGACGATAGAGGTACAGCGGCCCGCCGGCTTTCGGCCCGGTGCCCGACAGCCCTTCGCCGCCGAACGGTTGCACGCCGACCACGGCGCCGACGATATTGCGGTTCACATAGACGTTGCCGGCATGGACATTGTCGATCACCTTGGCAATGGTCTCGTCGATGCGGGTGTGTACGCCGAGGGTCAGGCCGTAGCCGGAGGCATTGATCTGCGCGATCAACGGGTCGATGTCCTTGCGTTTGTAGCGCACCACGTGCAGCACCGGGCCGAAGATCTCCCGCTGCAGTTCGTCGAGGCTTTCCAGTTCGATCAGGGTCGGCATCACGAAGGTGCCGCGCTTGCATTCCTCGCCATCGGCGATGGCCACCTGGTAGACCGTGCGGCCCTTGTCGCGCATGCCCTGGATATGTTTCTCGATGCCAGCCTTGGCTTCGGCGTCGATCACTGGGCCGATATCCACCGACAGGCGCTCCGGGTTGCCCAGGCGGCATTCGGCCATGGCGCCCTTGAGCATTTCGATCACGCGGTCGGCGGAATCTTCCTGCAGGCACAGCACACGCAGGGCCGAACAGCGTTGGCCGGCGCTGTCGAAGGCCGAGGACACGACATCGATCACCACCTGTTCGGTCAGGGCCGAAGAGTCGACGATCATCGCGTTCTGCCCGCCGGTTTCGGCGATCAGCGGAATCGGTCGGCCCAGGTTGTCGAGGCGACCGGCGACATTGCGTTGCAGCAGGCGCGCCACCTCGGTGGAGCCGGTGAACATCACGCCCTTGACCCGTTCGTCGCCCACCAGGCGCGCGCCGACGGTTTCACCACGGCCTGGCAGCAGTTGCACCACGCCTTCGGGAATCCCGGCTTCGAGCAGCAGGCGCACGGCCTGGGCGGCGATCAGCGGAGTCTGTTCGGCGGGTTTGGCGAGTACCGGGTTACCGGCGGCCAGTGCCGCGGCGACCTGGCCGCTGAAGATCGCCAGCGGGAAGTTCCACGGGCTGATGCAGACCACCGGGCCCAGTGGGCGGTGGGCGTCGTTGCTGAAATCGTTGCGCGCCTGTACCGCGTAGTAGCGCAGGAAGTCCACGGCTTCACGGACTTCAGCGATGGCGTTGGCGAAGGTCTTGCCGGCTTCGCGGACCAGCAGGCCCATCAGCGGCTGGATCTCGCTTTCCATCAGGTCGGCGGCGCGCTCCAGGATCGCGGCGCGTTCGCTCGGCGGGGTGGCCTGCCAGATCGGCGCGGCGTTCAGGGCGCACTGCACCGCGTTGTCGGCGTCTTCGACGGTCGCTTCCTGGACATAGCCGACCAGGTCGCGATGGTCCGATGGGTTGAGCACTGCTACCGGGGGTTCGCTGCTGGCGACACAGCCCAGCAGCGGCGCGGCTTTCCAGTCGTTGTGGGCGCTGGCCAGCAAGGCGCAGGACAGCGATGCCAGGCGATGTTCGTTGGCCATGTCGATGCCGGCGGAATTGGCCCGGTCGCGACCGTAAAGGTCACGCGGCAGCGGAATACGCGGATGCGGCAGGCCGAAGCCACCTTCCAGGGTTGCCATCTGCTCGATGCTGGCTACTGGATCGGCCACCAGTTCCTGAATCGAGATGGACTGGTCGGCAATACGGTTGACGAAGGAGGTGTTGGCGCCGTTTTCCAGCAGGCGCCGGACCAGGTAGGCCAGCAGGGTTTCATGGGTGCCGACCGGCGCGTACACACGGCATGGGCGGTTCAGCTTGCCTTCGGAAACCTTGCCCACTACCTGCTCGTAGAGTGGTTCGCCCATGCCGTGGAGGCACTGGAACTCGTACTGGCCCGGGTAATAGTTCTGCCCGGCGATATGGTAGATGGCCGACAGGGTGTGGGCGTTGTGGGTGGCGAACTGCGGGTAGATGACTTCCGGCACCGACAGCAGTTTGCGTGCGCAGGCGATGTAGGACACGTCGGTGTAGACCTTGCGGGTATAGACCGGGTAGCCCTCCAGGCCTTCGACCTGGGCGCGCTTGATCTCGCTGTCCCAGTAGGCACCCTTGACCAGGCGGATCATCAGGCGATGGCGGCTGCGACGGGCCAGGTCAATGACGTAGTCGATCACATACGGGCAGCGTTTCTGGTAGGCCTGGATCACGAAGCCGATGCCGTTCCAGCCGCTCAGTTGCGGCTCGAAGCACAGGCGTTCGAGCAGGTCCAGGGACAGTTCGAGACGGTCGGCCTCTTCGGCGTCGATGTTCAGGCCGATATCGTATTGCTTGGCCAGCAGGGTCAGCGCCAGCAGGCGCGGGTACAGCTCGTCCATCACCCGTTCATACTGGGCGCGGCTGTAGCGCGGATGCAGGGCCGACAGCTTGATGGAAATGCCCGGGCCTTCGTAGATGCCGCGCCCGTGGGAGGCCTTGCCGATCGAATGGATGGCCTGCTCGTAGGAGGCCAGGTATTTCTGTGCGTCGTGCTCGGTCAGTGCGGCTTCGCCGAGCATGTCGTAGGAATAGCGGAAACCCTTGGCTTCGAAGCGGCTGGCGTTGGCCAGGGCTTCGGCGATGGTTTCGCCGGTGACGAACTGTTCGCCCATCAGGCGCATGGCCATGTCGACGCCCTTGCGGATCATCGGCTCGCCGCTCTTGCCGATGATCCGGCTCAGCGATGAGGTCAGGCCGGTTTCGTTATGGGTGGCGACCAGCTTGCCGGTCAGCAGCAGGCCCCAGGTGGCGGCGTTGACGAACAGCGAGGGGCTGTTGCCCAGGTGCGGTTGCCAGTTGCCGGTGCTGATCTTGTCGCGGATCAGGGCGTCGCGGGTACCTTTGTCGGGGATGCGCAGCAGGGCTTCGGCCAGGCACATCAGCGCGACACCTTCCTGGGACGACAGGGAGAACTCCTGCAGCAGGCCCTGGACGATCCCGGCGCGGCCGCCGGCGCTCTTCTGGTTGCGCAGTTTTTCGGCTATCGAGGCGGCCAGCTTGTGGCTGGCTTCGGCCATGGCGGCCGGCAGGCGCGCCTGCTCCAGCAACATCGGTACCACTTCCGGTTCCGGGCGCCGGTAGGCGGCGGTGATGGCGGCGCGCAGCACTGATTGCGGCAGGATGCTTTCGGCGAATTCGAGGAAGCACTGATGGGCGTGGTCGCTCGGGGCTTCGCCGCTGTCTTCGGCGTCGCCACGGGACGAACCGTTGATTTCACCCAGGGTTGCACCGCTCTCGAGCTTTTCCAGGTAGTTGAAAATGGCTTGCTTGATCAGCCAATGGGGGGTGCGGTCAATCGAGTGGGCCGCGGCCTTCAGGCGCTCGCGGGTCGGGTCGTCGAGTTTGACCCCAAGGGTGGTCGTAGCCATTTTCTTATCCTCATGGTTACCACGATGGCGTGGCATCAGCTGGCGGAAAGAGTAGCGCTGGCTCGGCCTAGGTGCAACCGGGTGCAACCTATTTTTTGCAGGAAAAAACGGCGGCAGATCAGGAATTATTTTCCCGTTTGTATTTGTCGCCTCTGGTTCGGGCTTTTCCGGGCGTCCCGGGAATTTTTCGCACTGAAAAGGGGCGTGAAAGCGTCGGAAAATACGCAAAATCCAATAGGTGCAACTTATTCTGGAGAAATGGGTTGCACCTTATTCGCCTTGTTGAATAGCATTCGTCGCCGCAGTGCAACCTCCTATGTGTTGTAGGTCGGGGCCGGCGATTTTCCTGAGGAAATATCGGTCATAAATGCCTTTCTCGTTTAATCGTCTGACAAACATCATTCTCTGCGTCGGTCGGACCGGCGCTTAATAAAAACAATGCCAGGGATTTTTCAATGAGTGTAAGCAACCCAACCCTGATCACATTTGTGATCTATATCGCCGCCATGGTGCTGATCGGCCTGATGGCCTATCGCTCGACCAACAACCTCTCCGATTACATTCTCGGTGGGCGCAGCCTTGGCAGCGTGGTGACCGCGCTGTCGGCTGGCGCTTCCGATATGAGCGGCTGGTTGCTGATGGGTTTGCCTGGCGCGATCTATCTGTCCGGTCTGTCGGAAAGCTGGATCGCCATCGGCCTGATCGTCGGGGCCTACCTGAATTGGCTGTTCGTCGCCGGGCGCCTGCGGGTACAGACTGAACACAATGGCGATGCCTTGACCCTGCCGGACTATTTCTCCAGCCGCTTCGAGGATCACAGCGGCCTGCTGCGGATCATTGCGGCGCTGGTGATCCTGGTGTTCTTCACCATCTACTGCGCGTCGGGCATCGTTGCCGGGGCGCGGTTGTTCGAAAGCACCTTTGGCATGTCCTATGAGACCGCGCTGTGGGCTGGTGCGGCGGCGACTATTGCCTACACCTTTATCGGCGGTTTCCTGGCGGTGAGCTGGACAGATACCGTACAAGCCACCTTGATGATCTTTGCGCTGATTCTCACGCCGATCATCGTGCTGCTGGCCACCGGCGGCGTCGACACCACCTTCCTCGCCATCGAAGCCAAGGACCCGGCCAACTTCGACATGCTCAAGGGCACCACCTTTGTCGGCATCCTCTCGCTGATGGGCTGGGGCCTGGGTTATTTCGGCCAGCCGCATATCCTGGCGCGTTTCATGGCGGCGGACTCGGTCAAGTCGATCGCCAAGGCCCGGCGTATTTCCATGACCTGGATGATCCTGTGCCTGGGCGGTACCGTGGCGGTGGGCTTCTTCGGCATTGCCTACTTTTCGGCGCATCCCGAGGTGGCCGGTCCCGTCGGTGAGAATCACGAGCGGGTGTTTATCGAGCTGGCGAAGATCCTGTTCAATCCCTGGGTTGCCGGGGTGTTGCTGTCGGCGATCCTGGCGGCGGTGATGAGTACCTTGAGCTGTCAGTTGCTGGTCTGTTCCAGTGCCCTGACCGAAGACTTCTACAAGACCTTCCTGCGTAAATCGGCTTCCCAGTCGGAACTGGTCTGGGTCGGCCGCGCAATGGTGTTGCTGGTGGCGCTGGTGGCCATCGCCCTGGCGGCCAACCCGGAAAACCGCGTGCTGGGCCTGGTGAGCTATGCCTGGGCCGGGTTTGGCGCGGCGTTCGGCCCGGTGGTGCTGATCTCGGTGATCTGGAAGGACATGACCCGCAATGGTGCGCTGGCCGGGATTCTGGTGGGGGCGATCACGGTGATCGTCTGGAAGCACTTCAACCTGCTGGGGCTGTACGAAATCATTCCGGGCTTTATCTTCGCCAGCCTGGCGATCTATATCGTCAGCCGGATGGGTACGCCCTCGGCGCTGATGCTGCAACGCTTCGATGCGGCGGAGAAACAATTCCGCCTGGAGCATTGATCGAGGAGGGCCCGAGGCCCTGAATATCGGTCGATCGGAAGACGGCCCGTCTCCTCTGGAGGCGGGCCGTCTTGCTTCAGGTCCGTAGCGCTTGTTGCAGGTCTTCGAGGATGTCCTCGATCGCCTCGATGCCAACGGACAAGCGGATCATTTCCGGCTTCACTCCGGCCTTGGCCTGTTCGGCTTCGTTCATTTGCCGGTGGGTGGTGGAGGCCGGATGGCAGGCCAGGGACTTGGCGTCGCCGATATTCACCAGGCGCTTGAAGATCTGCAGCGCATCATAGAAGCGTACTCCGGCTTCATAGCCGCCCTTGAGGCCGAACGAAAGGATCGCCGAAGGCTTGCCCTGCATGTACTTGAGCGCCAGTTCATGGTGCGGGTGGTCCGGCAGGCCGGCGTAGCTGACCCAGGCGACGTGTTCGTGGGCCTTGAGGAACTGCGCCACCTTGAGTGCGTTCTCGGTATGTCGCTCCATGCGCAAGGCCAGGGTTTCCAGGCCTTGCAGCAGCAGGAAGGCATTCATTGGCGCCAGGGCCGCTCCAGTGTTGCGCAACGGTACGGTGCGGGCGCGGGCGATAAATGCCGCCGGACCGAATTTTTCCGTGTAGACCACGCCGTGATAGGCGGCTTCCGGGGTGTTCAGACCGGGGAATTTTTCCGGGTGGTCGGCCCAGGGGAAGGTGCCGGCATCGACAATCACCCCTCCCAGGGAGTTGCCGTGGCCACCGACGTACTTGGTCACCGAATGCACGACGATATCGGCGCCGAACTGGATCGGCTTGCACAGGATCGGCGTCGCCACGGTGTTGTCGACCATCAGGGGTACACCGTGCCGATGGGCAACCTCGGCGAAGCGCTGGAGATCGACGATATTGCCCGCCGGATTGCCAATGCTTTCGCAATAGACCAGTTTAGTGTTCTCGTCGATCAGTTCGGCGATGGCTTCGGCGGAGTCGTCGCGGGCAAAACGCACATCGACACCGAAACTCGGCAGCAGATGGGCGAAGAGGGTGTAGGTGCCGCCGTAGAGTTGCGGTGTGGAGACAATATTGTCGCCGGCGCGGGTCAGGGTCTGGATCGCGTAGTGGATCGCAGCGCTGCCGGCGGACACCGCCAGTCCGGCGATGCCGCCTTCAAGGGCGGCGAGTCGCTGCTCCAGCACGTCGTTGGTGGGATTCATGATCCGGGTGTAGATATTGCCCGGGACATCCAGGTTGAACAGGTCGGCGCCGTGCTGGGCGTTATCGAATTCGAAGGCGACGTTCTGATAGATGGGCACGGCCACGGCCTTGGTGGTCGGGTCCGACTTGAAACCGTGGTGGAGCGCAATCGTTGCGTCTTTCATAAAGTCTCGACTCAGTGGAATTCCATTAATGAGCACTGCCAGGCAGGTGCGGTCGCTTAATGGTCTCGTGTGTCTGAGTCGCCAATGACCTTGGGTTTCGTGCCCGCAGTCGGACCGCAAACCGGCGCGCCAGTGTCCGATACTGGCGCGCAATCGGCAAGCGACCCAGCTTAAGTCAGCTCGTTGTCCGCCTGATTGACGAAGATCAGCACCCCGAGGAGCGCCATGTAGAACTTGAAGGCCGGCTCCTGGCCATTCCAGGTCGCTGATTGCCACATCAGGAACCACTCGCCGCCGACCACCATGAAACCGAAGAACCAGACCAGGAAACCCACGGTCGCGCCGCCGATGACCCATTTCTTCGCCTGTCCGAAGCTGATGGTATCGGCCCTGCGCGCTCGCCAGAGCGACCACGCGCCACAGCTCAGCAACAGCGCGCTCAGGCCTTCGCCGAAGATGATCAGCCAATAGGCGGCATGCCAGAGCGCGGGGTTGCTGATTGCGCGGTACATCGCGGCATTGTCCGGGAAGGTGGTGTCCATGCTCAGCACATGGCGGACAAAGGCGAAGTTGGAGCCATAGTCGGTGATGTTGTTGAAGGTGACCATGAGAGCGAAGGCCGCGAGGGCCAGGGTGAGGGCAATCTTGGCGTAGCGGGCGGGCATGACTCGGATCCTTCTTCCGATAGGCGGGAAAGCGACCTTATCACTGCGCCGCCCCGGGAATATGTCGGACAGTTCCGATGCCACCGGTACGCTGCGACCTGACGTAGGCCCGGGCACAAGGTAAACTTCGCCTCCTTCGCAGGAGTCGCCATGAACTACCGTCACGCCTTCCACGCCGGCAACCACGCCGACGTCTTGAAACACCTGATCCTGACCCGCCTGATCGCCCTGATGGCACGCAAGGAGCAGCCGTTCGCCTATCTCGACAGCCACGCCGGCATCGGCCTGTACGACCTCAAGGGTGACCAGGCCAGCCGTACCGGCGAATACCTGGAAGGGATCGCCCGCTTGTGGGGCGAGCCTGACCTGCCCGCGGTGACCGCCGATTACATGCGCGTGCTGCACGAGATGAACCCGGATGGCGAATTGCGCTACTACCCCGGCTCGCCGGAGCTGGCGCGGCGCCTGACCCGTGAGCGCGAGCGTCTCCTGCTCAACGAGAAGCATCCGGAAGACGGCAAGCTGCTCAAGGACAACATGAAGGGCGACCGGCGTGTGGCGGTGCACCTGGGCGAAGGCTGGCATGTGGCGCGGGCGTTGCTGCCGGTGGCGGAAAAGCGTGCGGTGCTGCTGATCGATCCGCCGTTCGAACAGCTGGATGAAATGCAGCGTTGTGCGGCATCGCTCAAGGAGGCCATCGGGCGCATGCGCCAGACGGTGGCGGCGATCTGGTATCCGATCAAGGACCAGCGCGCGCTGAAGCGTTTCTATCAGGACCTGGCGGGCAGCGGCGCGCCGAAGTTGCTGCGGGTGGAGTTGCTGGTGCATCCGCTGGATACGCCGGCGAGCCTGAACGGTTCGGGCTTGGCGATTGCCAATCCGCCGTGGGGGCTGGAGGAAGAGTTGCGGGAGTTGCTGCCGTGGCTGGCGCAGAAGCTGGGGCAGACCCAGGGCGACTGGCGGATGGATTGGCTGATTGCCGAGTAACTCGGACTTTGGGGTTTCCCGCTCTCGTGAGCGCATCGGAATCTGTGGGGGGCAGGGCTTGTGTGGGAGCGGAGCTTGCCCGCGAAGAGGCCCGTGAGAGCGCTAAAAGCTTCGCGGGCAAGCTCCGCTCCCACAGGGGGGCGTTCAATCAGATCGGGCAGGTCACGCCCGTGCCGCGAATCCCGCAATAGCCCTCGGGATTCTTCGCCAGGTACTGCTGGTGATAGGCCTCGGCATAGTAGAAGGTCGGCGCTTCGTCGATTTCCGTGGTGATAGCGCCGTGGCCGGCCTTGCTCAGTTCGGCCTGGAACAGCTGCTTGCTCTTCAGTGCCGCTTCCAGCTGGTCCGGCCTGGTGGCGTAGATCACCGAGCGGTACTGGCTGCCGATATCGTTGCCCTGGCGCATGCCCTGGGTCGGATCGTGCAGTTCCCAGAACAGCGCCAGCAACTGTTCGTAGCTGACGATTTCCGGCTCATACACCACCAGCACCACTTCGCTGTGGCCGGTCAGGCCCGAGCAGACTTCCTCGTAGGTCGGGTTCGGGGTGAAGCCGCCGGCGTAACCCACCGAAGTGCTATATACCCCTTCGCGTTGCCAGAAGCGCCGTTCCGCGCCCCAGAAGCAGCCGAGGCCGAAGATCGCGAATTCGACGTTGCCAGGGAACGGACCCAGCAGCGGGTTGCCATTGACGAAATGTTTTTCCGGCACGCTCATTGGGGTTTCGCGGCCAGGCAGAGCTTGTTCTTTGGTTGGGAGCACGTTTTTGTTCACCAGTATTTCCGAGCGCAAGACCATGTCGCAGTCCTCTCAGTCAGGTTGGGATAAGCGATACAGGAAGATAGACCAACAGTGTGCCCGAGTGTTACAGCGCTGTCAGGCCAAAGGGCCGCGCGGGTAACGCTTGAGCTGCTGGATCAGTTCGATGCCGGGGATCGGGCGGTCGAACAGGTAGCCCTGGCCGACGTCGCAGCGATGGCGCCGCAGGAAGGTCAGTTGCTCGTAGGTCTCGATCCCTTCGGCCACTACCTTGATCTTCAGGTTGTGGGCCATGGCGATCACCGCGGAGGTGATTTCCATGTCGTCCTGGTTGTCCGGGATCTCATGGATGAAGCTGCGATCGATCTTGATGATGTCGATCGGGAATTTCTTCAGGTAGCTCAGGGACGAGTAGCCGGTGCCGAAGTCGTCCATGGCCAGGGTCAGGCCAAGTTTTTTCAACTGGTCGAGTTGCTGGTGGGTGTCTTCGGTGGCTTCCAGCAGCAGGCCTTCGGTCAGCTCCAGCTCCAGCAGGGACGGCGCCAGCTGTTCTTCCTTGAGGATGCTGGCGATGGAGGCCACCAGGTCCGGGTCGGAGAACTGCTTGGGCGACAGGTTGATCGCCACCTGCAGCTTGCCCAGCCCGGAGGCGGTCAGTTGCTTGCTCATGCGGCAAGCCTGGCGCGCGACCCATTTGCCGATCGGGATGATCAGGCCGGTTTCCTCGGCGACGCTGATGAACTGGTCCGGGCGGATCATGCCGCGTTCCGGGTGATTCCAGCGCAGTAGTGCTTCCATGCCCAGCAGGCGGCCGCTGCGCAGGCACAGCTTGGGCTGGTAGAACACGTCCAGCTCGTTCTGGGTCAGGGCACGGCGCAGGTTGTTCTCGACGAACAGCTTGTAGCTGGCCTCGGCATTCAGCGCTTCGGTGAAGACCTGGACCTGATGCTTGCCGTTGGCCTTGGCCTTGTGCAGGGCCAGGCCGGCGTTGCGCATCAGGGTCTGCGGGTCGCGGCCGTGCAGCGGCGCGCAGGCGAGCCCCACGGAGCCGGTGACGCTGATCAACTGGTTGTCGACAAACATCGGCTTGTCGAGGGTGGTCAGCAACTGGCTGGCGATCTGTTGCCCGGTTTCCAGGTCGGTATCGTCCAGCAGCACCGCGAATTCGTTACTGGCGAAGCGCGCCAGGCTGCCGCTCGGGCTCAGGCTGTTGCGCAGGCGCCGGGCCAGGCTGATCAGCAGCTTGTCGCCGGTCTGGTGGCCGAGGCTGTCGTTGATCCGCTTGAAGTTGTCGATGTCCACCAGCAGCAGGCTGATGGGCGAGTCGCTGTCGCGGGCGAAACGCTCGTCGAGGTTGCGGATGAAGGCCGGGCGGTTGCCCAGGTTGGTCAGGTTGTCGGTGTAGGCCAGGCGTTCGATGCGCTGTTGCGCCAGCTTGGTCTGGGTGATGTCTTCGTAGATGCCGATGTAGTGGGTCAGTTCGCGATTGTCCCCATAGACCTTGGAAATCGACAACTGGCCCCAGTAGGGTTCCAGGTTCTTGCGCCGGCTCTTGAATTCGCCCTGCCAGCTGTTGCTCTTGGCCAGGCTCGAGGGCGCGTCGAACAGCAGTTCGCTGAGGTTCTCCAGGGCCGGCAACTCGGAGAGCTTCTGGCCGTGGACTTCCTCGGTGCTGTACTGGGTGATGGCGGTGAAGCTGGGGTTGACGTATTCCACCACGCCTTCGCTGCTGACCAGCAGGAAGGCATTGGCGCTCTGCTCCACGGCGCGCTGGAACAGGTGCAGGGCGCTGGTGGCGGCCCGTCGGTTGTGATTGTTGATGACCTGGGCGAATTGATCGGCCAGTTCGCCGGCAAAGGCGATTTCATCGGACTGCCAGGCGCGGGTCTTGCCGGTCTGCTCCAGGCACAGCACGCCGACCACCTGGCCGTCGATGCGGATACTGGCGTCGAGCATGGCGTTGGTGTCGCGAGGCCTCAGGCTCTCGGCCATTTCTCGGGTGCGTGGGTCATGTATCGCGTTGTGCGCGTCGATGGCGCGGCTGGTGTGCAGGGCTTCCAGGTAATTGGGGAAACCACTCGCGTCGATGATATCGGGCACTACGTATTGCTGGCGATCACGGTGATAGGCGCAGATCGGCACCAGGCGATCGCCTTCCAGGTTCCAGATGCTCGCGCTGTCGATTTCGTAGATATCACAGGCGCAACGGGTGATCAGTTCGGCGGCTTCGAGCAGGGACTTGCCCGCGCTGTAGCGCTGGCGCGCGAGGCGCAGGATCAGGTCCTGTTGGGCGCGTACCCGGTCCAGGTGTTGCAACTGTTCCTGCTGGGCGCGCTGGTTCAGTTCCAGGGCAATCTGCAGGCGGCTGTTCTGGGTCTCCAGGTCGCTGGTCGGCAGGGTCGGCTCCTGGCCGAGCAGGCCTTCGACCACCAGCAGGTAGCCGCGCAGCAGGTGACGGTTGTGTTGCTTGTAGGCCTCGCCGACTTCCAGCAGGCTCAAAGGGCCCTGGGTGGTGTGCAGGGTGTAGCGGATCAGGTAGTGCGGGCTGTCGACCAGTTGCTGCTGGATGGTGTCGTGCAGCCGGTAACGGGCTTCGGGCTCCATCAGGCTGGCATAGGGCGAGCCGACCAGGGCGCACAGTTCGATGGCCGGTTGGCCGAACTGGCGTTCGCAATTGGGGTCGAGGAACAGCAGTGCCCAGCTTGCTTCATTCAGCCGTTCGAAACGCAGCATGCCGAGCCGCGAGGGCACCGGCAATTGCGTTACTACCTCGGCCGCCAATCTATTGGCGACATCCGGTTGGCTTTTCATTAAGAGCTCGCTTCAAGAGTACGGGTCACGCTGGGTCAAGACCGTTTTTCTGGCGTGTTGGGCAAGGTTGCATTAAGCGGGTCAGGCTGACAAGCACAACAGTGGCTCCGTGCCTTCAATGTATCGGCAGAAGGGGCGATTTCTTCAATAAGCGGGCTTCGCAACCCGTGTATTTCGCGGGAGGCGTGGCGTTTGCTGAATCGTTTGCGGGATTGCTTGGAAAGCGAGCAAAAAAAGCCCCGCCAAGAGGCGGGGTTGAGGTACGAGCGTGGCGCTCGGAAATCGATGCACGGTTCCGGTCTCTCCGTGGGAAGAGACCGGGATCGCGGTTACAGCAGGATGGTGCGGATGTCCGCCAGCAGGTCGCTCAGGCGCTTGGTGAAGCGCGCGGCGGCCGCGCCGTTGATCACCCGGTGATCGTAGGACAGCGACAGCGGCAGCATCAGCTTGGGCTGGAAGGCCTTGCCGTCCCAGACCGGCTGGATGGTGGCCTTGGAAACGCCGAGGATCGCCACTTCCGGTGCGTTGACGATCGGCGTGAAGCCGGTGCCGCCAATGTGCCCGAGGCTGGAAATGGTGAAGCAGGCGCCCTGCATGTCGTCGGCGGAGAGCTTCTTGGTCCGGGCTTTTTCCGCCAGGGAAGCGGCTTCGGCAGCGAGTTGCAGCAGGCTCTTCTGCTCGACGTTCTTGATCACCGGGACCAGCAAGCCATCCGGCGTGTCGACGGCGAAGCCGATGTTGACGTACTTCTTGCGGATGATCGCCTTGCCGCTTGGCGCCAGCGAACTGTTGAAGTCCGGCAGTTCCTTGAGCAGGTGGGCGCAGGTCTTGAGCAGCAGTGGCAGGATGGTCAGCTTGACGCCAGCCTTCTCGGCCACGGCTTTCTGGGCCACGCGGAACGCTTCCAGCTCGGTGATATCCGCCGAGTCGAATTGGGTCACGTGCGGCACGTTCAGCCAGCTGCGGTGCAGGTTGGCGGCGCCAGCCTGCATCAGACGGGTCATCGGCACTTCTTCGATTTCGCCGAAGCGGCTGAAGTCCACCACCGGGATCGGCGGGATGCCGGCCCCGCCGGTTGCGCCGGCAGCCGCGGCGGCCGGTGCTTCCTTGGCCTTCTGCATCATCGCCTTGACGTAGACCTGCACGTCTTCCTTGAGGATGCGACCGTGCGGACCGCTGGCGCTGACCGCGCTCAGTTCGACGCCGAATTCACGAGCCAGTTGGCGTACCGCCGGGCCGGCGTGAACCTTGGCGCCCGGGTTGGCTGGGGCGGCTGCCGGAGCGGCAGCCGGGGCCGCTGCTGCAACAGGTGCCGCTTCAGCCTTGACCGGTGCGGCAGCTGCCGCCGCCGGAGCGGCTGGAGCGGCTGGAGCGGCTGGGGCCGCTGGGGCCGCGGCGCCTTTGACCTTCAGTTTGAGGATCAGGTCGCCGGTACCGACTTCGTCGTCGAGCTTGATGGAAACGCTTTCCACCACGCCGGCGGCCGGCGACGGGATTTCCATGCTGGCTTTGTCGGATTCGAGGGTGATCAGCGATTGATCGACCTCGACGGTGTCGCCGGCCTTGACCGAGACTTCGATGATCTTGGCCTTGCCCGACGAACCGATATCCGGCACGTGGATGTCCTGGACGCTGTCGGCAACCGGAGCAGTTGCTGCAGCAACTGGTGCTGCAGCGGCAGCCGGCGCGGCGGCTGCCTGGGCCGGGGCAGGAGCCGCGGCTGGCGCGGCGCCGGCGACTTTCAGGACCAGGATCAGGTCACCGGTGCCGACTTCGTCGTTGAGCTTGACGTTGATGCTTTCCACGACGCCGGCGGCCGGCGATGGGATTTCCATGCTGGCCTTGTCGGACTCGAGGGTGATCAAGGATTGATCAGCTTCGATACTGTCGCCGACCTTGACCGAGATCTCGATGATCTGGGCCTTGCCCGACGAACCGATGTCCGGCACGTGCACTTGCTGGGCCGTGGCGGCGGCCGGCGCGGAGCTTGGCGCGGCAGCCGGTGCGGCAGCGGCAACTGGCGCGGCGGCCTGGGCGACAGGCGCTGGTGCAGCCGCGGGGGCCGCGGCTGCGGCACCTTCGACTTCCAGTTCCAGCAGCTCGTCGCCTTCTTTCAGGCGGTCGCCCAGCTTCACTTTCAGGCTCTTGATGATACCGGCTTTCGGCGCGGGCACTTCCATGCTCGCCTTGTCCGATTCCAGCGTCAGGATGCTCTGGTCGGCTTCGATGCGATCGCCGACCTTCACAAACAGTTCGATTACTTCACCTTCACCGCTGCCGATGTCAGGTACGCGAATGAGTTCGCTCACAGGGTGTCTCCTCAGCAGTCCAGTGGGTTGCGTTTTTCCGGGTTGATCCCGAACTTGACGATGGCGTCGGCCACCACCTTGGGTTCGATCTCACCACGGTCAGCCAAGGCTTCCAGGGCTGCCAACACCACGAAATGACGGTCGACTTCGAAGAAGTGACGCAGCTTCTTGCGGCTGTCACTGCGGCCGAAACCGTCGGTACCCAGGACTTTGAACTCCTTGGATGGGACCCACTGGCGAATCTGTTCGGCAAACAACTTCATGTAGTCGGTAGAGGCGATCACCGGACCTTTGCGGCCGTTGAGGCATTCTTCGACGTAGCTCAGCTTCGGCTTCTGGCCAGGGTGCAGGCGGTTGCTGCGTTCCACGGCGAGGCCGTCGCGACGCAGTTCGTTGAAGCTGGTCACGCTCCACACGTCGGCGCCGATATTGAATTGCTCGCGCAGGATCTTCGCCGCTTCACGCACTTCGCGCAGGATGGTGCCGGAGCCCATCAGTTGCACGTGGTGAGCCGCTTCCTTGGTGTCTTCCTCGAGCAGGTACATGCCCTTGATGATGCCGTCCTCGACACCGGCCGGCATGGCTGGCTGCTGGTAGGACTCGTTCATCACGGTGATGTAGTAGAAGACGTCCTGTTGCTCTTCGGTCATCTTCTTCATGCCGTCCTGGATGATCACCGCCAGCTCATAGCCGTAGGTTGGATCGAAGGTACGGCAGTTCGGGATGGTGCCCGCGAGGATGTGGCTGTGGCCGTCTTCGTGCTGCAGGCCTTCGCCGTTCAGCGTGGTCCGGCCGGCGGTGCCGCCGATCAGGAAGCCACGGGTACGGCTGTCGCCGGCAGCCCAGGCCAGGTCGCCGATACGCTGGAAGCCGAACATCGAGTAGAAGATGTAGAACGGCAGCATCGGCTGGTTATGGCTGGAGTACGAAGTGCCGGCGGCGATGAAGGAGCTCATGGCGCCCGCTTCGTTGATGCCTTCTTCGAGAATCTGGCCCTTCTTGTCTTCCTTGTAGAACATCACCTGGTCTTTATCGACTGGCTCGTAGAGCTGGCCGACGGAGGAGTAGATGCCCAACTGGCGGAACATGCCTTCCATACCGAAGGTACGGGCTTCGTCCGGGATGATCGGGACGATGCGCGAGCCGATTTCCTTGTCCTTGACCAACTGCGCGAGGATCCGCACGAAGGCCATGGTGGTGGAGATTTCACGGTCGCCCGAGCCGTCCAGGATAGCCTTGAGGGTATCGAGTGGCGGGGTCGGGATGTTGACGCTTTGCGCACGGCGCTGCGGCACGAAACCGCCCAGTGCGCTGCGACGCTCGCTGAGGTAGCGGGCTTCGGCGCTGTTGGGTTCCGGCTTGAAGAACGGCAGGTTTTCCAGTTGCTCATCCTTGACCGGGATGTCGAAACGGTCGCGGAACAGCTTCAGGCTTTCAACATCAACCTTCTTGGTGTTGTGCGCGGTGTTCTTCGCTTCGCCGGCGCCGGTGCCATAACCCTTGATGGTCTTGGCCAGGATGACGGTCGGTTGTTCCTTGTGGTTGACCGCTTCGTGGTATGCCGCGTAGACCTTGTACGGGTCGTGGCCGCCACGGTTGAGCTTCCAGATCTCGTCGTCGGACAGGTCGGCAACCATCGCCTTGAGTTCCGGCGAGTTGAAGAAGTGTTCGCGCACGAACGCGCCGTCCTTGGCCTTGTAGTTCTGGTACTCGCCGTCGATGACTTCGTCCATCCGGCGTTGCAGGATGCCGTCGACGTCCTTGGCCAGCAGTGGATCCCAGAAACGCCCCCAGATGACTTTGGTGACGTTCCACTGGGCACCACGGAACACGCCTTCGAGTTCCTGGATGATCTTGCCGTTGCCGCGAACCGGGCCGTCGAGGCGCTGCAGGTTGCAGTTGATGACGAAGATCAGGTTGTCCAGCTTCTCGCGGCCGGCCAGGGAGATCGCGCCGAGGGATTCCGGCTCGTCGCACTCGCCGTCGCCGAGGAAGCACCAGACTTTCTGCTTGCCTTCCGGGATGAAGCCACGGGCTTCCAGGTACTTCATGAAGCGTGCCTGGTAGATCGCCTGGATCGGACCCAGGCCCATGGAGACGGTCGGGAACTGCCAGAAGTCAGGCATCAGCCAAGGGTGCGGGTAGGACGACAGGCCCTGACCGTCGACTTCCTGGCGGAAGTTGTTCATCTGTTCTTCGCTGATGCGGCCTTCCATGAACGCGCGGGCGTAGACGCCTGGCGAGGTGTGGCCCTGGAAGTAGATCAGGTCGCCGCCGTGTTCGTCGGTCGGGGCCTGGAAGAAGTAGTTGAAGCCGATGTCATACAGGGTGGCGCTGGAGGCGAAGCTGGAGATGTGACCGCCCAGGTCAGAATCTTTCAAGTTCGTGCGCATTACCATGGCCATCGCGTTCCAGCGCACCAGCGAGCGAATGCGGCGTTCCATGAACAGGTCGCCAGGCATGCGTGCTTCGTGGGTGACGGGAATCGTGTTGCGGTACGGCGTGGTGATGGCGTAGGGCAGTTGCGAGCCGCTGCGGGTCGCGAGTTCGCCCATACGGGTCATCAGGTAGTGAGCACGGTCTTCGCCTTCTTTGTCGAGAACCGATTCCAGGGCGTCCAGCCATTCCTGGGTTTCGACGGGATCGAGGTCTTGCATGGCTTGCTCCAGGGCGGAAAGGCTTCCAGAATCGGTTGCCTGAGTTTGCGACTGGCCTTGTGGGCAGACGACATAAATTCTTGGATGTCCGGAGGTTGTACCGGAGTCCTGTAGTTTTACTACAAATCGTCGGCCATTTCAGCCTTTCGAATGTATAGACGAGTAGTAAAACTACAGATCGACGCGTGAAAACTTCCTGCTATGTTGTGAACGTAATCGATATTGTTGGTTTTAAAATAATCAAGGTGAGCATCTTTTTGGGGTTCGCTGCCAAAAAATAACCATTATCAGCTATTTCTAACTTTTGTTCGACAGTCCTTTCCAGAGCGTGTTTCTCGCTATCACAGACTGCGGCTGATTGTTCGATCACCAAGGATAGACCATGAGCCTTCCAACGTTGGCCGACCTGCCGGCCATTCTCCTGCCTGCCGCCAGTCGCGCCGAGCAGTCGTTTCGTGCCGCCGTCGCCGTCCTGGAGGATGATCACGGGCTGGCCCAGTGGACCACGCAACGCTGGGCGCAGTTCGCCCGGGTCAGCGCGGCCAGCGACTTCTTTATTGAACAATCGCTGCGTGACCCTTTGATGTTGCTGGAGCTGGCGCAGTTCGGCGACCTTGATCGCGGTTTTGCGCCGGGGGAGATGTGCGGGCAGGTCGCCGCGGCGCTGCAACCGGTCGAAACCGAGGATGAGCTGGGTCGCGCCTTGCGCCGCCAGCGCACGCGCCAGCAGGTGCGGATCATCTGGCGTGACCTGACGCGCCAGGCGGACCTGGTGCAGACCTGTCGCGACCTTTCCGATCTGGCCGACGCCTGCATCGATCAGGCTTATCAGTGGTTGTACCCGCGGCATTGCCAGCAGTTCGGCACGCCCACCGGGCGGCGCAGCGGCGAGCCGCAGCCGATGGTCATCCTCGGCATGGGCAAGCTCGGCGCGGTGGAGTTGAACCTGTCCTCGGATATCGACCTGATCTTTGCCTATCCGGAAGGTGGCGAGACGGTCGGGGTCAAGCGCGCGCTGGACAACCAGGAGTTTTTCATCCGCCTGGGCCAGCGCCTGATCAAGTCCCTGGACCCGATCACCGTCGACGGTTTCGTGTTCCGCGTCGACATGCGCTTGCGCCCCTACGGCTCGGCCGGTGCGCTGGTGTTGAGCTTCAACGCGTTGGAACAGTACTACCAGGATCAGGGGCGTGACTGGGAGCGCTACGCGATGATCAAGGCGCGGGTGGTGGCCGGCGACCAGGTGGCGGGCGCGCAGTTGCTGGAGTTGCTGCGGCCATTCGTCTATCGGCGTTACCTGGACTTCTCGGCCATCGAGGCGCTGCGCACCATGAAGCAGCTGATCCAGCAGGAAGTCCGGCGCAAGGGCATGGCCGAGAATATCAAGCTGGGCTCCGGCGGCATTCGCGAGGTCGAGTTCATTGCCCAGGCCTTCCAGCTGATTCACGGCGGGCGTGACCTGAGCCTGCAGCAACGGCCGTTGTTGAAGGTGCTGGGCACCCTGGAAGGCCAGGGTTACCTGCCGCCGGCGGTGATCGGCGAATTGCGCAGCGGTTATGAATTCCTGCGTTATACCGAGCATGCGATCCAGGCGATTGCCGATCGCCAGACCCAGATGCTGCCTGATGATGAAAAGGACCGCGCGCGCATCGCCTTCATGATGGGCTTCGACAGCTGGGCGGCGTTCCATGAGCGGCTGATGCACTGGCGCGGGCGGGTCGACTGGCATTTTCGCCAGGTGATCGCCGACCCGGACGAAGAGGATGGTGCCGAGGGCGAGGTGATGGTCGGCGGCGAATGGCTGCCGCTGTGGGAAGAGTCCCAGGACGAAGAGGCGGCCTGCCGGCAGTTGCAGGAAGGCGGTTTCAAGGATGCCGCCAAGGCCCTGAAGCAACTCGCGGCGCTGCGCACCAGCCCGCAGTTGCGCGCCATGCAGCGTCTCGGGCGGGAGCGGCTCGATGCCTTTATCCCGCGGCTGCTGGCCCAGGCGGTGGAACATGCCGATCCGGACCTGGTGCTGGAACGCGTGCTGCCCCTGGTGGAAGCCGTGGCCCGGCGTTCGGCCTACCTGGTGCTGCTCACGGAAAACCCTGGTGCCCTGCGCCGCTTGCTGACCTTGTGTGCCGCCAGCCCGTGGATTGCCGAACAGATCACCCGCTTCCCGATGCTGCTCGACGAGTTGCTCAACGAAGGCCGGTTGTTCAAGCCGCCGCTGGCGCCGGAGTTGGCCGCTGAACTGCGTGAGCGCCTGACGCGGATTCCGGAAGATGACCTCGAACAGCAGATGGAGGCCCTGCGGCACTTCAAGTTGGCGCATCGCCTGCGGGTCGCGGCCTCGGAAATTTCCGGCAGCTTGCCGTTGATGAAGGTCAGCGATTACCTCACCTGGCTCGCCGAGGCGATTCTCGAGCAGGTGCTGGCCCTGGCCTGGCGCCAGACCGTTGCCCGCCACGGCTCGCCGCGCCGGGTCGACGGCAGTTTGTGCGATCCGGGCTTTATTATTGTCGGCTACGGCAAGGTCGGCGGCATCGAGCTGGGCCATGGCTCTGACCTGGACCTGGTGTTTATCCACGACGGCGATCCGAATGCCGAGACCGACGGCGCCAAGCCCATCGATACCGCGCAGTTCTTCACCCGCCTGGGCCAGCGGATCATTCACCTGCTGACCACCCAGACCAACTCCGGCCAGCTCTATGAAGTGGACATGCGCTTGCGCCCATCCGGGGCATCGGGCCTTTTGGTCAGCTCCCTGGGTGCCTTCGAGCGTTACCAGCAGAACGAAGCCTGGACCTGGGAGCATCAGGCGCTGATCCGCGCCCGGGTGCTGGTGGGTTGCAAGGAAGTCGGCACGGCATTCGAGAAGGTGCGGGCGGCGGTGCTGGGGCGCGAGCGGGATTTGCCGACCTTGCGTCAGGAAGTCAGCGAGATGCGCGCCAAGATGCGCGACAACCTGGGGAGCAAGGCCACCGCGGCGGGCACGGCGGCCAATGCCTTCGAGGCCACGGCGCCCTTCGATATCAAGCAGGATGCCGGTGGTATCGTCGATATTGAATTTATGGTGCAATACGCGACATTGGCTTGGTCGAAAGCACACCCGGCGTTACTCCGCTATACCGATAATATCCGCATTCTCGAAGGGCTGGAGCAGGCCGGGCTGATTCCCGCCACGGATGCCAACCTGCTGCGCGAGGCCTACAAGGCCTATCGTTCCGCCGCCCACCGCCAGGCGTTGCAGAAAGAGGCGGGGGTGATCGCTGGCGATCAGTTCGCGGTCGAACGCCGCGACGTCATGCGGATATGGACCGAGCTGGGGCTAAGCTGATTGATCTTTTAGAGGCGGGGAGGCATAAGCCTCCCCGCATCGTTTGTGGAAGCCTATGAATATTCTGATCGTTGGGCCCAGCTGGGTCGGTGACATGGTGATGGCTCAGACACTCTTCCAGTGCCTGAAGCAGCGTCATCCGCAGTGCGAGATCGATGTGCTGGCGCCGGAATGGAGTCGCCCGATCCTCGAGCGCATGCCCGAGGTCCGGGCTGCCTTGAGCTTTCCGCTCGGCCACGGCGCCCTGGAACTGGCCACGCGGCGGCGTATCGGCAAGTCGCTGGCCGGCCAGTACGACCAGGCGATCCTGCTGCCCAACTCGCTGAAATCGGCGCTGGTGCCGTTTTTTGCCAGCGTGCCGAAGCGTACCGGCTGGCGCGGCGAGTTTCGCTACGGCGTGCTCAACGATGTGCGTAAGCTGGACAAGGAACGTTATCCGTTGATGATCGAGCGTTTCATGGCCCTGGCCTATGAACCGGGTGAGAGCCTGCCGACACCGTATCCGCGCCCGAGCCTGCGGATCGACCCGGCCAGCCGCGATGCCGCGCTGGCCAAGTTCGAATTGAGCCTGGACCGTCCGGTACTGGCGCTGTGCCCGGGAGCCGAGTTCGGCGAGTCCAAGCGCTGGCCGTCCGAGCATTACGCGAAAGTCGCCGAGGCGCGGATTCGCGAGGGTTGGCAGGTCTGGCTGTTCGGCTCGAAGAACGATCATGCGGTCGGTGAAGACATTCGTCAGCGCCTGATTCCCGGACTGCGGGAAGAGGCGGTAAACCTCAGTGGCGGGACGTCCCTGGCCGAGGCCATCGACCTGATGTCCTGTGCCGATGCAGTGGTCTCCAACGACTCGGGGCTGATGCACGTCGCCGCCGCATTGAACCGACCACTGGTGGCGGTCTACGGCTCGACGTCGCCGGGTTTCACCCCGCCGTTGGCGGACCGGGTGGAAATCGTCCGCCTGGGCCTGGAGTGCAGTCCCTGCTTCGACCGGACCTGCCGCTTCGGCCATTACAACTGCCTGCGTCAGCTCGAGCCGACCCCGGTGAACGAAGCCTTGCAACGGTTGCACGGCACTGCGGTCGAGGTTCACTAATTGCGCGTATTGCTGGTCAAGACCTCCTCCCTGGGCGATGTGATTCACGCTTTGCCGGCACTCACCGATGCTGCTCGGGCGATTCCCGGTATCCGATTCGACTGGGTGGTCGAGGAAGGCTTCGCTGAACTGCCGAGCTGGCACCCGGCGGTGGACAAGGTGATTCCGGTGGCAATCCGCCGCTGGCGCAAGAATATCTGGCAGACGATCAAGAGTGGTGAGTGGCGGCGGTTCAAGGAGAGCTTGCGCGCCCAGCCTTACGATCTGGTGATCGATGCCCAGGGCCTGGTGAAAAGCGCTTTGCTGACCCGCTATGCCAAGGCCCCGGTGGCCGGCCCGGACAAACAGTCGGCCCGCGAACCCCTGGCCAGCCGTTTTTATTCGCGGCGCCTGGCGGTGGCGCGGAATCAACATGCGGTTGATCGCATGCGCCAGTTGTTCGCCTTGGCGCTGGGCTATGACCTGCCCAGGGGCATGGGCGACTATGGCCTGGATGTCGACAAACTGGTCGAGTTGCCGCGCAAGGCGCCTTTCGTGCTGTTCCTGCATGGCACCACCTGGGACACCAAGCATTGGCCGGAAGCCTACTGGCGCGAGTTGGCCGTGCGCCTGGGGCAATTGGGCGTGCCGGTGAAGCTGCCCTGGGGCAATGCCGAGGAAAAGGCCCGGGCCGAGCGGATTGCGCGCAATTTGAAACATGTCCTGGTGCTGCCCAAGCTGAACCTGGCCGGGGTCGCCAGGGTACTGGCCGATGCCACGGCCTGCGTGGCGGTGGATACCGGCCTCGGCCATCTGGCCGCCGCGCTGGATGTGCCGACGCTGTCGCTGTTCGGGCCGACCAGCTCGATCCTGACCGGTGCCTATGGTCGGTCGCAGATCCATCTGGCGAGCAATTTTCCCTGCGCACCTTGTCTTCAAAAGAAATGCACCTACGTTCCGACAGCGGAGGACCTGCAGCGCTTCGATCTGAAACGCGAGTTGCCTCTGTGCTTCACACGCTTGAATCCCGAACGTGTGGCAAGCCGATTGAGCGCGCTGTTAATGGCTGAGGAGCGGCACTGATGCAATTGGCTTTTGTTCTGTACAAGTACTTTCCGTTTGGCGGATTGCAGCGTGACTTCATGCGCATTGCCCTGGAATGCCAGCGGCGTGGGCATCAGATCCGCGTCTACAGCCTGTTCTGGGAGGGCGATATCCCGCCTGGCTTTGAAGTGGTGATGGTGCCGGTCAATGCGTTGTTCAATCATCGGCGTTACGCCAGGTTCAGCGCCTGGGTCAAGGATGACCTGGCCAAGCGCCCGGTGGCGCGGCTGATCGGTTTCAACAAGATGCCCGATCTGGATGTCTACTATGCCGCCGACGGTTGCTATGAAGACAAGGCGCAGAACCAGCGGCATTCGTTGTACCGTTTCTGGGGCCGCTACCGGCATTTCGCCGAGTATGAGCGGGCGGTGTTCACCAGGGACGCGAAGACTGAAATCCTGATGATCTCCGAAGTCCAGCAGCCGCTGTTCATGAAACATTACGATACCCCGCCGGAGCGCTTCCATCTGTTGCCACCGGGGATTGCCCTGGATCGTCGGGCGCCGGCGAATGCCGCCGAGATCCGCGCCGAGTTTCGCCGTGAGTTCAAGCTGGCGGACGATGAGCTGCTGCTGGTGCAGATCGGTTCCGGCTTCAAGACCAAGGGCCTCGATCGCAGTCTCAAGGCCCTGGCCGCGTTGCCAGCGGCGTTGAAGGAGCGCAGCCGGCTGTTTGTCATCGGCCAGGACGACCCCAAGGCCTTCCAGATGCAGAGTGCGTCCCTGGGCTTGGGCGAGCAGGTGCGGTTTCTCATGGGGCGCAGCGATATCCCGCGTTTCCTGTTGGGCGCCGATCTGCTGATTCACCCGGCCTACAACGAAAATACCGGCACGGTGCTGCTTGAGGCCCTGGTGGCCGGTTTGCCAGTGCTGGTGAGCGCGGTCTGCGGTTATGCCCGTTACATTGCCGAGGCCGACTGCGGCCTGGTGCTGGACGAGCCTTTCGAGCAGTCCCAGCTCAATCAATACCTGGAGCGGATGTTGTCCGACCAGGCCGCGCGCCAGGCGTGGAGCCAGCATGGCCTGGTCTATGCCGACACGGCCGACCTGTACAGCATGCCGCAGTACGCGGCGGATGTGATCCTGGGGGAGCTACCGCAATGAAGTTGATCCTGGCCGAACCGTTCAAGCGCTTGTGGGCCGGACGCGATGCGTTCGCCGAGGTCGAGCGCCTGGAAGGTGTGGTTTACCGTGAGTTGGAGGCGCGACGTACCCTGCGTACGGAAGTCGCCGGTCGTGGTTATTTCGTCAAGATCCACCGTGGCATCGGCTGGCGCGAGATCTTCAAGAACCTGTTGACTGCCAAGCTGCCGGTCCTCGGCGCAGGCCAGGAGTGGCGGGCGATCCAGCGCCTGCAGGAAGTCGCGGTGCCGACCATGACCGCCGTGGCCTATGGCGAGCGTGGCCGCAACCCGGCGGACCAGCATTCGTTTATCGTCACCGAAGAACTGGCGCCGACCATCAGTCTCGAAGACTTCAGCATGGACTGGCCCAAGCAGCCACCGGCGCCGCGGCTCAAGCGCGCGCTGATCGCCGAGGTGGCGCGCATGACCGGCATGATGCACCGCGCCGGGGTCAACCATCGCGATTGCTATATCTGCCACTTCCTGCTGCATACCGACAAACCGGTGACGGCCGAGGACCTCAAGCTCTCGGTCATCGACCTGCACCGTGCCCAGACCCGCGCGGCCATCCCTGCGCGCTGGCGTAACAAGGATCTGGCGGCACTTTATTTCTCGGTGCTGGATATCGGCCTGACCCGGCGCGACCGGTTGCGCTTCCTGAAGGGCTATTTCCGCCAGCCGTTGCGCCAGATCCTGCGCGATGAAGCGCGGCTGCTGGCCTTGCTGGAGCGCAAGGCGGAAAAACTTTACCGGCGCAAACTGCGCTACGGCGGCGCGCTCTGATGTCGTTGCGCTTGTGTCGGTTGGCGAAGGAAGTGGTTGATGCGTTTATCTGAATTGAAAAGCGCCGGACGGGCTCCGGCATTGCCCCTGGACCTTGAGCTGGCGGACGCCGCCGGCAGTGCGCAGTTGCAGTTGCTGAGCCTGTTGCGGGTGCTGCCCGGTCAGCGTTATGTCGGTGCCGGGGTCTGGCGTGGGCGTACGGTGCTGGCCAAATTGCTGGTGGGCGGCAAGGCGGCACGGCACTTCCAGCGGGAATTGCGCGGCGTGCGGCTGTTGGCCGAGCAGGGCCTGGGCACGCCGCTGTTGTTGGTCGACGGCCTGAAAGAAGGCGAGGGCGGCTGGTTGTTGTTCGAGTTTCTCGAGGGCGCCGAGAGCCTGGGGGAGGCCTGGAGCAAGGTCGAGTCGCTGCCGTTGTTGGCCGATGAGCAGCAACAGGTGCTGGCCGAGGCGCTGGGCGTCATTGCGCAGATGCACGGCAAGGGCCTGTGGCAGGAAGACCTGCACCTGGACAATCTGCTGCGCCATGACGGCAAGCTGTATCTGATCGACGGTGCCGGGATTCAGGTCGAGCAGGCAGGCCAGCCGTTGTCACGGCAGAAAGTGCTGGAAAACCTCGGGGTGTTCTTTGCCCAGTTGCCCAAGGCGATCGAACCCTTTATCGAAGAACTGCTGGTGCATTACCTGCTCGGCAATGGCGAGCATGCGTTACCGCTGGAGGCCTTGCTCAAGCAAGTGGACAAGGTCCGTGGCTGGCGCCTGAAGGATTTTATGCGCAAGGTCGCCCGCGAATGCTCATTGTTCAGTGTCCGTCGTGGGGCGTTTGGCCTGCGGGTGATTCGTCGCGAAGAAGAAGCGGCGTTGGCGCCGGTGTTGGAGCAAGCCGATGCACTGCTTGCCCAGGGCCCGCTGTACAAGAACGGTGGTACGGCCACGGTGGGGCGGGTCGATGTCGGCGGCCGTCCGCTGGTGCTCAAGCGCTACAACATCAAGGGCTTCAGTCACTGGCTCAAGCGTTTCTGGCGCCCGAGCCGGGCCTGGCATTCCTGGCGTGAAGGCAATCGCCTGGCGTTCCTCGGGATCGCTACGCCGAAGCCGCTCGCCGTGCTGGAGCGGCGGTTTTTCTGGTTGCGCAGTCGCGCCTATCTGCTCACCGAGCATCTGGCCGGGCCGGATGTGATTGAACGCTTTGCGCCGTACGTGGAATCGGGCGAAGTGCCGCCGGCCGAGCTCGAGGCACTGGAACAGCTGTTTGCCGAGTTGATCCGCGAGCGGATCAGCCACGGTGATTTCAAGGGGCACAACCTGTTCTGGCAGGACGGCCGTTGGACCCTGATCGACCTGGATTCGATGCGCCAGCATATTTCGCTGCGCAGCTTCGCCAAGGCCTATGCCCGTGATCGGGCGCGCTTCATGCGCAATTGGCCAGCGAACAGTGCCTTGTATCAGTTGGTCGATCAGCGCTTGCCTCGTGCGGCCGAGCTCCGCCAGGGCTGATGAGTCGGCGGCAGGACAAAGCGGGCAGATGAAACCAGGTGATCATCTGCCCTGTGTCAGCTGCGCATTGATAATCCTTGCTATAATCCCGCCCTTTAGTTGTTTGCCGCCCCTTTGGTGGGAACAGATTTTTTCGGGCGCCTTGTCGCCTGCATGTAGACTTTGAGAGGCTAGACCCCTGTGGCATTGACGATTCTCGGCCTGTCCGGCGCCCTTAGTCATGATCCCTCCGCAGCGCTGTATATCGACGGCAAGCTGATTGCGGCGGCCGAAGAAGAACGCTTCGTACGCGACAAGCATGCAAAGAACCGCATGCCCTATGAGTCGGCGAAGTTCTGTCTGGAACAGGCCGGTATCAAGCCGTCCGACGTTGATGTGGTAGCGATACCGTTCGCCCCCATCAGCCTGTTCGGCAAGGCCCGCTGGCACTACGCCAAGCGTTACTGGTACGCCCCGGATCGCGCCCTTGACGCGATCCTGATGGGTAACCGCCGCTACAAGCGCTATCGCAACAAGATCGTCTGGTGCCTGGAGCAACTGGGCTTCGATCCGAAGAAAGTCAAGATCGAGCCGGTCGAGCACCATCTGGCCCACGCCTCCAGCGCCTACCACTGTTCCGGTTTCAAAGAGAAAACCGCGATCCTCGGTATCGACGGCAAGGGCGAGTACGCCACGACCTTCTTCGGCTACGGCGAAAACGGCAAGATCCACAAGATCAAGGAGTTCTTCGATCCGGACTCCCTGGGTGGCCTGTACGGCGCGATCACCGAGTTCCTCGGTTTTGAAATGCTCGACGGCGAGTTCAAGGTGATGGGCATGGCCCCTTACGGCGATGCCAGCAAGTATGACTTCTCGCGCCTGGCCTCGTTCGAAAACGGCGAGCTGGTGATCAACACCGACTACGCTAACGTCGTTGGTCTGCGCCGCTACAAGGAAAAGGGCAAGGGCTTCTACTTCTCGCCGAAGCTGATCGAATGGCTGGGTCCCAAGCGCGAAGGCGATATTGCCGACGAGCCCTACATCCATTATGCCGCGAGCATGCAGGCGCTGTTCGAGAAGATCTCGCTGCAGATGATCGACTACTACCTGGGCGATATTCTCAAGGACACCGGCAAGCTGGCCTTTGCCGGCGGTTGTGCGCTGAACGTCAAGCTGAACCAGAAGATCATTGCCCGTGACGACGTCAAGGAACTGTTCGTGCAACCGGCTTCCGGCGATGCCGGTACGGCGGTGGGCGCGGCAGCCTATGTGTCCCATGCTCGCGGTGTGCCGGTGGAGAAGATGGAGCATGTCTATCTCGGCCCGTCCTACAGCAACGAAGACGTGATCGCCGCTTGCGCGCGTCACGAGAACGCGCCGAAGTGGCGCAAGCTCGAGAACATGCCGGAGCAGATCGCCAGGATCATGGTCGACGGTAACCCGGTGGCCTGGTTCCAGGGCCGCATGGAGTTCGGTCCACGGGCCCTGGGCGGGCGTTCGATCATCGGTTGCCCGAGCATCGCCGGCGTGGCGGATCGGATCAACCACCAGATCAAGTTCCGCGAGCGCTGGAGGCCTTTCTGCCCGTCGATGCTCGACACCGTTGCGCCGCAGATGATCAAGATCGATCACCCGGCGCCGTTCATGACCTTCACCTTCGAAGTGGCTGAAGAGTGGAAGGCCCGCGTGCCGGAAGTCGTGCATGAGGACGGCACTTCGCGGGCCCAGGTGCTCAAGCGCGAATACAATCCACGCTACTACGACATGATGAAGGCGCTGGAGGTGTTGACCGGCAATGGCGTATCGCTGAACACCTCGCTGAACCGTCGCGGCGAACCGATGATCTGTTCGCCCACCGATGCGTTGAACATGTTCTTCGGTTCGGACCTGCAGTACCTGATCATGGAAGACATTCTGGTGGTCAAGGATGGCGCCAATGGTTATGACGCGCTGGGTTGATATCTCCTGCTTTGGGCGGCTGCTGGGTGCTCAGCCGCTTGCACAGTAGGCTCGAGCAGAGCTGCCGGCCCAGTGAGGCCGGCAGGTTGCCGTTGTTGATCCACTTCCCGGGCCGCTGAGCCACTACCATCGCAGCATGGAGAATTATGAAGTCTCGTTTCAAGGTCTTGCAGCTACAGCCGGATTACAACGTAAAGGAAAATGACTTCGCCGACCTGGCCGAGCAGATTATCAAATCGCTTCCGGCCGAGCGCTTCGAGGTGACTTCAGCGTTTCTGCGGGGGCGTCCGGCTCCCGGACAGCCCTTGAGCGTGGCGGATCACTCCAAGTACTTCGAGTTTCCCTATAAGGCTGTCAAGGGCTTGCGCCTGAAAGCTATGTGGCAGATCTACAAGTACTGCCGCGAGCAAAAATTCGATGTGGTGATTTGCAACCGGTTCAAGTCATTGAACATGATGCTGGTGCTCAATCGCTGGCTGAAAATCCCCTTGTGCATCGGGATCGCCCACGGTTTTGAGGAGTATGATCGCCTCTATCGTCGACTTCACCATCGGCGTTGGGTCACTCCGAACTGGCGATTTGTCGGGGTTTCGGCGGCGGTCAGGGACTATCTCGTGGGGCTGAACTGTGGTTTTACACGGCAGAACACCACGTTTGTCACCAATGCCATCGATATCGAGCAGTCCGAGAGGTTGCAATTGCCTCGCGATCAGGCCCGCGAGGCGTTGGGCCTTGCGCTCGAGCCGAGGATCATCGGCGCGTTGGGTCGCCTGGTGCCGATCAAGGGGCACGACCATTTGCTACAGGCTTTTGCCTTGCTCAAGGACAAGTACCCGAACGCGCAGGTGGCGATTATCGGTTCCGGGCGCGCCGAAGCGGACTTGCGGGCCGAGATCGAGCGCCTGGGGCTGACCGGGCGCGCGCATTTGACCGGTTTTCGCGAGGACGCCATGAAGTATGTGCGGGCGTTTGATATCTGGACCATGCCTTCGCTGACCGAGGGCTTGGGCCTGGCGTTGCTGGAAGGCATGAGTGGGCACTTGCCGGTCATCGCATCCAACGTTCCGGCGATGTTGCCGCTGGTGCAGGGCGCCGGTGGCCTGTCCCATGATCCGGGCAATGTGGAGCAATTGGCTGCGGCGCTGGATACCTATCTGGCGATGAGCGACGAGCAACTGCGCGCCAAGGGCGAGCAGGTCTTCCGTTACCTGGAGGAGAATCACACCCTGACGGAGTTCCGGCAAAAGTACCAGGACCTGATTGAAAGCAGTCTGCGCGAGGTGGGGCGGGCATGAGTCAGCAGCCACTGGTTTCGGTTGTCATCGCTTCCTATAACCATGGGCCCTACATCGAGCAGAGCATTCTGAGCGTGCTGGGCCAGACATACCCGAATATTGAGCTGTTGGTGGTCGACGATGGTTCGACGGACGATAGCGTCGAGCGCATTACGCGGCTGCAGGCCGAGCATGGATTTGATTTCCGGACTCAGCAGAACCAGGGGCTGACGCGCACCCTCAATGGTGCCATTGCCCGAACCAAAGGTAGCCTGATTGTGTCCTTCGGCTCGGACGACATCATGTTTCCCGGGCGGATCGCCACGCAGGTTGCCTATATGGCCGATAAGCCTGAAGTGGGTATCTGCGCCGGTAATATGGAAATCATCGACAGTAATGGCGAACTGATGTCGGAAAAGCGCCAGCACCGTGACCTGCCGTTCCGGCGCCTGAACTTCGATGAAATGTTCATGGGGCTCAAACCGTTTCCGCCAGCACCGACGCTGATGCTGCGTCGTGAGGCCCTGGACAAGGTCGGCGGCTTCGATCCGGAGATCCCCCTGGAGGACCTGTACATCGAACTCAAGATCACCCATGCCGGTTATTACATCGATGTGCTGAATGTGGTCATGGCCCAATACCGCCAGCATGCGACCAACTCATACAAGAACCACCGGTTCATGATCAACAACATCCTCAAGACCTATGGGCTGTTCAGCGATCATCCCGGTTACGATATCGCCCGTTATAAATTCCTGAATTCGATGTTTGTCAAAACCGCCAATCGAGATAGGGCGTTGGCTCGCGAGTTGCTCAAGCAGCTTCCGTTCAAATACTTTGATCGCAAGACCTGGCGTGGTTTGGGTCGCTTGTTTTTCTCGCGACAACACAGGGGATAACGGCGTGGGCTGGCTTGAACGCTATCGGGAAAAACGCGCCAAGCGTGCGATTCGCAAACTGCCGAAGATCGAGCAGGGCGGCGCTCGCTTCCGCCTTCAGTACCCTGACTATGATTATGGCTACGGCAGCTATGGCGTGCCGCAGGTTCATGATTGGCATGAAGGTACGACCTTGAGTATCGGTGCCTATTGTTCGATCGCCGGTGGCGTACAGATTTTTCTCGGCGGCCATCATCGCGCCGATTGGGTGACGACTTTCCCGTTCCCCGCCGTGTTGCCGCAGGCCTCGCGGATTGCCGACTATGGCGGTTCCCGTGGTGATGTCAGGGTCGGCAACGATGTGTGGCTCTGTTCCAATTGCACGCTGCTTTCAGGCGTCACCATCGGTGACGGTGCTATTGTCGCCGCCGGTGCGGTGGTGACCCGGGATGTTGAGCCCTATGCCGTGGTGGCTGGCAATCCCGCACGCTTTGTGAAGTGGCGTTTTTCCGAGGATCAGCGCCTGGCATTATTGCAAAGTGCCTGGTGGAGTTGGCCGAAGGAAGAAGTGCAGAGGCTGGCCGAAAAGCTCTGTAGCGACGACATCGCTGGATTCCTGGCTTATGCCGGGCAACGCACGCCTTCTTGAATAGCGAGGGGCGTACATCTTCCTGACGCCCCGTGCTCACTTGTCGCTCCCTCTCGCCGTCCATGGCTAACAACGGCCAGATTGCCAGCGAACAGGGCGTGACTCAAATTTGAGCTTGTTTGTCCTTTGCCAGCTGCTGGCGGCGGTTGGCGATGCTGAGCGCGGCGATCAGGGCCAGGGGGATCCACAGCAGGAACCAGTGTTCACGCGGCCGTGTGAGTACTGCGCCGCCTTCGGTCAGGCCGGCACCAATGCCGTAGACCAGCAGGCTGGAGGCGAGGACGAACAGCGGCTGGAAACGCTGCCGGTAGCTGCTGAACAGGCCCCACAGTAACACGAAGGCCCAGGGGATCATGCCGATAATACCGACGTAGTAGAGAACTCCTAGAGCAAAGTTGTGGGGCTCCGCCAGCAGATATCCCAAGCCGACATCGATGCTCAGCTCGGCGTCGTATCCATGACCGATCCAGGGATGCTCGGCGATTCGCGTTATGGCAATTTGCCATATCTGTGGTCGGTAGGAGCTGCCGCGGTCGCCCAGTATCTCCGGGAATAACAGCAGAATGGCTGCTGAACACAGCAGCATTCCGGTGATTAATGCCAAGGCCCTTCGATTGCGGCTGACAACACCGAGCCACACGATGGACAGGGCAAGCGCCACCAGAGGTGTTCGCGAACCCGTTGCCAGGACCGCAGCCAGCATGACTGCCATGGCCGGTACACTGAACCAGAGGACTGACAGGCGCCGGCTGGTAATGCAGGTGTGCAGCCAGTAAATACAGAAAAATCCGAACAGGTGAGAACTCAGCAGCGGGTTGGTGAAGGCCCCGCCTCCGACCATGCGCTTACCTGGCGCATAGGTGCTTATAAACAGCACGAGGTAGCTGATGGTGGCGATCAGGGCAATGATCGCCGCGCAGAACAGCAGGGGTTTCAGGGCCTCGCCACGGTACTGGAGCAGCATGGCGCAACCGGCGAAGAGCATGAGGGGTTGCAAGGGGATTTTCATTAATCCGAAATCCGGATTCTCAGGAGGGCTCCACAGCAGGCTCAGGCACACCCAGATACAGAGCGCCAGGAACCCGACAATAATCGGCTCCATCAGCAGGGTCTTGATTTCCCTCGGGCGCAGGCAAAGCATCAGCAGCGAGGGAATACCGAACAGCCCGAGGTAAAATGAAGCCAGCGTGCTACGACTTTTGAGATAGAACATCCCTGAAAGCAAGATCAGCAATCCCAGCGGGAGAACCCATTGACACAGGAAGTCGAAAATACGGTTTGAGGCAGAGGTAAGGCGATTGGATTGCATGCAGGAAAGTCATTCCACAAGAGTGATCACCGCCCATCATAAGTGGGTGGCATTTCAATGTCATTGGTCGAGGCCCAGGACTGTTGCTTGTGCCATGTGCGGGTACAGCCGGGAAGCTGTGCTAAAGTCAGCCTCCTTTTTCATAATCGCCGCGTAATATGACCGAATCCAGTCTCAGCGCAAGCCCCTCGAGCTTGAAAGTATACTTCCGCCTACTCGGCTACGTACGGCCTTATATCGGCATGTTCGCCCTGAGTATCGTGGGTTTCCTGATATTCGCTTCGACCCAGCCGATGCTCGGCTATATTCTGAAATATTTCGTCGACGGCCTGTCCGATCCGCAAGCGGCGCTGTTTCCCTCGGTGCCTTACCTGCGCGACCTGCAGTTGCTGCAGGCGGTGCCGCTGTTGCTGGTGCTGATCGCCGCCTGGCAAGGGTTGGGCTCGTACCTGGGTAACTTCTTCCTGGCCAAAGTGTCCCTGGGGCTGGTCCACGATCTGCGGGTGGAGCTGTTCAACAATCTGCTGACCTTGCCCAATCGCTATTTCGACACCCACAACTCCGGGCACCTGATCTCGCGCATTACGTTCAACGTGACCATGGTCACCGGGGCGGTGACCGACGCGATCAAGGTGGTGATCCGCGAAGGCATGACCGTGGTCTTCCTGTTTCTCTCGCTGCTGTGGATGAACTGGCGCCTGACCCTGGTGATGGTTGCCATCCTGCCGTTGATTGCAGTGATGGTCAGCACATCGAGCAAGAAATTTCGTAAACAGAGCAAGAAAATCCAGGTCGCCATGGGCGATGTCACGCACGTCGCCTCGGAAACCATCCAGGGTTATCGCGTGGTCCGCAGCTTCGGCGGTGAAACCTATGAGCAGAAACGCTTCCTCAAGGCCAGCCTGAGCAACACCGACCGGCAGCTGCGCATGACCCGTACCGGTGCGATCTATACGCCCATGCTGCAAATGGTGATCTACAGCGCCATGGCGGTGCTGTTGTTCCTGGTGCTTTACCTGCGCGGCGATGCCTCGGCCGGCGACATGATCGCCTACATCACCCTGGCCGGTTTGCTGCCCAAGCCGATTCGCCAGTTGTCCGAAGTCAGCTCCACGGTCCAGAAGGGTGTGGCCGGTGCTGAAAGTATCTTCGAGCAACTCGACGTTACCCCGGAAGTGGACACCGGTAGCGTGGAGCGCGAGTCGGTCAGTGGCCGTCTGGAAGTACGCAACCTGAGTTTTACCTATCCAGGAACCGAGCGTCAGGTCCTGGACAATGTCAGCTTCAGTGTCGCGCCGGGCCAGATGGTCGCCCTGGTCGGCCGCTCCGGCAGCGGCAAGTCGACCCTGGCGGCGTTGATCCCGCGCTTCTATCACCATGACAGCGGGGAGATTCTTCTCGATGGCGTGGAGATCGAAAACTATCGACTGCTGAACCTGCGTCGACACATTGCCCAGGTGACCCAGCATGTCACGCTGTTCAGCGACACGGTGGCGAACAATATCGCCTATGGTGATCTGGCCGGCGCTCCCCGGGCCGATATCGAGGCCGCGGCGGCGGACGCCTATGCCAAGGACTTTGTCGAGCAACTGCCGCAGGGCTTTGACACCCTCGTGGGTGAGAACGGCGTGCTGCTTTCCGGTGGTCAGCGCCAGCGTCTGGCAATCGCCCGGGCGCTGCTCAAGAACGCCCCGCTATTGATCCTCGACGAAGCGACCTCGGCCCTCGACACCGAGTCTGAACGGCATATCCAGGCTGCGCTGGATCATGCCATGCAAGGGCGCACCACCCTGGTGATTGCCCACCGGTTGTCGACGATCGAGAAGGCCGATCTGATCCTGGTCATGGACCAGGGCCGTATCGTCGAGCGCGGCACCCATGCCGAGCTGCTGGCCCAGAATGGTTACTACGCCCGGCTCAATGCCATGGGCTTGGACGAACCGGCACACGTCGGGATCATCTGATCCGTTGGCAGGGCGCGCGATGCTGATCGTTGCGCCCGGTTTTTGTCTAGGCAAGCCTTCGCTAACCCTGTGTTAATATCGCGCCCCTGTTCATTTTTTATGTGGGTTGCTCCATGAAGTTGTCCATGCCGCGATTCGATCAAGCCCCTGTCTTGGTGGTCGGCGATGTCATGCTCGACCGTTACTGGCATGGTGGTACCTCACGGATTTCTCCTGAGGCACCGGTACCGGTGGTCAAGGTCGAGCACATCGAAGACCGCCCTGGCGGCGCCGCCAACGTTGCGCTGAACATCGCCGCCCTCGGCGCCCCGGCATCGCTGGTGGGGGTCACCGGTGACGATGAGGCCGCCGACAGCCTGGCCAACAGCCTCGAGGGGGCTGGGGTCCGGGCCCTGTTCCAGCGCATTGCGCACCAGCCGACCATCGTCAAGCTGCGGGTCATGAGCCGCCACCAGCAGTTGTTGCGGATCGACTTTGAAGAACCCTTCGCCACCGATGCCCTGGCCCTCGCGGCTGAAGTCGACGGCTTGCTCGAAGGCGTCAAGGTGCTGGTGCTGTCCGACTACGGCAAGGGCGCCTTGAAGAATCACCAGGCGCTGATCCAGGCCGCTCGGGCGCGAGGCATTCCGGTGCTGGCCGATCCCAAGGGCAAGGATTTTTCGATCTACCGTGGCGCGAGCCTGATCACGCCGAACCTCAGCGAATTCGAAACCATTGTCGGCGGTTGCGTCGACGAGCATGAACTGGTGACCAAGGGCGCCCAGTTGATGCATGAGCTGGACCTCGGTGCCTTGCTGGTGACCCGTGGCGAGCATGGCATGACCCTGCTGCGCCCCGATCATCCGGCGTTGCACCTGCCGGCCCGGGCCCGTGAAGTGTTCGATGTGACCGGTGCCGGCGATACGGTGATCTCGACCCTGGCAGCGGCCATTGCCGCCGGCGAAGAGCTGCCCCACGCGGTGGCCTTGGCCAACCTGGCCGCCGGCATCGTGGTCGGCAAGCTGGGTACGGCGGCCATCAGTGCGCCTGAATTGCGCCGGGCGATCCAGCGCGAGGAAGGTTCCGAGCGCGGTGTGCTGGGCCTCGAGCAATTGCTGCTGGCGGTCGACGATGCGCGGGCGCACAACGAGAAGATCGTCTTCACCAACGGTTGCTTCGACATTCTCCATGCCGGTCACGTGACTTACCTGGAGCAGGCGCGGGCCCAGGGCGATCGGTTGATCGTCGCGGTCAACGACGATGCCTCGGTGAGCCGCCTCAAGGGTCCTGGCCGTCCGATCAACAGCGTTGATCGGCGCATGGCCGTGCTGGCCGGCCTGGGGGCCGTGGACTGGGTTATCAGCTTCCCTGAAGGCACCCCGGAAAACCTGTTGGCCCAGGTCAAGCCGGATGTGCTGGTCAAGGGTGGGGACTACGGGATCGACCAGGTGGTCGGTGCCTCAATCGTGACGGCTTATGGCGGTGCGGTGAAGGTGCTTGGGCTGGTGGAAAACAGCTCGACCACGGCGATTGTCGAGAAGATCCGCAACAACTGACAAGCGTCAGGCCCGTTCGATACGCACGGGCCCGTGCCGACGCCTTCGCCGCGGTTGCTCCTACAATATGTTGTCGTACCCGAAATGGGTGGGCGACAGAGGGTTGCAGGAGCAGGGCTTACCCGCGTAGAGACTGTCGAGTCTTGCGATTCCCGTGTATGGTCAGCGCCCGGTTTTCAGCGGCACGATCTTGCGCAGGATCTGCCGGGCCTTGCCGGTCAAGCGCTTGATTTTCGAATCTTTCTCCGGCTCTCCCAGCCCTTGCTGACGGACCCAGTCCTTCCAGCGAATCCGCTCCTCGCGCACCACCCAGCCTTCCTGTCGGGCAAAGCTTTCCGCCAGGTACAGGCCACGGGTGCTGGCCGGATACAGTTGATCCTTTTTCAGCGTGTACAGCTCGGCACAGGGTTGCCCGTCCTTGAGTGGCATCAGGTACAGGTCGGGTCGGCCGCGGTCCAGGCGTGCCACCAACTGATCGTTTTCCAGGCGTTCGTCGACATGGAACAGGCTCAGGGACTTGGCTTCGCGCGGGACATCCAGGCGCAGGTCATAGATCAGTTGCAATGAGGCCGTGGGCAGGTGCACGTAGGTCCGCGGGCGTTCCATCAGTTGCTGTGCACCGCAGCGTACCGGTCGCGCGGCGCCGGACAAGGGGGTCAGGCGAAAGGGCAGGGCTTCGCGGTAATGCAGGGCAGCCGAGTAGGGCGTCGGCAACCAGGTGTCGTTGAAGCGGCCACCGAGCCAACCTTCCGGGGTTTCCAGCAGGCACTCCTCGGCGATTTCGGCAATCGCGGTGAGTAGCGGAATGGCCAGTTCATGGGCCGGCACATAACCGGAAATCAGCTTGAGCACCACATCGCCGCGGTCCTGGCGGCGCTGGCGGACCAGCACCCAGTAATCGCGGTTGTGCCAGTGCAGGGTCAGCCGCACCGAGACGCCAAGATTGGCCAGTTCCAGGGCGAAGCGCTCGGGGTTGTCCACCGTGACCGGTTTGCGCTTGTGCAAGGTTTGCGCAAAGTTCAATGGCATCCCGACGCTCTGGTAGCACAAGCCTTCGGGTGTCGCCTCGACGAGTAACGGCAGGGTCTTGAAGTCGCTGGGGTTCTTGCGTATCAGCGTCCGCGGCATCTCGGCTCCTTCTTGCGTCGGGGTCGGCCGCCTGGGCGGCATCAGTTTTGGCGAATGACCCGGGCCACTGTCGCCACGTTGTCGGCGAGGTGCAGCGGGTTGATGGTGCCGACAATAGCACTGGCAACGCCGGGCTGTGCAAATAGCAGTTCGAAGCTGGCCCGCACCGGGTCGATATCCGGCGCCAGGCAGGCGTGGCCGCTGGCCAGGGCTTTTTTCACCAGGATCGCCTTGCCATGGCTGGCAGCATAGTCAATGACCGGCTTCTCGCCCTGTTCGTTCAGATTGTAGGTGATCATCGCGCAATCACCTTGTTCCAGGGCCCTCAGGCCGCCTTCGACGGTTTTTCCGGAAAAACCGAAAGCACGGATCTTGCCTTCGCCCTTCAAGGCCGCGAGGGTCTGGTAGACCTCGCTGTGTTCGAGGATCGCCAGGTCGTTGCCGTCGGAGTGCACCAGCACCAGGTCGATAAAGTCGGTTTCCAGACGTTGCAGGCTGCGCTCCACGGAAAACCGCGTGTGGGCGGCGCTGAAGTCATGGCTCGACTGGCCGGCTTCGAATTCTTCGCCGACCTTGCTGACGATCACCCACTCCTGGCGTTGTCCGCGCAGTAGCGGGCCGAGGCGTTCCTCGCTGCGGCCATAGGCCGGCGCGGTGTCGATCAGGTTGATGCCCAGGTCGCGGCTCAGTTGGAGCAGGTGGCGAGCTTGCTGGTCGTCGGGAATCTGGAACCCGCGGGGGTATTTGACCCCCTGGTCGCGGCCGAGCTTGACCGTGCCCAGGCCCAGGGGCGAGACCCGCAGGCCGGTGCTGCCGAGGGCTCGATGCAGGTCGTGCAGGGTCGGCTGGCTCATGGTAGCAGTTGCTCCCAGGGGGTTTGCGCGATGCTCGGCTTCGGCAGTTCGGGCAAGCGGGTTGCCGGGCCCGGGCGGATACCGTCGCGTTCCAGGCTCTGCAGTACCCGGTCGGCGAAGTCCGGCGCCAGGGCCAGCTTGGTCGGCCAGCCCACCAACAGGCGATCCTGCTCGGCGAGGAAGGCATTGTCCGGACGGCTCAGGCCCGATTGCAGCGGTTCGGCGCGCTCGACCCGCAAGGTCGCCCATTGCGCCTGGCTCAGGTCGACCCAGGGCAGCAGGTTGCCCAGCTCCTTCTGGGCGCTGGCGATCTGCGCGGCGGGCTCGCGGGCGACGCCTTCGGCTTCGGCGATATCACCGCCGAGGTACCAGACCCACTGGCCATCGGCCGCCGGATGGGTGGTCACGGTAATGCGCGGCTTGGGGCCGCCGCCCAGGCAATGGGCGTACAGCGGTTTCAGGCTCGGGCCCTTGACCAGCACCATGTGCAAGGGTCGTGTCTGCATGGCCGGCTGGCTCAGGCCCAGGGTCTTGAGCAACGTGGCGTTGCCGGCACCGGCGCTGAGCACGATGCGCTGGGCGTGGATCTCCCGGCCGTCGACCCGTAGGCCGACCAGTTGCTGGTTGTCCAGCAGCGGCTCGATAGCGTGGCCGGCGAGCAAGCCGTCACCGGCCAGTTCGGCCAGGCGGGCGATCAGGCTCGGCACGTCGATCACCAGTTCCGCCAGGCGATAGACCTTGCCCTTGAAACGCGGGTCTTGCAGGGCGGGCGGCAGTTGCTCGCCCTTGACCTGATCGACCCGGCCGCGCACCGCCTTGCTGGCGAAGAAGCTGGTGAGGTTGCCGGCCAGGGTGCCGGGGGACCAGAGATAGTGGGCTTCGGACAGCAGGCGCACGCCCGTCAGGTCGAGCTCGCCGTTGCCGGCCAGGGCTTCTCGCCAGCGCCGCGGCATGTCGGCAATGGCTTCCGAGGCACCGCTCAGGGCACCGTGCAGGGCGTACTTGGCGCCGCCGTGGATGATGCCCTGGGATTTGACGCTCTGCCCGCCGCCGAGGCTGGCGCTTTCCACCAATACCGTCGAAAAGCCCTGGCGGTGCAGGCGCGCGTTGAGCCAGAGACCGGCAACGCCGGCGCCGACAATCAGGACATCGGTGGACAGAGCGGATGACATGCGGCGACCTCGGTGTTCAAGACAAGGCTCGCAGTATACAGGCTCATGAAGAGAGCATGCCCGGGCTGTGTGCGGGTAGTTGAGGTCGCGCAAGGTCCTGTGGTGAGCGGGCAAGCCCGCTCGCCACAAGAGCGCACTCGGCTTCAGGTTTTCTGAGCGATTGGCATTGGTGACGGCCTAGTGCCCGGCGGTCTTCGAGAACAGCTGGATCACTACCACCCCGAGCACGATCAGGGCCATGCCGAGCATGGCCGGGATATCCAGCTTCTGGCCGTAGAGAAACAGCGCGGCGACGCTGACCATCACGATGCCCATCCCGGCCCAGACCGCGTAGGCGACGCCCACCGGCACCGTGCGCACCACCAGGGTCAGCATCCAGAACGCGATGGCATAACCGACGATGATCAGCAGCAAGGGGAGCGGTGTGCTCAGGCCCTTGACCGCTTTCATGGAGACGGTGGCGATGACTTCGGCGCAGATGGCGATGGCCAGGTAGTAGTAAGCATGCATGGGGGCGATCTCTCGTATTTGGGCCTGCTGATAAGGTGGGCATTCTAGAGACTCACCAGATGGGGTAAAGTCATTACCTATCTGAAAATAAGATGGGTTGCCCGTGAGTATTCAGTGGAATCTGGAGCAGATGCGCCTGTTTGTCGGTGTTGCCGAGCAGCGTTCGTTTTCCGCCGTGGCGCGCGAGCAGCGCAAGGCGCAGTCGGCGGTCAGCAGCGCAATCGCCCTGTTGGAAACCGATCTGGGGGTGACGCTGTTCGAACGCAGCAGCGGTCGCCAGCCGAAATTGACCGAGGCCGGGGCCGCCTTGCTGGAAGAGGCGCGGGAAGTCTTGCGCCAGTGCGATCGCCTCAATGGCCGGGCGCTGGCCTTGATGCGCGGTCAAGAAGCATGTTTGCGCCTGGCGCAGGACGAGGCCATGCCCTATCAGCCGGTGCTCGACAGCCTGGAAGCGCTGTCGGAGCATTACCCCAGCGTCGAGGTGCAACTGGCCAGCGGCGCCCAGGGCGACGTGGCGCGCAAGCTGGTGGAGCGGCGCGCGGACCTCGGCCTGCTGTTCCACCATGACCAGATGCCGCAGACCCTGGAGCGGCGTGCGCTGGGCAGTGTCGAAATGGTCACGGTGTGTGCGGTCAATCACCCGCTGGCCGCGCAGCGGCGAGTCAACCGCCAGCAACTGGCCCGGCACCGGCAATTGCTCATTGCCCCGCAACAGAGCGGTTATCCCGGTGGAGAACAGCTCAGTCCGCAGGTCTGGCGGGCGGACTCCTTCTATGTGATGGCCGAACTGCTGATGCGCGGCCTGGGCTGGGCCTGGCTGCCGCGCCACGTGGTGCAATACCCGGCGTACCAGAACCAGATGGTCGAGCTGAGCAGCGAATGGACACCGCCGGCGCTGGTGGTGGAACTGGTCTGGCGTCGCGACGAACCCCTGGGGCCGGCGGCGCGCTGGTTGGCCGAACGCTTTGCCGAGCACTTGCAGGCGATTGGTTGAAAAAGCCGATAAACTCCGTCGCCATGAATAGAACTCTCTACAGCTTGTTGTTTCATCTGGGGCTGCCACTGGTGGCGTTGCGTCTATGGCTGCGGGCGCGCAAGGCGCCGGCTTATGCCCGGCGCGTCGGCGAGCGCTTTGCCCGTGGCCTGCCGGCGCTGCGCCCGGAGGGGATCTGGGTGCACGCGGTATCGGTCGGCGAGAGCATTGCCGCCGCGCCAATGATCCGCGCCTTGCTGGCGAAGTATCCGCAGCTGCCGATCACGGTCACTTGCATGACGCCCACCGGTTCCGAGCGGATCAAGGCGCTGTTCGCCGACGAGCCGCGGATCCAGCATTGCTACCTGCCTTACGACTTGCCGTGGGCGGCGGCGCGCTTTCTCGATGCGGCCCGGCCGAAGCTGGCGGTGATCATGGAGACCGAGTTGTGGCCCAACCATATCCATCAGTGCGCCAGGCGCGGGATTCCGGTGGCGCTGGCCAATGCGCGGCTGTCGGCGCGTTCGGCCAGGGGCTATGGGCGCTTCGCCCGCCTGACCCGGCCGATGCTGGAGGAAATGAGCCTCATCGCGGTGCAGACCGAAGCCGAAGCCGAGCGTTTCCGGCAACTGGGCGCGCGGCCCGAATGTGTCGAGGTGACGGGCTCGATCAAGTTCGACTTGAGCATCGACCCGCAACTGCTGGTGCGCGCCGCCGAGCTGCGTGGGCAATGGCAGGCGCAGGAACGGCCGGTGTGGATCGCCGCGAGTACCCATGAGGGTGAGGACGCGGTGGTGTTGGCGGCTCATCGGCAATTGCTGGACAGCTATCCGAACGCCTTGTTGATTCTGGTGCCGCGTCATCCGGAGCGCTTCGACAGTGTGTTCGCCTTGTGCCAGGAGCAGGGCTTTGCGACGGTGCGGCGTTCCAGTGGCGAGCCGGTCGGTGCGCAAACCGCGGTGTTGCTCGGTGACACCATGGGCGAGTTGCTGTTTCTCTACGCCTTGGCCGACAGCGCTTTCGTCGGCGGCAGCCTGGTCCCCAATGGCGGGCATAACCTGCTGGAGCCGGCGGCGCTGTGCAAGCCGGTGTTGAGCGGACCGCACCTGTTCAACTTCCTCGAGATCGCCGCGTTGATGCGCGAGGCCGGGGCGTTGCAGGAAGTCGAGGATGCCGAAGGGCTGGCGGTGGCGGTGCAGCGTCTGTTCGAATTGCCGCGTGATGCGCAGAAGATGGGCGAGGCGGGGCTGAAGGTGATGAAGGCCAACCAGGGCGCGTTGCAGCGCCTGCTGGATGGGTTGGGGCGCTTGCTGTCGCGCTAGATCCTCAATCAAGGATGAACACGATTTTGTGGCCGCAATACGTCCTGTAGGAGCAGGGCTTGCCCGCGAAGCTTTTGGCGCCAGTAAGGCCCCTTCGCGGGCAAGCCCTGCTCCTACAGGTTTCGTGGCGTTCTTAAGGTCCCGATCAATTCTTCGGATTACTCTTGAGATTGGCCGCGGCGGCCTTCGCCAGATCCGGCGGCAGGAAGTCCTTGTCCGGGTTGTAGTCGGCCTTCAGGTAGCGCTGCAGCTCGCTCAGGTCGCCCGGGTTCAAGGTGCCCGCCGCCTGCTTCAGGCGCAGGTTGTCGAGGATGTAGTCATAGCGGGTGTTGTTGTAGTCGCGCACCGAGGTGTACAGCTGGCGCTGGGCATCCAGCACGTCGACGATATTGCGCGTGCCCACCTGATAACCGATTTCGGTTGCTTCCAGCGCACTCTGGTTGGAGATGATCGACTGCTTGCGCGCCTGCACCTGTTCCACATCGGTATTCACCGCGCGATGCAGGTTGCGGGTGTTCTCCACCACCTGGCGGCGCAGGGCTTCACGCTGTTGCTCGGTCTGGCTCAGGCGCGAAGTGGATTCACGTACTTGCGAGCTGGTCAGGCCACCGCTGTAGAGCGGAACACTCAATTGCAGGCCGATGGTGGTCTGCTTCACCGGTCCCGCATAACTCTGGCCCAGCGCATTGGGGTTGCCCAGGCCGAAACCGTCGTTGTCGCCGGCCTCGTACTTGGCCACCGCATCGAGGGTCGGGGCATGGCCGGCCTTGCGCTGCTTGAGGGTTTCCTCGGCGGCGCTGACGGCGTAGTTGCTCGCCAACAGGTTGAGGTTCTGCCGGGCCGCGGTGTCGACCCAGGCCTTGGCGTCATTCGGGGTCGGCGCCAGCACCGGCAAGGTATGGACGATGCCCTGGATCGCGTTGTACTGACGGTTGGTCAGGGTGATCAGGGCTTCGAAGGCGTCTGCCACCGCGCGCTGGGCGACGATCCGGTTGGCCCGCGCGGTGTCGTAGCTGGCCTGGGATTGCAGCACGTCGGTCTTGTCCGACAGGCCGACGTCGAAGCGCTCGTTGGACTGGTCGAGCTGGCGCTTGAACGCCGCTTCCTCGGCCTTGGTCGAGGCCAGGGTGTCCTGGGCGCGCAGCACCGCGAAGTAGCTTTCGGCACTTTGCAGGATCAGGTTCTGCTCGGTCGCCGAGAGTTGCAGGGCGGCCTGTTCGTTGACGTCCTTGGCGGCCTGGTACTGGAACCAGCGGTCGGCCCGGAACAGCGGCTGGGACAGGGTCGCCTGGTAGGTCGTGGCGCTGCGGTTGAGGTTCATCGACGGCTGGTCGATGGAGGTCTGGACATTGTTCGTACTGGCACCGGCCGACAGGTTCGGCAGCAGGCCGGCGCGAGCCTGGGGCACGACTTCCTTTTGCGCGTCATAGTTGGCGCGGGCGGCGGCCAGGTCGGCGTTGTTGCCCACGGCTTCCTGGTACACGCTGACCAGATCGGTCTTGGCCGTCAGGGGCGTTTCAGCTGCCCAGACCAATCCGTTGGTCGCACAAGACACGGCCAGGGCCAGTGAAAGTTTGCGCAGCATGAGGCAATTCCTAGAGTAAATATTACGGTGGTAATGCGATGGCCGAGGCTACTGCCCGGCTTGCCCAGCGTCAAGAAGTAGCGAGTGTAGTGCCGGGGGCGGCTCGGCAACAATCCTGCATATCTGCCATTTATCCAGACGAATAAGGGCGAGATGGCATTATGTCGCAGTCTTCTCTACACTCGGCTGGTTCTTGTCGGGGTGCCTTGCTATGAGGCTGAGATCGGATAATTCCGGATCCCGTTGAACCTGATCAGGTTAGCGCCTGCGTAGGGAACAAGATTTCTCGTCCCCCGGCGAGTCCTCTTGTGCTTTGTCCGGGATGTTGTTCGACAATCGAACAGCGTTTGCCAGGACCGAGCACAGCACCAGTCCTGGTGTGTCCGTGCCTTTCAGGTTCGTCCCGACAATCCCCCTGGATACCGTCTGGAGAGCCGTGATGAGTACAAAAGCAAAAGATACCGCCAACCTCAGCGATTCAGCCAAGGTCGATGAGCAATCGGTGCAGCCGTTTACCCGTTCGCAGAAAATCTACGTGCAGGGCTCGCGCCCGGATATCCGCGTGCCGATGCGTGAAATCAGCCTGGATGTGACCCCGACCGATTTCGGCGGCGAGATCAACGCCCCGGTGCTGGTCTACGATACTTCCGGCCCCTACACCGATCCGAACGTGACCATCGATGTGCGCAAGGGCTTGGGCGATGTGCGCTCGGCCTGGATCGACAGCCGTGGCGACACCGAGCGCCTGGCCGGCTTGAGCTCGAACTTCGGCCAGCAGCGCCTGGCCGATCCTGAACTGACCAAGCTGCGTTTCGCCCACGTGCACAACCCGCGCCGGGCCAAGGCCGGAGCCAACGTCAGCCAGATGCACTACGCGCGCCAGGGCATCATCACCGCCGAGATGGAATACGTCGCCATCCGCGAGAACCTCAAGCTGGAGGAGGCCCGCGCCGCCGGCCTGCTCAACCAGCAGCATCCGGGGCACAGCTTCGGCGCGAGCATTCCGAAACAGATCACTGCCGAATTCGTCCGTGAGGAAATCGCCCGCGGTCGCGCGATCATCCCGGCCAACATCAACCACGTGGAGCTGGAGCCGATGATCATCGGCCGCAACTTCCTGGTGAAGATCAACGGCAATATCGGCAACAGCGCCCTGGGTTCTTCGATCGAGGAAGAAGTGGCCAAGCTGACCTGGGGCATCCGCTGGGGCTCAGACACGGTCATGGACCTGTCCACCGGCAAGCACATCCATGAAACCCGCGAGTGGATCATCCGCAACTCGCCGGTACCGATCGGCACCGTGCCGATCTATCAGGCGCTGGAGAAGGTCAACGGCGTGGCCGAGGACCTGACCTGGGAGCTGTTCCGCGACACCCTGATCGAACAGGCCGAGCAGGGCGTCGACTACTTCACCATCCACGCCGGTGTGTTGCTGCGCTACGTGCCGATGACCGCCAAGCGCGTCACCGGGATCGTTTCCCGGGGCGGCTCGATCATGGCCAAGTGGTGCCTGGCGCATCATAAAGAGAACTTCCTCTACACCCATTTCGACGAAATCTGCGAAATCATGAAGGCCTACGACGTCAGCTTCTCGCTGGGCGACGGCCTGCGTCCGGGCTCGATTGCCGATGCCAACGACGAAGCGCAGTTCGGCGAGCTGGAGACCTTGGGCGAGTTGACCAAGATCGCCTGGAAGCACGACGTGCAATGCATGATCGAAGGCCCGGGGCACGTGCCGATGCAGCTGATCAAGGAGAACATGGACAAGCAGCTGGAGTGCTGCGACGAGGCGCCGTTCTACACCCTCGGCCCGCTGACCACCGACATCGCGCCGGGCTACGACCACATCACCTCGGGTATCGGCGCGGCGATGATCGGCTGGTTCGGTTGCGCCATGCTCTGCTACGTCACGCCCAAGGAGCACCTGGGCCTGCCGAACAAGGATGACGTGAAGACCGGGATCATCACCTACAAGATCGCCGCCCATGCCGCCGATCTTGCCAAGGGCCATCCGGGCGCGCAGATCCGCGACAACGCCTTGAGCAAGGCGCGCTTCGAGTTCCGTTGGGAAGATCAGTTCAACCTCGGCCTGGACCCGGACACCGCGCGGGCCTACCACGACGAGACCCTGCCGAAGGATTCGGCCAAGGTCGCGCACTTCTGCTCGATGTGCGGGCCGAAGTTCTGCTCGATGAAGATTACCCAGGAAGTCCGTGAATACGCGGCCAACCAGCGGATCGAAGCGGTTGATGTGGAGGCCGCCCAGGGTATGGCGGAGCAGGCGGAGCGCTTTAAACGTGAAGGAAGCCAGTTGTACCAGAAGGTTTGACGCGACCTGAAGTAATAGGGCGCCTGTAAGGGCCTCTTCGCGGGCAAGCTCCGCTCCCACAGGATTTGAGTCGAGCCTGAGTTTTGTGCTCGACGGAAAACTGTGGGAGTGGAGCTTGCCCACGAAGGCAATAGCACGGGCAAGGACGCTCTCACGATAAAAAACACCTATCTCCTTCCCTTGGGCCAACCCTCTTGAACACTCCCAGCACCTACTCACCCGATCTCGCGGTCCCCGCCGACAAGCGTGTATTCGGCGCGCGCGATCTGTTTTCCCTGTGGTTCTCCCTCGGCATCGGCCTGATGGTCCTGCAAACCGGTGCCCTGCTGGCACCGGGGCTGGGCCTGTCCGGCGCATTGCTGGCGATTCTCCTCGGCACCCTGGTCGGCGTGCTGTTGCTGGCCGCGGTCGGCGTGATCGGCAGCGACACCGGCCTGTCCTCCATGGCCGCGCTGAAGCTCAGCCTTGGCCACTACGGCGCGAGCCTGCCGGCGTTGCTCAACCTGCTGCAACTGGTGGGTTGGGGCGCGTTCGAAATCATCGTCATGCGCGATGCCGCCAGCCTGCTGGGCGCCCGGGCGTTCAGCGTGGACAGCCCGCTGGCCAACCCGCTGCTCTGGACCCTGGTGTTCGGCGCGCTGGCGACCTTGCTGGCGGTCAGCGGTCCTTTGACCTTTGTGCGCAAGATCCTGCGTAAATGGGGTATCTGGCTGTTGCTGGCGGCCTGCCTGTGGCTGACTTGGAACCTGTTCGCCAAGGCCGACCTGGCGGCGTTGTGGGCCCAGGCCGGGGACGGCTCGATGCCGTTTGCCGTGGGCTTCGATATCGCCATTGCCATGCCGCTGTCCTGGCTGCCGTTGATCGCTGACTACTCGCGCTTCGGCAAGCGCGCGAAAAGCGTGTTCGGCGGCACCGCGCTGGGCTTTCTGATCGGCAATTTCTGGCTGATGAGCCTGGGAGTGGCCTACACCCTGGCATTCGCCCCCAGCGGTGAAACCAATGCCTTGTTGCTGGCCCTGGCCGGTGCCGGGCTGGGCATTCCGCTGTTGCTGATCCTGCTCGACGAGTCGGAAAACGCTTTTGCCGACATCCACTCGGCGGCTGTCTCCAGCGGCATCCTGCTGCGCTGGAAGGTCGAACACCTGGCCCTGGCCATCGGCGTGCTTTGCACCCTGATTGCCTGCTTCGCGCCGTTGGCGCAATACCAGAACTTCCTGCTGTTGATCGGTTCGGTGTTCGCGCCGCTGTTCGGCGTGGTGCTGGTGGATCACTTCATCCTGCGCGCGCGTAGCGCCACGGGCGCTTCGTCGTTGTTGCGCTGGCCGGCGCTGTTGGCCTGGCTGGGGGGCGTGTCGACCTACCACCTGCTGGCCAACTTCCATCCGGAGCTGGGCGCTACCCTGCCGTCACTGCTGCTGGCCGGGCTGCTGCAAGGGCTGCTCGGCCGGGCGTTCAGCGTCGGGCGGGGAACCGCTCGGGCTTGAGCACGCCGTTGAGGCGCTGGTACGGAATGTTCAGTTCGATCAGGCCCATGGCGTAAGGGGCGATGGTCGTCACGTTGTACTTGAGGATCACGCCGTCGCTGGCCAGGGTGACGTTCGGGGTTTTCTGGAAGGGCCAGGACGCAATGAAGTCCTGGTCCAGCCGGTTGTTGATCTGCCAGTTGTTATGGGCCACCTTGGCCAGCTTCCAGAATGTTTCCTCCTCGCCCGGCAGCAGCATGTCCTGCAAGCCCAGGACCTTTTGTTCCTGACGCGACCAGGTGAGAAAGCCGCGCCCCGGCATGCCATGTTCACCGCCGTCGTCCAGGTAGCTGGAGAGCTCGACGATCACCAAGCCGTCATGCTGCTCGCGTACCTTGGCTTGCAAATAGCTGCTGTGGCCGCTTGCGGCGCTGGCGAGGAACTCTTCGCGATAGATCTTGAGCGAAGCCGGCAGCGGCCCGTTGGCGGAAGTGCGGCCCATTTGCAGCAATGCCCGCTCTACCGCGGCGTCGAGTTGCGGCTCATCGGGGAAATGCACGGTATCGATGTTCACCAGCGGGCAATCCGGATTGTTGCAGCCCGGCTTGATCTGTTCGGAGGGGTCGCTCTTGACGTTCAACGGGGTCTTCAGGCTCGGCTGGAACAGGCTCTGGCAGGCGCCCAGGGTCAAGGCGATGGCCGTCAGCGCGGCGATTTTAAAAAACGACATGGGTGTCCTTCGTCAGCGAAAGAAAGGTCAAGTGATCGTGCTTCGACTGTCAGCGGCGTACTCGGTTCGCCACTAAGCTAATTAGAGTAGGTTTCAGGGGCGCCCGTCTATCCCGGCGAGGGGAAAGGGGCTGCATCATGGCACTTCGGCGCGTTAGGATGGCGCGAAGTCGAGGGACAGCCTCGCTATCGCAATGGGGAAGATGATGACGGACAGCGCCAAGACCAGCCCGACCACGGTCGAGGTCATCCTGCGGGAGAACTGCTTCAAGGGTTTCTACCGACTTGATCGGTTGCACCTGCGCCATGAGCTTTTTGACGGCGGCATGGGCAATACGATCAATCGCGAAGTCTTTGTCCGGCATGATGCGGTGTGTGTCCTGCCCTACGATGCCCGGCGCGATGAAGTGCTGCTGCTGGAGCAGTTCCGGGTCGGCGCCATGGGCAAGGCGGAGAATCCCTGGATGATCGAGCTGGTCGCCGGTCTGATCGACAAGGACGAAGAACCGGAAGAGGTTGCCCACCGCGAGGCACAGGAGGAAGCTGACCTGAACCTGACGGCCTTGTGGCCGATCTCGCGGTACTTTCCGTCGCCGGGGGGCAGCAACGAATTGGTGCATCTGTACCTGGGGCGTTGCGACACCGAAGGGGCTGGCGGCCTGTATGGGCTGGCAGAAGAAAATGAGGATATCCGTGCCACGGTCTGGGCCTTCGAAGATGCCCTGCAAGCCGTGCGCGATGGACGAATTGCCAACGCGGCGTCGATCATTGCCTTGCAATGGCTGGCACTGAACCGCGCTGAAGTGAGGGGGTTATGGTCGTAAGTCTGTTGCGCGAGCGTTATCGGGTTGACCTGGCGGGGCTGCAAGCGGCCTGCGAGGCCAACTATGCGCGCCTGATGCGGTTGCTGCCGCAGATGCGCGAGCAGCAGCGCGCGCGGCGCATTGCCATGACCCAGGGGGAGCAGATGCTTGGCGTGCTGGCGCTGGAGGTGTTGCAGGATAATCCCTACACCACCACCTTGCTGGTGCGCCAGGAACACAGCCTGCCGTGGTTGCCGGTGCCACAGTTGCAGGTGCAGGTCTACCACGACGCGCGCATGGCCGAGGTGATCAGTGCCGAGCACGCCCGGCGCTTTCGCAGTATCTATCCGTATCCGAACTCGGCCATGCACCAGCCGGACGAAAAAGCCCAGCTCAATGTGTTTCTCGGCGAGTGGTTGAGTCACTGCCTGGCTTGCGGCCATGAATTCGAGGCGGTTCGTTAGGTTGTATCCGGTTAAATGTGAAGTGTGTCCGGTTCAGCCATTTCCTCTTTGCCGATTCCCCGACCATAATTGCCTGCGGCGCGATTTCCTAACCGAACCGTCCAATACGCCCCCCTCAGTATTTTGCAGGAGAGCCTCTTGCCGAGCCTATCCACCCAGTCGACCCCGGCGGACACCGTGCTGCTGGTGCAGCTGTCCGACAGCCATCTGTTTGCCGAGGCGGACGGCACGCTGCTGGGCATGAATACCCGCGACAGCCTGCAACGGGTCATCGACTGCGTGCTGGCGGAACAGCCCGGGGTCGATCTGCTGCTGGCCACCGGTGACTTGTCCCAGGACGGCACGGTGGCCTCCTATCGGCAGTTCCGCGAGCTGAGCGAGGTGATCGGCGCACCGGCACGCTGGCTCCCAGGTAATCACGACGAGTTACCGGAAATGGCCGCGGCTGCTCATCACAGCGACCTGCTCGAACCGGTGGTGGATATCGGCAATTGGCGGATCATCCTGCTGGACTCCGCCGTGCCGGGCTCGGTACCGGGCTATCTGCAGGACGAACAGCTGCAGTTGCTGGCGCAATCGCTGAGCGAAGCGCCGCAGCGCCATCACCTGGTGTGTTTCCATCACCATCCGATTCCCATCGATTGTGCCTGGATGGAGCCCATCGGCTTGCGCAATCCCGAGGCGCTGTTCGCCGTGCTGGACCGTTTTCCCCAGGTTCGCGCGCTGCTCTGGGGGCATATCCACCAGGAACTGGACCGCGAGCGCAACGGCGTACGTCTGCTGGCCTCACCCTCCACCTGCGTGCAGTTCACGCCGGGCAGCGAGAATTTCAAGGTCGATGACCAGGCGCCAGGTTATCGCTGGCTGCGCCTGCATCCGGACGGACGGTTGGAGACGGCGGTTTCGCGGGTCCGCGGCTTCGATTTCGAGGTCGATTACGGCGGTACCGGCTACTGATCACTTCTGCTTAACAGGTAGGAAACGTCTCAAGGCGAGTCAGCGCGCCGGAGTCAGGCTAAACTGCGCGTCTTTGCCTGTGCGCTGCCTGGCCCTTGTGTGCGGGAGCCAGCCAATGGAGAGAGATCAGATGTCCGGTTCGATCCTGTATATCCACGGTTTCAACAGCTCGCCGCTGTCGAAGAAGGCCACTCAGCTGATCCAACTGATGGAACGCCTGGGCCTGGACGCGCAGCTGCGGGTACCGGCCTTGCATCACCATCCGCGACAGGCGATGCTCCAGCTGGAAACGGCGATTGCCGAACTCGGTCGTCCACTGCTGGTCGGCAGCTCGCTCGGCGGCTACTATGCGACGTGCCTGGCCGAGCGCCATGGCCTGAAGGCGTTGCTGGTCAACCCGGCGGTGGCGCCGCACCGGATGTTCGACGGCTACCTCGGTCCGCAGCAGAACCTCTACAGCGGCGAGACCTGGGACCTTACCGTCGATCACGTGACGGCCCTGGCCGAACTGGAAGTCCCGGCCCCCCAGGACCCGCAACGTTTCCAGGTCTGGCTGCAGACTGCCGACGAAACCCTGGACTATCGTGCCGCCCAGCAGTATTACCGGGCCTGTGCCTTGCGTATCCAGGCCGGCGGCGATCATAGTTTCCAGGGCTTTGCCCAACAATTGCCGGCTTTGCTCAGCTTTGCCGGCATCGGTGCCGATACATACCAGGCGATCGATTTCTCGCTGCTCTGATGCCCTGACGCACGGAGCCTTGAGAATGACCCCATTCATAGACGACTGACGACGAGACCCCATGGCCACTCCCAGCGCTAGCTCTTATAACGCAGACGCCATCGAAGTCCTCTCGGGCCTCGACCCGGTGCGCAAACGCCCGGGCATGTACACCGACACCAGTCGGCCGAACCACCTTGCCCAGGAAGTCATCGACAACAGCGTCGACGAAGCCTTGGCCGGGCATGCGAAATCGGTGCAGGTGATCCTGCACGCCGACCATTCCCTGGAAGTGTCCGACGACGGTCGCGGCATGCCGGTGGATATTCACCCGGAAGAGGGCGTGTCGGGCGTCGAGCTGATCCTTACCAAGCTGCATGCCGGCGGCAAGTTCTCCAACAAGAACTACCAGTTCTCCGGCGGCCTGCACGGCGTGGGGATCTCCGTGGTCAACGCCTTGTCGACCCAGGTGCGGGTCAGGGTCAAGCGCGACGGCAACGAATACCAGATGACCTTCGCCGACGGCTACAAGGCCACCGAGCTGGAAGTGATCGGTAGCGTCGGCAAACGCAACACCGGCACCAGCGTGTACTTTGCCCCGGACCCGAAGTATTTCGATTCGCCGAAGTTCTCCGTCAGCCGCCTCAAGCATGTGCTCAAGGCCAAGGCGGTATTGTGCCCGGGGCTGCTGGTCAGCTTCGAGGACAAGGCCACCGGCGAGAAGGTCGAATGGCATTACGAAGACGGCCTGCGTTCCTACCTGGTGGACGCGGTCAGTGAATTCGAGCGCCTGCCGGACGAGCCGTTCTGCGGCAGCCTCGCCGGTAACAAGGAAGCGGTGGACTGGGCCTTGTTGTGGTTGCCCGAAGGCGGCGACAGCGTCCAGGAAAGCTATGTCAACCTGATTCCCACGGCCCAGGGCGGGACCCACGTCAACGGCTTGCGCCAAGGCCTGCTCGATGCCATGCGCGAGTTCTGCGAGTTCCGCAGCCTGCTGCCGCGCGGGGTCAAGCTGGCGCCGGAAGACGTCTGGGAACGGATTGCCTTTGTCCTGTCGATGAAGATGCAGGAACCGCAGTTCTCCGGCCAGACCAAGGAGCGGCTGTCCTCCCGTGAAGCGGCCGCCTTCGTTTCCGGAGTGGTCAAGGATGCCTTCAGCCTGTGGCTCAATGCCAACCCCGAGCTGGGCATGCAACTGGCGGAGCTGGCGATCAACAACGCCGGTCGACGCCTGAAGGCGAGCAAGAAGGTCGAGCGCAAGCGCATCACCCAAGGGCCGGCGCTGCCGGGCAAGCTGGCCGACTGTGCCGGGCAGGACCCGATGCGTTCCGAGCTGTTCCTGGTGGAGGGTGACTCCGCCGGCGGTTCTGCCAAGCAGGCGCGGGACAAGGAGTTCCAGGCGATCCTGCCGCTGCGCGGGAAGATCCTCAACACCTGGGAAGTCGATGGCAGCGAAGTGCTTGCCAGCCAGGAAGTGCACAACATCGCCGTGGCCATCGGCGTCGATCCGGGTGCGGCGGACATGAGCCAACTGCGCTATGGCAAGATCTGCATCCTCGCCGACGCCGACTCCGACGGCCTGCACATCGCGACCCTGCTCTGCGCCCTGTTCGTCCAGCATTTCCGCCCGCTGGTGGATGCCGGTCACGTCTACGTGGCGATGCCGCCGCTGTATCGCATCGACCTGGGCAAGGAGATCTTCTATGCCCTCGACGAAGCCGAGCGTGATGGCATTCTCGACCGGCTGGTGGCCGAGAAGAAGCGCGGCAAGCCACAGGTCACCCGATTCAAAGGCCTGGGCGAGATGAACCCGCCGCAACTGCGGGAAACCACCATGGACCCGAACACCCGGCGCCTGGTGCAGTTGACCCTGGACGATTTCGAAGCCACTTCGGAAATGATGGACATGTTGCTGGCGAAGAAGCGTGCCGGCGATCGCAAGACCTGGCTGGAATCCAAGGGCGACCTGGCCGAGGTCCTGGCCTGATGCGCGGTTGCCCCGGCGGCGAACCACGGCTGTCGGCCCCGCACCTGTTGAATACCCCCGAATTCACCTGCGCGGCGCTACAGCCGCCGCGCCAGACTACGAACTGATGAGGCCCGCATGAGCGACTCCCTTGATCTCAGCCTGGATGGCGTAGAACGCCGGTCATTGGCTGACTTCACCGAACAGGCCTACCTCAACTACTCCATGTACGTGATCATGGACCGCGCGCTGCCACATATCGGCGACGGCCTGAAGCCGGTACAGCGGCGTATCATCTACGCCATGAGTGAGCTGGGGCTGGATGCCGACGCCAAGCACAAGAAGTCCGCGCGTACCGTCGGCGACGTGCTCGGCAAGTTCCACCCCCACGGCGACTCCGCCTGCTATGAAGCCATGGTGCTGATGGCGCAGCCGTTCAGCTATCGCTACACCCTCGTCGACGGCCAGGGCAACTGGGGGGCGCCGGACGATCCGAAGTCCTTCGCGGCCATGCGCTACACCGAGTCGCGGCTGTCGCGCTATTCCGAAGTGCTGCTCAGCGAGCTGGGCCAGGGCACGGCGGACTGGGTGCCGAACTTCGACGGTACCCTCGACGAGCCGGCGGTGTTGCCCGCGCGGTTGCCGAATATCCTGCTCAACGGTACCACCGGTATCGCCGTGGGCATGGCCACCGACGTGCCGCCACACAACCTGCGGGAAGTCGCCAGCGCCTGTGTGCACCTGCTCGATGATCCGAGCGCCAGCGTCGAGGACCTGTGCAAGTTCATCCCGGGCCCGGATTATCCGACCGAAGCGGAAATCATCACCCCGCAAGCCGACCTGCTGAAAATCTACGAAACCGGGCGTGGCTCGGTGCGCATGCGCGCGGTCTATCGCATCGAAGACGGCGATATCGTCGTGCATGCCTTGCCGCACCAGGTTTCCGGGGCCAAGGTACTGGAGCAGATCGCCGCGCAGATGCAGGCCAAGAAGCTGCCGATGGTCGCCGACCTGCGCGATGAATCCGACCACGAGCATCCGTGCCGGATCGTGATCATCCCGCGCTCGAACCGGATCGACCTCGACGAACTGATGCAACACCTGTTCGCCACCACCGACCTGGAGTCCAGCTACCGGGTCAACATCAATATCATCGGCCTCGACGGCAAGCCGCAGTTGAAGAACCTGCGGACCTTGCTGGTGGAGTGGTTGTCGTTCCGCGTCAACACCGTGCGCCGGCGCCTGAAGTTCCGCCTGGACAAGGTCGAGAAGCGCCTGCACCTGTTGGACGGCTTGCTGATCGCCTACCTCAACCTGGATGAAGTGATCCACATCATCCGTACCGCGGAACACCCGCGGGCCGAGTTGATCGCGCGTTTCGACCTCAGCGAGATCCAGGCCGACTATATCCTCGACACCCGCCTGCGTCAGTTGGCGCGGTTGGAAGAGATGAAGTTGCGCAGCGAACAGGATGAACTGCTCAAGGAACAGGCCAAGCTGCAAGCGCTGCTGGCCAGCGAAGCCAAGCTGAAGAAGCTGGTCCGCACCGAGCTGCTGGCCGATGCGCAAACCTACGGCGACGACCGGCGTTCGCCGATTGTTGCCCGTAGCGAAGCCAAGGCCCTGTCGGAAAACGAACTGATGCCGACCGAGCCGGTGACGGTCGTTCTGTCGGAAAAAGGTTGGGTTCGCTGTGCAAAAGGCCATGATATTGATGCCACGGGCCTGTCCTACAAGGCCGGTGACGGTTTCAAGACCTCGGCCGCGGGGCGCTCCAACCAGTTCGCGGTGTTTATCGACTCCACCGGGCGCAGCTACTCGGTGGCAGCGCATACCTTGCCTTCGGCCCGAGGCCAGGGCGAGCCTCTGACCGGTCGTCTGACACCGCCACCGGGGGCCAGCTTCGAATGCGTGCTGCTGCCCGAAGACGAGGCTTTGTATGTCATCGCTTCCGATGCCGGGTATGGTTTCGTGGTCAAGGGTGAAGACCTGCAGGCCAAGAACAAGGCGGGCAAGACCCTGTTGAGCCTGCCGAACGGCTCCAAGGTCATGCCGCCCAAACCGGTGGCCGACCGTGAGCAGAACTGGCTGGCGGCGGTGACCACCGAAGGCCGGCTGCTGATCTTCAAGATCAGCGACCTGCCGCAACTGGGCAAGGGCAAGGGCAACAAGATCATCGGCATTCCCGGTGAGCGCGTGGCCAGCCGCGAGGAGTACGTTACTGACCTGGCGGTGATTCCGGACGGCGCGACCCTGGTGTTGCAGGCGGGCAAGCGCACCTTGTCGCTCAAGGCCGACGACCTGGAGCACTACAAGGGTGAGCGTGGCCGGCGCGGCAACAAGCTGCCACGGGGCTTCCAACGGGTCGATGCCTTGTTGGTAGAAGGTCTCAGTTAAAGCGGTTTAGAGCGTTCGTTCAGCCTATTAGCAGGAAGATCGCTACTACGGCACTGGAGTCAGGGCGCATATTCACGGATGATATGCGCCTCTTGCGGCACCCGCCTGGCGGCGTGCCCAAACGAATTTTTGGATCAGACTGTGGCAGGGCCTTGTGGCGGCCACCTGGATGGGATGATGACTGTTCTGCGCCTTCCTTTTATTGTGCTGTTGACGGGCCTCTTGGGCCTGGCCGGATGCAGCGTGCACCAGCCGGTTTCCTTGTATCAGCTGGACAGCGGCACGCCCGGCCAGCCTCAGCAAAGCGCGGGGATGTCGGTGGTGCTCGGGCCGATCTCCCTGGCCGATTACCTGCAACGTGAAACCCTGCTGCAGCGCCAGCCCGATGGCAGCCTGACGGCGGCGACCGACGGTCGCTGGGCTGGGAGCCTGTCGTCCGATATCAATCAGTTGCTGGTACGCCAGTTGGCTTGGCGCCTGGACAGCCAACGCGTGGTCCTGGCCCCGGCGATTGCCGGGAGCACCCCGGATGTGCAGGTATTGTTGTCGATTACCCGGTTGGACTCGGGTACCCGGCAACCGGCGATCCTCGATGCGCAGTGGCGTTTGCTCGACCGTCGCGGGCAGGTGCGGGATAACCGCATCGTCCACCTGGAGCAACAGCACACCGGTACGTCGGCGGCACAGGTGCAGGCCCAGGGCGAGCTGTTGCAGCGCCTGGCCGAGCAGTTGAGCGTGGCGCTCAAGCCACTGGCCAATCAACCGCTGGTGGAAAACCGCAAGGCGCCAGCCCCGGCACCGGCCAAGCAGGCCGGGCCCGAGAAGCCGAAGATCCCGATGGCTTCGCCGATTCGCACGGATATGGAAGTGTTTCGCTTCTGAGACAGCCAGCCAATAAAAAGCCCGCATTCGATGCGGGCTTTTTATTGGGGTTTGTGTGTTCACGCCGGACTATCGTCATGCCTCGCCCCTGGAGCTGGCTTGCCGGCGATGAGGGGCGTGAGCCGTGCGGTGATCCAGCAGGCGCTATCGCCGGCAAGCCGGCTCCCACAGATTTTGTAGTGTCCAGGGGCGGATCGTCACTCGATCAGTTCTTGGCCCGGGTCTCGTGCATCCGCGCCAGCTGGCGCTCGAGCATCGACGGATACGGCTCCATCAGGCGTTCCACGCAGCAAGCCCCCTCAGGACTGGCGATCGGGCGAATCCGCGCGCGCTGGCGAATCAGCGGGTCATCACTGATACGTCGCTCGACCAGCAGCAGGTTGCGGCTGTGTTGCGACAGGGCCAGGGCATCTTGGGCGGTTTCCGTCAGCAGCAGGTCGATCTGGCTCAGACCGAACAACTCGTCGCCCAAGGTCAGGCCAAGCTGCAGTTGCAGTGTAATGCCGCTGTCAGCCACTTCGATCTGCAACTGGTGGCCCAGCGCCCGGAGCAGCTCACCACAGCAGATGGCGTTGGTCAGGTAGTCATCACCGCTGTCTTCGGTATGGAAGAGCATCAGGGTGCTGCCGTCGTTCAGGGTGTGCAGCTCGCTTTCATACAATGAGGCGGCCTGGTCCAGGCAGTCGCGGTAACGGTCGAGCAGCTCCGTCAGGCGCGCGCGCGGCAGGCGCCGCAACTGGTCCTGGGCACCCAGCTGCACTGCCAGCACCGCGCTGTGCTGTGGCTGGCTCGGCACCACCGGCTGTGGCTTCACTGTCGCGCTGCTCGTGGCCCGCGGACTTTCCCGCAGGTCGGCGAACGGGTCTTCGTCGTCGTCCAGCTCATCTTCCACGTTGCTGACGATATGTCGGGGTGCCGGCTTGGGCGTCGGCGCCGCCGCTGTCTCGTCGAAGCTCGGGTCGCGCAGGTTGCGGACCTGGAAGGCCGTTTCGGCCTCCTCTTCCTCGACGTAGTCGTGCTCATCGTAGTCGATTTCCGGCTCGGGCTCGGGCTCCGCCTTGACCGGGGCGAAGCGCGAATGCAGCTGGCGCGCGAGGTCGCCGATTTCATCCTGGCGCTGGGTGGCCGGGGTGTGTTCGTCCATGTCCCGCAGCCAGACCCGTAGTTGCAGCAGCGGCGTGGAGATATGCCGGCCCAGGCGCAGGCTCAAGGCCAGGGCCAGGGCCAGGAGGATCGCGCTGAGAATGCCCATGCTTTGCAGGCTGATGGTCATCGGTTGCTGGAACTGGGCCATGTCCAGGCTGATGCGCAGGTGCCCGGCGGTCACGTCCTGGAAGGTGATCTTGGTCTGGTACAAGCCTTCGGCTTCGCCCAGCAGGCCGTTTTTCGGGCGCTGGCCGGCCTCGGCGAGGATGCGGTTGTCGACGCTGTAGATCGCCGCATGGGCCACCAACGGGTTCTTCGTCAGGTTGTTCAGCAGCACGTTGAGGCTGAGTATGTCGTTGGACACCAGCAGTTCCGTGGCGGAGGTGGCCGTCTGGGTGGTCAGGCTCTGGCCGAGGGCATCGGCCTGCTGGTGCATGGCTTCCTTGAACTGCAATCCCATCACGCAGGCATAGATCACCAGCGCCAACGCGACGAGAATCACGTTATGGCTGGCAATGCGCAAGGCGAGCGGTACACGGCGGTGACGCAAGGCCCGGAAGATCAGCAGGAAGAAGTTATCGGTTTTGACTGGCGTGGGCCGGTTCACTGAGCGCGGCTCTTTTGTCCGTGAAGTTGACGCGCAGTATAACGAGAGGCCCTAGACCGGCAAAGCGCTGGCTGTGCCCGATGGTCAGTGAAAGTGGGTAGAATGCGTTTTTTTTAACGAGCGGGGGTGCGCTTTGCGCGAAATCGTCCTGATCAGCATCACCGGAGAGGACCGTCCGGGTCTGACCGCGGCCATGACTGGCGTGCTGGCACAAGCTGCTGTGAACATTCTCGATATCCGCCAGGCGGTTATCCATGGCAGCCTGGCGTTCGGCATCCTGGTCGAATTCACCGATGCCGAGCAGTCCTCGGCGGCCCGCAAGGACATTGAAGCCAGTGCCCCGGGGCAGGCGCAACAGGTGCGCTTCACCGCGGTTTCCGAGGCCGAGCACCGGGACTGGATGGCGAGCGCCACGCGCAAGCGTCATGTCGTGACCCTGATGAGCCGCCAGGTAAACGCCGAGCAGTTGCAGCGGGTGACGTCGATCACCGCGCGCCACGGCCTGGAGGTCGAGCGGATCGACCGTCTGTCGGCGCACGCAGCGTCTGACGTGCCGTCGGGCCTGGGCAAGAGCTGCTTCGAACTCTCCTTGCACGGCGAACTCACGGATCCGCAGGCCTTGCGTCGCGAGTTCCTCAACGCGGCCCAGGAACTGAATGCCGATATCGCCCTCCAGGAAGATTCGCTGTACCGGCGTCACCGGCGCCTGGCGGTGTTCGATATGGACTCGACCCTGATCGAGGCCGAAGTGATCGACGAACTGGCCAAGGCGGCCGGCGTCGGCGAGCTGGTCTCGGCCATCACCGAGCGGGCCATGGCTGGCGAGCTGGATTTCCGCGCCAGTTTCAAGGAGCGCCTGGCATTGCTCAGGGGCCTGGACGTCAGTGTGCTGGACGCCATCGGCGCCTCACTGCGCCTGACCGAAGGTGCCGAATTGCTGTTCGCCGAGTTGAAACGCCTGGGTTACAAGACAGCGATCCTGTCGGGCGGCTTCACCTATTTCGCCAGGCAATTGCAGGTGAAGTTGGGCATCGATTACGTCTTCGCCAACGAACTGGAAGTGGTGGATGGCAAATGCACGGGCGTGGCCATCGAGCCGATTGTCGACGCCCAGCGCAAGGCCGATCTGTTGCGTGAGCTGGCGACGAAGGAAGGCCTGAGCCTGGAGCAGACCATTGCGGTCGGCGACGGCGCCAACGACCTGCCGATGCTGGCGATTGCCGGTCTGGGTGTGGCGTTCCGGGCCAAGCCTTTGGTCAGGCATTCGGCCAAGCAGGCGATTTCGACCCTGGGCCTGGATGGGGTGCTGTATCTGCTGGGGGTGCGTGACCACGACGGGACGCGCTGAAGCCAGGCTCAAGGATCGTGTCGGCCTTGACTGGCAATGAAGCAGGCTCTGCTCCAACAAGATAGTGGCCTGGTTAGAGTATCTTCCACAGCGAGCCGAAATCATCCTCGGCCACGCCCAGGCCGCCAGCACTTGGATCGGTCTTGGGCATTACCGGCTGTTCGAGCAGGCGGTACTCGAACTGGTTGAAACTGCCGGTGCTGCTCAGGCGCTTGCTCAGTCCGGCGCGGCGCTCCTCACCGTTGCTGTTGATGATCACCTTGTGCCCTTCCTGGAACGGCAGGCGCGGCGCCAGCAGCGTGGCGGGTACGCCGATGGCGCTGATTTCCGGCAGCAGCAGGGCCCGCAGGTACTGACTATTGCCGTCGCCACCGCGTACCAGTTGCAGGCCGCAAGGCTGGGCATGCGGGGCGATCAGTTCGATGCCCATCTGCGTGCCGCCACTGCGTACCTGGCGTATCCAGCGCACCACGGCGACGCTCCAGCCCTGGCTTGACGGATCCTGGACCCCGACCATCTCGCCGGCCTGCAACTGTGCCGGTACCTCCTTGGGCCAGGCCAGGCAGTAACCGCCGGGGCTGTGATTGATGATCAGCAGAGCATGGGTGGGGAAGTCCTCGACGCTATTGAAGGCAGCCTGACTGCTGTCGACATCGCTGGTTTGATACTGGATTTCTTCGTAGGGCAGCAGCGTGTCGGCGCTGCCCGCGCGCTGGGCGTCGAAGGCATGGCTCCAGGCATCCTTCTCGGCGCTGCTGGACAACAGCGCCGCGAATTGCGCCGCCTTGCTGGCCGAGGGGATCTTGAGGATATCGCTGAAGGAGCGCTGGCCGCCCAGGTAGAAGTGCAGTGCGCTCATACCGACACACAAGGTCAGGTTGCCCTGGCCCGGGGTCCGCTGGAAGGTGCGTTCGGCGGCTTCGCCCCAGGCGGCGCTGAGGTGCTGCAGGACGTCGAGGCTCAAGCCGCTGGGGACCTGCAGGCGCGACTGGCTGCGCAGGTCGGCGGGCAGTTCGAGGTATTGCTTGATGCTTTCGACCAGGGCCAGGGTGTCGATCCCGATCAGGCCCGGCAATTGTTCGGCGCTGAACAAGGACGTATAGCGCGGCGGGGTATCGCTGCCGGGTGCCACGGCGAACAGGCTGGACGCCTGCTCGGCGCTTTGCAGCCGGACCTGGACACTCCAGGGTTCGAGGACTTCGGCGAGTCGGGCAATGTTGTTCTGGCGCATCTGGTTGCTGCGCGCGCATCCCAGCAGCAAGGCGACAACGTAGGTGTTCTCGATGCTCAGCGGTAGCGCCTGGCTGGCCTGCTCGTCGAACACCGGCGTGCTGTGTACCTGATGGACGAGGGCCACTTGATAGAGCTGGTGCACCTCGAACCAGAGACCTTCCGGCACCGGGCAGTAGAGCTGGCTGGCACGCACCAGCGGGCCGTTGAGGCAGTGCAGGGCCCGTTGGATGGCGGTGGTCAGCAGGGTACGGTCCTTGCCACCCTTTGAGGCCACGCGCATGGCGATCTGCTTGTAGCCGATGGCCAGGTGGTTTTGCAGGGCCTGGCAGAGGTTGGCGACTTTTCTCGGGCGTTCATCGAGGACGATGGACTGGTTGAGAAAGTGCCGTTCCAGGTGCTTGCAGACGTAGTACACCTCGGGGCGCAGCAGTTCCAGCAGTTGCAGGCGGTTCTCGCTGGGGGTCAGCAACAGGTTGAGTTCGCCCAGGCCCTGATACAGCAGGCGAGCGGTTTCCCCGAGATTGGCTTTCGGCAGGCCAGCGATCCAGCGCTTCAGGTCGCGCGGTGTCGCATCGCAGAAAGACAGGCTCAACTGCGTGGGCGTCGGTGCGCGCAACAACAGATGGGGACTCGGATTGCTCATGTAGCGGTCCAGCTCCGGCAGCGAAACAACCTGGGCCGACGACGGGCCAGGATGACAAAAAACGATGGCAAAATAATGCCTTGACTCTAGCAGGGTTGCGGGACAGCTGCAGCCTTGCCGGTCCAATCCGACGCTGGCCCGTTGTCCCTGTCCCGGTCTTGCGGGCCCGCGAATAATCCGCGCGTCCGCAACAGCCGATGTGCATCAAGCCTGGGTGGGAGCGCCGAGGCCTTGGCCCATGCGCACGGGCGTGCCCGCGACCAGCCCTTCAATCCATTGTACCTGCTGTGGCCCGAACAGCACGATGGCGGTGGAGCCCAGTTTGAAACGCCCCAGTTCCGCGCCTTTTTCCAGATGAATGGGCTGGCGGGCGGTTTCGTCGTAGCGCACGGTTTTCAGTTCGCGCTTGGGCGGTGTGACCAAGCCGGCCCAGACGGTTTCGATCGAGGCGACGATCATCGCGCCGACCAGGACCACGGCCATTGGTCCGCGCTCGGTGTCGAACAGGCAGACCACGCGCTCGTTGCGGGCGAACAGCTCCGGGACGTTTTCCGCGGTGGTCTGGTTGACCGAGAAGATCCGCCCTGGCACATAGACCATTTCCCGCAGGGTGCCGGCCAGGGGCATATGCACCCGGTGGTAGTCCTTGGGCGACAGGTAGATGGTGGCGAAGTCGCCGCCCATGAACGGTGCGGCGGCGGCCGCGTCGCCACCGAGCAGCTCCAGGACGCTGTAGCTGTGACCCTTGGCCTGGAACACCCGGCCGTGTTCGATCGGACCGAGCTGGCTGACCGCGCCGTCCGCCGGGCAGAGGATCGCCCCGGGGGTCTCATCCAGCGGCCGCGCGCCGTCTTTCAAGGCGCGGGTGAAGAACGCATTGAAGTGCTCATAGGCGGTCAGGTCCTCGACCAGCGCCTGGGACATGTCCACCTGGTAGCGCTTGGCGAACCAGGCGGTAAAGGCGTTCTTGAACCAGCGCACGCGGCATTCGGCGATGCAGCCGGCCAGGCGCGACAGCAGGTGATGGGGCAGCAGGTACTGGCTGAGGATGAACAAACGCTTTTTCATCAATGATCCTTGGAAAATCTCAAATCTCTACGGGGGTGTCGGGGTGGTTGCCCCATTCGCCCCAGGAGCCGGCATAACCTTTGACGCGCGGGTAACCGAGCGCCTTGGCGACCAGATAGGTAAAGCCAGAACGATGATGGGTCTGGCAGTGGGTGATCACTTCCTTGTCCGGGGTGATGCCCAGTTCGGCGAGGATCTGTGGCATGTCGTGGCGGATGCGCAACTGGCGCTGCTTGTCCATGCCGGCAGTCCATTCGAAGTTCACCGCGCCGGGGATGTGTCCGCCCTTGGCCGCGAGGACTTTCTCGCCGCTGTACTCCAACGGCCCGCGGGCGTCCCAGATCGCCAGGTCGGCGGCGCCGAGGCGGCTTTGCAGGTAGGCGCGGGTGGCGGTGGGTTCATCGTGCAGGGTCAGGGCCACGGGGCCACCGACGGCGGCCGGGGTGTCGCTGTCGACAGGCAGGCCTTCGCCCAGCCAGGCGTGCAGGCCGCCGTCCAGATAGTGGTAACGGGCGTGGCCGATCACGTCCAGCAGCCAGATGAAACGTCCGGCCCAGCCGCCACCTTCATCGTCATAGACCACGTAGACCGCGTTCGGGTTATGCCCCAGTTCGCCGAACAGCGCTTCGAGCAGTTCTTTCGGCGGCAGCAGGCCGGGTGCCGGCGGCTGGCCCAGTTGGGTGCGCTTGGGATCGACGAAGCGTGCGCCGGGAATATGTCCGCTGGCGTAGCGGGCACTGCTGGTCAGGTCCACGAGGATCAGTTCGGGTGTATCGAGGCGAGGCAGCAGGTCGCCGGGCTCGATCACCAGCGGCAAGCCAGAGAAGTCAGGCATGTGAGGTCTCCAGGGCGCAAAAAAGGGAGGATTGTAACGCAGCGTCAGGTGCCACGGTTGGTAAAGGCATGCAGTGCCTTCTCGATGCACTGTGCGGTTTTGCCGAAGGCCTGCACGGTCTTTTCCGAAAAGGGCCCGCCGCCCTGGTCGGCCAGTACCAGCATGACCACCCGGCCATTGTTGCTCAGGGAGCGTAGCAGCAGGTGTTCGCCGCGGAACTGTGCCCGCAGGTTGCCGGGCAGCAGGGCCGAGAATTGCGCATTGTTGGCCGGGGTCAGGCGGATCTGCGCCGGCTGGCTGAGCAACCGTTGCAGGACCGGGCTCGAGCTGACTTGCAGGACCAGGCCCGCCGACTCCTTCGCCAGTCCGGCGATCTGGTGCACCCGCAAGGTGCTCTGGGTCCGGTCGGCCATCAGGATCATCACCCGGCGCAGGCCACAGGTGCTCAGTGCGTCACGGGCGACCCCGGTCAGGTGCATGGCGTTGGTGAACCGGCTGGGCTCGGCGAGCAGCTCGGCACAGTGTTTGCGCCAGAGCGCCAGGGCCTCGGGGGAGGGATCCGCCGCCGGGAGCAGGCCGCTGTGGACCCGGCGCATACTGCCGCGCCAGATCAGGGCTTCGGCCGGGTGCCAGAGATCCGGCATGCTGTGCTGGTTGGCGCTCTGCGCCGCCTGCTGGTGCAGTTGCTGCTGCAACTCGTCCATGGGCTGTTGCAGGTACAGGCTGGTCAGGTATTGCCAGCGCAGGTGGTGCGGGCTGTCCCAGGCCTGTTGCGCCGAGAGGGCCAGGCCGTTGGCCAGCAGCACCGTATTGGCGGGCTGGTTCAGCCAGCGGCGTAGCTCTGGATCGGCGTCGAGTCTCTGTTGCTGGTGCAGGCGGTGCTCACTGTCACGGGCGATGTGCAGCGCCCTGGCCAGGGTACGCAATTCGGTTTTCAGCAGATGATAGCCCTGGGTGACCCAGTTCGGCAGGCGCCAGATATCCGCCATTGCCTGGCACAGGTCGAGCAGGCGCACGCCGAACAGTTCCTGCTCGACGGCGGCGGCCGACTCCCTCTTGTGAATCACCCGCAATTCCCAGTCCTCGAGCAGGTTCGGGTGGGTCAGGGCCAGCGGCCAGAGCGGTGAGAGAAACAGCAGGCTGCCCCAATGGATGTCCTGCCAGAGGCGTGCCAGGCGCGCGGCGAACAGGCCATTGGCCTGCTGGCTGGCGTGCTGGCTGATCAGCTGGAGCTGGCGCAAGGCGACGGGAATCTCTTCCGGTGCCTTGGCCGGCAGGCGCGCCAGCAGTTCCTCGGTGCGCTTCAACCCCAGGCGATTGATCGCCACCTCAAGGTTTTCCGCCGGTTCGGTCATGCTGCCATGGGTGTGCTGGTTGGCTTCGCAGATCACGCTCAGCGCCAGGGCCGGGCTGTCCTGCATCAGTTCGGCGATATCGCGCAGTGAACTGCGACTGTCACGGATGGCACGGCAGACACGGTCGTGACTGTCCTGGGGGACGGGCAAGCGCACGGCTTGCAGCAGCTTGATCCAGCCCTGCAGCGTGTTGGGTCTTGGCGTGGGGACAGTCGTTTCATTAGCCATATTCGGACGCGATCACCATCACTGTTAACAGGCCCGTAAAGGGCTGGGCAGGCGCTGCGCAATCGGCCGTACAAGGTGGCGCATGGCCGGTTTTCTGGCTTTTCGCCTGAACTGGCTATAGTCTGGCGCAGTTTTGCCGATAAGTAGAAGAAGAGATTTATTAACTTCCGAATATGACCTTGAACCCGACTCAGTAAGTGCTCTCTACCTATGGCTAAAATTATCGGCATCATTGTCGTATTCGCGAGCGTGCTCGGCGGGTACGTGCTTTCCCATGGCAAGATTGCCGCGTTGATCCAGCCTTTCGAGGTGATGATCATCGGCGGTGCGGCCTTCGGTGCGTTCCTGCAGGCCAACCCGGGCTACATGACGATGCACGTGGTCAAGAAGTCCTTGGGCATGTTCAGTTCGCGTTTTACCCACACCTTCTACCTCGAGGTACTGGGGCTGATCTACGAGATCCTCAACAAGAGCCGCCGCGAAGGCATGATGGCGATCGAGGGTGATATCGAAGACGCCGCCGCCAGCCCGATCTTCGCCAAGTACCCGGCCGTGCTCAAGGATGAGCGCATGACGGCGTACATCTGTGACTACCTGCGGATCATGTCCTCCGGCAACATGGCCCCCCATGAACTGGAAGGGCTGTTCGACATGGAGCTGTTTTCCATGAAGGAAGAGCTGGAGCATCCGGCCCATGCCGTGACCGGCGTCGCCGATGCCATGCCCGGCTTCGGTATCGTCGCGGCGGTACTGGGGATCGTGGTGACCATGGCCTCCCTCGGTGAAGGCGACCAGAAATCCATCGGCCTGCACGTAGGTGCAGCGTTGGTCGGGACCTTCTTCGGTATTCTCGCCGCCTACGGTTTCTTCGGTCCGTTGGCGACTTCCCTGACCCACGATGCCAAGGAAGAGCTGAACACCTACGAAGCGATCAAGGCTTCCCTGGTGGCCTCGGCTTCCGGCATGCCGCCTTCGCTGGCGGTGGAGTTCGGGCGCAAGGTCCTGTATCCGAAGCACCGTCCCAGCTTCGCCGAGCTGGAACAAGCGGTTCGCGGTCGCTGAGTCATGGAAAACAATCAGCCGATCATAATCAAGCGCGTCAAGCGCTTTGCCGGCGGGCATCACGGCGGCGCCTGGAAAATCGCCTTCGCCGACTTCGCGACGGCGATGATGGCGTTCTTCCTGGTGTTGTGGTTGCTGTCCACCGCGACCCCGGAACAGAAGATCGCCATCGCCGGTTATTTCAAGGACCCGATCGGCTTCTCCGAGAGCGGTACGCCCTACATCATCGACCTGGGTGGTTCGCCGGTGCTGGCACCGGACAAGACCCTCAGCCCGGAAGTCAAATCCCAGCCGCAGCCGGACAAGGTCACGGTCGACACCGATCAGGTCGAGAGCATGGCCGAGCAGGTGGAGAAAGAGCGCCTGGAACTGCTGATGCAAGAGCTGCATAAAAAGGTCGACGAGAGCCCGGAACTGCAGAAGTTCAAGGACCAGATCAAGTTCGAGATCACCCCGGATGGCCTGCGTATCCAGATCATGGACGCGGAAAACCGGCCGATGTTCGACTCCGGCAGTGCGCGCCTGAAGCCTTACTTCGAAGACATCCTGCTGGCCATGGCCGACACCATCAAGGCGGTGCCGAACAAGATCAGTGTCAGTGGTCACACCGATGCCAAGCAGTACGCCGGCACCGGTGGCTTCAGCAACTGGGAACTGTCGGCCAACCGCGCCAACGCGGCCCGGCGGGCCCTGGTAGCCGGCAGCTATCCGGACTCACAGGTGGCGCGGGTGGTGGGTTACGCCTCGTCGTCGCTGTTCGACAAGGCCGATCCGTTCAATCCGGTCAACCGCCGCATCGATATCGTGGTGTTGACCAAGAAGGCGCAGAAGGCCATCGAAGGCGAACAGGGCGGGGATGAGGCCAAGCCGGCGCCGACCGGAGGGCAAGGTGCGCCGGGCGAGGTGCCGGCGGACCCGAACGCGCTGCCGGCCGACAAGCAGCCATTGCCGGCCCATGAGGTGCGGCAACGCCTGAACATCTTCGAGGACGGGGTGCTGAAGATGGACGAGCCGGGCAAGCCCAAGACGGGCTCATAAGCCAGACAACAAGGCCGCGATGATCGCGGCCTTGTTGTTTCTATCTCCCGGTCGGGCGCTTCAGTAGCTGTCTTGCGGCAGGCTGGCGATGATCGAGCGGTAGCTGTTCATCCGCTGTTGTTGCACACGGCCATCTTCCAGGGCCTTGAGCAGGGCACAGCCGGGCTCGCGGTCATGTTTGCAATCGCGGAAGCGGCAGGTGCCGATCAGGTCGTTGAACTCGATAAAGCCGGCTTCGACATCGGCGCGGCTCACGTGGCCCAGGCCGAACTCGCGAATCCCCGGGGAGTCGATCAGCTCACCGCCGCCGGGGAAGTGGAACAGCCGCGCGGTGGTGGTGGTGTGGGTACCCTGGCCGGACAGCTCGGAGAGCGGGCCGACGCGGGTGTCCACCTCGGGCAGCAGGCTGTTGACCAGCGAGGACTTGCCGACTCCGGACTGGCCGACGAACACGCTGATGTGCCCGTCCAGCTGTTGTTGCAACTGTTCCATGCCGTTGCCGTGGTGGGCCGAGACTTCCAGCAGCGGATAGCCCAACTGCCGGTAGACTGCCAGCAACGCATTCAGCGCCGGGGCGTTCTGCTCGTCGATCAGGTCGAACTTGTTCAGCAGCAGCAACGGGCGGATGCCGGCGTGTTCGGCGGCGACCAGGTAGCGGTCGATCAGGTTGGCATGGGGCTCGGGCAGCGGGGCGAAGACGATCACGATCATGTCGACGTTGGCGGCCACCGGCTTGAGCTGGCCACGGCTGTCCGGGCGCTTCAGTTCGGTGCTGCGCGGCAGTTGCGCGACGATCACCCCGATGCCCTGGTTGCCGGCACGCCAGACCACCCGGTCGCCGGTCACCAGCGCCGGCAGGTTGGCCCGCAGGTGGCAGCGGAACACCTGTCCCTTTAGCTCACCCTCCAGCGCCTCGACTTCGACCTGCACGCCGAAGTGCGCGATCACCAGGCCCGTCTGTTCGGCCCCCAGGTCACCGCCTTCAAGCGCTTCCACGGCCTGGGACTCGCGTTTCGCGGCGCGCGCGGCGCGTTCGCCCTGGATCTTTTCGATGCGCCAGTTCTGGCGGCGGTTGAGCTGGCGTTTGGCCATGGGTGTTCCGTGTCGTTGAATCGGCGGGGAGGGTCAAGCGGTGGCGAGTTTAGCACGCCCGGCAAGCGCGGCCTGCGCTAAACTGTGCGGCTATGCCGAGGAGCCAACCCATGCAAAACCCACAGAACCTGATCTGGATCGACCTGGAGATGACCGGCCTGAACCCGGACACCGACGTCATCATCGAAATGGCGACTATCGTCACCGACAGCGACCTCAACACCCTGGCGGAAGGCCCGGTGATCGCGATCCATCACAGCGATGAAATTCTCGCCGGCATGGATGAGTGGAACACCCGCCAGCATGGCGGCTCGGGGCTGACCCAGCGCGTGCGCGACAGCCGCATCGACATGGCCGAGGCCGAGGCGCAGACCATCGCCTTCCTGGAGCAATGGGTGCCCAAGGGCAAGTCGCCGATCTGTGGCAACAGCATCTGCCAGGACCGGCGTTTTCTTGCCCGTCATATGAAAGCGCTGGAAAACTATTTCCACTACCGCAACCTGGACGTGTCGACCTTGAAGGAGTTGGCCGCACGCTGGGCACCGGAAGTGCGTGACAGCTTCCAGAAGGGCAGCACGCACCTGGCGCTGGACGATATTCGCGAGTCGATTGCCGAGTTGCAGCACTACCGCAAGCACTTCATCAAGTTCTGATCGTTTGGCGGGTCTTGTTGTGTGTGGGCGCGGAGCTTGTCGGATCGCCGCGCCGCCGCGAAGCTTTTAGCGGCCTCAAGGGCCTCTTCGCGAGCAGGCTCTGCTCCCACAGGGATCGTGTTCGGGCTTAACTGAACGGCATCAGGGCTTGCCCGCGCTCTTTTGGTGCGCGGTGCAAGACAGTAGACTGCGGGCCTTCTTCTGCCCGTGCCCGGATCGCCATCATGCTACTGATGCTCTACCTCGTTGCCATTACCGCTGAAGCCATGACCGGTGCCCTTTCGGCCGGACGGCGCGGCATGGACTGGTTCGGCGTGGTGCTGATCGCCTGCGTCACCGCCCTCGGCGGCGGTTCGGTGCGTGACGTGCTGCTGGGGCATTACCCGCTGACCTGGGTCAAGCACCCGGAATACCTGGTGCTGACTTCGGTCGCGGCGCTGGTGACGGTGTTTATCGCACCGTTGATGCGCCACTTGCGCTCACTCTTCCTGGTGCTCGATGCCCTGGGCCTGGTGGCCTTTACCCTGATCGGCTGCATGACCGCGCTGGAAATGGGCCAGGGCCTGATGGTGGCTTCGGTCAGCGGGGTGATCACCGGGGTGTTTGGCGGGGTCTTGCGCGATATCTTCTGCAACGATATTCCATTGGTTTTCCGGCGCGAACTCTATGCCAGCGTCTCCTTCGCGGCCGCCTGGTGTTTTCTCGGTTGCACCTATTGGCAGCTGCCCCACGAGCAAGCCATCTTGATCACGCTGTTCGGTGGCTTCCTGCTACGCCTGTTGGCAATTCGCTTCCATTGGGAAATGCCGAAGTTTGTTTATAACGATGAAAATTAAGGGGCGTATATAACTATTTTTTTGCGACCTTATTGTTGATCTGTTCGAACGGGCTCTGATCTATAAATTGCGTTTTTCTTTTGAAAAGGACAGCGAGTAGCCTTGTGACTCAAGAGTAGTAATAAGGATATTACGATGTCTGAGTCGCTTTGCCCTGAAAGCCGCCCTTTGCGCGTCATTGTGCAGGGCAGGTTTGACCTATGAGTAAGCTACTGTTCGATCACGCCGCGAATCAATATGAACTGTTGGGTGATGGGTCAGGTAAAGACAGTCTGGCCTGTCTGGAAGAAATCGCGCGTACGTTAAAGAAGTGTGATATTTCTTTTTCCGGGCTTTATCTGGAGGGTACGGAGATGCGTGCCAGCCAAGGTGGGAAGGTTTATACCTTGGGCCAGGTTTATACGCAGGGTGCGGGTGAACAACGTATTATTTATCCGTGCTTTCGAGATGAGTTTGTATTCGATTTCGTTCGCGATATAACCTCCTTCTCACTCTGGAAAGACATGAATGAGGCGTTGGCGGCTTCCTATGTGCAGCTCAAGTCGGACTTGGTGAAGGAAAGTTCTGCTGAAGCGCATCGGGTCAACTTGGTATTGACCCTGGACTTCATCGCCATGACCCACCTGGAGGGCGAGCGCTTCAGGGTGAAAAAAGAAGAGTTGGATTTTCTCAATGGCCTGATCTGTCTTTATCAGTTGGGTGTCGCACAGGCGAAGATGAGAACCTTCCATGGGGTGAGTCTGGCGAACCTCATGAAGTCTGGCGCAAAAAGTCGTCGCAAACGTGCCGTCGAACACGCATTGAATCTTCTGGTGGGTGACGATGTTGCCGATGTCAAATTTTATCAGGTGATTGCGGCGCAAAGTCCCGACTCCGTTGCCAGCATGCAGTTGCTTTCGAAATACCATAGGCAATGGAAAGGGGTTATCAACACAAGGCAGGAATTTTCCAATTTCTTGTCTTCCATCAATCTCTGGTCAATGCCGCCTTCTCTCTTTGCCGGGTTCCATCAACTCAATGCGTTGAGAACGCGCAGCCTGAGACAAGTCCTTCTCTCTCTACCCGCCGAAGGTTCCGCTGCCTGGCGAGGGATGTTTGTCAGCATCCATGGGGAGCTTGAACTGTTTAGAAAGCGAGAGCTGGGGCGCATCCTCAGGCCTGGCGGTCGCTACTATCTGGAGTTGGGGGCGGATTATTCGATCAGTAATAATGAATTGCTCATAAAATACTCTGCTGCCGCGGCGCAAGGCGTGTCTTTTGACGGGGTCGTCAACATTATCGGGCATGGCCGTGATATAGAAAGGCGTGTGTCAGGGCATCCGCAGAAGGTCGCGGAATGGCTGTATAAAAATATACTCGATACCTATACCGCAACGGGGTTCAGAAAATTGAAAGTTATCAATTTTCAATCTTGTCATATCCCTCAGGTGCTGGCCACGCATATCACCTGTCTTCTTCTGGAGCGGGCGTTATTTCATTTTGAACAGGATAGGATTCCCAATGTACTCATTGTTTCCAGTCCCAGGACGTCTCTGGTATTGACTTCGCAGCTGCTGCTTGGCCATCCTCGTTCGAGCATATGGCAAGAGCAACATCTTGTTTTTCCTGGGCATGTTCTCAAGGCCTTCAGGCATCTCATTGATCATTCTTCGGGGATTCAAGTAGCGATCAAGGAGAATTTTGATTGGTCCCGTGCTTTTCCTGAGCCGAACAATCTTTCGTTTATCGATTATTTGAGGCGCACCCATGTTTTAGCGGTCAGACAGGTTTCTACCAGTGCCAAGGATTTTTATTATATTGAAAAAACGACATTCGACCTTGTCAGAAATATTGCACAAGCTGAGATCGATATCCGTAAAGTAGGGCTTGATGAGTGTGCTCGACTGATCAGTGATAAGTTCTCCGAGAGCGATGGAGATATTCAGAAACTGGTGGGCATTGCCTCCATCGCCGAGGCATCAAGGCTGTTGCCCGTCGGTGAGATCGAAACCGCTCGAAAAGTGATAGATTTTCTGGCAGCGTTGAAGTCGGCAAGAGATAGCAACGATTCACTGGCGGGGTATCGGCTTTATAACGAAACGAAAGTCAAGTTTCTGATTGATCCTTATGATCCCTACGGCGCTGGAAAGATAAGATATATATCGGACATCATTTTCAGGTTGTGTGGTTCGCCGACGCCTAATAGTGAAGCTGGCTATGCGGCGGCCTACAATAAATTTTTCCTGCTCGATAAACAGGAGTATCGGGCGATGACCGGAATCAATATCGATTTCGCCGCCCGTGAGTTTTTCAAGAATTATCCTTATATACAGTTTGCTCCGAGTGAGTTCCAATCCTTTCAAGTGGCCAGCCCTCAGTCGGACATGATGACTGTGGATGCAGCCCTGCGGCAGAGTCTCTGGGGTAGCGAACAGCTCGGCGTGTCAACGCGAGAGCTGAGGACATTGCTCGTGGGGGGGGACGAAACGAAGATCCTGCCAGCCCTGAGTCAGTTGGAGGGCAACCTGAAGCGCAAGAAGACGCTGCTCGATGACTCGCGGTCCCTGAGAAACCTGCAAGAAACCCAGGAACAGCTCGGCCGCGTCAAAAGCCGTATCCAGAAAAACAAACTCTCGCCCAGTGTCCTGAAAAGCAGCGCGCGCGTAGCCACCGGCTCCAGTCGATTGCTGGGGGCGTTCGGGGTTTTTGCCGACTTTCGCACCCGGCCCTTTCACCTCGATTTTTCGTCGGCCAAGTCAGGGGTCTTCACGGTCAGTGATTCGCTGGCGGTGGTCAAAGGGGTTTTTGATTTCACCACTGATATCGGGCCGGTACTGGCCCTGCGTCTGTCCTCCAGTGCTACCCGGGCGCTCTGGCGGCCGCGGTTGGACCAACTCTTCTTCAAGATGAACAAGGTGCTGCTGCCCCTGGATGTGCTGTTCACCGCAGTGAGTCTCTATCGCAACATCGAAGGTGCCCAGTTGGCCAAGAGCGCCGAAGAACAGGCGCTCTATATCACCATGACGGTCATCGACGCAGCGGCCTTCGGCGTGAACCTGGCGGCCTTTGTCCTGATTGGCGTGCCCGGGGTGAATGTCGTTCTCATTCTGGTGGGGGCGGCGCTGGCTATCGTCAATATCATCCTGAATTCGATCGTGAGCCTCTCGCAGCTGGACAACTACCGCTGGAATGAAAAGGTCGACCTGTTCTTCGGCAATATGTTCGGCTCTTCGACGTTGGAAGGGATCCAGACCCAGCAGCAGATGCGCGGGGTGGCGGATCAGCTCTTTGACGGGGGGGATATGAACGGGACCATCATCACGGGTTTGCAGGGCGCTGGCATCGATCTGTTTCTGACACCGATGATCAATGACGCTGACGATCATGATCAAACCAACCCTCTCAAGGATATCGGTACGGTCAGCCAGGGCTCCAGCTTTCGCCAGGAGCCGAGGGGTTACACGTTATCGCCTTCGGGATTTGGCCCGGATGATCTGAAAACCTGGGCGGATGCCAAGGGCCGGGGGAAAGCCGGACAGGTTTACAAGGGCTGGTACCTGCGTCGTCGGGAAGCGCGCCGGGGACGAGAGCGAAAACTGCTGGTGACGATGCCTTCCACACCGAACACACGGTTGGAAGTGTTGGATTTTGGTCCCGTCCCGACGATTCTTTTATTCGGCGCAACGCCGCACCTGCTGCTCAACGTCAATCCTTTCGGCTGGACAGCAGGGGAATCCCCGGAGGAACAGGCCCGCAACAAATACCAGGTCAGATTGCACCCCGGAACCAGCTACACCTTGCAGTTCAAGACCAATGTGATGGCGTCAAATGACCTCGACTCCAATTTTGGCAGTCGAACCGAGCTGATCGTCCCTGAGGGCGCCTTCGAGACCCTTCCTCAAGTGAGCCTGGATCTGTCCGGCCAGGAGGACGCGCGCGCGAGCATTCCCGAGTTGGACTTGTCGCGCTCTTCCCTGGAGGTCGTCAAGTTCAAGGACAAGAGTACCTTCAAGCTGGATCTGCTCAGCACCGCCGGCCACATCGCCTGTGCGCTGGAGCAGGTAGTACGAACCGTGCAACTGCCCGCCCATATCCAGTTCAAGAGCGGAGAGCAGCACCCGGTGATGGCGGTGGTCGGGGAAAACTCACGGATCACCCTGAGAAACAAGAAGGGAAGGTCCCTGTTGCTGTTAAGACGGGAGGTCAGTCATTGCGAGATTGATCTCCAGGCGTCAGTCAGCGGTTTTGCGGTTTCCATTTAGCGGCACGCCTGGTGTTTTGCACAGCGTTAAAACACTTTAAGGGAATATAAGTGATGAGTGACAGGAAAGTAGTAAAAATTACAGGGCATGGTGCGGCGGCGGACTCCAAACTGGATAAGGTCGAGCTGATTTTAACGGATACCTCACTTCGCTATCATGACATTAGTACCCGGCTGGTTCCTCGGGTGAGCGCTGTTAACAAGCAATCATTCAAAGTGGAGGACCGTAGCCAGTCCAAGCTGCAAGTGTCTTTGGAGGGAAATTATTTTGTCGCCGAGGTTAACGGCGATGAGTTGATGTTGAGAAAGAACATCGAACGGGAACTGAAGATCATTTTGCAGAATCAAACCATTACCCTGGACCCCGATCTCTATTATGGGGGGCGCTTGTATAATGTGCTGGAAATGGATTTGCCTGAGCTGCGGGTTCCGGGAAACAACGAAGCGGTTTTTTTAGGGAGTGCCGCCAGTCGCCCTTATGACACGACTACGTTGCTGTTCAATGCAGAAAGGGAAGCGGATCTCGAGCGCTATCCGCCGGATACGCTGGTCAATTATGAGATCAAGCTGACGCGCTATGACGGACAGCCGACGTTGCCGACATCGGGATATCTGAGCCTTGCCGAGATAAAAAAGGCCAAATCCACAGGCTTCGTGCTTCGGCCGAGTGTTTCGACATCGGCCTTCAATTTGAGCTCCGTGCAGTTTTCCTATCGCGTCACGACGCGCAGTGGCGCTCGAATCGAAGCATTCGAGGACGAAAAAAATGATTTTTTGCAGGTCAAGGTCACGGCGTCGAGTCATCAGCTTGTCGACATGAAGGCCATCAATAAAGCCCATACCCTTGATTTTCTCTACCTGAAATTCCCGCTGGATGGCAAGGAAGTATTCAAGTACCTGAATATTCCCTTCCCGCGGTTCAGGGTTTTTTATGATTCCGTGACGGAAGTGACATACAACAGCCGTCAGCGGATTGATCTCACGAGTGCCCTGGAAAAAAACCGGCGTGAACTCCTGATTGATGTGACCTCACTCGCTCCGCTGGTCTACCTGGACAAGAAGTCTTTTTTGCGGGCGAAAGGCCTGACCTATTTTGAGACGCCGCCCTCGTCGACGATGGTTAATGTTGCGTATGAAATGCTCGATGCAAACTATCAGGTATTGGCAACGGAAAAATACATTGGGCGCTGCCATTTCAGGGCGGTTGCCGAGGATCTGAACTCGCGCCGGTTATTCAATTTGGAGACTCAAGGGCAAGCCTATTTTTTTGAAATAGATCTTAAAGATCCCTTGAAAGAGAACGGCTCGGTTTCCTATTACCGAGTTGACCTTTCCTCACTCTTGCCTTTCGTCACTGTTGATCAGCTATTTATCTCCGAGGTTGATTTTTATTACAACCAGAAGCTGACATTCGAGAAGCTTGTAACGGAACTGGATCTTCCCTACGAGGGCCTGGACATCGCCCCGGCGATAGCCGATGCCCAGCTGGAAGATTTTCTTGCTGAGCATACGTTGGCCTATACGGCCATTCCGTTCTCTTTTGAACGAATGGCACGAGATGTCTTCATGGTCCGAGGTTTTCCCGAGACAGTCGGAAAAAATGTTTCCATCCATGGCTATTCCAAGGTCGGGAGAAAGCTGTTCGGTACGAAATGGTTGGAAAAATCCCAGATAGAAGATGAGGTCGGCTGGTGGCGCGGCGTCGATATCCTGGTGTTTTGCATCTGGATGAAAAAAGAAGCGCTTTCGGCAACCCCTTCGCCTTATTCGTACCGCGCCGAGAGGGAGTTTGAAGGCGGTGTCTATGACGCGCCATATTTCCTGGCGATCGAAGGGAAATTCAATCCCTATAGCTATATCCCTTGTTTGAAAGGCAATCATGAATATGAACTGGACCCGCAGTTCTCCAACACCCTGTATGTGGGGCAGGGCCGTAGTAAGGTTCAAGGTCGCGGTTCGCCCAACACGCTTTATCTGATGTGGGACTCCCACACCACTTTCGATTTCGCTGCGGAAGACGATTTTCAGCGGGGACTGGCACCTTCTCGTCTGAAACTCATCGGCGTCGAACTGGAAAACATCGTCATCCAGGTGCCGGGGCCGGAGCATGAGCGCTGGGGCAGTGTCCTTCTGGAGTGGGCCATGTTTGTCGATCCCAAAAAGGAGCTGGCGACGACCCGGGACTCGGCGGTCCTGGCCTGGCTGGAGGACAGTCAGGCGGCGATCAAGGAAGGTTCGCTGACCCTGGTCAACTTTCTGAAAGAGCCGATCAGCGAATTTTTGGAAATCGAGATAAAAGGGCGCCTTTACACCCTGGAGGTGTCGCCGGGCGATGGCAAGATTCAATGGCGCCGGCAAGTGGATCTGAGTCGCGAGGTGTTGGGTGAAAAAACCGTACTTCGTCAGTGGAGTGGCAAGACCGAGTACGTGTTGCGCAACAGTATCCTGGGTAAGGCCAATACAGCGGTTTATCCCACTGAGGAGGGGCAGGATATTCTTATCGCCCGTGGCGAGGTTGCCTACCTTCACGGCGGTAAAAATGAAACCCAACTGATCGGCAATCTACCCGAGAATTTTTTCTATCTTGACCAGGGCGGTACCGACAATGTGATTGCCAATGGATACCGCAATACCATCGAAATCTCCAGCCAATTGGGCGGTAACAAAGTTATTTTCCTGTCCACCAAAAAAGACGCGGTCAATTTCATTTTCGCGCCGGGTGTCAGTTTTACCGCGGCGCAAATCCAGGAGGATGACCTGTTCTTTTTTCTGGAGCGTGAAGCCTACCTACTGACGATTTGTTTGAAAGGGCTGGTCGCCTGGGACAAGACCAGACAAGGCCGTGTCAGCCTCGCGCTCGCAGAAGGCACGTTCAGCGCCGATCAGTTAATTCAGTCCCTGAGATGGATGGAACTGAATGATCGCGAAGAGGCTTATAGGCTTCAGTCGGTTCTTCCAGAACCGCTGCTCCAACAAGGCTTTACCCAATTGGCTGATCGCGTCGTCCAGGAGGGGCAGGTAAAGGCCTTTCTGAAAGATCAGGTCGGCTCATATGACGTGGTCGAAAAGGAATAAGGAGGGACACGGATGTCTGCGCAAATCAAACCGTTGGAGATGAACGAGGACCGCTACAAGGTGGTCAGCCCTTTTTATGGTGAAAAGGACTATGCGTTCAGCTTTGAGTTTGCCAGTGTCAACGCGGTCTGGCAGGGGCGTGCTGTCGACTCTGCCAGTCTTGTGGCTAAACCGAACATCTGGATGGGCGAGGAGAGGCAGGACCATTATAGCGATGGGCAGCGCGAGGGCGCAGCCGATGAGCGTGTGTTTGCTTATCGAGAAGGCCGTGGTTTTACCCTGGTCTGTCTGAATGATCAGTTGTACCTCATGCTCAGGATATGGGAGGAGGATGAACACGGAAATGTTTCATTGGCGAGTCGACGGGCTAAAAGTGCGCTAAAGGTGGCGACCCGCACTGTCTCGGGGAAGACTGAGCCGCTGATGTTTTCCCATGCGGACCCTTGCATCGTTAAGCTGGAAACCCAAGGCGGTGTTTCGACAGTCAAGGTCTGGAATACGCAAAAGGCCGGGGAGGCACCTTTTATCCTGGGTGACTTTGGCGAGGACTTTAAGAGCTTTTTCTCAGCCTTTACCGAGTTCCAGTTCAATACAATACCCTTGGCCGTGAAAAATGGCCGGCACTCCTTGAAACTGGAACGAGTGGCGGCCTGGCGAGGGAACGCTCAACCGGAGGGCAAAGGGAATTTCAGGGATTTTCTGGATGAAAAAAAACAGCTCCTGAAGGGCTTCGGCTACCGGCAACTGCCTCTGCAGCGGTTGTCGGCGTACTATCCATTTGAAAAGAACAGATGGGATGTACTTGATAACGGGCTGTTTCATACGGTCGACACTGCTGATTTTGAAATAACGGCCACTCAAGGACTTTGTTTTGATGCCTTCAAAAACAAATGTTCGCTTACCTTGCGTCCCAGCGTGGGGCAGGGGGCCTCCGCCAGCTTGATATTGAATGTTCTACTGGATGAATCCCGCTTATTCAACATCACCACTGTCAGTGCACAGATTGACGTATGGGGTAAATCAGAACCCGTTCTGTCACGGCGTAAGCATTGGTTGAATTTCAAGCGTTTTCTAGAGGATATAGAGACTTTCGACCCGGCCAAGCCGTTTGTCCTGTCTCCCTCTTATAAAGACGGCAGCCTCGCGGAGATCATCAAAGCCGGCGTGTTGACCCACAGGCTTCCGAATTTCATGAAGCAGTTGGGGGTGTCGAATTTCGAAGTCGAGAGCCAGATAAAAGATACGATTCGCCGTCTTCAGCTCAAACTGAACGAAGATAAAAAACTGCTCTACGAGCGCCGGGACACTATTGGCATGCTTCGCTTCAAGGCCTCGACGTCGAAGAGTGCCGTCGTCTTCAGGGTTCAAGTATTAAGGCGCATGAATGCTGACGCAGCAGGCGCCGAGCTGAGTTATGAGGAAAAAGTCGTCTTCCAAGATACCCAAGGTCATGACCAGGGGGCCACTGACTTGAAGCATTTTCCCGGCTTCCTGCTGCTGTCCCTGAGTGATGATCGGAAAGCATTCAATGTGTTTTTCGCGCGCTCCGGGAGTGACCTTTCCGGGCCCTTGGTAGCAACCCTGACCTATACCGCTCCCCAGGCTGCCGATCAGGCGCCCGGGTATCTCGATGAGGTCATTCTGGAGCTCGGCGTGGGGGCATTCGGGATGGAAGGGCCGATGATTACGGTCAAAAACCTGGGGCTCTGGAATACCGCATTATGGCAGCGTGGGGGGCTTGTCACGGGCGGTGACAAGCTGGACCAGGATTATAATGTGAAGACATTGGCCCATCTCGGTTTCTCTGGCTCGCTCAATCCTCTGATCGTTCAGTATAAAAAGTCTCTGAAGGCTTAGGGGGGGGCATATGCCAATGTTGACCTTTGATTATAGTTTGAATCAATACGAAATATCGGGTGCGGGGCTGAGCAGGGACAACCTTGGTTATCTTGAAGCGATTATAAAGCTCTTGAAGTCGTACGCTATCGTTGCTCCTGAGATTCATCTGGATGGTCGGGTGATTGGAGCAACACAGGGCGCACGCACGTACACGCTGGGTGAAATTTATACTCAAGGGGGCGAGAAAGATCGGATTATTTACCCTTGTTTCCGAGATCAATGGAGCTTTGATTTTACGAAAGACCTCTCGTCCTTTCTACTCTGGAGAGACATGAGTGAAACCTTGAGGGCAACCTATTCAGATCTTCAGTCAGGTTTGTTGAAGAGCAAAGGTGACGCTGCACGGGCGTTGATCAGCCTGGCCTTGCTCGAAGAGTTTGTCGCGCTGGTCGACGTGCAAGGGGAGCAGGTTTTTCAAAAAAGGCAAGAGCTGAATTTTTTGAAAGGTGTGATTGCGCTTTATTACCTGGGGGTCGTCCAGAAACAATGGAGGATGTCGCAAGGTGTCAACTTGCCGGATAGCCTTGCCCGGCCTTCTGCGCGGGTGAAGCGCACGGCCAAAAACTCACTGACTCTGCTGATTGGCGAAGACATTGCCAGTGTCAAGTTGTATAGGGCGTTGGCTACTTATGAAGATCCCGTTTCCATGGATGTTATCGGCTTGTATTTTTCTTATAAAAGTAAAGCTGGGCTGAAAAACTCCGCGGACCTGACCAGGTTTTCTATTGCACTGCAAACCATGATCGCGGCGGATGTCAGTAGTTACAGGTGGCGGCTTGATAGCGCCGTTTATCCCTTCATTGCCGATATACTGGATCCTCATAGGCTAGGGTCCGGTGATCCAGAAAGTGTTCAACGTTACCTCGATAATCTGGATGGGGATTTTGTGCGCTTCAGAAAAGACAATCTGGACCGGCGCATTACCCGCGAGCAGGGCTTTGGGGTCTACACGATCAGTCACTACCATAGGCTGCAATCACCGGCAGTCAATGCGCTCTGGGGCAGGGCTCAGCCGACATTCATTGACCTGTTGCCGATTGATTACATCAGTCCGGGCGCTAGCGAAATCCCTTTTGATGGAACCCTCCATGTTGTCGCTCACGCGGATATTTTTGGCCTGGGTGGTGTCTCTAATCCTGAGAGAATTGCCAGTTGGATATACAGTAATTTTTCAAGTACGTTTGGGAGGGCTGCGGCCAGGTTCAAGGAGCTGAAGTGCATTAATTTCACGGCCTGCCATTTCCCCAAGGCCATGGCGGAGTATGTGGCCGTTCTGTTTTTGGAACAATGCCTGGAGGACGGGCGCTTCAAGGTTTTGGGTGGCGACGGTGTTGAAAGGAACTGGGTGCCTAATATAACCGTTGTTTGCAGTCCTCATACGGCCTTGGCGTACAACCCCGGGCTGGATTTGATTCCGTTCTCCGTTGTGGACGCAATCCATACAATGGCCCCCTTTCCTGGGGTTGTGCTGAATATCATGAACGTCATGCGCGCTAGCGAGTTTTCCGGTTTTTTATCTCGGGCCGGGGGCTTGGATTTCAATGAAGCCTATGTTCAGGAGTTTTTAAAAGAGACTCGTGTATTCTCCATCGACAGCCTGGTCGGTGAAGCCTTTCAAGGTGGGATGGTCTCGGAGGAGGCACTGGATGAGGCAACAAAGCGCAGGACGGTGGATTATAAAGTTTATGAGCAAGGCCTGAGGGAGGAGAAAAAAAGGAGAAGGGTTGAGGCAAACGCTATTCTTGAAATACCGTCACCGCCCTTTGGCCCGCTGGACAGGGAGCAACACGTTGCGGCGATAGAGCGTCTGTTTTATGAGAGCGCCTCGATCAAGCCGGGAGGCGCCACCGCCTTTTTACGGGTTAATACATTTGAAACGATGCGTTTGTTGCATGAATATTATGCGGCGGTGAAAAATCGATATCGCGCTCTGGCGCCCAGTCGGACCAGTGATGATGCCGCCGAGCTCAACAGTCAAATATACAAGCAGGCTTTGGATGATCTGAAACGAGAAAATCGGATCAAGTTTCTTCTTGATCCGCTGGATCCGCGATACCACTATAAACGACAGTCGATCCTCAAGGGGTTCAGGGCCCATCTGGGTGTCGTGTACAGGGAGTTTCGGGACTTTCCATTTTATAACCCGCACCAGTCGCCAGTGTTTGACGTGCAGCCGGACAATTACGCCTGGGTCTCCTATTATAACCAGCAGCTGGCGGAGATCCTGTTTGTCGCGACCAAGCAGGAGTATCGGGAGATGACGGGGATCGAGGTGGATAAAATTCACCTGTTTTCTGAAGTCAGTGTGCCAGAGGATACGTTCAGCAAAGTTCAAAAACCCAAGCATGACTGGACCGGGCTGAGGGTAATACTCAGCGCGCCCTTGTATCGCGGCCTCTTGGGCTGCGAGCAGCTTGGCGCGTCGACATGGGAGCTGAGAGTGCTGCTCGATGGGGGCGAGGAGGCAAGGATTCTTCCCGCCCTGGGAGAGCTGGAAAACAATCTGAAAAGCAAGAGGGGCATTCTCAACGACTCGCAGTCCCTGAAGCGTCTGCAAGAGACCCAGGACAATCTGAGTCGCGTCAAAACCGGCATCCAGAAGAAAACACTCTCGTCTTTGGTTTTGAAGACCTCCGCCCGTATCGCCACTGGCTCCAGCCGACTATTGGGTGCTTTTGGGGTTTTTGCGGATTTCCGAACCCAGCCTTTCCATCTTGATTTTTCATCTGCCAGGTCAGGGGTCTTCACCGTCAGTGATTCGCTGGCGGTGGTCAAAGGGGTCTTTGATTTCACCACTGATATCGGACCGGTGCTGGCCTTGCGTCTGGCCTCCAGTGCTACCCGGGCGCTCTGGCGACCGCGATTGGACCAGCTCTTCTTCAAGATGAACAAGGTGCTGCTGCCCCTGGATGTGCTGTTCACCGCAGTGAGTCTCCATCGCAACATCGAAGGTGCCCAGTTGGCCAAGAGCGCCGAAGAACAGGCGCTCTACATCACCATGACGGTCATCGATGCAGCGGCCTTTGGCGTGAACCTGGCGGCCTTTGTCCTGATTGGCGTGCCCGGGGTGAATGTCGTTCTCATTCTGGTGGGGGCGGCGCTGGCTATCGTCAATATCATCCTGAATTCGATCGTGAGCCTCTCGCAGCTGGACAACTACTGTTGGAATGAAAAGGTCGGCCTGTTCTTCGGCAATATGTTCGGCTCTACGGCGTTGGATGGGATCCTGACCCAGCAGCAGATGCGCGGGGTGGCGGATCAGCTCTTTGATGGGAGTGATCTCGCCACGGGTTTGCATCAGGATGGCATCGATCTGTTTCTGACACCGATGATCAATGACGCCGACGATCATGATCAGACCAACCCATTCAAGGACATTGGTACGGTCAACCAAGACGCCGGCTTTCGTCGGGAACCCAGGGGTTATACGTTGTCGCCTTCGGGATTTGGCCCGGATGATCTGAGAACCTGGGCGGATGCCAAGGGCCGGGGGAAAGCCGGACAGGTTTACAAGGGCTGGTACCTGCGTCGTCGGGAAGCGCGCCGGGGACGAGAGCGAAAACTGCTGGTGACGATGCCTTCCACACCGAACACGCGGTTGGAAGTGTTGGATTTTGGTCCCATCCCGACGATTCTTTTATTCGGCGCAACGCCGCACCTGCTGCTCAACGTCAATCCTTTCGGCTGGGCAGCGGGGGAGTCCCCGGAGGAACAGGCCCGTAACAAATATCAGGTCAGGTTGCACCCGGAGACCAGCTACACCCTTCAGTTCAAGAGCGGTGTGATGGCGTCAAATGACCTCGACTCCAACTTTGGCGGTCGAACCGAGCTGATCGTCCCTGGGGGAGAGTTCCAGGCGCTGCCTCAAGTAAGCCTGGATCTGTCCGGCCAGGAGGACGCGCGCGCGAGCATTCCCGAGTTGGACTTGTCGCGCTCTTCCCTGGAGGTCGTCAAGTTCAAGGACAAGAGCACCTTCAAGCTGGGGCTGGTCAGCACCGATGGCCACACCCCCTGTGCGCTGGAGCAGGTAGTACGAACCGTGCAATTGCCTGCCCATATCCAGTTCAAGAGCGGAGAGCAGCACCCGGTGATGGCGGTGCTCGGGCAGGGCTCGCGGATTACCCTGAGAAACTCGAAGGGCCGATCCCTGTTGCTGTTGAGGCGGGAGGTCGTTCGTTGCGAGATCGATATCCAGGCGTCGGTCGGCGGTTTTGCGGTCTCGATTTGAGATTGGGGGTCAAACGGCGCTGCGCTGCGCATGTTGCCGCAGCGCCCACTGCACATGCTCCTGAACCAGCTCCGAGGGATAGTCGCGACGCTGGTTGAGCGCCTCCAGCACCGGAATCGTCGACGGTGCATTGCCCAGCCCGACCGCCAGGTTGCGCAGCCAGCGCTCATAGCCCGCCCGGCGCAGCGGCGAGCCCTCGGTGTTTTTCAGGAAGGTCTCTTCGTCCCACAGGAACAGCTCGGCCAACCCGGCATTGTCCAGGCTGTGGCGGGGCTTGAAGTCGCCTTCATCGGACGGGCGGGCGAAGCGGTTCCATGGGCAGACCATCTGGCAATCGTCGCAGCCGAATACCCGGTTGCCGATCAATGGGCGCAGATCCTCCGGGATCGCGGTCTTCAGCTCGATGGTCAGGTACGAAATGCAGCGCCGCGCGTCCAGTACATAGGGGCCGACGAACGCCGCCGTCGGACAGATATCCATGCACGCCGTGCAGCGCCCGCAATGCTCCGTGGCGTGGGGGGGATCCACCGGCAGCGGCAGGTCGACGAACAGCTCGCCGAGAAAGAAGTAGCTGCCGGCCTTGCGATTGAGCACCAGGGTGTTTTTGCCGATCCAGCCGAGCCCGGCCTGTTCGGCGATAGCTTTTTCCAACACCGGCGCACTGTCGACGAAGGCCCGGTAGCCAAACGGCCCGATGACCTGCTGGATGCGTTCGGCGAGCTGTTGCAGGCGCTTGCGGATCAGCTTGTGATAGTCGCGGCCCAGGGCGTAGCGCGAGACATAGGCCTTTTCCGCCTGGCCCAGGCGCCGGGCCATCTGTGTGTCGCCCGGCAGGTAGTCCATGCGCAGCGACACCACCCGCAATGTGCCGGGTACCAGTTCGTCGGGATGCGAGCGTTTACTGCCGTGGGCGCCCATGTAATCCATGTCGCCGTGATAGCCGGCGTCGAGCCAGCGTTGCAGGTGCTGTTCATGCTCGCCCAGCTCAAGACCGGCGATGCCGACTTGCTGAAAGCCCAGTTCACGGCCCCATTCCTTGATGGATTGGGCGAGGGCGGGAAGGTCGACGCTATTTACAGGCATGAGACAGGAGAAACCTAGGCTTTGGTGCGTATAATTCTGCCAGACATCAGAGCTCGACGACGCATGCCGCAGACCAAACCGCCTTTTTCCGATATTCAGTCATTGACCCTCGCCACGCTGCCGAGCCTTCCCGCACGACAACTGGACGCCCACAAAGGGCAGTTCGGCCATGTGCTGTTGATCGGTGGCGACCGGGGTTTCGGCGGTGCGATCCTGCTCGCTGCCGCAGCGGCCTTACGCAATGGCGCGGGGTTGGTGTCCCTGGCGACCCGTGCGGAGCATGTGGCGGCGTCCCTGGCCCGGCTGCCGGAGGTGATGGCGCTGGGGGTCGAGTCGGCCAATCAGTTGATGACGCTGCTGGCCCAGGCCGGCGTGCTGGTGGTCGGCCCGGGGCTCGGCCAGTCCGCCTGGAGCCGCAGCCTGTTGTCGCTGGCGGCCAATGCCGGGTTGCCGCAAGTCTGGGATGCCGATGCCTTGAACCTGCTGGCCGCGGGCGGTTTCACGCTGCCGGAGGACAGCGTGATCACCCCGCATCCCGGAGAGGCGGCACGCTTGCTGGGAATTTCCACGGCCGCGGTGCAGGCCGATCGTCCCGCCGCCGCGCGCCGGCTGGCCCAGCAGTACCAGGCGGTCTGCGTGCTCAAGGGCGCGGGGAGCCTGGTTGCCGCGCCGGACGGGCGCTTGTCGATCTGCGAACGCGGCCATCCGGCCATGGCCACCGCCGGGCTCGGTGATGTCCTGTCCGGTTTGCTCGGCGCCCTGCGCGCCCAGGGCCTGGAGGCCTATCAAGCCACCTGCCTGGCGGTGTGGCTGCACGCCAGCGCCGGCGAGCAGTTGGGTAAAAACGGCCGTGGACTGGCGGCCAGCGATCTGATCCCGGTCATTCGACAGTTGCTGGAGGAGCAATCACCGTGTCTGAACTAACCCTTCAACTGCCCGATGAAGAGGCCATGGTCGCCTTCGGCCGGAAAATTGCCGAGGTGAGCGGTGGCGTCGGGGTGATTTTCCTCGAAGGCGATCTTGGCGCCGGCAAGACCACCCTGTCCCGCGGCATCATTCGCGGCCTCGGCCATGGCGGCGCGGTGAAAAGTCCGACGTTTACGCTGGTCGAACCGTATGAAATCGGCGATATCCGCGCCTTCCATTTCGACCTGTATCGCTTGGTTGACCCGGAAGAGCTGGAATACATGGGCATTCGCGACTATTTCGACGGCGAAGCCCTGTGTCTGGTGGAGTGGCCCCGGCGTGGCGAGGGCTTTTTGCCAAAGCCTGACCTGACCATTACCATTAGCCCGCATAATGGCGGCCGTTCGCTGTATCTGTTGTCCCAGGGGGCGCGAGGCGACTCCTGGTGTGCCGATCTGGCATTGGAAATCAAATAAATGATGGGGTTTGGTATGCGCATTCGCGCGTTGGTTGCTGTCGTGGGATTGTTGCTGGCGGCACTGGCCGTTGACGCCTGGGCGGCGACACAGGTCAAGAGTGTTCGCCTGTGGCGGGCCCCGGACAACACGCGGCTGGTATTCGACCTGTCCGGCCCGGTGCAGCATAGTGTCTTCACCCTGACTTCCCCGGATCGGCTGGTGATCGATATCAACGGCGCGACCCTAGGTGGCCCGATGAATGTGCCGACCGCCAACACCCCGATCACCAGCGTGCGCGCCGCCCAGCGCACACCGACCGACCTGCGCGTGGTGGTCGACCTGAAAAAGGCCGTCACCCCGAAAAGCTTCGTCCTGGCGCCGAACGCGCAGTATGGCAATCGCCTGGTGGTCGACCTGTTCGACAATCCCGCCGATGCCGCGCCGCCGCCGACGCCGACGCCCGCCGTATCCACCGTGCCGGCGGTGCCGGTAACGCCGACCGAGCCGGCGATCAAGCTGCCGCCAGCGCCGGCGGGCAAGCGTGACATCATTGTGGTGATCGATGCCGGCCACGGCGGCGAAGACCCGGGCGCTTCCGGCTCCCGTGGCCAGCATGAGAAAGACGTGGTACTGGCCATTGCCCGAGAGTTGCAACGTCAGGTCAGTGGCCAGAAAGGCTATCGTGCCGAGCTGACCCGTACCGGCGACTACTTTATCCCTCTGCGCGGTCGCACCGAGATCGCCCGCAAGAAAGGCGCCGACCTGTTCGTCTCGATTCACGCCGACGCCGCGCCTTCCTCCGCGGCTTTCGGGGCCTCGGTGTTTGCTCTGTCCGATCGCGGCGCTACCTCCGAGACCGCCCGCTGGCTGGCGGACAGTGAAAACCGCTCCGACCTGATCGGCGGTGCCGGCAACGTCAGTCTCGACGACAAGGACAAGATGCTCGCCGGTGTCTTGCTCGACCTGTCCATGACCGCCTCGCTGACCTCCAGCCTCAACGTCGGGCAGAAGGTCCTGAGTAATATCGGTCGGGTCACGCCGCTGCACAAGCAGCGGGTGGAACAGGCCGGGTTCATGGTGCTGAAATCGCCGGATATTCCGTCAATTCTGGTGGAGACCGGTTTTATCTCCAACTCCAACGAGGCCTCCAAGCTGGCCTCCGCGAATCACCAGCAGGCCCTGGCGCGCTCCATCAGTGCCGGTATCCGCCAGTTCTTCCAGCAGAACCCGCCGCCAGGCACCTATGTCGCCTGGCTGCGTGACTCCGGCAAGATCGCCGAGGGCCCGCGTGACCATCGCGTGGCGCCGGGCGAGACCCTGGCCATGCTCGCCGTACGCTACCAGGTCTCGGCGGCGACCTTGCGTAGCGTCAATCATCTGAGCAGCGACGAACTGAAGGTCGGGCAGACCCTGACCATTCCCGGCACTGAACTGGCGGCCAAGCAATGAGCGAAGCCCTGAACAGCAGCGCTCGGATCGAACTGCTCAGCCCGCGACTGGCGAACCAGATTGCCGCCGGTGAGGTCGTCGAACGTCCGGCTTCGGTGATCAAGGAGCTGCTGGAAAACAGCCTGGACTCCGGTGCCAGGCGCATCGATGTGGATGTCGAACAGGCTGGCGTCAAGCTGCTGCGGGTGCGCGACGACGGCAGCGGCATCTCCGCCGACGACCTGCCGTTGGCGCTGGCCCGCCATGCCACCAGCAAGATTCGCGACCTGGAAGACCTGGAGCGGGTGATGAGCCTCGGTTTCCGTGGCGAGGCCCTGGCCTCCATCAGTTCCGTCGCGCGCCTGACCCTGACTTCCCGCACCCGCGATGCCGACCAGGCCTGGCAGGTGGAAACCGAAGGCCGCGACATGGATGCCCGGGTGCAGCCGGCTGCCCATCCGGTGGGCACCTCGGTGGAAGTTCGCGACCTGTTTTTCAATACCCCGGCGCGGCGCAAGTTCCTCAAGGCCGAGAAGACCGAATTCGATCACCTGCAGGAAGTGATCAAGCGCCTGGCCCTGGCGCGTTTCGATGTGGCCTTTCATCTGCGCCATAACGGCAAGAGCATTCTCAGCCTGCACGAGGCCCATGACGATGCAGCCCGTGCCCGGCGCGTGGTGGCGGTGTGCGGTGCGGGTTTCCTCGAACAGGCGCTGCCCATCGAAGTGGAACGCAACGGCCTGCACCTGTGGGGCTGGGTTGGCCTGCCGACCTTCTCCCGCAGCCAGGCGGACTTGCAGTATTTCTATGTGAACGGCCGCGCGGTGCGCGACAAGCTGGTGGCTCATGCGGTGCGCCAGGCCTATCGCGACGTGCTGTTCAACGGCCGGCACCCGACCTTCGTGCTGTTTTTCGAGGTCGATCCGGCGGTGGTCGACGTCAACGTGCACCCGACCAAGCACGAGGTGCGTTTCCGTGACGGACGCATGGTCCACGACTTCCTTTATGGCACCCTGCACCGCGCCCTGGGCGACGTACGCCCGGAGGATCACCTGGCCGCGCCCGCCGCGGTGGCCGGCATGGTCCGGCCGACAGGGCTCGAGGCCGGCGAATTCGGTCCCCAGGGCGAAATGCGCCTGGCGGCCAATCTGCTGGAGCAGCCCCAGGCCCAGCCTGCGTCCACGTTTGCGCCGGCGGCCGGATCGGGCTCCGGTGCCGGTTATCAGTATCAGTACCGTCCGCAATCGACCCCGATGCCGCCTGCTGCCGAGGCCCAGGGTGTCTATCGCGAGTTTTTCGCGCCGCTGCCCGACGCGGTGGCATCGCCGACCCTGCCCGACAGCCAGGGCGACGTCCCGCCGCTGGGTTATGCGCTGGCGCAGCTCAAGGGCATCTATATCCTCAGCGAAAACGCCCAGGGCTTGGTGTTGGTGGATATGCACGCGGCCCATGAGCGGATCATGTATGAGCGCCTGAAGATCGCCATGGCCAGCGAAGGCCTGAGTGGTCAGCCGCTGCTGGTGCCCGAGTCCCTGGCGGTCAGCCAGCGCGAGGCCGATTGCGCCGAAGAGCATGTCAGCTGGTTTCAGCGCCTGGGCTTCGAATTGCAGCGCCTGGGCCCGGAAACCCTGGCGATCCGGCAGATTCCGGCGCTGCTCAAGCAGGCCGAAGCCAATCGCCTGGTCCAGGACGTCCTGGCCGACCTGATGGAGTACGGCACCAGCGACCGGATCCAGGCGCACCTGAACGAATTGCTCGGGACCATGGCCTGCCACGGCGCGATTCGCGCCAATCGGCGCCTGGCCCTGGCGGAAATGAACGGCTTGTTGCGAGATATGGAAAACACCGAGCGCAGCGGCCAGTGCAACCATGGTCGGCCGACCTGGACCCAGCTCGGGCTGGACGATCTGGACAAACTGTTCTTGCGTGGTCGCTGATGACGGCTTCCAGGGCATTACCGCCAGCGATCTTCCTGATGGGCCCGACGGCGGCGGGCAAGACCGACCTGGCCATCGAGCTGACCAAGGTGCTGCCGTGCGAGCTGATCAGTGTCGACTCGGCGCTGGTCTACCGGGGCATGGACATCGGCACGGCCAAGCCTTCGAAAGCGCTATTGGCGGAGTTTCCGCACCGTCTGATCGATATTCTCGACCCGGCGCAAAGTTATTCCGCCGCCGAATTCCGCAGCGACGCCCTGGCGGCGATGGCCGAGATCACCGCGCGCGGCAAGATTCCGCTGCTGGTGGGCGGCACCATGCTCTATTACAAGGCATTGCTGGAGGGCCTGGCGGACATGCCGGCGGCCGATCCGCAGATCCGTGCCGAAATCGAAGAAGAGGCCGCGCGCCTTGGCTGGCAGGCCCTGCACGAGCAATTGGCGGTTATCGACCCGGAATCGGCGGCGCGCATCCATCCCAATGATCCCCAGCGCCTGAGCCGGGCGCTGGAAGTCTACCGGGTCAGCGGATCGAGCATGACCGCCCATCGCCAGCGACAATCTGCGCAAAGTACTGACGCAGCCGCTTCGGGACGGCCTCAATTGCCCTATACTGTTGCCAACCTGGCCATCGCTCCGGCGAATCGCCAGGTCCTGCACGACCGAATTGCACAAAGATTCACACAAATGCTGGAACAGGGGTTTGTAGACGAGGTCGTAGCTTTGCGTGGGAGAAGTGACCTGCATGTCGGGTTGCCGTCTATACGTGCGGTAGGCTACAGGCAAGTCTGGGAGTACCTGGAGGGCAAGCTGACGTCAGCCGAAATGCAGGAGCGCGGCATCATTGCCACGCGCCAGTTGGCGAAGCGCCAGTTCACCTGGTTGCGCAGCTGGACGGGTCTGCAGTGGCTGGACAGCCTGGATTGCGACAATCTGCCACGCGCCTTGAAATACCTTGGGACGATCTCCATATTGGGCTGAGTCCTTGCAATTGCCGTCTATCCTTGGGGGAAAGGCGGTACAAGCCATCCATTTACCCATTTTTTATTATTGATCCTTAAAGGAGTGCGGCACATGTCAAAAGGGCATTCGCTACAAGACCCTTACTTGAATACCTTGCGTAAAGAGAAGGTCGGGGTTTCCATCTATCTGGTCAACGGTATCAAACTGCAAGGTACGATCGAGTCCTTCGACCAGTTCGTGATCCTGCTGAAGAACACCGTCAGCCAGATGGTCTACAAGCACGCTATCTCGACAGTGGTGCCGGTTCGTCCAATTCGTCTGCCTAGCGCAACCGAAACCGAACAGGGTGACGCTGAGCCAGGTAACGCCTGATAGGAGTCTCCTTTGTTCTTTGAGCGCCACGGTGGTGGTGAACGGACCATTCTCGTTCACTTGGAAGGTCAGGACCCTGAGGCGCGCGAAGATCCGCAGGAGTTTCAGGAGTTGGCAGTATCGGCAGGTGCCGAGACCGTCGCGTTCTTCAACGTGCCGCGTCATCGGCCAACCGCCAAGTATCTGATTGGCACTGGCAAGGTCGAGGAGCTTCGCGACCTGGTCAAGGCCGAACAGGTCGATATCGTGATTTTCAATCACATCCTCACGCCCAGCCAGGAGCGTAACCTCGAACGTGTCTTCGAGTGTCGCGTACTGGATCGCACGGGCCTGATTCTCGATATTTTCGCCCAGCGCGCCCGCACCCATGAAGGCAAGCTCCAGGTCGAACTGGCCCAGCTTGAGCACATGAGTACGCGGCTGGTCCGCGGCTGGACTCACCTTGAGCGGCAGAAAGGCGGTATCGGCCTGCGCGGCCCGGGTGAAACCCAGCTGGAAACCGACCGACGCCTGTTGCGGGTCCGCCTGCGGCAGATCAAGGGCCGCCTGGAGAAGGTCCGCAGCCAGCGCGAGCAGTCCCGCCGCGGGCGCAAGCGCGCGGATATCCCGACCGTGTCGCTGGTGGGCTATACCAACGCCGGCAAGTCGACGCTGTTCAATGCGCTCACCGAATCCGACGTCTATGCGGCGGACCAGCTGTTCGCCACCCTCGACCCGACCCTGCGGCGTCTCGATCTCGACGACCTCGGGCCGATCGTGCTGGCCGATACCGTGGGTTTCATCCGCCACCTGCCGCACAAGCTGGTCGAGGCTTTCCGGGCTACGCTCGAAGAGTCGAGCAACTCCGACCTGCTGCTGCACGTGATTGACGCCGCGGAACCGGACCGGATGCTGCAGATCGAGCAGGTCATGGTGGTCCTCGGCGAGATCGGGGCACAGGACTTGCCGATCCTCGAGGTCTACAACAAGCTCGATCTGCTCGAAGGCGTCGAACCGCAGATCCAGCGCGATGAAGACGGCAAGCCGCAGCGGGTCTGGCTCAGCGCCCGGGATGGAGTGGGCCTGGAACTGCTCGAACAGGCGATTGCCGAGTTGTTGGGCAACGATTTGTTCGTCGGCACCTTGCGCTTGCCGCAGCGTTTTGCTCGACTGCGTGCACAGTTCTTCGAGATGGGCGCGGTGCAGAAGGAAGAACACGACGAAGAAGGCAGTTGTCTGCTGTCCGTCCGTTTGCCCAGGGCCGAACTCAATCGAGTGGTCGCGCGCGAAGGGATGAAGGCGCCGGAATTCATCGAACAACACACTTTGCAATAAAAGCCTGGGAAAGCGGTTGTGCCGCGTTGACAGGCATTCTGTAGCATTGGTCGGCGCGCCGCGGGCGCGTCTTTGCTTTATCAGATGGAGAGCGCTATGGCTTGGAATGAGCCGGGTGGCAACTCGAACAATCAGGATCCTTGGGGTGGCAAGCGCCGTAACAACGGCGACCGCAAGGGGCCGCCGGATCTCGACGAAGCCTTCCGCAAGCTGCAGGAGAGCCTGAACGGGCTGTTCGGCGGCGGTAAGAAACGCGGTGACGATGGCGGTTCGGGCGGTGGCAAGGGCGGCGGTTTCGGCCTGCTCGGCATCGGCCTTGTCGTGCTTGCGGCCATGTGGCTGTACAGCGCGGTCTACGTCGTCGATGAACAGGAGCAGGCCGTGGTGCTGCGCTTCGGCAAGTACTACGAGACCGTGGGGCCGGGCCTGAACATCTATTTCCCGCCGATCGACAAGAAGTTCATGGAGAACGTCACCCGTGAGCGGGCGTACACCAAGCAGGGCCAGATGCTGACCGAAGACGAGAACATCGTCGAAGTGCCGCTGACCGTGCAGTACAAGATCAGCAACCTGCAGGACTTCGTGCTGAACGTCGACCAGCCGGAAATCAGTCTGCAACAGGCCACCGACAGTGCCCTGCGCCATGTGGTGGGTTCCACCGCGATGGACCAGGTGCTGACCGAAGGGCGCGTGCAGATGGCCGGCGAGATCAAGGAGCGCCTGCAGCGCTTCCTCGACACCTATCGCACCGGTATCACCGTGACCCAGGTGAACGTCCAGAGCGCCGCGGCGCCACGTGAAGTGCAGGAAGCCTTTGACGACGTGATCCGTGCTCGTGAAGACGAACAGCGTTCGCGCAACCAGGCCGAAGGTTATGCCAACGGCGTGGTCCCGGAAGCCCGTGGCCAGGCCCAGCGTATCCTCGAGGATGCCAACGGCTATCGTGACGAAGTGGTTTCCCGCGCCAAGGGTGAGGCCGACCGCTTCACCAAGCTGGTGGCCGAGTACCGCAAGGCACCGGAGGTCACCCGTGAGCGTCTGTACCTGGACACCATGCAGGAAGTCTTCAGCAATACCAGCAAGGTGCTCGTGACCGGCAACAAGAACGGCCAGAGCAACCTGCTTTACCTGCCGCTGGACAAGATGATCCAGAGCGGTTCGGGCGGCAGTTCGCCGGCCAAGGGCGTGGGGCCGATGGCCAGTGGCAACACTGATGTCACGCCGCATATCACCGAGCCGCAACCCACACGCACCCGGGAGAGCCGCTGATGAGCAATAAATCACTGATCGCCCTGATCCTCGGGGTCATCGTGGCGGTGGCTGCCTGGAACTGCTTCTACATCGTGTTGCAGACCGAACGGGCCGTCCTGCTGCAGTTCGGCCGTGTGGTCGAGGCGGATGTCCAGCCAGGCCTGCATGTGAAGCTTCCTTACGTCAACCAGGTGCGCAAGTTCGACGCCCGCCTGATGACCCTGGATGCCCCGACACAGCGCTTCCTGACCCTGGAAAAGAAAGCGGTGATGGTCGATGCCTACGCCAAATGGCGGGTCAAGGACGCCGAGCGCTTCTACACCGCGACTTCCGGCCTCAAGCAGATCGCCGACGAGCGTTTGTCCCGGCGCCTGGAGTCAGGCCTGCGTGACCAGTTCGGTAAGCGTACCCTGCACGAGGTGGTCTCTGGCGAACGCGACGCGCTGATGGCTGACATCACCGCCTCGCTGAATGCCATGGCCGCCAAGGAGCTGGGGATCGAGGTGGTCGATGTCCGGGTCAAGGCCATCGACCTGCCGAAGGAAGTCAATCGCAGCGTTTTCGAGCGCATGAGCACCGAGCGTGAGCGCGAGGCTCGCGAGCACCGCGCCAAGGGTAACGAACTGGCCGAAGGCATCCGTGCCGACGCCGATCGCCAGCGTCGTGTGTTGTTGGCCGAAGCTTATCGCCAGTCGGAAGAAGCCCGTGGTGATGGTGACGCCCAGGCCGCCGCAATCTATTCCAAGGCCTACGGCCAGGACCAGGAGTTCTACGCGTTCTATCGTAGCCTGCGTGCCTACCGTGAAAGCTTTGCGGACAAGAGCGACGTACTGGTGCTGGATCCGAGCAGCGACTTTTTCCGCTACCTGGAAAAAGCCAAGCCCTGATCCAAAACGCGTCATGTCCCCCCTCCGCCCGGCAGCTAAAACGCCGGGCGGGGTGATCCTTTCGGAAAACGGGTGTATGATGCGGCAGCCGGGAAATTCCCGGCTTTTTTGCGTCTGCATGTTTGGTTGGCAGACGGCGGGTTGATCGACCCGACAGGTTTTTCGAGGAAAGTGGTAGGCGAAGCCGGTTTCAGGCTGTTCGTCGCGTCGTTCTTGCGCGCGTGTTAACCATTTTCTGCTTCACTCAAGGCTCGCCTGTGGGCTTGCTGCCCAGATCATAGGGGAAAGGCGTAATGGCAACGGTAGATCGCTGGCTCCTGCCAGATGGCATCGAAGAAGTACTGCCGCCTGAAGCGGCGCGCATCGAAGTGGCGCGGCGCCAGGTGTTGGACCTGTTCCAGAGCTGGGGCTATGAGTTCGTTGTCACCCCGCATATCGAATATCTGGAATCCTTGTTGACCGGTGCCGGCCAGGACCTGGACCTGCGCACCTTCAAGGTCATCGACCCGCAGTCGGGCCGGCAAATGGGTTTCCGCGCTGACATCACGCCGCAGGTGGCGCGTATCGACGCCCACACCCTGCGTCGCGAAGGTCCGAGCCGCCTGTGCTACGCCGGCAGCGTGCTGCATGCGCAGCCGCGGGCCTTGTCGTCCTCGCGCAGCCCGATCCAGTTGGGTGCCGAGTTGTATGGCGATGCCAGTCCGAGCAGCGACGTCGAGGTCATCAGCCTGATGCTGGCAATGCTGCAACTGGCCGATGTGCCGGATGTGCACATGGACCTCGGCCACGTCGGTATCTACCGTGGCCTGGCCCGCGCCGCCGGCTTGTCCGGCGAAGTGGAGCAACAGTTGTTCGATGCCCTGCAGCGCAAGGCGATCGATGAAGTGATCCAGCTGACCGAAGGTCTGCCGGCCGACCTGGCCGCGATGCTGCGGGCGCTGGTGGATCTGTGTGGCGGCCGTGAAGTGCTGGCGGCGGCGCGTGAGCGCCTGGCCGGTGCGCCGGCACAGGTCGCGGCGGCGCTGGATGACCTGCTGGCGATCGCCGAGCGGTTGTCCGCACGCTTCCCGCAGTTGCCACTGTATTTCGACCTGGGCGAGCTGCGCGGTTACCACTACCACACCGGTGTGGTGTTCGCGGTGTTCGTGCCGGGTGTCGGCCAGGCCATCGCCCAGGGCGGTCGCTATGACGACATCGGCGCGGACTTCGGTCGTGCGCGGCCGGCAACGGGCTTTTCCACCGATTTGAAAACCCTGGTGACCCTGGGGCGTGCCGAGATCGAGCTACCGTCTGGCGGTATCTGGATGCCTGACAGCACGGATGCGGCACTCTGGCAGTTGGTTTGCCAGTTGCGCGGCGAGGGTCAGCGTGTGGTCCAGGGCTTGCCCGGACAACCATTGGCCGCCGCCCGCGAAGCGGACTGCGACCGGCAATTGATTCAGCAGAACGGGCTTTGGCAAGTATTGCCGCTGGCTTCTTGAGTTTTCCCGCCGGCGGCTGCCGGCACCAAGTTTGCGCGAATGAGGACAAGTGTTATGGGTAAGAATGTCGTAGTCCTGGGCACCCAGTGGGGTGATGAGGGCAAAGGCAAGATCGTTGATCTGCTGACCGAACATGCTGCCGCCGTGGTGCGCTATCAAGGTGGCCACAACGCTGGCCACACCCTGGTGATCGACGGCGAGAAAACCGTCCTGCACCTGATCCCCTCGGGTGTCCTGCGCGAAGGCGTGCAGTGCCTGATCGGCAACGGCGTGGTGGTTGCACCGGATGCCCTGCTGCGGGAAATCACCAAGCTGGAAGAGAAGGGTGTGCCGGTGCGTGAGCGCCTGCGTATCAGCCCGTCCTGCCCGCTGATCCTGTCCTATCACGTTGCCCTGGACCAGGCCCGCGAGAAGGCCCGTGGCGAGCTGAAGATCGGTACCACCGGTCGTGGCATCGGCCCGGCCTACGAAGACAAGGTTGCGCGTCGCGGCCTGCGTATCGGTGACCTGTTCCACCGCGAGCGTTTTGCCGCGAAGCTGGGCGAGTTGCTCGACTACCACAACTTCGTGCTGGTCAATTACTACAAAGAGCCGGCGATCGACTTCCAGAAGACTCTCGATGAGTGCATGGAATACGCCGAGCTGCTCAAGCCGATGATGCTCGACGTCACTGCCGAGCTGCACAACCTGCGTCGCGCCGGCAAGGACATCATGTTCGAAGGTGCCCAGGGTTCGCTGCTGGACATCGACCACGGTACCTACCCGTACGTCACCAGCTCCAACACCACCGCCGGCGGTATCGCCACCGGTTCGGGCGTGGGTCCGATGTACCTGGATTACATCCTCGGCATCACCAAGGCCTACACCACCCGCGTGGGCTCGGGTCCGTTCCCCACCGAACTGTTCGATGACGTCGGTGCCTTCCTGGCCAAGCGTGGTCACGAATTCGGCGCAACCACCGGTCGTGCTCGTCGTTGCGGCTGGTTCGATGCCGTGATCCTGCGTCGCGCCATCGACGTCAACAGCATTTCGGGCCTGTGCCTGACCAAGCTGGACGTGCTGGACGGTCTTGAAACCATCAATATCTGCGTGGGTTACAAGAACGAAAACGGTGCGGTCATCGACGCGCCGACCGATGCCGACAGCTACATCGGCCTGGAGCCGGTGTACGAGCAAATGCCGGGCTGGACCGAATCGACCTTGGGGGCCAAGACCCTGGAAGAGCTGCCGGCGGCGGCGCGCGCCTACATCAAGCGTATCGAAGAGTTGGTCGGCGCGCCGATCGACATTATTTCGACGGGGCCGGATCGCAACGAAACCATCGTACTGCGTCACCCGTTCGCCTGATAAGCCGTTGATGTAGATCACAAAGGGTCCCTTTTGGGGCCCTTTGTCGTTTCTGCCTGTTGTTCGGCACGAGCCTTGCTGGGATTATCCTCTAAAAAGGGTGCCATCAAATTAATGGCGCCAAAGTCGAGGAATCTCCAGTGTCGGCCATTCTCTCACTGTTACAAAGCCGTCTATTGCGGCCTGTGTTCGTTACCCTGGGTATCGCCCTTTTGGTGCAGGTGCTGGTGGCGGTCGCTCTGACCCGAAGCACGGTGACTGCGTTGGAGGCGGATCTGGGCGCTCGCCTGGGTATCGACAGCCAGAAGTTGTCCGGCGAGTTGGAGCAGGCGGGCAAGGAAGTTACGTCAAGTCTTGATGCTCTTTCGGTCAATACGCGCCAGCGCCTGAACAGCGGTTTGTCCTCGCGACTGAAGGATGAGCAGGGCCAGTTGCGCACTGCGTTGGAGAAGGATCTGAAGGATTCGGCCAATGACATGGCGCAATTGCTCGCCTCCGTGGCCCCCCGGGCCATGTGGGATAACGATGTGCCGACACTTTCCGAGTTCGCCCGCCGTGCCCAGCGTAATCCGAACGTACTGTTCGTAGTCTATGACGATGCGACCGGCGAGCACCTGACCCGCTACCTGAACCGGGAAAACCCGATCAACCAGGCTCTTTTGGCAAAGGGTGAGGGGGAGCGGGCGCTGGACAAGGTGCTCAGCGCGGCGAAGAACGATCCGTCGGTCTACTACCTTGAAGCTTCGATCAGCCCCAATGGCGTGGAGATCGGCAAGGTTCGCATGGGGGTTTCCACGGCCTCGGTCGAGACCGACCTGAAGGCCCTGGACCTGCGTTTCGCGGCCTTGATCGCCAGCAGCGACAAGCTGGTGGGCGACAGCCTGCAAGGGGCGTCGGCGGACAGTTCCAAGGCCATGCAGGCCCGCTTGCAATCGGCCCAGGCCACTGCTTCGCAAATGCAGGCCAACACCACCGCAACCGTGCAGGACGCGGCGCAGACCTTGCGCTGGCGGATCGGCATGGGCCTGGCCCTGGTCGGTCTCGGTGTGTTGCTGTTGTTGGCGGTGGTGCTCGGGCGGCGAGTGGTGAACAAGCTGCATCTGCTGATTGCGGCCCTGAATGACCTGGCGGCCGGGGAGGGGGACCTGACCAAGCGGGTCCAGCTCAACAGCAATGACGAGATTGGCGACATGGCCTCGGCGGTGAACCGCTTTGTCGACAAGTTGCAGCCGATCGTGCGCGAAGCGGGGGATGTGGCCCAGCGTACCGGGGTGGAAATCGGCCAGATGACCTTGCGCAATGCCGGTGCCGATGCGGCCGCGAATTTGCAGCGTGACGAAGTGGCGCAGAGCCTGCGCGAATTGTCGAAGATGGCTGACGATGCGCAGACCGAAAGCCATGCGATGCAGGCGGCATTGAAGCAGGTGGTGGATATTCGCCAGGCGACCGATGAAAACACCCGGACTTCGACCCAGGTCGGCAATCTGATCGAGGCGTTGGCCGGGCAGGTGGATACCGGTGCCAAGGTGATCGAGCGGCTGGCGCAGCAGAGTGAGCAGATTGAGGTGGTGCTGACGGTGATCCACGGGATTGCCGAGCAGACCAACCTGCTGGCCCTGAACGCGGCCATCGAAGCGGCGCGGGCGGGTGAAACCGGTCGCGGGTTTGCCGTGGTGGCGGATGAGGTGCGGGCCTTGGCGAGCAAGACGCAAAGTTCCACGGGTGATATCCAGGCGCATATCGGTGCCTTGCAGCAGGGCGCGCGGGAGGCCGTGGCCGCTATCGGCCAGGCGGGGCGCCAGGCCAGTGAGGGATTGGCGGTGTTGCGCAGCAGTGTGAAGTTGCAGCAGAGCGTGCAGTCTTCGGTGGAGCAGGTGCATGCGGCGATTGGCCTGGCGACCCAGGCGGCGGCCCATCAGGCCGAGGGCGCGCATGCGGTGCGTGGGCGGGTCGAGGTGATCCATGCCCAGGCCGAGCGTGCGGCGCAGGCGGTGGTGGAGACCACGGCCAGCGGCAAGGTGCTGGACAGCCTGGCGGGGCAACTCAAGGCGAGCCTGGGGCAGTTCCGGGCCTGACCGGGGCGTCAGTGCCGGCCTCTTCGCGGCGGTGCGGCGATCCGACAAGCTCTGCTCCCACAGGTTTTGTGTCTCTGCGCCAATCTGTGGTCAGGCGCGGACACTGTGGGAGCGGAGCTTGCCCGCGAAGAGGGTCTCAAGGTCGACAAAGTACGGACCTGTGGCTGGGCAGCCACATGGGTGTGGTGTGTTCAGGAGAAATGATGGGGCCATAAACGCAAAAACCCGCTTTCGCGGGTTTCTGTGAAATTCCAGAGCATTACTCTGAAACTTGAATTGGTGCCCAGAAGAAGACTCGAACTTCCACGACCTTGCGGTCACCAGCACCTGAAGCTGGCGTGTCTACCAATTTCACCATCTGGGCAGCATCAGCAGCGTTGCACGCCGTTGATGGACCGCACTATACGGAGAGCCTTTTGATCTGTAAACCCCTGTTTTTGCTTTTAATTAAATCTCAGGTGCGAGTTCGCGGTTCGTCGGGCCATGCTGGGGTGGGGCGTGAGGGTTCAGCTTGTTTTCCGGGAGCTGAAACGCAAAAACCCGCTTTCGCGGGTTTTTGTGAGATTCCAGAGTGTTACTCTGAAACTTGAATTGGTGCCCAGAAGAAGACTCGAACTTCCACGACCTTGCGGTCACCAGCACCTGAAGCTGGCGTGTCTACCAATTTCACCATCTGGGCAGTATCGCCAACGTCTCCGTCGTCGATGGCGCGCACTATACGGAGGCGCCTTTGAAGTGTAAACCCCTGTCATGAAAAAAACTTGGAAAAACGCTTCAATGTGCTTCTCATGGCATTTTTCACGCCGACAAATGGGTTTTAAGGCCGCCTATGTGCCTGAAATTTCCCGTTTCAATACGCGTATGCCAAACTAACCCGCATATAGACAAGGTGAAATTTATCTAATGGCCGATTGGCAGTCCCTCGATCCCGAGGCCGCTCGTGAAGCGGAAAAATACGAAAACCCCATTCCTAGCCGCGAACTTATCCTGGCGCACCTGTCCGAGCGTGGATCGCCGGCCAGTCGCGAGGAGCTGGTGGATGAGTTCGGCCTGACCACTGAGGATCAGATCGAGGCTCTGCGCCGCCGCCTTCGTGCCATGGAGCGCGATGCGCAACTGATTTACACCCGTCGCGGCACCTATGCGCCGGTGGACAAGCTTGACCTGATCCTCGGCCGCATCGCCGGTCACCGCGACGGTTTCGGTTTCCTGATCCCGGACGACGGCAGCGACGACCTGTTCATGAGCCCGGCGCAAATGCGCCTGGTGTTCGATGGCGACCGCGCCCTGGCACGGGTTTCCGGTCTGGACCGGCGCGGGCGCCGTGAAGGCGTGATCGTCGAAGTGGTGTCCCGGGCACACGAAAGCATCGTCGGGCGTTACTTCGAAGAAGGCGGCATCGGCTTCGTCGTGGCGGACAACCCGAAGATCCAGCAGGAAGTGCTGGTGACCCCGGGCCGCAACGCCGACGCCCGGGTCGGTCAGTTCGTCGAGGTGAAGATCACCCACTGGCCGACGCCGCGCTTCCAGCCCCAGGGCGACGTGATCGAAGTGGTGGGCAACTACATGGCGCCCGGCATGGAAATCGATGTCGCGCTGCGCACCTACGACATTCCCCACGTCTGGCCCGAGGCCGTGCTCAAGGAAGCGGCCAAGCTCAAGCCGGAAGTCGAGGAGAAGGACAAGGAGAAGCGCATTGACCTGCGCCATCTGCCGTTCGTCACCATCGACGGCGAAGACGCCCGCGACTTCGACGATGCGGTCTATTGCGAAGCCACGCCGGGCAAGCTGCGGCTGTTCTCCGGCGGCTGGAAGTTGTACGTGGCGATTGCCGACGTTTCCAGCTACGTGAAGATCGGTTCGGCGCTGGATGCCGAATCCCAGGTGCGCGGTAACTCGGTGTACTTCCCCGAGCGCGTCGTACCGATGCTGCCTGAGCAATTGTCCAACGGCCTGTGCTCGCTGAACCCGCATGTCGACCGTCTGGCGATGGTCTGCGAGATGACCATCAACAAAAGCGGGCAGATGACCGACTACGTGTTCTACGAAGCGGTGATCCACTCCCATGCACGCCTGACCTACAACAAGGTCAGCGCGATCCTGGAGCAGCCGAAGACCACCGAGGCGAAGAAGCTGCGTGGCGAGTATTCGGAAGTGGTTCCGGATCTCAAGCAGCTCTACGCCCTGTACAAAGTATTGCTGGCGGCGCGGCATACCCGTGGCGCCATCGACTTTGAAACCCAGGAAACGCGGATCATCTTCGGTTCCGAGCGCAAGATCGCGGAAATCCGTCCGACCACCCGTAACGATGCACACAAGCTGATCGAGGAGTGCATGCTGGCGGCCAACGTGGCCACCGCCGAGTTCCTCAAGAAGCACGAGATTCCGGCGTTGTACCGGGTCCACGACGGCCCGCCGCCGGAGCGCCTGGAAAAACTCCGGGCCTTCCTCGGTGAGCTGGGCCTGTCCCTGCACAAGGGCAAGGACGGTCCGTCGCCGAAGGATTACCAGGCGTTGCTGGCCAGTATCCAGAGCCGCCCGGATTTCCACCTGATCCAGACCGTGATGCTGCGCTCCCTGAGCCAGGCGGTGTACAGCGCCGATAACCAGGGCCACTTCGGCCTGAATTACGAGGCCTATACCCACTTCACCTCGCCGATCCGCCGTTACCCGGACCTGCTGACGCACCGCGCGATCCGCAGCGTCATCCACTCCAAGCAGGATACGCCGCACGTGCGGCGTGCCGGCGCGATGACCATTCCGAAGGCGCGGATCTATCCGTACGACGAAGCGGCGCTGGAGCAGTTGGGTGAACAGTGCTCGATGAGTGAGCGGCGTGCCGACGAAGCGACCCGCGACGTGGTGAACTGGCTCAAGTGCGAGTTCATGAAGGATCGCGTCGGCGAGTCGTTCCCGGGCGTGGTCACCGCCGTGACCGGTTTCGGCTTGTTCGTCGAGCTGACCGATATCTACGTCGAAGGCCTGGTGCATGTCACCGCCTTGCCGGGTGATTACTACCATTTCGATCCGGTTCATCACCGCCTGGCGGGTGAGCGTACCGGTCGCAGCTTCCGTCTCGGCGATACGGTGGAAGTGAAGGTCATGCGCGTCGACCTCGACGAGCGCAAGATCGACTTCGAAATGGCCGAGAAAACCCTCAATGCGCCGATCGGTCGCAAGAAGCGCGGGGCTGAAACCAGCGCTCCTGCTCCGGCAGCGGTCGAGAAAGCAGCGGAGCCGGCGAAGGCCGGGCGCCGTGGCGTGACCGCGAAGAAATCGGACGATGCCTATCGTCCCAGCGATGCGGCGGCAAAAAACGCCGAAGTGCGCAGAAGTCGTGAACTGAAGCAGGCGTTGTTGGCCGAAGCCAAGAACGGCGGTAAAGGCAAGACCGAGGGAAAGCCCGCACGCGGGACTCCGCCGGAAAAGCCGAGCAAGCATCGTAAAGGCCCGCCAAAAGCGGGCGCTGGTCCCGCGAAAAGCGGCGGGGCACGTAAACCCAAGGGCAAGTCATGAGTCAGTTGGAAAAAATCTACGGCGTACACGCCGTAGAGGCGTTGTTGCGTCATCACCCGAAACGCGTCAAGCAGATCTGGCTGGCCGAAGGCCGCAGTGATCCACGGGTCCAGGTGTTACTGGGGCTGGCCGCGGAAAACCGCGTGTCGGTCGGCCAGGCCGAGCGTCGCGAGATGGATGCCTGGGTCGAAGGCGTGCACCAGGGCGTGGTCGCGGACGTCAGTCCGAGCCAGGTGTGGGGTGAGGCGATGCTCGACGAACTGCTCGATCGTACCGAAGGCGCGCCGTTGATCCTGGTGCTCGACGGCGTGACCGACCCGCATAACCTCGGCGCCTGCCTGCGCACGGCCGATGCGGCGGGTGCGCTAGCGGTGGTGGTACCCAAGGACAAGTCGGCGACCCTGACCCCGGCGGTGCGCAAGGTGGCCTGCGGCGCGGCGGAAGTGATTCCGCTGGTGGCGGTGACCAACCTCGCGCGGACCCTGGAAAAACTTCAGCAGCGCGGTCTATGGGTTGTCGGTACGGCGGGCGAGGCGGAGCAGGAGTTGTACCAGCAGGACCTGACCGGTCCGACCATCCTGATCATGGGCGCCGAAGGCAAGGGCATGCGGCGCTTGACCCGCGAGCATTGCGACTACCTGGTGCGCCTGCCGATGGCCGGTAGCGTCAGCAGTCTCAACGTCTCCGTGGCGACTGGTGTGTGCCTGTTCGAAGCGCTGCGCCAGCGCAGTGTCAAGGCTGCTAGCAAAAAGGCCTGATCTGAGGCCTTGGCCGATGCCGGCTTGTTCGCAAGTTTTAAGCCGAGCGCGGTCTTGTGGCGTGCGGGCTTGCCCGCTCGCCACAAGGTTGCCTGCATCCACATGCACGGGTGCGCATCGGTGGGTGATGTTGTTCAAATAATCACCAATTGTCTTGCGCCCCTCGCCCCCCTTCTCTACAATTGCGCCCCTTGCCGTGATGGCTGGCGCATCTGTGCCTACTCCAGGCAAGACACACAAGTGTCATTCACTCCTTGTCTGACCGTTTTTGAGCGGCAGGCTACAACCCGTAAGGAGCATTCATGCGTCATTACGAAATCATCTTTTTGGTCCACCCGGATCAAAGCGAACAAGTCGGCGGCATGGTAGAGCGTTACACCAAGCTGATCGAAGAAGACGGCGGCAAAATCCACCGTCTGGAAGACTGGGGCCGTCGTCAACTGGCCTATGCAATCAACAATGTTCACAAGGCTCACTACGTGATGCTGAACGTTGAATGCACTGGCAAGGCCCTGGCCGAGCTGGAAGACAACTTCCGCTACAACGATGCTGTGATCCGTAACCTGGTCATCCGTCGCGACGAAGCCGTTACCGGCCAGTCCGAGATGCTCAAGGCTGAAGAAAACCGCAGTGAGCGCCGTGAGCGTCGCGACCGTCCTGAGCACTCCGACGCCGATGGCGTTGAGGGTGATGACAGCGACGCCAGCGATAACGCTGACGAGTAATCCACGGACCTTTTGAGGAGCCAATTACATGGCACGTTTCTTCCGTCGTCGTAAATTCTGCCGCTTCACCGCTGAAGACGTGAAAGAGATCGATTACAAAGATCTCAACACCCTGAAAGCCTACGTATCCGAAACCGGCAAAATCGTTCCAAGCCGTATCACCGGTACCAAAGCTCGTTATCAGCGTCAGCTGGCCACCGCTATCAAGCGCGCCCGCTTCCTGGCCCTGCTGGCCTACACCGACAGCCACGGCCGCTGAGACCGGGCAGTCGACACGTAGTAAAGGATTGAATGCATGCGCGCCTTAGCTGGTTTCATCATGCGCGGACGTATGCAGGCCATGCTCGTCGTGGCCGGATCTGCGGCATTGCCGCTGTTGTTCTGGTTGAGTGCCGCCGCCGGGTGCCTTGTGCTCCTGCGGCGCGGTTCGGACGCCCTTGGCGTCATTGGTCTGGGTGTGTTGTCGGTGCTGCTGTTCTGGCACTTCAACATCCAGAAAGACCCCACGGCCCTTCTGGTGCTGCTCGGGTCTTGCAGCCTGGCGCTGGTTTTACGCGCCGGCTACTCCTGGAACCGCGTGCTGCTGGTCAGCATGGCTGTAGGGTTGGCATGTGCGGTGAGTCTGGGGACGATTTTCAGTCCCTTCATCGAAGGGTTGGCGCAGACGTTTGAACAAGTCGTGCCGCTGGCTCTCGGTGAGGTCTACCACAAGTTGTCGGTAGATCAGCGAGCGTTCCTCGCGTCACTGGCCGTGCCCCTGTTGATCACCTCGACGGCGATCTCGCTGCAGGTCTTTAGTGTGATGTGCCTGATTCTTGGGCGCTATTGGCAAGCGTTGTTGTACAACCCCGGTGGTTTCGGGCGCGAGTTTCGCGCGATCCGGATCCCCAGGAAGGTGGCGCTGTCGCTGCTGGCCGTCATGTTTGTCGCGCCGTTTATCGGCCTGCATGCATTGATTCTGTTGCCGCTGTGCAGTGTTCCGCTGGTCTTCGCCGGCCTGGCCCTGATTCACGGGCTGGTGGCGCAGAAGAAGCTGGCCAGTTTCTGGCTGGTGGGGTTGTACGTCACGCTCGTGCCATTCATGCACTTGCTCGGTCCGTTGCTCATGGTATTGGCCATTGTCGACAGCCTGATTGATTTTCGCGGACGCCTGGCGTCGAAAGATGCCGATAACGGTTCCGCGAACGGTGAAGGTTAAAAGTTAAGAGGATTTCCACATGCAACTGATCCTTCTGGAAAAAATCGCCAACCTGGGCAACCTGGGCGATAAGGTAAACGTTAAGGCCGGTTACGGTCGTAACTACCTGCTGCCATTCGGCAAAGCCACCGCTGCGACCGCTGCCAACCTGGCTGCGTTCGAAGAGCGTCGCGCTGAGCTGGAAAAAGCCGCAGCAGACAAGAAAGCTTCGGCTGAATCGCGTGCCGCCCAACTGGCTGAGCTGGAAGTGACCATCACTGCCACCGCCGGTGACGAAGGCAAGCTGTTCGGTTCGATCGGCACCCACGACATCGCTGATGCCCTGACCGCCTCCGGCGTTGAAGTGGCAAAAAGCGAAGTGCGTCTGCCGAACGGCACCATCCGTAACGTGGGTGAATTCGACGTGGCCGTGCACCTGCACGCCGAAGTCGAAGCAACCGTACGCGTTGTCGTGGTGGCTGCTTAAGCAGTACCCAATCGTCTGGCGACTTGTGCGCCAGACGGTTAACATCGGGCACGACTCTGTTCATTCAGGTCGTGCCCTTTGTTTTTTTGGCAACGTCCTTTTGCAACCCCCCTGATTCCAAGTGGCCATGAACGATATCTCCGCTCCCGAGCAATACGATCTGCAAACCGCCGCGCTGAAAGTGCCGCCGCATTCCATCGAGGCCGAACAGGCTGTGCTCGGTGGTCTGATGCTGGACAACAACGCTTGGGAGCGCGTGCTCGATCAAGTCTCGGACGGCGACTTCTATCGACATGACCACCGCCTGATCTTCCGCGCCATTGCCAAGCTGGCCGATCAGAACATGCCGATCGACGTGGTGACCCTGGCCGAGCAGTTGGACAAGGAAGGGCAGACCTCGCAGGTCGGCGGCCTGGGCTATCTGACGGAGCTGGCGAAGAACATCCCGTCGGTGGCCAACATCAAGGCCTACGCCGCGATCGTTCGCGAGCGGGCGACCCTGCGCCAGTTGATCGGCATCAGCACTGAAATCGCCGACACCGCATTCAACCCGCAAGGGCGGACCGCGGCGGAGATTCTCGACGAGGCCGAGCGGCAGATCTTCCAGATCGCCGAAGCACGGCCCAAGACCGGCGGTCCGGTCAGCGTCAACGACCTGCTGACCAAGGCCATCGACCGGATCGATACGCTGTTCAACACCGACAACGCCATCACCGGGCTGTCCACCGGCTACACCGACCTCGACGAGAAGACCAGCGGTCTGCAACCGTCCGACCTGATCATCGTCGCCGGCCGTCCGTCCATGGGTAAGACCACCTTCGCCATGAACCTGGTGGAGAACGCGGTACTGCGCAGCGACAAGGCGGTGCTGGTGTACTCCCTGGAGATGCCCGGCGAGTCGCTGATCATGCGTATGCTCTCCTCCCTCGGGCGGATCGACCAGACCAAGGTCCGCGCCGGTCGCCTGGAAGACGACGACTGGCCACGCCTGACCTCGGCGGTCAACCTGCTCAACGACCGCAAGCTGTTCATCGACGATACGGCCGGTATCAGCCCGTCGGAAATGCGCGCGCGGACCCGGCGCCTGGTACGTGAACACGGCGATATCGCCCTGATCATGATCGACTACCTGCAGCTGATGCAGATCCCCGGGTCCAGCGGCGACAACCGGACCAACGAGATTTCCGAGATCTCCCGGTCCCTCAAGGCCCTGGCCAAGGAATTCAACTGCCCGGTGGTGGCCCTGTCCCAGCTCAACCGCTCCCTCGAGCAACGGCCGAACAAGCGCCCGGTGAACTCCGACTTGCGTGAATCCGGAGCGATCGAGCAGGACGCCGACGTGATCATGTTCGTGTACCGCGATGAGGTTTATCACCCGGAAACCGAGCATAAAGGCATCGCCGAAATCATCATCGGCAAGCAGCGGAACGGCCCGATCGGCTTTATCCGCCTGGCTTTTATCGGCAAATACACGCGCTTCGAGAACCTGGCTCCGGGCAGCTACAACTTCGACGACGACGAGTAAGGCCCCGCCGATTTCCGACTATAACGGTCGGACTTGGTTATTTTTTGTGCTATATTCCGCGCCCGCGAATTTTCATCTCGACACCGGTCATCGCCATGCAAGCAGCCAAGCCGTTATTTGACTATCCCAAGTACTGGGCCGAATGTTTCGGGCCTGCGCCCTTCCTGCCCATGAGCCGGGAAGAGATGGATCAGCTTGGCTGGGATTCCTGTGACATCATCATCGTCACCGGCGATGCCTACGTCGACCATCCGTCCTTCGGCATGGCGATCATCGGCCGGCTGCTGGAGTCCCAGGGCTTCCGCGTCGGGATCATTGCCCAGCCGAACTGGCAGTCCAAGGACGATTTCATGAAGCTCGGCGAGCCGAACCTGTTCTTCGGGGTAGCGGCCGGCAACATGGATTCGATGATCAACCGCTACACCGCCGACAAGAAAATCCGCTCCGACGACGCCTACACGCCGGGCGGCCTGGCCGGCAAGCGGCCGGATCGCGCCAGCCTGGTCTACAGCCAGCGCTGCAAGGAAGCCTACAAGCATGTGCCGATCGTCCTCGGCGGCATCGAGGCCTCGCTGCGCCGGATCGCCCACTACGACTACTGGCAGGACCGCGTGCGCAACTCGATCCTGATTGACGCCAGCGCCGACATCCTGCTCTACGGCAACGCCGAGCGGGCGATTGTCGAAGTCGCCCAGCGCCTGTCCTATGGCCACAAGATCGAAGACATCACCGATGTGCGCGGCACCGCGTTCATTCGTCGTGACACGCCGGCTGGCTGGTACGAAGTCGACTCCACGCGCATCGACCGGCCGGGCAAGGTCGACAAGATCATCAACCCCTACGTGAACACCCAGGACACCCAGGCCTGTGCCATCGAGCAGGAAAAGGGGCCGGTTGAAGATCCGCAGGAAGCCAAGGTCGTGCAGATCCTGGCCAGCCCGCGCATGACCCGCGACAAGACCGTGATCCGCCTGCCGTCGGTGGAAAAGGTCCGTGGCGATGCGGTGCTGTATGCCCACGCCAACCGCGTATTGCACCTGGAAACCAACCCGGGCAACGCCCGCGCGCTGGTGCAGAAGCATGGTGATGTGGACGTCTGGTTCAACCCGCCGCCCATTCCGATGACAACCGAAGAAATGGACTACGTGTTCGGCATGCCTTATCAGCGTGTCCCGCACCCGGCGTATGGCAAGGAGAAGATCCCGGCTTACGAGATGATCCGTTTCTCGGTGAACATCATGCGCGGCTGCTTCGGCGGCTGTACCTTCTGCTCCATCACCGAGCATGAAGGGCGGATTATCCAGAACCGTTCCGAAGAGTCCATCATTCGCGAGATCGAAGAGATCCGCGACAAGGTGCCGGGTTTTACCGGGGTTATTTCCGACCTCGGCGGGCCGACCGCGAACATGTACCGCATCGCCTGCAAGAGCCCGGAAATCGAATCCGCGTGCCGCAAGCCGTCGTGCGTGTTCCCGGGTATCTGCCCGAACCTGAACACCGACCACTCGTCGCTGATCCAGCTCTATCGCAGTGCCCGTGCCTTGCCGGGGGTGAAGAAGATCCTGATCGCTTCCGGCCTGCGCTACGACCTCGCGGTCGAGTCGCCGGAGTACGTCAAGGAACTGGTGACCCACCACGTCGGCGGTTACCTGAAGATCGCCCCGGAGCATACCGAGGAAGGTCCGCTCAACCAGATGATGAAGCCGGGCATCGGCAGCTATGACAAGTTCAAGCGCATGTTCGAGAAGTACTCCAAGGAAGCCGGGAAAGAGCAGTACCTGATTCCGTACTTCATTGCCGCGCACCCGGGCACCACCGACGAAGACATGATGAACCTGGCGCTGTGGCTCAAGGGCAACGGTTTCCGCGCCGACCAGGTGCAGGCGTTCTACCCGTCGCCGATGGCCACCGCCACGGCCATGTACCACTCGGGCAAGAACCCATTGCGCAAGGTCACCTACAAGAGCGACGCGGTGACCATCGTCAAGAGCGAGGAGCAGCGCCGGTTGCACAAGGCGTTCCTGCGCTACCACGATCCGAAGGGCTGGCCGATGCTGCGCGAGGCCTTGCAACGCATGGGCCGTGGCGACCTGATCGGGCCGGGCAAGGACCAGTTGATCCCGCTGCACCAGCCGGCGACCGACAGCTACCAGAGCGCGCGCCGGAAGAACTCGACACCGGCCGGCAGCCACAAAGTGGCGAAGGACACGACCACCAAGATCCTCACCCAGCACACCGGCCTGCCGCCGCGTGGCAGCGATGGTGGCAATGCCTGGGACAAGCGCGAACAGGCCAAGGCCGCCGCGTTTGCCCGTAACCAGCAGGCGGCCAAGGAACGTGCCGACGCGGCCAAGGGCAAAGGCAAGAAGCCGACCCGCAAGCCGGTGGTGCCGCGCTGATTACAGCCTGGACTGCCCTGGTTGATGTGCTTGGTTCAATGCCCGTCGGTTGAAAGCGATCTCAAGCCAGGCTGAGGTTTGTGGCGAGCGGGCTTGCCCGCGCCGGGCTGCGAAGCGGCCCTGATGGCCTTTTGCGTTCTAGTGGGACCCCGAGTCCTTTGTTAAGGTGGCGCGATTCCCACGTCACCCGACGCAAGTCTTCTCAAGGATGAATACCCGTGAGCAACCCGCTCCCTGGCATCGGCATGGATTCCAGCCCCTCGCAATTTCTCGCTCGCCAACGTATCGAGAGCCAGATCAACTTACCGCGACTCTTTGCGGCGATTGACGCCGACCCAGGCATCGTCGGGGCCGGGGTGGTCTATATCGACGCCGACTTCAACGTCGTCACCCTGCGCGAGTTCCAGCCGATCTGCAGCATCAAGCCCAAGCGCATCATCCTGCGCGAGGCGCAGAAGTACATTGCGCCCACGCAATTCGCCCAGCAGGTGCAAAGCAATCCACGCGAGTCGCGCCTGGCGATGGAGGCGGTGAACACCACACTGTCATGCGCTGGTGCAGTGATCAGTTGGGTGGTGATCGCCAGTGGCAGTGTCCTGGTGCCTTTTACGGCGGGTGCCAGTGGGGTGGTGGTCGCCATCGCTTATACCGCCGCCGGTGCCAGCAGCTTGCAGTGCGTCAACGGTGTTATCCGCACGGGGTTGGAAATCGCCAAGCCCGAAGTGAATGACTGGCTGGACAGCGAGGCCTGGTACCAGAACGCATCCATCGGCCTGGATGCGGCCTCGCTGGTCGGCGTCGGCGCTTCCGCCCTCACCACCATCAAGCTGGTGCGGGTCGCCAGGGCCACCACTGGGAAAACCCTACGTGAGGTGCTGCGTGGTTTGAACCGGCAGGAGCGGTCCAAGCTGACCAAGGAGCTGCTGAGCATCAACGACCCGCGGATGACCTCGAAGATGCTCAAGCTGCGGCAGCTGGCAGGTGAATTGCCCAAGCGTTATACAACCACCCAGCTCAAGCACGGCACGATCACCCAGATCAAGGACTCCCTCGGCGCGGCCATCGGCCTGACCGGAAGCGCCTTGTCCGGCAATGTCAAAACCATCGCCGTGGGACTCTACGAGGAGTTTGACGAGTGAGTGAGGAGCTGACACTGCGTGGCTTTTTCCGCGAACACTTTCTCGGGTTTATCGCCGGAATCTTTGCGGCTTATTTTTCGCTTGGGTTGAGTGTCGTCCTGGCCTTCGTAACTTACTTCCGGCAGCTGCCACTGGCCGACAGCGGGTTATACATTCTCCTGGCGGGGGCGGTACTGACGCTGCTGATCGTTCATGGCAACCTCATGGTGCTGTGGGGCCGGCCACAATGGGTGTGGTTGCTGATCGGCGTCTTCGGGGCCTGCCTGTTGTTCGTGTTGCCGATGATCACGTATGACCCTCATCGAGGCCTCTATGGGCTGGGATTGTTGTTCCCCTTGCTGGGTCTGCTGTTTCTCAACAGTCGTGGTCAGCGGAGCATGCGGCGCAAGCTGGTGGATATCCGTGCGCAGCGGGAGAAGCTGCAGCGCGCTCAGGCACAGCGTCGAGCCTGATGCTCCTGGTGGATCTGCCCCGTTTCCTGGCGCGCTATTTCCCGACGTTCATCGGCGCTATCTTCGCGATGCTGGTCTCGCTGGCCTGCGCTATTCCCTTGATGACGGATTTTTATTTCCCTGACACCTCGCTGGGTGAACAAGCAACCTGGTCCATGCTGGGTGGCATGGCGATCACCCTGGTCGTGGTGCATTGCAATTTCATGCTGGTGCGCGGCAGGCCGCAGTGGGTTTGGGGGCTGGCCGGGGTGCTGGTTGTATGCCTGTTGGGCGTATTGCCGACCATCGAGGATCATCCGCATAAAGTCATCCATGCACTGGCTGTGCTGTTTCCGCTACTGGGTCTGCTATTGCTCAACAGCAGGCGCCACCGCGAAATGCGCAGCAAGCTCGTCGACATCCGTCACCAGCGCGAAGCCCTGAAAAATGCCCTGGGGGCCCGGCGCAAACCACGCTGAGAGCGCTGTTCGACCATTCGCCCTCTTTCTGTGCGACTCTCTGCACTACGCCCTCAAGCTGGCGCCATTCTGGTGCTGTGCTTAGCTGAGCGAGCACGACTCACGCCGAAAGCGCAGGACTTGGCCAAGTGGCATAAGTCTTGCGCGCGTCGGTTCAAGCCCAGGCTCGCAGGAGGCACGCCGTGTCGATCCATGTCGCATTGCACCATGTCACGCATTACCGCTATGAACGCGCCATCGAGCTCGGTCCGCAGATTGTTCGCCTGCGTCCGGCGCCCCACAGTCGCACGCGGATTTTGTCCTATGCGCTGAAGGTCCAGCCCGAGCAGCATTTCATCAACTGGCAACAGGATCCCCAGGGTAATTACCTGGCGCGTCTGGTGTTTCCGGAAAAAACCGCGGAACTGCGCATCGAGGTCGACCTGGTCGCCGAGATGGCGGTGTTCAATCCGTTCGACTTTTTCCTCGAACCCTATGCCGAGAAAATCCCGTTCACCTACGCCGCCGATGAAAAGCACGAGCTGTCGCCCTATCTGGAAAAACTGCCGCTGACGCCCAAGTTCCAGGCCTACCTGGACGGCATCGACCGCACGCCGCTGCCCAGCGTGGATTTCCTGGTGGCTCTCAACCAGCGCCTGAGCGAAGACATCGGCTACCTGATCCGCATGGAGCCCGGCGTGCAGACGCCCGAGCAGACCCTCGTCAACGCCTCCGGCTCCTGCCGCGACTCGGCCTGGCTGCTGGTGCAGCTGCTGCGGCACCTGGGGTTGGCGGCGCGCTTTGTCTCCGGCTACCTGATCCAGCTCACCGCCGACGTGAAAGCCCTCGACGGCCCGTCCGGCACCGAGGTCGACTTCACCGACCTGCACGCCTGGTGCGAAGTCTATCTGCCCGGTGCTGGCTGGATCGGCCTGGACGCCACTTCCGGGCTGTTCGCCGGGGAAGGGCATATTCCGTTGGCCTGCAGCCCCGATCCGTCGTCAGCGGCGCCGATCAGCGGCCTGGTGGAACCTTGCGAGTGCGAGTTCAGCCATGAGATGTCGGTGGAGCGGATCTGGGAGGCGCCGCGTGTCACCAAACCCTACACCGAGGAACAGTGGCTGGCGATCCAGGCCCTGGGCCGGCAGATCGACGCCGACCTGCTCGAAGGCGATGTGCGCCTGACCATGGGCGGCGAGCCGACCTTTGTCTCCATTGATGACCCCGACGGCGCCGAGTGGAACACCGCCGCCCTGGGCCCGGATAAACGCCGGCTGTCCGCCGAACTGTTCCAGCGCATGCGCCAGCGTTATGCGCCGCAAGGCCTGGTGCATTTCGGCCAGGGCAAGTGGTACCCGGGGGAACAGTTGCCGCGCTGGTCGCTCAACAGCTACTGGCGCCGCGACGGCGTGCCGATCTGGCACAACAGCGCGCTGATCGCCGACGAGCAGCAAGACTACGGTGCCGACGGCGAAACGGCCGGGCGTTTCCTGGCGAGTGTCGCCGAACGTCTGAAACTGCCGAGCCGCTTTGTCTTTCCTGCTTACGAGGACAATTTCTACTACCTGTGGCGCGAGGGGCAGTTGCCGATCAACGTCACGGCCACGGATCCGCGACTGGATGACGAACTGGAACGCGCGCGCTTGCGCAAGGTGTTCTCCCAGGGCCTGGACAAGGTCATCGGCCAGGTGCTGCCGCTGGCCCGCACCGCCGCCAATGATCGCTGGCAGAGCGGGCGCTGGTACCTGCGGGACAGCCATTGCCGGCTGGTGCCGGGAGATTCGCCGTTGGGTTACCGTCTGCCATTGGCCTCGCAGCCGTGGGTGACAGCGGCGGAATATCCCTTCGTGCACTCGACCGATCCCAACCAGGATCTGCCGGAGCTGCCGGATACCACCGCCCTCAAGGTCCATGGCGAGCCGGTGGTCAGCGAGGAGCGGGTACCGAAGATCGACGAGTCGGCGGCCTGGCTGACCCGCACCGCCTTGTGCGCCGAGGCCCGGGGCGGGCGCTTGTATCTGTTCATGCCGCCGCTGGAGCGGGTCGAAGACTATCTGGAGCTGGTCAGCGCCATTGAAGCCACCGCCGAGGAGCTGCATTGTCCGGTATTGCTGGAAGGCTACGAGCCGCCCCACGATGCACGCCTGGCGAATTTCCGGATCACCCCCGACCCGGGCGTGATCGAGGTCAATGTGCAGCCGTCCGCCAGTTGGGACGAGTTGGTCGAGCGCACCGAGTTCCTCTACGAGGAGGCGCGCCAGACTCGCCTGACCACCGAAAAATTCATGATCGACGGGCGCCATACCGGCACCGGCGGCGGCAACCATTTTGTCCTCGGCGGCGCGACGCCGGCGGACTCGCCGTTCCTGCGGCGGCCGGACCTGCTGCGCAGCCTGATCAGCTACTGGCATAACCACCCGTCGCTGTCCTACCTGTTCTCCGGGCTGTTTATCGGCCCGACCTCCCAGGCCCCGCGGGTGGACGAAGCGCGCAACGACTCGCTGTACGAGCTGGAAATCGCTTTCGCGCAGATGCCGCAGCCGGGCGAGGAGTGTCCGCCCTGGTTGGTCGATCGCCTGTTGCGTAACCTGCTGATCGACGTGACCGGCAACACTCACCGCGCCGAGTTCTGCATCGACAAGCTCTACTCGCCGGACGGCGCCACGGGGCGTCTTGGCCTGCTGGAACTGCGTGCCTTTGAAATGCCGCCCCATGCGCGCATGAGCCTGACCCAGCAACTGCTGCTACGGGCGCTGGTGGCGCGCTTCTGGCGCGAGCCCTATGCCCCGCCCAAGTTGGCGCGCTGGGGTACTGAACTGCATGATCGCTTCCTGTTGCCGCACTTTATCGAGCAGGACTTCGCCGATGTGATCGTCGACCTCAACGCCGCCGGTTATCCGCTGCGCGCCGAATGGTTCGCCGCGCACCTGGAATTCCGTTTCCCGAAAGTCGGCGACTACGCGGTCAACGGCATCGAGCTGGAAGTCCGCCAGGCCCTTGAGCCCTGGCATGTACTGGGCGAGGAGGGCGCGGTCGGCGGCACGGTGCGCTATGTGGATTCATCCCTGGAGCGCTTGCAGGTCAAGTTGAGCGGCCTGGCGCCGCAACGCTATCTGCTGACTTGCAACGGCGTGGCGGTGCCGCTGCAACCCACCGGGCGGGTCGGCGAATTTGTCGCCGGGGTGCGCTATCGTGCCTGGCAACCGGCCAACTGCCTGCAACCGACCATCCCGGTCCACGCGCCGCTGGTGTTCGACCTGCTCGACACCTGGATGCATCGTTCCCTGGGCGGTTGCCAGTATCATGTCGCCCATCCGGGCGGGCGCAACTACGAAACCTTGCCGGTCAACGCCAACGAAGCGGAAAGCCGGCGCATGGCGCGCTTCTTCCGCCTCGGCCACAGTCCCGGCACGCTGCCGATCCCGCCGTTGAAGATCAACGACGAACTGCCGATGACGTTGGACCTGCGACACACATAAAGCTGGCAGGGCGCACGGAGTTTTCGCGTATCCGTGCGTCATCTGTCTGCGTTAACCTGATTGCCCTTGCCGTCTGCCGAGCTTTCCATGCCCGACCTGCTTGACCGCTACCCGCTGACACCGGGGACCTATCACGAACTGCTGGACGACGGCGGCGCCGTGCGTGCGCATTGGCGGCCGCTGCTCGAGCAGTTGCAGCGCAGCACGCCTGCGCAACTGGCCCAGCGCCAGGCCTTGCTGGCCCGGCAGATCCAGGAAAACGGCGTGACCTACAACGTCTACGCCGATCCCAAGGGCGCCGACCGGCCCTGGGAGCTCGACCTGCTGCCGCATATCATTCCCGCCGACGAATGGCAGCGGGTGGCGGCGGGTATCGCCCAGCGCGCGCGCCTGCTGAATGCGGTGCTGGCCGATCTGTATGGCCCGCAGACCCTGATTCGCGACGGCCTGCTGCCCGCCGAGCTGGTCTTCGGCCACAACAATTTCCTCTGGCCTTGCCAAGGGATCCAGCCGCCGGCCGGAACCTTCCTGCACCTGTTCGCCGTGGACCTGGCGCGCACGCCCGACGGGCGCTGGTGGGTCACGGCGGATCGGACCCAGGCGCCGTCCGGGGCCGGCTATGCCCTGGAAAACCGCACCATTGTGTCGCGGGCCTTCCCCGACCTGTACCGCGACCTGCGGGTGCATCACCTGGCCGGGTTCTTCCGTACCCTGCAGGAAACCCTGGTCCGCCAGGCACCCAGCGATGCCGAGGCGCCGCTGGTGGTGCTGCTGACCCCGGGGCGTTTCAACGAAAGCTATTTCGAACACCTCTACCTGGCGCGCCAGTTGGGTTATCCACTGGTGGAAGGCGGCGACCTGACGGTGCGCGACGCCACGGTCTACCTCAAGACCCTGAGCGGCTTGCAACGGGTGCACGCGATCATGCGCCGGCTCGACGACGACTTCTGCGATCCGCTGGAACTGCGCACCGACTCGGCCCTGGGCGTGCCCGGCCTGCTGGAAGCGGTGCGCCAGGGCCGGGTGCTGGTGGCCAATGCCCTGGGCAGCGGCGTGCTGGAGTCGCCCGGCCTGCTGGGCTTCCTGCCGCAGATCAACCAGCACCTGTTCGGCGAGGAATTGATCCTGCCGTCCATCGCCACCTGGTGGTGTGGCGAACCGCCGGTGTTGGCCCAGGCCCTGGAAAAACTGCCGGAACTGCTGATCAAGCCGGCGTTTCCGTCACAGAGTTTTGTCCCGGTGTTCGGCCGCGACCTCAATGACGAACAACGCCAGGCCCTGGCCGAGCGCATACGCGCCCGGCCTTACGCCTATGTAGCCCAGGAGCTGGCGCAGTTGTCCCAGGCGCCGATCTGGCAAGCCGAAGAGGGTGCCCTGCAACCCCGGGCCATTGGCATGCGGGTCTATGCGGTGGCTAGCGCCGACGGTTATCGGGTGTTGCCCGGCGGCCTGACACGGGTGGCGGCGGAGGCCGACGCCGAGGTGGTGTCGATGCAGCGCGGTGGCGCGAGCAAGGACACCTGGGTGCTCAGCGAGCGCATGCCCAGCGGCGAGCAATGGCGCACCCAGCGTTCTCTTGGGGTCCGCGACCTGGTGCGGCGCGATCCCTACCTGCCGTCGCGGGTGGTGGAAAACCTGTTCTGGTTCGGTCGCTACTGCGAGCGTTGCGACGACAGTGCGCGTTTGTTGCGGATCATGCTCGCGCGTTACGTCGACGGCGACGATCCCCAGGCCTTGCAGGCGGCGGTGGAGCTCGGCGAAAGCCTGATGCTGCTGCCGGAGGAGGGCGAGTTGCCCGAGCGCCTGCTGGCGGCCCTGCTCGGCGACGATTGGCCGTTCAGCCTGCGCTCCAATCTGCAACGCTTGCAGTGGGCGGCGTCCCAGGTGCGCGGCAAGCTGTCGCGGGAAAACTGGCAGGCGCTGGTGGAACTGCAACGCGAAGCCCTGAGCCTGGAAAGCGAAGACCCGAACTTCGGTGAACTGCTGGATTTCCTCAACCGTCTGGTCATGTCCCTGGCGGCGTTGTCCGGTTTTGCCCTGGACGACATGACCCGCGACGAGGGCTGGCGCTTCCTGATGATCGGTCGGCGCATCGAGCGCCTGCAATTTCTCAGCAGCAGCCTGGCGGCCTTCCTGCGTGGCATCGCGGTGTTCGATCAGGCCGGGCTGGCGTGGTTGCTGGAGCTGGGCAACAGCAGCATCACCTATCGCTCGCGCTACCTCGCGGTGCCGCAACTGATCCCGGTGCTCGACCTGTTGCTGCTGGATGAGCAGAACCCCCATGCGGTGCTGTTCCAACTGAAGCTGGTGAGCCGTACCTTGCGTCGTTTGAACGATGACTTCGGGGTTCCACGGGAGTCGGGATTGAGCCAGTTGGCCGAGCGCCTGGGGCGTTTCGATCTCGGCAACCTGGAAAGCGCCCTGTTCGGCGAGACCGGCGTGCGCGACGTGCTCGACGGCCTGGCCGAGCTGTTGCAGGAAATCGCCGATGCCAGCGGCCAGGTCTCCGATCGCCTGGCTTTGCGGCATTTTGCCCATGTCGACGATGTCAGCCAGCAGACGGTGTCCGTGTGATGAGTGCCCTCTACCAGATTTTCCACGATACCCATTATCACTACGACAGCCCGGTGTCCCTGGCCCAGCAACTCGCTCACCTGTGGCCGCGAGCCTGTGACTGGCAAGTGTGCAGCGAGCAGATGTTGCAGATCAGCCCCGAGCCGACCAGCCGCCGCGATGAGTTCGATGTGTTCGGCAATCCGTTGACCCGCCTGGCGTTCGAGCGGCCCCATGACGAGCTGTTGGTCAACGCCTGGCTGAATGTCGAGGTGCTGGCGCGGCCGGCGGTGGATTTCGACCGCTCCACCGCCTGGGATGCTACCCGCAGCGCCCTGACCTACAGTGGCCAGGTATTGAATCCGGAGATTCTCGAGGCGTGTCGTTATCGCTTCGAATCACCCTATGTGCATCTGAAGAAAAGCTTCGTCGAGTTTTCCGAGAGTTGCTTCCCGCTCGGACGGCCGTTGCTGGTGGGGGTCCAGGCGCTGATGGAGAAGATTTTCAGCGAGTTCACCTTCGATGCCGAGGCGACCCAGGTCGCCACGCCGCTGGTGGAGGTGCTGGAGCGGCGACGCGGGGTCTGCCAGGATTTCGCCCACCTGATGCTCGCCTGCCTGCGCTCGCGGGGTCTGGCGGCGCGTTATGTCAGCGGTTACCTGCTGACCCAGCCACCGCCCGGCCAGCCGCGCCTGATCGGCGCCGATGCCTCGCATGCCTGGGTGTCGGTGTTCTGTCCGGTGTCGGGCTGGGTGGATTTCGATCCGACCAACAATGTGCAGCCGGCCCTGGAGCACATCACCCTGGCCTGGGGCCGGGATTTCTCCGATGTGTCGCCGTTGCGCGGGGTGATCCTGGGAGGTGGTAGCCATGACCCGGAAGTGCGGGTAACGGTGATGCCGATGGGCGAGGTGGGGCGGCCGCTCAACTGAGGCTGTGGGAGCCGGCTTGCCGGCGATGGGGCGTCAAGACCGGCAAAAGCTTCGTCGGAACGCCGCCCGGACCAAGCTCCGCTCCCACAGGTTTCGGTGTAATCAGTCGATCAGGCGTTCGGTGTTGGTTCCTGCGCCTCGGTTGCTTCGCTTTCCGCTTCCGGATTCAACAAGGCCGCGGCCTCTTCTTCGGCGGTGGTTTTCTTGCGTTGCAGCTTTTCCTCTTTCTTCTGCTCTTTGGCCAGGTCGCGCTGACGTTTGGCAAAGGAGTAATTGGGTTTGGCCATGGGCGATCCTCTGGGGTCGAAGGTGAGGTTGAGCGGCGCGTATTCTGCCTGTGTTCGTGGCGCAGCACACGAAACAATGGTTTTTCGCGACAGGCTGGCCCCAGAGTAAAGGTTGGCCGGCGACTCTCCAAGGATTAAACCTCGCGCGACGGCCTTTCAAAGGTACCGCTGGCACCACAGGCGTAGGCGGCGAGCAAGCTTTGCAACAGGCTGTTGATAGACATTTTAGACGCTCCGGTGAGTGAGAACGTCCTAATGTTAGAGGGCGCCAGTTCGTCTGGCTGGTTGATTGTATCCATCGAAGCGATAGCTTAGGATTGTATACAATTTCTTGATTCAGATCAGGGGGACTGCTCTTGATTTCGGGCAGTCTTCCCATTTGATTCCCTGATTTTCATACCCTGCCTTGGAGATTCACCATGTTCGCCAAAGTTGTTGCGGTATCCCTGTTGGCCCTCGCCAGCGGCCAGTTGCTTGCCGCCGAATGCAAGGTCGATGTCGACTCCACCGATCAGATGTCCTACACCGTCAAGGACATCAGCATCGACAAGAGCTGCAAGACCTTTACCGTGAACCTGAGCCATTCCGGCAGCCTGCCGAAGAACGTCATGGGCCATAACTGGGTGCTGAGCAAGGCCGCCGACATGCCCGGGATCGCAACCGACGGCATGGCCGCCGGGATCGACAAGAACTACCTGAAGGATGGTGACACCCGGGTCATCGCCCATACCAAGATCATCGGTGCCGGCGAGAAGGATTCGGTCACCTTCGACGTATCGAAACTGACGGCCGGTGAGAGCTATGCGTTCTTCTGCTCGTTCCCGGGCCACAACTCGATCATGAAAGGCACGCTCGCCGTCAAGTAAACGCTTGCCGCAACCCTGGCGCCAACGCTCAGGGTTGCTCCTTCATCTTGAGATCCAGGCGAATACGTTTGCCTTGCAGGTCCTCCAGGCTCAGGGTTCCGCCGAGTTTGGAGGGTTTGCGATTGCCGCCGATCAGCCGCCCCTGATCGTCCAGTGCGTGGCAAGTGAGTACCTGGCCCGGGCCGAAGAGGGCATCGGGGTCGCTGATCTCCCAATCGCACAAACCCTCATAGTGTTTTTCCCCCGAACTTGGAAAACCCGACACACCCGGGCGCAGGTTGTCGCGCACGGCAATCGAGCCGCTATGGGTGATGCTGCGGTTCAGGTTGTCAGGTCCGTACAGCGCCTCGGTCTCGAAGCTCACTTCACTCAGATACAGTTTGCAGTCAGGCAATTCGTAGCCCAGGGGCACCTTGAAGTCGGTGCTGTGGGGCGTTTGCCCGAGCGCGGTATTGAAGTGCAGCACCGTGGGCTGATACGGACAGCCGAGTTGGCTGGCTTTCGGGATGTAGTGGGCGTTGGCCTGCAAGGCGGTTTGCGCCGGCATCTGGACGATCAGCGAAAAATGCGCGGCGCTGGGTTGGCCGGCGGCGGGGTTGTCGAGGGGGCTGGCGGCGGTGGCGACCCAACAGATGATCGCGAGGGCTCCGAGCAACGGAAAGGACCAGGGGGATCGGAGCACGGGTTGCGCTTGCAGCTTCGGGTATTTGCGATTGAGCAACATCGGATGGGGCCCTGCCAACAACAAGATGCGGCGAAGACTGCCCAGTGACCGATGCTGCCTCAAGTGTTACGCGGGAAAAGAGATGTTTCCTACGACATTCCTGCCGAATAAATCACGGCGCAAATGGCATCTCACGTTTGTGATGAGTTTTTTCGTACGTCCGACAGATGATATCGAAGGCTTCCTGGCGTACCGGCTCGCCATGCAGGAAGGCGTCGATCTCGGTATAGGTGACGCCGTGGGAGGCTTCGTCGGGCTTGCCCGGGGCCAGGTCCTCGAGGTCGGCGGTGGGGACCTTTTCCACCAGGTACTCCGGCGCGCCGAAGTGCCGGGCGATGGCCCGGACCTGGTTTTTCACCAATCCGCTCAAGGGCGCCAGGTCGCAGGCACCGTCACCGAACTTGGTGAAGAAGCCCATCACCGCTTCCGCCGCGTGGTCGGTACCGATCACCAGGCCATGGGCGGCCCCGGCGATGGTGTACTGCGCGACCATGCGCATGCGCGCCTTGGTGTTGCCGAGGACGAAGTCCCGTGACACCGCGGCCTTGCCTTCGAAGGCGGCGACTTCCGCTGCCAGCGACTTCACCGCCGGGCCGATGTTCACCGTGTGGCGCTCGTCGGGGGCGATAAAGTCCACCGAAGCCTGGGCTTCATGTTCGTCGAACTGGGTCTCGTAGGGCAAACGCACCGCAATGAAGCGGTAATCCTGGTTGCCGCTGCGCTCGCGCAGCTCACGCATGGCGCGTTGGGCCAGCAGGCCGGCGGTCAGCGAGTCGACGCCGCCGCTGATGCCCAGCACCAGCGTCTTGAGCCCCGAGTTCAGCAGGCAATCCTGGATAAAGGCGATCCGTCGCGCCACTTCGGCTTCGAGGGCGGCCTGGTCGGCGAACGGTGGCTGGACCTTGAGCTGTTCAGCAATCTGGCGCTGTACGGCTTGCATGATTCACTCCTTGCGGGATGGGGTCTGGAACGGGTTGGTCGGTACGGCCTGGCGAGTTCCTAGCCGCTGACCTGGAACACATGGCGCAGGTAGGCCACGAAATTCGGGTCCTTGCACTGGGCCTTGCCCGGCTCGTCGGAGATCTTCGCCACGGGCTGGCCGTTGCAGGCGGTCATTTTAAGCACGATGCTCATCGGTTCCACCCCCGCGATGTCGCAGGTGAGGTTGGTGCCGATGCCAAAGCTGACATTGATCCGACCGCGCAGCGCGCGGAATATCTCCAGGGCCTTGGGCAGGTTGAGGCTGTCGGAGAAGACCAGGGTCTTGCTCATCGGGTCGATGCCCAGTTGGTGATAACGATTGATGCATTTTTCGGCCCAGATCACCGGGTCGCCGGAGTCGTGGCGCAAACCGTCGAAGAGCTTGGCGAAGTACAGGTCGAAATCCTTGAGGAAGGCATCGGTGGTGATGCAGTCGGTCAGGGCGATGCCGAGCAGGCCACGGTATTCGCGGACCCAGCAGTCGAGCGCGGCGATCTGGCTGTCGATCAGCCGTGGGCCGAGTTGCTGGTGGGCCATGATCCACTCGTGGGCCATGGTGCCCAGCGGCTTCATGTCGAATTCGCGCGCCAGGTGCACGTTGCTGGTGCCGACGAAGCGTCCGGGGAAGTCGTGCTTGAGCACGCTGACCACTTCTTCCTGGACCCGGTAGGAGAAGCGTCGGCGGGTGCCGAAGTCGGCGACCTGCAACTCCGCCAGTTCATCGGCGGCGGCGTTGGCGCTGAGCCAGTCGAACTTGCGGTAGAGCTGTTCGCGGGCCTGGCTCAGCAGGGTTTCCTGATAGCGATAGCGGTTGCGCACTTCGCTGACGATGGCCAGCAGCGGCACTTCGAACAGGATCACATGCAGCCACGGGCCGCGCAGGCGGATGAACAGCTCACCGTTCTCGATCCCGGTGTGGACGTAGCGCAGGTTGAAGCGGAACAGGCCGAGGAAGCGCAGGAAGTCCGGCTTGAGGAAGCTGATGCGCTCCAGGAAGCCCAGCTGGTCGGCGCTCAGGCTCAGTTCGGCGAGGCGTTCGATCTGGTAGCGGATTTCCGCCAGGTACGGACGCAGGTCTTCGCTGTTGCGGCAGCGGAAATCCCATTCGACTTCGACGTTGGGGTAGTTGTGCAGCACCGCCTGCATCATGGTCAGCTTGTAGAAGTCGGTGTCCAGCAGGTTCTGCACAATGCGATCGCCAAAGGCCTTATCGCTCATAAGGGGAATCTCCATGCCGGTCGCGCGTTACAGCGGCGTCCTGGCAGTTCTTGAATGAAGATCGCTAGTGGCGCATATCCGCGGGCCGTTTTACCAGCAATTTTTGCTGTAGGTGCCAGCCCCTTCGCGGGCAAGCTCCGCTCCCACAGGTTCTCTGTGGCGAGCGGGCTTGCCCGCGTTCGACTGCGCAGCAGTCGCAAAACAGGCTATCTCAGTCTGCCTGATACACCGGATTCACAGGTTCTAGGGCCGCTTCGCAGCCCAGCGCGGGCAAGCCCGCTCGCCACAAGGGATCAGCTGTGAGTGAGAGGACCAAGCTGCTCCAGCATCCAGGAGACGAAATCCCGGACCTTCGGCACTTCGGCCGAATGCTCCGGGTAGGCCAGGTAATAGGCGTCGTGGTTGGGCATCGCATGGGGCCACGCGAGCACCAGCTTGCCCTCCATCAGTTCCTCTTCCACCAGGAACCTGGGCAGCAAGGCCACGCCGCAGCCGACCTGGGCGGCGCGGATGCACATATAGAAGGTCTCGAAACGCGGCCCGTGGTAACTGTGCTCGGTGTGGTAACCCTGGCTGTCGAACCAGTCGTGCCAGGCCTGGGGGCGCGAGGCGTTCTGCAGCAGGACCAGTTCGCTCAACTGCGTCGGATCGCTGAACGGTTGCTCCGGCAGGCAGGCCGGCGCGCACACCGCCACCAGCTCTTCGCCGAACAGCCTCACGCACTCGGTGCCCGGACGCGAACCCTGGCCGAAATAGAACGCCAGGTCGCTACGACCCTGCAGCAGGTCGTCGGCCTCCTGTTCGTTGCACAGGTCCAGGTGGATATGCGGGTGACGCAGGCGCCAGCCCTTGAGCCGCGGCACTAGCCAGCGGGCGCCGAAGGTCGAGGGCGTGGACACCCGCAGGACTTCGGTTTCACCGCCGTAGGAACGCAGGTAGTGGGTCGACATCTCCACCTGGGTCAGGATTTTTCGGACTTCCACCAGGTACAGATCGCCGGCCGGGGTCAGTTGCAGGCGTCGCCGTACCCGGCGAAACAGCAGGTGCTGCAACAGCTCTTCCAGCTGCGCGACCTGTTTGCTCACCGCGCTCTGGGTCAGGTTCAGCTCTTCAGCCGCGCGGGTGAAGCTCAGATGCCGGGTGACGGCCTCGAAGCATTGCAGGGCGGTGATCGAAGGCAGGTATCTTTTATTCAGCATGGACGGGCCTTTTACTTGTGTCTTGCGCTGCATGAATAAATGGAATGATATCTCGCCTAATCGTCGTTTGTTGGCAAAGCTGAAGGTCGCTACAACTGAAGGTCTGAATCGTCGTGTTGTTTTCGACTGAAGCTTTCCGTTTTTCGCCTACAGGAGTGACCCCCATGGTTGCCGCATTGCTTGATCGTCTTGGTGTGGACCCGGCGCTGTATCAACAGGGCAAACAGCCCGTGCATTCACCCATCGACGGCAGCCGCATCGCCGGCGTGAACTGGGAAGGCCCGGCCGAGGTCGAGCAGCAGGTCAGCCGTGCCGAGCACGCCTTCGACGCCTGGCGCAAGGTACCGGCCCCGCGCCGTGGCGAACTGGTGCGCCAGTTCGGCGAAGTGTTGCGTGAATACAAGGCCGACCTCGGTGAGCTGGTCTCCTGGGAAGCCGGCAAGATCACCCAGGAAGGCCTGGGTGAAGTGCAGGAAATGATCGATATCTGCGACTTCGCCGTCGGCCTGTCGCGCCAGCTGTACGGCTTGACCATCGCCTCCGAGCGTCCGGGCCATCATATGCGTGAGTCCTGGCACCCGCTGGGGGTGGTCGGGGTCATCAGCGCCTTCAACTTCCCGGTTGCGGTCTGGGCCTGGAACACCGCCCTGGCGCTGGTCTGCGGCAACGCGGTGATCTGGAAGCCTTCGGAAAAGACCCCGCTGACCGCGCTGGCCTGCCAGGCCCTGTTCGAGCGCGTGGTGAAAAACTTCAGCGATGCCCCCGAGTACCTGAGCCAGGTGATCATCGGTGGCCGCGACGCCGGTGCCGCCCTCGTCGATGACCCGCGTGTGGCGCTGATCAGTGCCACCGGCAGCACCCGCATGGGCCGCGAAGTGGCGCCGAAAGTGGCCGCGCGCTTTGCCCGCAGCATTCTGGAGCTGGGCGGCAACAACGCGATGATCCTCGGCCCAAGCGCCGACCTGGACATGGCCGTACGGGCGATTCTGTTCAGCGCCGTCGGGACCGCCGGCCAACGCTGCACCACCTTGCGCCGGCTGATTGCCCACGAATCGGTCAAGGCGGAGATTGTCAGCCGCTTGAAAGCCGCCTACTCCAAGGTGCGTATCGGCCATCCGCTGGAAGGCAACCTGGTCGGTCCGCTGATCGACAAGCAGAGCTTCGAGAACATGCAGGACGCCCTGGAACAGGCCTTGAGCGAGGGCGGCCGGGTGTTCGGCGGCGAGCGTCAGTTGCAGGATAAATTCCCGAATGCCTATTACGTGTCGCCGGCCATCGTCGAGATGCCGGAGCAGAGCGAAGTGGTCTGCCACGAAACCTTTGCCCCGATCCTCTATGTGATCGGCTACAACGAATTCGCCGAAGCCCTGCGTTTGAACAATGCGGTGCCGCAAGGCCTGTCTTCGTGCATCTTCACCACCGATGTGCGTGAGGCCGAGCAGTTCATGTCGGCGGTGGGCAGCGACTGCGGCATTGCCAACGTCAACATCGGGCCGAGCGGTGCGGAGATCGGTGGCGCCTTTGGTGGCGAGAAGGAAACCGGTGGTGGTCGTGAGTCGGGTTCGGACGCCTGGCGCGGTTACATGCGCCGCCAGACCAACACCGTGAACTACTCGCTGGAATTGCCGCTGGCCCAGGGCATTACCTTCGATTAACGAAGGTGCGAGGCAGGTCCCTGTGGCGAGGGGGCTTGCCCCCGTTGGGGCGCGAAGCGGCCCTGAAATCGGTAATCGCGAGCTATCAGACAGAACGCATCGACCGATTTTACGACTGCTGCGCAGCCGAACGGGGGGCAAGCCCCCTCGCCACATTCAGTCCGCCTGCCACAACAAGTTAAGTCGGGAGTGTGTTTGTTGGGTTTCATTTTCGGAGTCTGGCAATGCCGTTACGCGAAGAATGTCTATGGGAAACACTGACGCCGCAGCGGCCTGAAGCACCGTCCTTCAAGGGCGAACTGAAGGTCGATGTCTGTGTCATCGGCGCCGGTATCACCGGGCTCTCGGCCGCGATTCACCTGCGTGAACAAGGCAAGAGCGTCTGTGTACTGGAAGCCCATCGTACCGGCCATGGCGGTTCCGGGCGCAATGTAGGACTGGTCAACGCCGGGATGTGGATTCCCCCGGACGAGATCGAAGCCGGTTTCGGCGAAGCGGTGGGTAGCCAGCTCAACCGCATGCTCGGGGCGGCGCCGGCCCTCGTCTTCAGCCTGGTGGACAAGCATGGCATCGATTGCCAGCTGCGCCGCGAAGGCACCCTGCACATGGCCCACAACGCCAAGGGCGAGGCCGATCTGCGCAGCCGCGAGGCGCAGTGGAAGCGTCGCGGGGCCCCGGTGGAACTGCTGACCGGCAAGGACTGTGAAATCGCCACTGGAACGAAAAAAATCGGCGCCGCCTTGCTCGACCGGCGCGCCGGTACCCTCAATCCGATGGCCTATACCTCGGGCCTGGCCAAGGCCGCGGCGCGGCTGGGGGCGCAGCTGTTCGACCATTCCCCGGTCACCCGCCTGGAGCGTCAGGGCCAGCGCTGGTCGGTGCAGACCGCCGAGGGCGCGGTCAGCGCCGAACAGGTGGTGATGGCTTCCAATGCCTATACCGAAGGCGAATGGACCGAACTGCGGCGCAACTTCTTTCCGGGTTACTACTACCAGGTGGCGTCCAGTCCGCTGACCGAAGAGGCCGCGCGGCAGATTCTGCCGGGCGGGCAGGGTTCCTGGGATACCCGCCAGGTGCTCAGCAGCATTCGTCGCGATGCCGACGGTCGCCTGCTGCTGGGCAGCCTGGGCAACGGCAACCAGAAGCCGGCGTGGTTCCTGCGGGCCTGGGCCGATCGGGTCCAGCAGCACTATTTCCCCTATCTGAAAAAGGTCGATTGGGAATGCACCTGGACCGGCTGTATCGCCTTTACCCCCGATCATCTGATGCGCCTGTTCGAACCGGCGCCCGGTTTAGTGGCAGTCACCGGTTATAACGGGCGTGGGGTGACCACGGGTACGGTGGTCGGCAAGGCGTTCGCCGATTACCTGTGTAACGGAAATCCTCAGGCCCTGCCGATTCCCTTCGCCCCCATGCGTCCGATCCAGGCGGTGGGCCTGCGCAGTGGTCTCTACGAGGCCGGTTTTTCCCTCTATCACGCGGGCCAGTGCCTGCGGATTGTCATTTGATACAACAAAAAAGCTGATTCGGACGGCGCTTTTGTTCGAGACAGCTAGCCTGTAATGGTGCGCGATGTAGCAGTCGCGCACCGCGAGTGTGCACTTCGGTGACGCACGTTGTTACAGGGTGGTTGCACGCCCTTCGGCGCCACGGTTGCAATAGTGGCACCGACGGGTTGCACCTTTTTCCTAAAAAGGTTCCACCTGCCGCGGTTTAGACGGTTGCACGCCCAGTTAAAAAGGGCCCGAAACAGTCCATAAAACAATAAGACAGCGACTTTTTGCAGAACAAAAAACCTATGGCACGCCCCTTGCTCTGAGCATTCATTGAAGTCGCAGTGCCAACTAAAAAAACCTTGGAGCACCACCTCATGTCCCAGACGTTTTACAAGAAAGGCTTTGTAGCCCTCGCAGTGGCTGCTGCGTTGGGTGTTTCTGCGTTTGCTCAGGCTGACGTCAAGATCGGCGTGGCGGGTCCGATGACCGGTGCCAACGCTTCTTTCGGCGAGCAGTACATGAAAGGTGCGCAAGCGGCGGCGGATGCGATCAACGCGGCCGGTGGCGTCAACGGCGAAAAAATCGTCCTGGTCAAGGGCGATGATGCCTGTGAGCCAAAACAGGCGGTCACGGTCGCCAAGGACCTGAGCAACCAGAAAGTCGCCGGCGTCGTCGGGCACTTCTGTTCCTCTTCCACCATCCCGGCTTCGGAGATCTACGACGAAGCGGGCATCATCGCGATCACCCCGGGCTCGACCAACCCTCAGGTAACCGAGCGCGGCCTGGGTGCGATGTTCCGTATGTGTGGTCGTGACGACCAGCAGGGCATCGTGGCCGGCAACTACATCGTCGATGTGCTCAAGGGCAAGAAAGTCGCGGTCATCCACGACAAGGATACCTATGGCCAAGGCCTGGCGGATGCCACCAAGGCCCAGTTGATCAAGCGCGGTGTGACCCCGGTGATCTACGAAGGCCTGACCCGTGGCGAGAAGGACTTCAGCGCCCTGGTGACCAAGATCCGTGCCGCCGGTGCCGACGTGGTTTACTTCGGCGGCCTGCATCCGGAAGCCGGTCCGCTGGTCAAGCAACTGCGCACTGAAGGCTTGAAAGACGTCAAGTTCATGTCTGACGACGGCATCGTCACCGACGAACTGGTGACCACTGCCGGTGGTCCGCAATACGTCGACGGCGTACTCATGACCTTCGGCGCCGACCCGCGTCTGCTGCCGGACAGCAAGGCGGTCGTTGACCAGTTCCGCAAGTCGGGCTACGAGCCGGAAGGTTACACCCTCTATGCCTACGCCTCGGTACAGACCCTGGCCGCGGCGTTCAATGGCGCCAAGTCGAACAAGGGCGAAGAGGCGGCCAAGTGGCTGAAAGCACACCCGGTCAAGACCGTGATGGGCGAGAAGACCTGGGACGCCAAGGGCGACCTGAAAATCTCCGACTACGTGGTTTACCAGTGGGACGCGAGCGGCAAATACCACCAGCTGGAAAAACAGAAGTGACATGACGGCCTGACCCGGCTGGCGTCCCGTGCGCCGGCCAGTCGCCAAGCGTGTCCGTGCAGTACCTGTCTTTTCTCGTAGAGCTGCACATGGCTGTGCTGCGACGGCGGTTGAACCCCGGTCCGTCGCGGTACGCTTCTGTGCAGTCTCTCAAATGCGTGAGATTGCGTTATGGATGGTATTTTCCTGCAGCAACTGGTCAACGGCCTGACCCTCGGGTCGGTCTATGGCCTGATCGCCATCGGCTACACAATGGTCTATGGCATCATCGGCATGATCAACTTCGCCCACGGCGAGGTTTACATGATTTCCGCTTACCTCGCGGCAATCAGTCTGGCTCTGCTGGCTTACTTCGGTATTGAATCCTTCCCGCTCCTGATGCTCGGTACACTGGTGTTCACCATCATCGTCACCGGGGTGTATGGCTGGGTCATCGAGCGCATCGCCTACAAACCCCTGCGCAACTCCACCCGCCTGGCACCGCTGATCAGTGCCATCGGTATTTCGCTGATCCTGCAGAACTACGCGCAGATCGCCCAGGGCGCCAAGCAACAGGGCGTCCCGACGCTGCTTACCGGCGCCTGGCGCGTCGATGTCGGCAGCGGTTTTGTCCAGCTCACCTACACCAAGGTCTTCATCCTGGTGGCCGCGTTTGTCGGCATGGGGCTTTTGACCTACGTCATCAAGTACACCAAGTTGGGCCGCATGTGCCGCGCGACCCAGCAAGATCGCAAGATGGCTTCGATCCTCGGGATCAACACCGACCGGATCATTTCCTATGTGTTCATCATCGGCGCGGCCATGGCGGCCCTGGCCGGTGTATTGATCACCATGAACTACGGCACGTTCGACTTCTACGCCGGCTTCGTGATCGGCATCAAGGCGTTCACCGCCGCGGTGCTCGGCGGTATCGGCTCGCTGCCGGGCGCCATGCTCGGTGGGATCATCCTCGGCATTTCCGAATCGCTGTTCTCCGGCCTGGTCAACTCGGATTACAAGGACGTGTTCAGCTTCTCGCTGCTGGTCCTGGTGCTGGTCTTTCGGCCGCAAGGCCTGTTGGGCCGTCCTCTTGTGTCGAAGGTGTAAGCAATGTCCTCAACCACTCAAAAATCGCTCGATATCAAAAAAAGCCTGGTTGACGCCATTCTCGCCGGCCTGGTCGCACTGATTGTCTTCGGCCCCATCGTCGGGGTCGTCCTGGAGGGCTACAGCTTCAACCTGCAACCCACCCGCGTCGCCTGGCTGGTGGCGATTGTCATGCTCGGTCGTTTTGCCCTCAGCCTGTTCCTGCAAACGCCCAAGGGCCTGCGGATTCTCGAAGGTTTCGAGAGCACCGGTTCCGGCGTGCATGTGCTGGCTCCGGACTACAAGTCGCGCCTGCGCTGGATCATCCCGATCATGATCGCGATCGCGGTGATCTTCCCGGTGTTCGCCAACTCCTACTTGCTGGGTGTGGTGATCCTCGGCCTGATCTACGTCCTGCTCGGTCTTGGCCTGAATATCGTGGTGGGCCTCGCCGGCCTGCTCGACCTGGGTTACGTGGCGTTCTACGCCATCGGTGCCTATGGCCTGGCGCTGGGTTACCAGTACCTGGGGCTGGGGTTCTGGACCGTCTTGCCGCTGGCCGCCATCACCGCCGCGCTGGCCGGATGCATCCTCGGCTTCCCGGTCCTGCGCCTGCATGGTGACTACCTGGCCATCGTGACCCTGGGCTTCGGCGAGATCATCCGCCTGATCCTCAACAACTGGCTGTCGCTGACCGGTGGTCCGAACGGGATGCCGGCACCCCTGCCGACTTTCTTCGGCCTGGAGTTCGGCAAGCGGGCCAAGGAGGGCGGGATTCCCTTCCATGAGTTCTTCGGCATCGCCTACAACCCGGATGTGAAGTTCTACTTCATCTACACCGTGCTGTTCCTGGTGGTACTGGCCGTGCTCTACATCAAGCACCGCCTGACCCGCATGCCAGTCGGGCGCGCCTGGGAAGCCTTGCGTGAAGACGAGATCGCCTGCCGCGCCATGGGCTTGAACCATGTGCTGGTAAAACTCTCGGCATTCACCCTGGGGGCTTCCACCGCCGGTCTGGCCGGGGTGTTCTTCGCCACCTACCAGGGCTTCGTCAACCCGACCTCCTTCACCTTCTTCGAGTCGGCGCTGATCCTCGCCATCGTGGTGCTGGGCGGCATGGGGTCGACCATCGGTGTGGTGATCGCGGCCTTTGTCCTGACCGTGGCACCGGAGCTGCTGCGCAGCTTCGCCGAGTACCGCGTGTTGTTGTTCGGCGTGTTGATGGTGTTGATGATGATCTGGCGGCCACGTGGCCTGATCCGCATCAGCCGCACCGGGGTGACCCCACGCAAGGGCGTCCTGGTTGGAGGGGCTGGCCAATGAGTAATGACATCGTTCTGAAAGTCGAAAAGCTGATGATGCACTTCGGGGGGATCAAGGCCCTCAGCGACGTCAGCCTGCAAGTCAAACGCAACTCGATCTTTGCCCTGATCGGCCCCAACGGCGCGGGCAAGACCACGGTGTTCAACTGCCTGACCGGCTTCTACAAGGCCACCGGCGGCAAGATCGAGCTCAATGTGCGCGACAAGCGCACCAACGTCATCCAGTTGCTGGGCGAGTCCTTTCGCCTGGGGGATTTCGCCTCGCCGAAAACCTTCCTCAGCCGGCTGTACTACAAGATGTTCGGCGGTACCCACCTGGTGAACCGCGCGGGCCTGGCCCGGACCTTCCAGAACATTCGCCTGTTCAAGGAAATGTCGGTGCTGGAAAACCTGCTGGTGGCCCAGCACATGTGGGTCAACCGCAACATGCTCTCCGGTATCCTCAATACCAAGGGTTACCGCAAGGCCGAAAGCGATGCCCTGGACACCGCGTTCTACTGGCTGGAAGTGGTCGACCTGGTGGACTGCGCCAACCGCCTGGCGGGTGAGCTGTCCTACGGCCAGCAACGCCGCCTGGAAATTGCCCGGGCCATGTGCACGCGGCCGCGGATCATCTGTCTCGACGAACCGGCGGCGGGCCTCAACCCCCAGGAAACCGAAGCACTGAGCGCGATGATCCGGCTGCTGCGCGACCAGCACGACCTGACCGTGGTGCTGATCGAACACGACATGGGCATGGTCATGAGCATTTCCGACCACATCGTGGTACTGGACCACGGCAACGTGATTGCCGAGGGCTGTCCGCAAGACATCCGCAACGACCCGAAAGTGATTGCCGCCTACCTGGGCGCCGATGAAGAGGAACTGGTATGAGTCAACCTATCCTCGAACTGAAGAACCTGGAAGTGTTCTACGGGCCGATCCAGGCCCTGAAAAAAGTCTCGTTGCACATCAACGAAGGTGAAACCGTCAGCCTGATCGGCTCCAACGGCGCGGGCAAGTCGACGCTGCTGATGTCGATCTTCGGCCAGCCGCGGGCCGCCGCCGGGGAGATCATCTATCGCGGTGTCGACATTACCCAGAAGTCGTCCCACTACATCGCTTCCAACGGTATCGCCCAGTCGCCGGAAGGCCGCCGGGTGTTCCCGGACATGACCGTGGAAGAGAACCTGCAGATGGGTACCATCCCCATTGGCGACAAGTTCGTCGATGAGGACATGCAGCGCATGTTCGAGTTGTTTCCACGGCTCAAGGAGCGGCGTAACCAGCGGGCCATGACCATGTCCGGCGGCGAGCAGCAGATGCTGGCGATCGCCCGGGCGCTGATGAGCCGGCCGAAGTTGCTGCTGCTGGACGAACCGAGCCTGGGCTTGGCGCCGATCGTGGTGAAGCAGATCTTCGCCACCCTGCGCGAGCTGGCGGCCTCGGGCATGACCATCTTCCTGGTGGAGCAGAACGCCAACCACGCGCTGCGCTTGTCGGACCGGGCCTATGTGATGGTCAACGGCGAGATTCGCCTGAGCGGCACCGGCAAGGAGCTGCTGGTCAACGAGGAAGTGCGTAACGCCTACCTGGGCGGGCATTGAGTCTGGAGCGGCTCCGCGAAGAGGCCCTTGGGCCTTGCGTTGCCTATGCTGACGCCATCGCCAGCAAGCCGGCTGCCACAGGTTATGTACAGCCCTGAAACGCCCCGTGATCTTCGGATCCGGGGCGTTTTTTTGTCTGTCCACAGCTGGGATCCGAAATTGTGGAAAACAATCTGAACAACCTGCCAAAGTGCGACACGAAACCGCTGCAAACGATTGTTTTGTCATCAATTTGACTTGTCCCCGTTTGCTGTGGAGGTGGCTGTGGGTAACGTGGGAGTAGCTGGCTGTGAGCCTTTTAAACCGTGGCTTGCAGCGGCTTGGTTGTTTTTTGATCGGCGTCGTTTTGCAGAGCGCCAGGTGATTTTGTCAACAGGTTTATTGTCACACCTTGCGCCTGGAAAGCCCCTGGCACAGCCTGTGGATAACTCTGTGGGCAAACTCTGGAAACATGTCCCAGGGCGGCGTAGTTACTGGCCTGGAGCCAGTGGGGTGAAATCCGCCACCGGGGATTTTTCCGCGATGGCTGCACAACGGGTGTTGCGGGGTCAAGGGAAAAACTTTGGAAATAGCGCTGCAGGCCTTGTGTACAGGGGAGTGGCGGCTTTTCGAGTTGCCCCCGGATACTGTGGACGGGGCTGTGGATAAGGTGCGTACAGCAGGCCCCAGGCCACGGTTTGCCTGGCTTTGCTACGAATGATCATTTTTTGTACAGAGGCGTGGCCTGCAAGATTCCATTTCTTCACTGGCCGGCGTTGAGGCATGCTGCGCAACGACCGTATTCATATCTGGCGGCCCGCGGGCCGAGCAAGGAGAACTCCATGACATCCACGTTGTTTATCACGGGCGCGACTTCCGGTTTTGGCGAGGCCTGTGCCCGGCGTTTTGCCGAGGCCGGCTGGAAGCTGGTGCTCACCGGCCGTCGCGAAGAGCGCCTGAAGGCCTTGTGCGCCGAGCTGTCGCAGCAGACCGAAGTGCATGGCCTGGTATTGGATGTGCGCGACCGCAAGGCCATGGAAGAGGCGATTGCCAACCTGCCGCCGAGCTTCGCCAAACTGCGTGGGTTGATCAACAACGCGGGCCTGGCCCTGGGAGTCGATCCGGCGCCCCAGTGCAACCTGGACGACTGGGACACCATGGTCGACACCAATATCAAGGGCCTGATGTACAGCACCCGTCTGCTGTTGCCACGGTTGATCGCCCATGGTCGTGGCGCGGGGATCATCAACCTCGGTTCGATCGCCGGCAACTATCCGTACCCGGGCAGCCATGTCTATGGCGCGAGCAAGGCGTTCGTCAAACAGTTCTCGCTGAACCTGCGCTGCGATTTGCAGGGCACGGGCGTGCGGGTGACGAATATCGAGCCGGGGCTGTGCGAAAGCGAGTTCTCGCTGGTGCGCTTTGCCGGTGACCAGGCGCGTTACGACGCGACCTACGCCGGTGCCGAGCCGATCCAGCCGCAGGACATCGCCGAGACGATTTTCTGGGTGCTCAACACCCCGGCCCACGTCAATATCAACAGCCTCGAACTTATGCCGGTGAGCCAGACCTGGAGCGGGTTTGCCATCGAGCGGAACAAGGGCTGAGAACGTTCGCTTATTGTGGCGAGCGGGTTTGGCCTGATGCCTTGCAGCCAAGGCCAGACACTCCCCCCTGTGGGAGCAGAGCTTGCTCGCGAAGAGGCCCTTGAGGCCGCTAACAGCTTCGCGGCGCTGCGCAGATCCGACAAGCACCGCTCCGGCAATGTCTTCAAGTGCCTGCTTGTGCTTGGCTCAGCCGAAATACTCGGCCAGGCCGCTCAGGCAGGTCGCCAGGTGATAAGGCGTGGTCGACGGCATATCGCGTCGGCTGACCTCGCCCTGGGCATCCAGGCACTCATGCCAGCCGCCCGGGTGCAGGAAGCGCTGCTGCAAGGCGCCCAGCTGGTGCTGCAAGCGCGCCGAGTTATCCACACGCAACGTCAGCGCCCGCAGGTATTCGGCCTGGGCCCAGATGCGTTGGGTGCCGTCACGCAGGTTGCCATTGATGTCGAGCATGCCGCTGACCGCACCGCTTTGCGGCTCGACCCCCGATTGCTCGGCGAAGGCGAACGCGCGATCCAGCGAGACATGCAGCGGCGTACCGCGCAGCAACGGTGATGACTCCAGCAGGAACAGCCATTCGAACTGATGGCCCGGTTCGAACCAGTTATCCACAGCCCCCAACGGTTTTTCCAGCATCACGCCGTGACGGCGATCGATAAAGCGTTGCTGCATCGCGGCGACCAGGGCCAGCAGTGCATCCCGCGTGGCGGCATCTTCGCGCACCGACAGGGTCGCCAGAAAGGCTTCGGCCAGGTGCATCAGCGGGTTCTGCAACGGCCCGCTGCCCAGGGGCGCCCAGTCGCGCTCCAGGCTCGCTTCATACAGGCCGTCGCCATTGGCGAAGCGCACGGCGATCACCTCCAGGGCGGCGTTGAGCACCGACTCCACCAGCGGTTCGCGGACCTTGGCCCAGTAATGGGCGCAGGCAAAGAGAATGAACGCGTGGGTGTAGAGATCCTTGCGGGTGTCCAGCGGCTTGCCTTGCGGATCGATGCTGTAGAACCAGCCGCCGTACTCGGCATCGTGGAAATGCCGTTGCAGCGAACGGAACAGCGCACTGGCGCGCTCACTGGCAGTAGGGAAGGCGGTATCGCCGATCAGGCTGGAAAACAGATACAACTGCCGGGCACAGGCCATGGCGCGATAGCGTTGCGGCGGCAGCGGCCTATGCTCGGCGTCCAGCGCCTCGTAGGGCAGCGCCATATCGGCGTTCCAGCCGGGACCTTGCCACAGCGGCACGATGACCTGGCGGAAGTGGTCTTGCACGGTGTTGAACAGTGCACTCAATTCAGGCGTGGAGGCGGAGCTGGAAACATCGGGCATCGGCTGGCGTCGTCAGGGCAAGGGCGGTTGCGCGACATGTTAACAGGCGGTTGCTGGCGATGCTGTTCCTTGTGGCAATAGGGCCAGCCCCTTGCCACAAAGGCTCAGCCTGCCAACAGCCAGGCCCCGGTCGCCGCCGACGCAACACCGGCCAGCCGGACCAACGGCGCCGCGGCTTGCGGCAATACCCGCACCACGGCATAACCGAGCGCATGCAGGGTTGCGGTCGCGAGCACGAAACCGGCCGCATAGGTCCACGGGCTCGACATTTCCGGCAGCTCAAGACCGTGCGCCACGCCGTGGAACAAGGCAAACAGTGCCGTTACCGCCACCGCCAGGCTCAACGGTGGTCGTACCGCCAGCGCCACGGCCAGGCCCAGGGCCAGGACCGAAGCGGCAATCCCGCTCTCCAGCGCCGGCAACGCCAACCCTTCGAAACCCAACAGGCCACCGATCAGCATGGTACCGACAAAGGTGAGGGGCAGCGCCCAGCGCGCGGCACCTTGTTGTTGCGCCGCCCACAGGCCGACCGCGACCATGGCCAGCAAATGATCGATGCCACCCACCGGATGGCTGACACCGGCCATCCAGCCGCTGTCGCCGTGGCCGGGATGGGCGAAGGCGACGGCTGGCATAACCAGCAGGGCGAGGCTGCCGAGGATTTTCTTCAAAGTCATGGGACGGGCTCCGTAGGGTTGAAATAGTTGTTTGCCAAGCATCAGGCTGCTGTCAGCAGGCCCTGGCGCTCGATAAAGGCGACGATGGCCTCCAGGCCATGTCCGGTTTTCTGGTTGCTGAAGACAAAGGGCTTGTCGCCGCGCATGCGCCGGGTGTCACTGTCCATCATTTCCAGGGAGGCACCCACCAACGGCGCCAGGTCGATCTTGTTGATCACCAGCAGGTCGGATTTGCAGATCCCCGGCCCACCCTTGCGCGGCAGCTTGTCACCGGCCGACACATCGATCACGTAGATCGTCAGGTCGGAGAGTTCCGGGCTGAAAGTCGCCGAGAGGTTATCGCCGCCGGACTCCACCAGGATCAGGTCGAGTCCCGGGAAACGGCGGTTCAACTGGTCGACGGCTTCGAGGTTGATCGAGGCATCTTCGCGAATCGCGGTGTGCGGGCAGCCGCCGGTTTCCACGCCGATGATCCGCTCCGGGGCCAGGGCCTCGTTGCGCACCAGGAAGTCGGCGTCTTCGCGGGTGTAGATATCGTTGGTCACCACCGCCAGGTTGTAGCGGTCGCGCAGGGCCAGGCACAGGGCCAGGGTCAGGGCGGTCTTGCCGGAGCCCACCGGGCCGCCGATACCGACGCGCAGAGGTTGTGTGTTCATCATGTTCTCCTAGGAACGAAACAGGCGGCTGTACTGGCGTTCATGGGCCATGCTCGCCAGGGACAGGCCGAAGGCGGCGCTGCCGATGGATTGAAGGTCCTGGGCCGTGGCGGTTTGCTGGGCCTGTTGCAGCAGGGGCAGCAATTCGCTGGTCAGGCGTTGGGCGGCTTGCTGGCCCAGGGGCAGGGTTTTCATCAGCACGGCCAGTTGGTTTTCCAGCCAGCTCCAGAGCCAGGCGGCCAGGGCGTCCTGGGGACTGATCCGCCAGGCGCGGGCGGCCAGGGCCCAGCCCAGGGCCAGATGCGGTTCGCTTTGCTGTACGAGGACGCTACGGGCGGCGTCATCCAGTTCCGGCAGGCCGCTGAGCAACTGCTGCAGGGAATAACCCATCTGCCGGCTTTCCTGATACAGCTCGCGAGTTTCACGGCTGGCGCGGTGTTCTTCGCAGAGCTGTTTCAGCCCGGCCCAGTTTTCCTCCGTCGCGGCCTGGCAGTGGGCGAGCAACAGCGGGGCTTCGAAGCGCGCCAGGTTGAGCAGCAATTGATCGGCGATCCAGCGTCGGGCGCCGTCCGCGTCCTTGACCCGGGCCTGCTCCACGGCCATTTCCAGGCCCTGGGAATAGCTGTAGCCGCCGATGGGTAATTGCGGGCTGGCCAGGCGCAACAGCGCCCAGGCCGGATTCATGGGCGCACACCGAACTGGTGCAGGCGCGGCGGGTAGTTGAAGTCCTCGTCGCCGTGGCGGGAGTGGTGATGGCCGCCGCCGTAGGCCCCGTGTTCCGGTTGGAATGGGGCTTCGAGGGTTTCGGTATGGGCGCCGAGCTGTTCGAGCATGGCCTTGAGCACATAGTCGTCGAGCAGCCTGAGCCAGCCGTCGCCGACCTGCAGGGCGACATGGCGGTTGCCCAGGTGATAGGCGGCGCGGGTCAGTTCGAAGGCGTTGCTGCAGGTGACGTGCAGCAGTTGTTCGGGGCGGGCGCAGACCCGCACGATACGGCCGTCCTCGGCTTCCAGGTATTCGCCGTCGTACAGCGGTGGCTGGCCACGTTCAAGGAACAGTCCTACGTCCTCACCCTCGGCACTGAAACAGCGCAGGCGACTTTTGCTGCGGGCTTCGAAGTTCAGGTGCAGCTCGGCGGCCCAGGTCGATTGCGCTTCGATTCTGCGATGAATCACCAACATCAGGAGGCTTCCGGCAATGAACGATGGTTGAGCTAGAGCAAGGGGCTTGCCAATCGTCCGCTGCGTAGGAAAGTCCCGTCAGAAAGCGCTGGATGCCTGAAAAGGGAGCGTAGTCATGTTCCATAATGTTTCAAGATGGTGCGCTGTCGGTGTGAGTGCGCTTTTGTGGTGCCTATCGGGCCTCATCGCTGGCAAGCCGGCTCCTGCAGGTCGGTGTTCCGTCACAGAGAGAGCCTCGTGCCCACGGGCGGCCGGGATACCTTGAATCCTGATGCGCTATGAAAGCTGTGGAGCCAGCTTGCCGGCGATCCGGGTGCAGGGCACCCGTTCCGGCTACTCGGTACTCCCGAGCCCTTGCCAATGCTTCAATCCGATAAAGATGAAGCGCAGTTGCTGGGTAATCTTGGCCTGGGGCGTCAGGTGTTCCGGCAAGGGCTCGGACGGTGGATCGATGATGTCCGGCAGGGTGGCGAACACACTCTTGACGATCAGGTCGGCCATGACCGTCAGTCCGGCCGCGTCCAGGTGGACGAGCTTGGGCATCAGCCCCAGGTCGGTCGCCAGGTCCGTGCTGATATTTTCCCGTAGCGCGCCGATGGCCTGGCGCACTGGCAGTGAGCCACCGTATTGCTCGCGGGCAAGAAACAGGAACTGCGAGCGATTGGCCGCCACCACATCGAGAAAAATCCGCACCGACGCATCGATGATGCCGCCCATGACGAACTCGTTATGGCGCACCAGTCGAATGGTTTCGCGGAAGGTCTGGCCGACTTCGCGGACCAGGGCCAGGCCGAGCTGGTCCATATCGTCGAAATGTCGGTAGAAACCGGTGGGCACGATTCCGGCGGTCTTCGCCACTTCCCGCAGGCTCAGGCTGCCGAAGCCACGGCCGGATTCCATCAGGTGCCGGGCGGCGTCCATGAGCGCATGTCGAGTCTGTTGTTTCTGTTCGGCGCGGGGCAGCATCGCAAGGGTATTTTCTGGATGAAGAGAGCGGCGCACTCTAGCAAATCAGCTTTGCCGGCGTCGAACCAAGAGAAGGGGGCAGTCGCGGGATTTCGAATATTCAGGGCCCTGAAATATCAAAGCCCGGTCCAGGAGACCGGGCTTTGTTCCAGGCCAGCAAGGCCTTAACTCAGGCTGCTGTTGCGTTCGATCACACGGTCACCGCCGTCTTGGACCAGGCCTTTCTCTTCCAGGCGAGCACGGCCACCTTCGGCGAATTTATCGTTCTCACCAATGGAGGTCTTGCTGGAGCCGTTCTCGGCCAGGGCTTGGCCCAGAGGAGTGTGGTCAGAGCCGTTCTCGCTGACAGTGTCGCCATTCCGTTCGCCGATAGCGGTCTTGCTGGAGCCGTCGGCGGCCAGGGCTTGGCCCAGAGGAGTGTGGTCAGAGCCGTTCTCGCTGACAGTGTCGCCATTCCGCTCGCCGATAGCGGTCTTGCTGGAACCGTCGGCGGCCAGGGCTTGGCCCAGAGGAGTGTGGTCAGAGCCGTTCTCGCTGACAGTGTCGCCATTCCGTTCGCCGATAGCGGTCTTGCTGGAACCGTCGGCAGCCAAGGTATTCAGTACTTGGCTAACAGTTGCATGGCTGGCTTGAGCCTGTGGAGCAGCCTGTTCGCGGGCTGGCAACGCGTAGGCATTGGCAGCCAGGACGGCAAGGGTGAGGCTGAGGATTAATTGACGTTTCATGATCGGTTGCTCCGTAGGAGGGCGATAAAGTGGGTACGGAGCTAATGCTACTCTTGCAAAATCGATATAAAAGTTCATAAGCACAATGTTAATAATCAACGGAATTGATGGTTCTACCCAAACCCCTCTAGACCGAGGCTTACAGCGCGTTACCTTTGCCCTGCGATGGGTATTTTCGACTCACTGCTGCGCCACCTGGGGGCATGCAGTGAACGAAAAGCTGGCGGATTGGTCAGGACCGCTCATTCCTTGCCGTTGTCGATTAATGGTTTTTGGCGTTAAACCTTGTCGGGTGTTTGCCGGTCGTAAAGGCATAATGCGTCGATTTTTGGACGCTCAGTCGTTCTAGGAGCCCCGTGCAATGACGCGCACTCGAAAGATTCTTGCCTGGACCGGCGCCAGTCTCGCCCTCCTGCTGGCCGTGTTGGTCGCGGTCATCGCCTTGTTCGATTGGAACCGGGTCAAACCGCCGATCAATGCCAAGGTCTCGGCCATCCTTCATCGGCCCTTCGCCATCAATGGTGATTTGTCCCTGCGCTGGCAGCGTGAAGCCGACGAGGGTGGCTGGCGGGCGTGGGTGCCTTGGCCGCACCTGATCGCCGAAGACCTGACCCTGGGCAATCCCGATTGGTCGAAGAGCCCGCAGATGGTCACGCTCAAGCGGGTCGAGGTGCGTCTCTCGCCGCTGCCGCTGCTGGCGCGGCAGGTGGTGATTCCACGTATCGACCTGAGCGAACCGAATGCCAACCTCGAACGCCTGGCCGATGGCCGTGCCAGCTGGAGCTTCCAGTTCGATCCCAAGGACCCGAATGCCGAACCGTCCAGCTGGGTGGTGGATATCGGCGCCATCGGTTTCGACAAGGGCCATGTCAGTTTTGACGACCAGAGTCTGAAAGCGCACCTGGACCTGGTGATCGACCCGTTGGGCAAATCCATTCCCTTCGGCGATATCGTCGGCGACAAGGCGGCGAAAAAGGCCCTGGAAAAGGGCGCGGCGCCCCAGGACTATGCCTTTGCGTTGAAGGTCAAAGGCCAGTACCACGGCCAGAACCTCGCCGGCAGCGGCAAGATCGGCGGCTTGTTCGCATTGCAGGACGCGACCAAACCATTTCCGGTCCAGGCCGACGTGAAGATCGCCGACACCCGGATCGCCGTTGCCGGGACCCTGACCGACCCGCGCAACCTCGGCGCCCTCGACCTGCGTCTGACGCTGTCGGGCAGCAGCCTGGGCAACCTCTACCCGCTGACCGGCGTCACCCTGCCGGATTCGCCGGCGTATGAGACCGACGGCCATCTGATCGCCAAACTACGCGATCCGGCCGGGGCGGCGTTCACCTACGAGAACTTCAACGGCAAGATCGGCACCAGCGATATTCATGGCGACCTCACTTATCTGGCGAGCCAGCCGCGGCCCAAGCTCAGCGGCACGCTGGTCTCCAACCAACTGCTGATGACCGACCTGGCGCCGCTGATCGGTGCTGACTCGAATGCCAAGCAGAAAGCCCGTGGCGGCGAAAGCAAACAGCCGGCGGACAGGGTGCTGCCGGTGGAAGAGTTCCGTACCGAGCGCTGGCGTGACATGGACGCTGATGTGGAATTCACCGGCAAACGCATCGTCCACAGCAGCGAATTGCCGTTCACCGATCTCTATACCCATCTGGTGCTCACCGACGGCGAGCTGAGCCTGGAGCCCCTGCGTTTCGGCGTGGCCGGCGGCAAGCTCGATGCGCAGATCCGCCTCAATGGCCGCGCCACGCCGATGCAGGGGCGGGCCAGGCTGACGGCGCGCAACTTCAAGCTCAAGCAACTGTTCCCGACCTTCGAGCCGATGCAGACCAGCTTCGGCGAGCTCAATGGCGATGCGGATATCACCGGCACCGGCAACTCGGTGGCCAAGTTGCTCGGCACCTCCAATGGCGACCTGAAGATGCTGGTCAACGATGGCGCCATCAGTCGTGGACTGATGGAGATCGCCGGGCTTAACGTGGGCAACTACGTGGTCGGGAAAATCTTTGGCGACAAGGAAGTGAAGATCAACTGCGCGGCGGCGGACCTGGGGATCAAGAGCGGCCTGGCGACCACCCGGCTGTTTGTCTTCGATACCGAGAACGCGATCATCTATATCGACGGCACGGCCAACTTTGCCAAAGAGCAGCTGGATCTGAAGATCACGCCTGAGTCCAAGGGCTTCCGCCTTTTGTCCTTGCGCTCGCCCTTGTATGTGCGGGGCAAGTTCATCAAGCCCGATGCCGGTGTGCAGGCGGTGCCGTTGATGTTGCGCGGCGCCGGCATGGTGGCCCTGGGCGTGATTGCCGGGCCGGCGGCGGGGCTGCTGGCGCTGGTGGCGCCCAGCGGCGATGTACCGAACCAGTGCGCGCCGTTGCTGGAACAGATGCGGGCGGGCAAGGCGCCGAAGACGGTGAAGGGCTGAAAGCCGGGCCTGGCACCGGCGGGCCCGCTCACCACAATGCATTTGTCATCTTCAATGCCGATGCTTTGATCTTCGCAGTGCCGCCGGGCTTTGGCTTTTGACCTTCAAGGACGTTCACGGGATGCCGCAAGAACTTGCCACACGTTATCCGCTGGTGCTGGTGCCGGGCATGCTCGGTTTTGTCCGCCTGGTGTTTTTCCCCTATTGGTACGGGATAGTTCCGGCATTGCGCCGTGGTGGCGCGCAGGTGTTTCCGGTGGCGGTGTCGCCGCTGCATTCCAGTGAAGTTCGCGGCGAGCAATTGCTGGCGCGGATCGAGCAGATCCGCCGCGACACCGGGGCCGACAAGGTCAACCTGATCGGTCATAGCCAGGGCGCTCTGACCGCCCGTTATGCGGCGGCGAAACGGCCGGAGTGGGTGGCCTCGGTGACCTCGGTGGCCGGCCCCAATCATGGCTCGGAGCTGGCGGACTATTTTGACCGGCACTACCCACGTGAGGGGCTGCCGGCTCGCCTGCTCAGCCTGTTGCTTTGTATGGTGGCGCGGGTGATGGGGTGGCTGGACACGGGCCATTACGGCCTGAGGCTACCGATGGACCTGCCGGCGTCGCACCAGTCGCTGACCAGCGCAGGGGTTGCGCTGTTCAATCAGCAATACCCGCAAGGGTTGCCACAGCACTGGGGCGGGCAGGGCGATGAGCTGGTGAATGGGGTGCGTTACTACTCCTGGTCCGGGATCTTGCAGCCCGGGATCACCGATCGCGGGCGCAACCTGTTTGACGGCACCAATCGCAGCTGCCGGCTGTTCGCCAAAACCTTTGTGCGTGAGGCCGGGCAGTGTGATGGCATGGTCGGCCGTAACAGCTCGCATTTGGGAACGGTGATCGGCGATGACTATCCGCTGGATCACCTCGATATCGTCAACCAGTCGTTCGGGCTGGTGGGCAAGGGCGCGGAGCCGATCCGGTTGTTTGTCGAGCATGCTCGGCGGTTGAAGTTGGCGGGTGTTTGAAACGAGGTGTTCAACGCTGAATGCCCTGTCGCAGAGAGTGAAAATGCCATTGCTGGCAGCGGTACTGGCACGTATTTCAGGGTGTAAAAGCGGCAGCTATTCGACGAGTCGCTGGACTATAGTTCGGTGGTCATCGACGAATCGGTGACCGGTCTTAGCCGATCGAAACTGTTACGAAACGCAGAAGCGCCCTATGATGTCGGCGCTTTTTGCTGCCTGGTTTTTTGCTATGGCGGCTGTGCGTGGGACACCTGCGGGTGTGCCGGGTTTCGTAATAGTCCCCGGTCGGCTAACCCGCGTACAGCTGCCACCCTCGTTTGTTTAGCCGCAGATGTTGGTGACTCTATGACTATTACGGAGTGACACCATGACCAATTTTCGCCCTCTACAAAGCAACCTCACTGACGCCCCGGTGCTCTACCTCAAGCTCGATGTCCCGGTGCGCAATCTCTATGAATTTGCCATACAGCGCCTCAAGGCAGCTCGCGACCTGAGCCACAGCCTGACCTGCATGAGCATCGGCAACACCTGCGGACCGCGATCTCCAGCACTTCGCCTCAGCGGCCTATCTGTTGTTGCAGGATGGCTGCGATGCGTTGGATGCGATGCAGGGGCGTTTCACGGATCGTCAGCCAAGCGCCTTGCAGGCTTGATTGGACAAGGTCCCGGGTTCTGAACAAGCCACATAACCCTGTAGGAGACTGGCTTGCCAGCGATGACGGCTGATCAGGCGATGCAAGCCTCCCGGCCTCATCGCTGGCAAGCCAGCTCCTACACGGGATTGCGTTCGGCCTTGCTGGGCATACGGTCTCAAGGCGTGGTATCGGCATTCGACCTCCAGAAGCCGCTGGATTATCTATGCGTGAAAAGCTACCAAACAGAAGGCCAAACACTATGTCGGAAGCATCGAAAACGGACTGGGAGCACCTGACGAAGCTGAGCGACCAGGACATCGATATCCGCGAAGTCCCCGAACTAGGCGAAGACTTCTTTCGTCGTGCCGAATTGCGTGTGCCGGTGAAGCAGGGGCAGTTTACGGATTGACTAAAGGATATCTGACGCCAGGTGCGATCTTGTGTGGCGAGCGGGCTTGCCCGCGCTGGGGCGCGAAGCGCCCCTGAAACCAGAGAGCTCGATCTGTCAGGCGGGCCGAGACACGCGGTTTTGCGGCTGCTTCGCAGCCGAGCGCGGGCAAGCCCGCTCGCCACAAATAAGATGGCGGCCGATCAGGCGCTGCAAGGCTCACTGGCCCCATCGCCAGCAAGTCGGCTCCAGCAAGGGATCGCGTTCGGCATGGTTGGGATCAATCGTGGAAAACCATGCTCCGTGTTTCCCCCATCAACAGTGCCTGATTGCGCTCCGTCACATCCCGAATGTAATCCCACAGCAAGGTAATGCGCTTCAACTTGCGCAAATCCTCCCGGCAGTACATCCAGAACTGCCGGGTGATATTCACTTCATCCGCCAGCACCGGCAGCAACCTCGGGTCCTGGGCCGCGAGGAAGCAGGGCAGGATCGCCAGCGCCCGACCCTGCTGCGCCGCGACGAACTGGGCGATCACGCTGGTGCTGCGTAAATTGGCCGTGGCATTCGGCAGGGCATTGGCCAGGTACAGCAGCTCATTGCTGAACGCCAGATCATCCACATAGCTGACAAATCGATGCCGCCCCAAATCACTGGCACGACGGATTGGCGGGTGCTGGTCCAGATATTCCTGGGTCGCATACAGCTGCAAGCGGTAGTCACACAACTTGCAGCACACATACGGCCCATGCTCCGGGCGCTCCAGTGCAATGACGATATCCGCCTCGCGCTTGGACAGGCTGATGAAGTGCGGCAATGGCAGGATATCGACGGAAATCGCCGGATACGCATCGACGAAATGACTCAGCTGCGGAGTGATGAAAAAGCTGCCGAAACCCTCCGTGCAGCCCATCCGCACATGCCCCGACAGCGCCACGCCTGACCCCGAGACCTGCTCGCAAGCCATGTGCAAGGTGCTTTCAATGGACTCCGCATAGCCCAGCAAACGCTGGCCTTCAGCGGTCAGCACAAAACCATTGGTCCGGGATTTTTCAAAGAGCAAGGTGCCTAGTGCACCCTCCAGTGAGCTGATGCGGCGCGACACCGTGGTGTAGTCCACCGCCAGGCGCTTGGCCGCGGTGCTGGCCTTGCGGGTACGGGCGACCTCGAGGAAAAACTTCAGGTCGTCCCAGTTCAATGAACCTAAAGACGTGATGTTTTTTTGCATGTTGGTCCGGTTTTTATGTGCATTCTTATTAGAAGAACGCACATCTATACTCCAAAAACAGTCCAGTCACCATGCTCGGGCGCTGCCTCGCCCGCTACGGATCCGGCCCCACAATAATTCAGGAGACTTCAATGAACGTTTCTCTCAAGCCCGACACCACCCTCAAGACTGCCAAGCTGCTGATCAATGGCGAGTGGGTCGAATCCCAGACCAGTGAATGGCACGACATCGTCAACCCGGCGACCCAGGAAGTACTGGCCAAAGTCCCGTTCGCCACCGCCGCTGAAGTCAACGCCGCCATCGACGCCGCGCACCGCGCCTTCCAGACCTGGAAGCTGACCCCCATCGGCGCACGCATGCGCATCATGCTCAAGCTGCAAGCGCTGATCCGCGAACACTCCAAGCGCATCGCCGTGGTCCTCAGCGCCGAGCAGGGCAAGACCATTGCCGACGCCGAAGGCGATATCTTCCGCGGCCTGGAAGTGGTCGAGCACGCCTGCTCCATCGGTACCCTGCAGATGGGCGAGTTCGCCGAGAACGTCGCCGGCGGTGTCGACACCTACACCCTGCGCCAGCCCATCGGTGTCTGCGCCGGGATCACCCCGTTCAACTTCCCGGCGATGATTCCGCTGTGGATGTTCCCGATGGCAATTGCCTGCGGCAACACCTTCGTCCTCAAGCCGTCCGAGCAGGACCCGCTGTCGACCCTGCTGCTGGTGGAGCTGGCGCTGGAAGCCGGTGTGCCGCCGGGCGTGCTGAACGTGGTGCACGGCGGTAAGGACGTGGTGGATGCGCTGTGCACCCACAAGGACATCAAGGCCGTTTCCTTCGTCGGTTCGACCGCCGTCGGTACCCATGTCTACGACCTCGCCGGCCGCCACGGCAAGCGCGTGCAGTCGATGATGGGGGCGAAGAACCACGCCGTTGTACTGCCCGATGCCAACCGTGAACAAACCCTCAATGCCCTGGTCGGTGCCGGTTTCGGCGCGGCTGGCCAGCGCTGCATGGCTACTTCGGTGGTGGTGCTGGTAGGCGCGGCGAAACAATGGCTGCCGGACCTCAAGGCCCTGGCGCTGAAACTCAAGGTCAATGCCGGCAGCGAGGCGGGCACCGATGTCGGTCCGCTGATTTCCAAGCGCGCGAAAGAGCGTGTGTTGAGCCTGATCGAAAGCGGTATCAAGGAAGGCGCCAAGCTGGAGCTGGACGGTCGCGATATCCAGGTGCCGGGCTTCGAGCAGGGCAACTTTGTCGGCCCGACCCTGTTCTCCGGGGTGACCACCGATATGCAGATCTACACCCAGGAAATCTTCGGCCCGGTGCTGGTGGTGCTGGAAGTCGACACCCTCGATGAGGCGATTGCCCTGGTCAATGCCAACCCATTCGGCAACGGCACCGGCCTGTTCACCCAGAGCGGCGCCTCGGCGCGCAAGTTCCAGAGCGAAATCGACGTCGGCCAGGTCGGCATCAATATCCCGATCCCGGTGCCGGTGCCGTTCTTCAGCTTCACCGGTTCGCGTGGTTCCAAGCTCGGCGACCTCGGTCCGTACGGCAAGCAGGTGGTGCAGTTCTACACTCAGACCAAGACCGTCACCAGTCGCTGGTTCGACGATGACAGTGTCAACCATGGTGTGAACACCACCATCAATCTGCGCTGAGCGAGGAATCTGCCATGAAGATTGCATTTATCGGCTTGGGCAACATGGGCGCGCCGATGGCACGCAACCTGATCAAGGCCGGGCACAGCCTGAACCTGTTCGACCTGAACAAGAGCGTGCTGGAAGAGCTGGCAGCCCTTGGCGGGACCATCAGCGCATCGCCGAAAGCTGCGGCCCAGGGCAGCGAGCTGGTGATTACCATGCTGCCGGCGGCGGCTCATGTGCGCAGCGTCTGGCTGGGTGAAGACGGCGTGCTGGCCGGTATCGGTCGCGGTGTCCCGGCGGTGGATTGCAGCACCATCGATCCGCAGACCGCCAAGGATGTCGCGGCGGCGGCGGCCAAGCAGGGCGTGGCGATGGGCGATGCGCCGGTATCCGGTGGGACCGGCGGTGCGGCGGCCGGGACCCTGACCTTCATGGTCGGTGCTTCGGCGGAGCTGTTCGCCACCCTGCAACCGGTGCTGGCGCAGATGGGCCGCAATATTGTCCATTGCGGCGAAGTGGGCACCGGGCAGATTGCCAAGATCTGCAACAACCTGCTGCTGGGCATTTCCATGGTCGGGGTCAGCGAAGCCATGGCCCTTGGCGCGGCACTGGGGATCGACAGCCAGGTGCTGGCCGGGGTGATCAACAGTTCCACCGGGCGTTGCTGGAGTTCGGAAACCTATAACCCCTGGCCGGGGATTGTCGATACGGCGCCGGCCTCGCGTGGTTATACCGGCGGCTTCGGTGCCGAGTTGATGTTGAAGGATCTGGGGTTGGCCACGGAAGCGGCGCGTCAGGCGCATCAGCCGGTGGTACTGGGCGCGGTGGCGCAGCAGCTTTACCAGGCGATGAGTTTGCGCGGGGACGGTGGCCTGGATTTTTCGGCGATCATCAATGCCTATCGCAAACCGTAGGTCTGTGGGGGCGGGGATTGGGGGATTGACGAATCGTTGCAGCGCCGCGAAGGGAGCACTGCGGTGTATCTGTAAGACCGCAGCCTTCTCTTCGCGGAGCAGCGGCGATGCGACAAGCTCCGCTCCCACACACCTGGCCGCCCAGGGCGCGTAGAATCATCCCCCTGAAAATGCTTTCGAGGTGCGGGTGGTGGATCTACAGCAGGGTTTTGTCCTGACCCGGCATTGGCGCGACACCCCCACGGGCACGCAGGTCGAATTCTGGCTGGCCACCGACAACGGTCCCCGGCATGTCCGGCTACCGCCGCAATCCTCCGTCGCCTTCATTCCCGTCGCCCATCGCCAGCGTGCCGAAGCCTTGCTGCGCGGTGAACGCGGGGTCGAACTGCGTCCCCTGGAACTGTTGGACTTTCACCACCGTCCCATCCTCGGTCTGTACTGCCAGCAACACCGGCAACTGATGAATATCGAAAAGCTGCTGCGCAAGGGCGGCGTCGATGTCTACGAAGCCGATATCCGCCCGCCCGAGCGTTACCTGATGGAGCGCTTTATCACCGCGCCGGTCCAGTTCGGCGGCACGGCCAATGCCGCCGGCCCGCTGCTCGATACCCAGATGAAACCGGCGCCGGACTATCGGCCGCGCTTGAAGCTGGTGTCGCTGGACATCGAGACCACCATGCAGGGCGAGCTGTATTCCATCGCCCTGGAAGGCTGCGGCGAGCGCCAGGTGTACATGCTCGGGCCGGCCAACGGCGACGCCTCGCAGGTGGACTTCAAGTTCGACTACCGCGACAGCCGTGCCGGCTTGCTCGAAGCCCTGAACGACTGGCTGGCCCTGCACGACCCCGACGCGATCATCGGCTGGAACCTGGTGCAGTTCGACCTGCGCGTACTGCACGAACACGCCGAGCTCCTGAAGGTGCCGCTGCGCCTCGGCCGCGGCGGTGACGTCATGGGCTGGCGCGACAACGGCGCGCGCAACACCCACTACTTCGCCGCCGCCGCCGGGCGCCTGATCATTGATGGCATCGAGGCCCTGCGCTCGGCCACCTGGAGCTTTCCGTCCTTCAGCCTCGAATACGTGGCGCAGCACCTGCTCGGTGAAGGCAAATCGATCGACAACCCCTACCAGCGCATGGACGAGATCGACCGCATGTTCGCCGAGGACAAGCCGGCCCTGGCGCGCTACAACCTCAAGGACTGTGAGCTGGTGACACGGATCTTCGACAAGACCCAGTTGCTGACCTTCTTGCTCGAACGCGCCACGGTCACCGGCCTGCCCACTGACCGCAGCGGCGGTTCGGTCGCGGCGTTCACCCATCTCTATTTGCCATTGATGCATCGCCAGGGTTTCGTCGCGCCGAACCTGGGCGAGCGCACCCCCGAAGCCAGCCCCGGCGGTTTTGTAATGGACTCGCGGCCCGGCCTCTACGAGTCGGTGTTGGTGCTCGATTACAAAAGCCTCTATCCGTCGATCATCCGCACTTTCCTGATCGACCCGGTCGGACTGGTGGAAGGCTTGCGCCATCCCGACGACAGTGACTCGGTGGCCGGCTTTCGCGGCGCGCGTTTCTCGCGTACGCGGCATTGCCTGCCGGCCATTGTCGAGAGCGTCTGGCAGGGCCGCGAGGCGGCCAAGCGCGAGCGCAATGCGCCGCTGTCCCAGGCCCTGAAGATCATCATGAACGCCTTCTACGGCGTGCTCGGCTCCAGCGGCTGCCGTTTCTTCGATACGCGCCTGGCGTCCTCCATCACCCTGCGCGGCCACGAGATCATGCGGCGGACCCGGCAGTTGATCGAGGCCCAGGGCTACGCGGTGATCTATGGCGACACCGACTCCACCTTCGTCTGGCTCAAGGGCGCCCACGGCGAAGAGGATGCCGCGCAGATCGGCCGCGGCCTGGTGGCCCAGGTCAACCAATGGTGGCGCGAACATCTGCTGCAGGAACTCGGGCTGAACAGCGCCCTGGAGCTACAGTTCGAGACCCATTTCAGCCGCTTCCTGATGCCGACCATCCGGGGGGCCGAGGAGGGCAGCAAGAAACGTTATGCCGGGTTGGTGACCCGGGCCGATGGTAGCCGGGAGATGATCTACAAGGGCCTGGAAACCGTGCGTAGCGACTGGTCGCCACTGGCCCAGGAGTTCCAGCAGGAGCTGTACCGGCGGATCTTCGACCGGGTGCCCTATCAGGACTATGTGCGCGACTATGTGCGTCGGACCTTGGCCGGTGAGCTGGACGACCGGCTGGTCTACCGCAAGCGCCTGCGCCGTCAGTTGGGCGACTACCAGCGCAACGTGCCGCCCCATGTGCGGGCCGCGCGCCTGGCCGATGAATACAACGATGCCCAGGCTCGGCCCCGGCAGTACCAGAACGGTGGCTGGATCAGCTACGTGATCACCCTGGCCGGCCCCGAGCCGCTGGAGATACGCCGCGCGCCGATCGACTACGACCACTACATCACCCGGCAGCTACAGCCGGTGGCGGACGCGATCCTGCCCTTTGTCCAGGATGATTTCAGCACCCTGATCGGCGGGCAGTTGGGGTTGTTCTGAACCTCGCCCCGGGGTGAATTTCAGAGCCGGCAGGCACCAGATTGGCGCGGTGACTGCACCGCTCTCGCGCCTTGCTGTCACAAACCGCCTCCCCGAGTATCGCTCAAATGATCTTCAGTATGATTTCGCGCCGAAAAAGAGGCTGAAATACTCGTGCTCGGAAAATAAGCGTCTACGCTGAGCGATCACTATAAAGAACAATTTGTATCGATCGATGTATCCATTTTCAAGCGTTTAGCCGCGCCAATCGAAAAATCTCCAAGTGACACAGCCCCTTCAGGAGCCGATCTGCGAGCAGCAATCAGACGCTTCATGGTTTTTCTGGCGCGCATTTTGCTGAAGTGTGTTTATAGAACTTGCGGTTGTGACCAATCTCACGCGCACATGTATTCAAAACAACGCCAATCAGAATGCGGAAAATCATGGGAGTCAGCCCGATGTCTATCGATGCAAACCAGGTCCCGGTGGTCGTCATCACCGGCGCCCACGCCCAGCTCTATAACCAGGATCTCGCGCCCACGTCGGCGCAGGGGCGCACCTGGGGGACGTTCAGCCTGTTCTCGATGTGGATGTCCGACGTGCACTCGGTCGGCGGTTATACCTTTGCCGCCAGCCTGTTCTTTCTCGGGCTGACGGGCTGGCAGGTGTTGCTCTCGATGATCGTCGGGATCACCATCGTCTACTTCCTGATGAACCTGATCGGCAGGCCGTCGCAAAAGTACGGTATTCCGTTTCCAGTGGTCGCGCGCATGTCCTTCGGTGTCCGCGGCGCCAATCTCGCCGCGGTGGTGCGCGGCATCGTGGGTATCGTCTGGTACGGCGTGCAGACCTATTTCGCCTCCAAGGCGGTGCAGGTGCTGGTGATCGCGGTACTGCCCTGGGCGGCGGACTTCACCCACAACAGCCTGCTGGGGCTGTCCACGCTGGGCTGGATCAGTTTCACCTTCATGTGGTTCTTTCAGTTGCTGATCTTCCTCGCCGGGATGGAGACGATTCGCAAATTCATCGATTTCTGCGGCCCGGTGGTCTATCTGGTGATGTTCGCGCTGGCCGGCTGGATGATCTCCAAGACCGGTCTGGAGAGCTTCTCTATGCAGTTCTCCGACAAGCACTTCACGGGCCTGGAGTCGATCGGCCTGATGGCCAGCGCGGCGATGCTGATCGTCGCCTACTTCGCCGCGTTGCTGCTGAACTTCGGCGATTTTTCCCGTTTCGCCAAGACTGAAGCGGTGATGAAAAAGGGCAACTTCTGGGGCCTGCCGGTGAACTTCATCGTCTTTGCGATCATCACGGTGATTGTCACGGGCGGTTCGATGAAGGTGTTCGGCGAGGCGATCATGGATCCGGTGCTGATTGTCGAGAAAATCAATAACCCGCTGGTCTCGATCATCGGCGCGCTGACCTTCATCGTCGCGACCATGGGCATCAATATCGTGGCGAACTTCGTCTCTCCGGCCTATGACATCGCCAATCTGGCGCCGCAGAAAATCAACTTCAAGCTGGGTGGCCTGATCACCTCGATCCTCTCGGTGCTGGTCTGCCCCTGGCTGTTCGTCTCGAGTCCCCAGGCGATCACGATATTCGTGAGTATCTTCGGGGCGGTGCTGGGGCCGATGTTCGGCATCATGGTCGCCGACTACTATCGGGTGAAACGCCAGGTCATCAAGCTGGAGGACCTGTACAGCCTGGCGCCGGATGGCTCGCTGTATTTCGAGGGCGGCTGGAACAGCAAGGCCTTGTTCGCGCTGATCGTGTCGGGAAGCCTGTCGATCGGCTTGGCGTTGCTGGGCGCGTTCGGGTTGATTTTCAATGTCGGTGACTGGGGATGGCTGATCGGTGCCGGCAGTGCAGCGCTTATCTATGTGGCGGCCAATCGCAGGGGGATGGCCGTTTCAGCGCTTGGCGAAACAGTCTAGAGGGGAGGCCGAAGCTGAGTGAAACGACGTGACAGGGTCATCCGTCGTTTCACCAGCGCTCTGTTGCGGTGTCGCGGAATCAGGCGAAGACGAAGTACTTGCGCACGGTTTCCACGACTTCCCAGGTGCCTTTCATCCCGGGCTCGATCACGAAGATATCGCCGGCCCGCAGGTGGATCGGCGCCAGGCCGTCCGGGGTGATGATGCAGTAGCCTTCCTGGAAGTGGCAGTACTCCCACTTCACATACTCGACCCGCCATTTGCCCGGGGTGCAGATCCAGGTACCCATGATCTTGCTGCCGTCTTCGCTGGTGTAGGCGTTGAGGTTGACGGTGTGCGGGTCGCCCGCCAGTTTTTCCCATTTGCAGGCATCGAGGACCGGCAACGGGTGGGTGTCGCGCAGAACGGTGATCGGTGGATTGGACATGCTGGGCTCCGGGCGCAGGTTCGTGAGGAAGCCTGCACCCTAGCGGTCGTCGGCAGCGGGCAGTTGTCCAGGTTCGACATCGACCTGCCCATGAGCGCATAAAGCGTCGAGCAAGGCGCGGGCGTAACCCGGCAGGTGTTCGAACGAACGGGCGCACAGCAGCAGTTTGCGTCGGGCCCAGGGCTCGGGCAGTGGACGGCTGACCAGGTCCGCCGTAACCGGCCAACGCTCCAGGGTCGCCTGGGGCACGATGCCCGGACCGACACCGCGCGCGACCATGCGCAACACCCCGTCAAAACCATCGGCGCGCACCCGCAGTTGCAGGCGCATCCCCAGGTGCAAGGCCTGCTCTTCCAGATATACCGCAAGGGCGCTGCTGGCGGGCAGGCCGATCTGTTCATGGCGCAGGGTATCGCTGAAGCGCACGAGCGGCTGCTGCGCCAAGGGGTGGGCGCGGGGAATCGCCACCAGCAGCGGATCGTCGCAAAAGGGCCGGGTCTGCAAGTCCTGGGTGTCCACCGCGTCGGAGACGATGCCGAGCTCCGCCGCGCCCTGGCGGATGGCGTGGACAATGCGCAGGCTGGGCAGCTCCTGCAAGTCTATGTCGATTTGCGGGTGGCTGTGCAGGAAGTCGGCGAGCCGTTCCGGCAGGTATTCGCTGATCGCCGCGCTGTTGCCCAGCAGGCGGACCTGGCCTTTTACACCCTGGGCGTATTCGGCCAGGTCCTGGCGCAGGCGTTCGGCCTGTTGCAGCATCAGCCGGGCATGCCGGGCCAAGGCGTTGCCGGCGGGCGTGGGGCTGACGCCACGGCGACCGCGCAGGAAAAACGCTGTGCCGAGTGAGGTTTCCAGGGCCCGTATCCGCGCACTGGCGGCCGGCAGCGACAAGTGGCTGCGCGCCGCGCCGGCGGTGATATTGCCCGCGTCGAGGATATTCAGGTACAGCCGGAGGTCGATCAGGTCGAAGTGCATGTTGATACGCTCGATTCGGTGCGCCGCGCCCCCTGTAGCCTGCTTGCTGGCGATGGCGGCCGTAAGGGCGAGACTCAAGGGCCCAGTGCCGGAAAACCGGCTCCTGCAGGTTGAATCTGTCTCTCGTTATTCAAGAGGCTAGCTCAACGTATGACAGATTTTCAAACCCGTTGCCCGGGTCCAGTCTGTCTGTATGAAGACACTCCTCGAGTTTTACCAAAGCCTGGGCCTGGCCCTCTCCCTGCTGGTGCTGGGCACCTTTCTGCTGGCGGGCATGATCAAGGGCGTGATCGGCCTCGGGCTGCCGACGGTTGCCATGGGCCTGCTCGGCCTGGCTATGGCGCCGACGCAGGCTGCGGCATTGTTGATCATTCCCGCGACCCTGACCAATCTCTGGCAACTGGCGGCGGGAGGACAGCTGTCGGCCCTGCTCAAGCGCTTGTGGCCGATGTTGCTGGCGATCTTTCTCGGCACCGCTGCCGGTTCGTGGTGGCTGGGCGGGATGGACGGCGGCCGTGGGGTGGTGCGGGCGTTGGGCGCCGCCTTGCTGCTGTACGCCTTGAGTGGCCTGTTTCTGCCGCCGCTACGGGTCGGCGCGCGGACGGAGCGCTGGTTGGGCCCGGCTTGTGGGCTGGTCACCGGCATCATCACCTCGGCCACCGGTGTGTTCGTGATTCCGGCCGTGCCTTACCTGCAGGCCCTGGGTTTGAACAAGGATGAGCTGGTGCAGGCGCTGGGCCTGTCGTTCACCGTCTCGACCCTGGCATTGGCGTTCGGTCTGTTCTGGCGCGGGGCGCTGGGAGAGGGCGCCCTGGGTGCCTCACTGCTGGTTTTGCTCCCGGCTATCCTGGGCATGCTGTTCGGCCAATGGCTACGCCAACGGGTCAGCGCCAAGCTGTTCAAGCGGGTGTTCTTTGTCGGCCTGGGCCTGTTGGGCGGGCATCTGCTGATCGGCGGTTGATGATTTGAAGCAACCGGGGAGGAGGAGGGCTCCAGCCCCGGTGTTTTTTCGTCAGTCCCGGGGATAGCTGTGCAGCGGCGTGGTATCGCCAGGGGGCCACATCGAGCTTGCGGAGCCCGGCTGGTAGAAGGTCACCGTCATGCTGCGACGTGAGACTCTTTGGTTCGGGACGACCGGAGAGACGGCGTGCCAGGAGTTGTTCGAGCGGACCAGCACGGCAGAGTTGCCCACCAGTGGCTCGACCAGCGCGGTCACCGCGGCGGGGTCCTTGCCGCGCAGGATGTTCAGGCAGCCGCCATGGGCCCGGTCCCAGGACTCATTGAAATAGAGAATATGCGTGACCCGTTTGTCCGGCAGGTCCGGATGGGCTCCGAGGCTGGCCCCCGGGCCGTAGTGGAAAACGTTCACTTCCATCGGCGCCTGGCGCAGGTCCTGGTCGGTCAGGGCACTGAGGGCCTCGCGATAGGCGGCGCTGCACAGATCCCGGGCAAGCCGGCGCCAGACCTCGCTCAGTTCGGATTCGTAGGCAATAACCTCGCTACCCATGGGTAACAGCGCGCGGGCCTCGTAGTCATAATCCTTTTCGCCGCCGTAGCCCGTCACGGTCTTGAAGTGATCATGGGGATAGGTCGCGGCCAGGGCGGCGGCGTCTTGCGCCGAATACAGGTTGCTGATTTCGGCCCATGAAAACGGCTCGGTATTGAGTACGCCGTGTTTGAGCGCCGACAGGTTCAGGATGGGTTGCATTTATCGCTCTCTCAATTTTCTGAAACCACGCCCCAGCGAGCGCAAAGGCGCCGTGAGTTTGAAGCTGTTGGAGTTTCGCAGTGTTGTCAGTTGTTCGTTCAACTGGAAGATCTGTTGCTGGCGGGCGTTGAGCTCGATATTCATATAGTCGAGCGTGGGGGGTAACGGTTCCGCGCTTGCCAGGGGCCGGCTCGCGCCGCTTTCAAGCAGGCTCGGCAGGTGCTGCCAGAAGCGATTGAGGGCGCGGCGCGCCAAGGTCTTCCCTTGGCCGATGATGGTCGCGACCTGCTCCCAATAGGCGGCCAGTTCCACCGTGGCGGCTTTTAACCGCGCCGACGGCTGCGTTTTTCCGATCCGTGACGTGAACCACTGCACCGTCAGTTCTTCGGCCGGCGGCAGGGCATGCATCTGGCCCATCTCGGCCAGCGCGGTGTACTTGCCGGTACTCAGGTCCGCCGTGGAAAACACCGGAACGCCAAACACCAGGGCGCTGATGGACAAGTGATAGCTGTGACCGATGACCGCCTGGGCGTGGCAGAGGATTTCCGCCAGCAGTAACGGCTCCGGCCAGAACGGCAGGGTGATGGTGTCGGGTATGCGCTGGGACACCACCATGTGATGGTCGCCCAGTACCGGGCCGATCGGCATGACCAGCAGGCGGTAGCCGGCCAGCGCCTGCGGGTGTTGCTCGAACAGTTGCAAAAACGGCTCGACCACATGAATCGACTGAATGACGATATAGGGCGCATCCAGCCCGAACGTCTGGCGCAGTTCGGCAAAGGCCGCGCTGGGGTGTTGCTCGTCGATCAGGTCCGGCAGGTTGAAGGCGGTATCGGGCAGTACCTGGATATCGGTACCCGGGCTGAGCTCGCTGAGGCTTGCGCGCGACGGCTCATCCCTGACGCGTACACATTGGCTGTGCTCCAGCGCGAGCCTGAGCAGGGGCGTGCTCCACTCGGGAATATCATTGCAATGCATGCCCGGGGCGTTCCAGATCACCGGGACACCGTGCTGCTGGGCAATCAGCGCCGGCGACAGCCAATAACCCGTGGGGTGATGGATATCCGGGCTGGGGGGAACGTAGCCATGGGCGACGACTTTGTCGAAGCGAATGATGAAACCACCGCCGATCAGGACGCCATCGAGTTGCTCGGCCAACTCCGGCAGATCGGTGAGCGAGGTCACGGCGTAGGGCCACTCGGCCTGGCTTTTCGCATTGTAGGAAAAACGATGCAGTTGCACCGGGCCAAGGCGTTTGCTCAATTCGGCCTCGGCGAGGATGGGGAACAGCAGGTCGCCATAGTTCTCGACATCGAAGGTACCGAAGATCCCGATGTGCCAGGTACGTGCAGTCATTTGCATGGCGCGATTCCGTTACTGAATAGAGGATTTGCACGGGCGGACACGTCGACGGCCTGCAAGCCGAGGTCGACGGCCCCGAGAAAATTTTCGGCGTTGGGCAGCATCTCGAAAGCCAGGGGGGCCACTTGTTTTTCGATCAGTTGCGCGGTGTGTTCGACCAGGCCATCCATGAGCTTGAGGGTGACATGATAACGACCCGCCGCCAGCTTGGCCTTGAAGGTCATGGTGATTGAGGCGCGCTGCCAGCCGTTTTCTTCCGGCTCTACCGAAAGCGCCAGGTTGGCCCCGCCGATGACCAGCAGGTGGGCCTCTTGAAGGGTGAAGCTGACCGAGGGTTGGCGGATGGACGTCTGAATCCTGGCCTGGACGTGGATTTCGACGTTTTCGCCGTACAGGTAGGCCGATGTCAGCGCTTGCGTGTTGGTGAACACGGCGCTGCTGATATGCCCTTCCGAGGTGCCGAAGGCGATACCGTCCCGGGTGTCGAGGAATGACTTGCGCGTGACCGCGATGTCACCGCCGGAGGCCCAGCGCCGCTGTTCATCGCGCATGTCGAGGAGGTACAACTCGGCCATCTCTTCGGGCGCGCCGCTGGCAACCAGTTGGCCCTGGTTCAGGTAAATCACCCGATGGCAAAAGCGTTTGACCAGGTTCATGTCGTGGGACACGAACAGCAGTGTGGTGCCATTTTTCGTCAGGGTCTCCAGGCGGTTCAGGCACTTGAACTGGAACGCCGCGTCGCCCACCGAAAGCGCCTCGTCGACGATCAGGATGTCCGGCTCCACGCACACCGAGACCGCAAAGGCCAAGCGGACCAGCATGCCGCTGGAGTAGGTTTTGGTCGGCTGCTCGATAAACTCGCCAATGTTGGCGAAGGCCTGGATTTCGTCGAAGCGAGCGTCGATCTGTTCTGGCGTCAGGCCCAGGACCGCGGCGTTCAGGTAGACGTTTTCGCGACCGCTGAACTCCGGATTGAAACCAGAGCCCAGCTCCAGCAGGGCGGCAATCCGGCCCTGAACCTGAAGTTTGCCGTGGGTGGGGGTCAAGGTCCCGCAGAGCAACTGCAAAAGCGTGGACTTTCCGCTGCCGTTACGGCCAATGATACCGACGGTTTCGCCTCGGCGAATTTGCAGTGACAAGGCTTTGAGCGCCCAGAGCTCACGATAGAATCGCTTGCGGTTGCGCAGCAGCATTTGCAATAGGCGGTCTTGGGGGGCGTCGTAGATCTGATAGCACTTGCTCAGGTCTTGGACATCAATTGCGAAATCAAGCGACATTGGTAAGTCCGTTACGCATCATACAATCATCCTCAAGGCCCCCGTCTTGTTCGCCTCGCCGCATGACCGAAAGGTCAGTGAGACGACGCGGTTGCCTTCGTTGCCGGCAGAAGGAGTGGTTCTTTTCTCTGCCTTGGGAGGGCGCCGGTCCCGGCTCTATCGGGTCATTCTTGAGCGACTGAGAATAAGTGATAATTAAGGTTTTCGATATATCGATTTATACCTCGGCGCAAAACACCGTGTCTTGAAGTGCAGGGTGTAGGGAGCGGGAAGATTTTTGTCGGTATATTGGCGTCAATAAGCATCTTAAGGTCTCAAGTTAGTTACGAGAGGCAACTCCTGGGGGCGGATCAGGCCAAGGCAACAAGTGTGTTTGTATTAATACACTTCAGACACAATAACGTGGCCGCGGAATACGGCGACTGTCGAGCAAGTTTTCCAAGAGGGATAGCGGTTGAAAGCCAGATCCGATGAGTTGCAGATCTTTGTGTGCGTGATCGAGTGCGGCTCGATTTCCGCGGCGGCCGAACAGGTCGGCCAGACGCCCTCGGCGGTCAGCCGGAGCCTGTCGCGGCTCGAGGCCAAGCTGGAAACCACCTTGATCAACCGCACCACGCGGCGCATGGATTTGACCGAGGAGGGCAAGTTCTTCTTCGAGCGCGCCAAGCAGATCCTGGAGCAGATGGACGAGCTGGAAGAGCGGCTGTCCTTGCGTCAGCAGACGCCGGCCGGCCGCTTGCGGATCAATGCCGCCTCGCCCTTCATGCTGCATGCGGTGGTGCCCTATATCGCAGAGTTTCGCCGCCTGTATCCGGATATCCAACTGGAGCTCAACAGCAACGACCTGATCATCGACCTGTTGGAGCAAAGCACCGATATCGCCATTCGTATCGGCAACCTGGCGGACTCGACCCTGCATGCGCGTTCCCTGGGCAGCAGCCCGCTGAATATCCTCGCCAGTCCCGCCTACCTGGAAACCCATGGGATGCCGGCCAGCGTCGGCGAGTTGTCCGGGCATACGCTGCTCGGCTTCACCCAGACCGAAAGCCTGAACCACTGGCCGTTGCGACATGCCCAGGGCGACCGCTGGCAGATCCAGCCGAGCATCAGCGCGTCCAGCGGCGAGACCTTGCGCCAGTTGGCGCTGGAAGGGCAGGGCATTGTCTGCCTGTCGCATTTCATGACCCATCAGGACATCCAGGCCGGGCGCCTGCGGGTGATCCTGCCCGAGGCCAACAGCGGCTATCGCCAGCCGATTCACGCGGTGTACTACCGCAACTCGCAACTGGCGCTGCGGATCCAGTGCTTCCTCGATTTTATCCAGGACAAGCTGGCGGGTTATGCCGCGCCGCTGCTCAGGTGATTCGTGACTCCCGCGCAAGAGTGAATTGGGGTATCCGGGCTTATTCGGCACGGATAAGTCTTCGATACTGAGCCCATCACTGACCCCCGCACGGAGTTTCTCCATGAACGTTTTCATTACCGGCGCCGCCGGCTTTATCGGCGGCTCCATCGCCACCGGCCTGGTCGAGGCCGGTCATCAGGTCACGGGCCTGGTGCGCAGCGCCGGGCAGGCCGAAGAAATGCGCCGGCTGGGCATCACCCCGGTCATCGGCACCCTGGATGACAGCACCTTGCTCGCCGGGCAGGCGCGTCAGGCCGATGCGGTGATCAACGCCGCCAGCAGCGATCATCGTGGTGCGGTCGAAGCCTTGCTCGGTGCCCTGCGCGGTTCCGACAAGGTATTCCTGCACACCAGCGGTTCGAGCATCGTCGGCGACGCTTCCGGCGGCCTGGCCAGTGACAGTATCTACTACGAAGACCAACTGCCCGAGCCCACCGTCGACAAGGCCGCGCGCGTGGCCATCGACAACCTGGTGCTGGGCGCGGCTGCGTTCGGCGTGCGCTCGGCGGTGCTCTGCAACACGCTGATCTACGGCCACAGCAGGGGCGTGAACCGCGATAGCGTGCAGCTGCCGCGGCTGCTCAAGCAGGCGCGCAAGAGTGGCGTGGTGCGTCATGTCGGCACTGGCCGGAACATCTGGTCCAACGTGCATATCGATGACGTGGTGGCGCTGTACCTGCTGGCACTGACCCAGACCCCGGCGGGCACCTTCTACTTCGTGGAAAGCGGCGAGGCAGCGTTTTTCGAGATGACCACGGCCATGGCCCGGGCCCTTGACCTGGGTGCGCCACAGGACTGGCCGCTGGCCGATGCCGAGGCCGAGTGGGGTTATGAAATGGCCAACTACGGCCTGGGCTCCAACAGCCGGGTACGCGGCAAGAAGGCCCGCGAACTGCTGGGCTGGGCGCCCAAGCGCACTTCGGTGACCGAGTGGATTCTCAACGAGATGCTGTGACGGCGCAACGGGTTGGTCGCTCCCGGGCCTGGGGCGCGATCAGCCCGCTCGACCTTGGCAACGAATGTACAAGCCGTTCGGTTATTGACGCCCCCGGAGGCTTTACGACGCGGTTTTTGCGAGCCACTTCGCGCTTTTTGTGGTGGTGGCACCTGGCTATTAAAGAATCTGCTTTCCAGGCCGAAGCGCTTTGATCCAGATAGCCAGGAAGACCCGTCATGAGCTTCGGTAAAACCACTCCCGTCCTGCACATCGATGACGAGGGCAAGGCGTTGGCGTTCTACATCGAATTCCTCGGCTTCTCTGTCGATTGGCAGCACCGTTCCGAGCCCGGCTTTGCGTTGTACCTGCAAGTGTCCCGGGGCGACTGCGTGCTGCACCTGAGCGAGCACAAGGGGGACGCCACGCCGGGAGCGGCATTGCGCATCGAAGCCGACGAACTGGAAGCGCTCAGGGCGCAGTTGCTGGACAAGGCCGGCGACGCTGCACCGCTTGAGGTCCGGGCCATGCCCTGGGGCAGCCTGGATATGGCCCTTCACGACCCGTTCGGCAATCGGCTGGTGTTTACCCAGGCGATTTGCGTCTGAGCGCGTCCGCCGGCCCCACGGACGCTGGTCCATAGGGTTGGCGAAACGGCGGCGTTACACGCGGAAGTGACTGACCATCATCTGCAATTGATTACCCAGTCGGGCCAGTTCGACGCTGGACGCTGCGGTTTCGTCGCTGGCGGCGGCGGTCTGTTCGGACACATCGCGCACATTGACGATACTGCGGCTGATTTCCTCGGCCACCGCGCTCTGCTGCTCGGCCGCGGCGGCGATCTGCTGGTTCATCGACTGGATGTTCGACACCGTGCGGGTGATGTTCTCCAGTGAGACGCCGGCCTTGCGGGTCAGGGCGACGCTGCTGTCGGTCAGGTTGCGGCTGTTGTTCATCACGTTCGCCACTTGCTGGGTGCCGTTCTGCAAGGCCGCCACCAGGCCCTCGATCTCCTCGGTGGACTTCTGCGTACGCTGGGCCAGGCCGCGCACTTCGTCGGCCACCACGGCGAAGCCGCGTCCGGCTTCGCCGGCCCGGGCCGCCTCGATGGCGGCGTTGAGCGCCAGCAGGTTGGTCTGTTCGGCCACGGCCTTGATCACATCCATGACCGCGCCGATCTTGTCGCTTTCCTGCTGCAGCACGCTCATGGCTTCGGTCGAACGCACCACTTCGGTGGCCAGGCGTTCGATCTGGGCAATGGCCTCGCCGACCACCTTGTCACCTTCACGGGCTTCACCGTCCGCGGCGGCGGCGGCCTGGGAGGCCTGTTCGGCATTGCGCGCGACCTCCTGAACGGTGGCGGTCATTTCGTGCATCGCCGTGGCGACCTGGTCGGTTTCGATTTTCTGGCTGTTGACCCCGGCGCTGGTCTGTTCGGTCACCGCCGACAGTTCCTCGGCGGCGCTGGCGATCTGGGTGACGCCATCGCGGATACCGCTGATCAGGTCGCGCAGGGTGGTGCCCATGCGCTGGATGCCTTGTTGCAACACGCCCAGTTCGTCGCGGCGGGTGACCACCAGGTTGTGGGTCAGGTCACCGGCGGCGATGCGCTCGACGACGGCCAGGGTGTCGCGGATCGGGCGGGTGATCTGCCGGGTGATGAGTACGGCGGCGAACAGGCCGACCAGCAAGGCCAGCAGCGTACTGCCCAGTTGCAACGTCCGGGCCTGGGCGCTTTCGCTGTCACGCCGGTCCAGTTGGATCTGATACAGCGCGTCGCTGCGCGCGACGATGTCGTTGCCCTGGTCGGTCATTTCCTTGCGCGCCTGCAGGGCGGCGGCGTTGGCGCTCTTGTAGGCCTGCAAGGCGCTGCGGTAGTTGCCCAGGGCGGTCTCGAGCTGGGTCACGGAGGTCTGCTCGGCGCTGCTGAAGGCTTGCTGCAGGGCCTTGAGCCCGTCGATCGCTTCACCCAGTTGATTGAAGGCTTTCTGCTCGGTGTCCGGGTTGCTGTTGGCGGCATAGCCACGCACTTCATAGCGGGTCAGCTGGAACTGTTCCTTGGCCCGGGTGATGGCCTGGAAGCGCTCGAAACGGCCTTCCTCGCCGGGCTGCATGTGCAGCACCTGGTCGTTGATCGCGCTGATCAGCTTGCTGACGACTTCGGCATTGTCACCCATGGTCTGGCGGGCGCCGTTGCCGGTGCGATAGGCATCGCGCATCTTGTTCAGCGACTGCTGGTATTGGCTGATCAAGTCGGTCTGCTCTTTGAGCAGCTTGAGGTTTTCCGGGCTCTTGAAGCTACCGATCAGTTTCTGCTGTTGAGCGATGAACGCGTCCAGGTTGACCTGCACGTTCTGTGCGGCGGTTTCGTCGCCATTGGTCAGCATGTATTGCAGGCGGGCCACGCGCAGTTTGGTCAGCGAGGCGTTGAGCTGGGTGATGTCGCTCATCCAGTTGCTGCGGTCGATCAGCCCACCCAGGCTGTTCCAGCCGGTCAGGGCCAGGATTGTGGTCAGGAGCAGTACCAAGCCGAAACCCAGGCCAAGTTTCAGGTTGACGCTGATATTGCCAAACCAGCTATTCATCGAATTCCTCCAGGAACGTTGTGTTGCGTGCTATCGGGTGGCTGGAAGGTGTTGTTTTTGGAGCCAGCTGAATTTGTTGGTAGAGCTTGTATCGGCGGTAACACAGATAGCTGAAAGGATTTTGTCATACAGCATGTTTCTGCTAACTGGCAGACGAGGATAGGGCTGTTTGTTTGCGAAACCGATTTTTCCGGCAAAAAAAACCGGCGCTTCGAAGGCGCCGGCTCTTTACGGATGAAGCGTACGGGGCACGTTACTGCCCGTAGAAGTTATACAGGCGCTTGCCGCCGATGGTGACGCTGCTCAGGACCTTGGTCGGCGCCGGCGGCGTCGAGATCTTCAGGCTCTGGTCGACGATGACCACGTTGTCCGGCGAGGCGGCCAGGAAGGCGTTCAGATCGGCTTCGGTCATCAGCACTTGCTGCTGGCGTTGGGTATAGAACACGGTGGAGGCCAGTCGCTCTTCCGGTTGGAACAGGGCGACCTGTTTACCGTGGGCCTGTAGTTCGATGACCTGGTCGGTCAGCGGTTTGAAGGAGTTCTTGATGTCGGAGCGCGATTCCAGCGCCGCCACCACCAGGTAGGCGCAGACCACCAGGGCCATCAGCCCCATCGCCAGTGGGCGGTGATGTTTCACCAGCCTGGCGCTGAAAGGGGAGGTGGCGGAGCGTCGCCGCAGCCACTCGAGGATCACCACCGCGTATTCGGCGGCGATGATGGCGGCGGCCGGGGCCATGGACATCAGGTAGACCATGCGCTTGCTGGAGGCCAGGGTCAGCAGGGTGAACTGGGCGAGGATCCAGACGCTGGCGAACAGCAGGTGGCGGTTGTCCACCAGGCGCTTGCGCAGATTCCACAGGCCCAGGTACACCAGCAGGTTCCAGGGCAGGAAGGCTTCCGGCAGCTTGGCCAGGTAGTAGTAGAACGGTTCGTAGTGCCCGGCGGAGGTGAAGGAGCCGCTGAAGCGGCCGACGCTGTTGGCCCACAGCACTTCAGCGACGGCGTGCATGCCGCCGCGCTGGTAGAGCAGCACCAGCCAGATCAGCAGGGGGATCAAGCCGAGCGCGGTGAATAGCGCCGGACGCAGCCAGTCGCCAAGGCTGAAGCGTTTGTCGAGCAGGCTTCGGCACACCAGGTAGACGAAAATCACGACGCCGGGCAGGGCCAGGCCGAGCACCCCCTTGCTCAACGTCGAGATCACGATGCCGAGGGCGAAGACACACCAGGCGCCCAGGGTCGGGTTGTTTTGTGCCCGTTGCTCGGTGGCGCGAAAGAACGCCAGCAGGGCCAGGGTCACCCCGAGGCTGAGCAGTGCGTCTTCGCCAACCTGGCGCGCGTTGCCCAGGTAGCTGGCCATGGTGGCGAGCATCGCGGCGGCGGTCCAGGCCAGCACGGCTGGACGACCAATCTTGCGTAGGAAGGCAAACAGTGCGAGCACCGTGAACAGGCCGGCGAAGGCCGAGGCCAGGCGCACGGCCAGGGGCGTGCCGCCAAACAGTTGGATGGCGCCGGCATCGAGCCAGAGGCTCAACGGTGGTTTTTCCAGGAAAGGTTCGCCCAGCAGATGCGGGGTGACCCAATCCTGGGTCAGGTGCATTTCCATCGCGATCCCGGCTACCCGGGATTCGGTGGAGCCTTGCAACTCGTGGTTGCCCAGCCCGAAGAAGAACAATAGGCCGCCCAGCAGGAGCAGGAGGAGGAAGGGGCGTGTCATTCGCATAGTGATACCGAAAGAGAGGGAGCGGGTCGCAAGGCAATCCTTTGATTGAAAAAGTATACGGGGCGATTTCTCAACATATTGTGAAGAGCCACGGTGTCAGAGTGTGCCAAGACATTTCAGTCCCCCAGGGCCTCGCCTTCACGCCGGGGATCGGCACCGCCGGTCCATGACGACTGCCCCTTGGCGTCGCGCACCCGCATGATCGCCTGGGTGCCGCTGGTCATGTCCAACTCGCTGACGAGGTGGCCCTTGTCCTGCAGCGCCTTGACCAGTTGCGGCGAGAACAGGCCTTGCTCCAGTTCGGTGGGGCCGTTGCGGCTGCCGAAGTTGGGCAGGTTGATGGCTGCCTGCGGATCGAGTTTCCAGTCCAGCAGGCCGACCAGGGTCTTGGAGACGTATTCGATGATCTGCGAGCCGCCGGGCGAGCCGACGGTGCCGAGGAACTCGCCGTTCGCCCGGTCGAACACCAGGGTCGGGGCCATGGACGAGCGTGGGCGCTTGCCTGGCTCGACACGGTTGGCCACCGGCTTGCCGTTTTCGCTGGGGATGAAGGAGAAGTCGGTCAACTGGTTGTTGAGGATAAAACCCTCGACCATCAGGTGTGAGCCGAACGAGCTTTCCACCGTCGTGGTCATCGATACGGCGCCGCCCTGGTCGTCCACGGCGACGATCTGCGAAGTGGAAATGCGCATTGGCGAGCGGTCCGGGGCCAGGGCCACCTGGATCCCGGCCGGGACGCCGGGCTCGGCCTGGCCCAGGCTGCGTTCGCCGATCAGGCGGGCGCGGCTGGCGAGGTAGCCGGGGTCGATCAGCCCGGCGACCGGGACCGGGATGAAATCGCTGTCGGCGACATACAGGCCGCGGTCGGCATAGGCCAGGCGATCGGCTTCGGCGATCAGGTGCACGGCTTGCGGGAGCGGTTCGAGACCGGCGGGGCTCGCGCTTTTTATCGGCCCGAGCGCTGGCAGTGCCTGGCGTTTGTCCTGCGCTTCGAGGGCCTGCAAGGTGCCGAAGATCTGCGCGATGGCGATGCCGCCGGAGGACGGTGGCGGCATGCCGCAGAGCTGCCATTGCTTGTAGTCGGAGCACAGTGGCGTGCGTTCCTTGGCCTGATAGCCTTGCAGGTCGGCGAGCGAGAGCGTTCCGGGGTTGGCGCTGCCATTGACCGCCGCGACGATCTCCTCGGCGATGCGACCTTTGTAGAGTGCGTCGCTGCCTTCGTTGGCGATGCGCTTGAGCACGGCGGCCAGCTGCGGATTTTTCAGCGTTGTACCGACGGCTTTCGGGCTGCCGTCGGCGTTGAGGAAGTAGGCGGCCATGGCGGGCGAGCGGGGCAGGAATGGGCTGGCGACGATCTGCTTGTGCAGGCGCGGTGAAATCGCGAAGCCTTGTTCGGCCAGGCGGATGGCCGGTTCGAAGAGCTTCGCCCAGGGCAGGCGGCCCTGGGTGCGATGGGCCAGTTCGAGGGCGCGCATCACCCCGGGCGTACCGACCGAGCGGCCGCCGATCTGTGCCTGGGTGAAGGCCATCGGCGTGCCGTCAGGTTTGAGGAAGAGCTTCTCGGTGGCGCCTGCCGGTGCGGTTTCACGACCGTCGTAGGCATGCACCTGTTTGCCGTCCCAGACCATGATGAAGGCGCCGCCGCCGATGCCGGTGGCTTGCGGTTCCACCAGGGTCAGTACGGCTTGCATGGCAATCGCCGCATCCACGGCGGAGCCGCCTTGGCGCAGGATCTCGCGCCCGGCCGCGGCCGCCAGCGGATTGGCCGCCGCGGCCATGTGCCGGGCCGCGTGTTGGGTGAGCATGCCAGTGCGAAAGCCAGTGCCGATTTCCGGGGCGTCGGGCAGGCGGGTGTCGGCTGAGGCAAACGGGACGTTGCAGACGCTGAGCGCCAGGCTGATGGCCAGGGCGCAAAGGGAGAAACGACGCGATGGAAAACGTGAGTGCACTGTGTAGGCTCCTGCCTTGGACTGGCACGGCACTATAGTCCGGGCGCGGCGGCGGGAACAATCGTTGAGCTGTCGGGCCTGGAGCAGGAAAGCAGATGAGGCGCTGGTTCACGAATGGAAATATCGTGCAGAGGAAAGAGTCGCGCCATTGGCGCGACAATTATAAGACCCGCTTGCCGGATAAGCAGCTGTTGCAGGCCAAGTTGCATGAGTTCTATGCACTGAATACAGCGTCATAAAGGAACACTCAATACGCCCGGATCCAGCGCACTCTCGTCGAGGCCTGGACCGCCCCGCCGCCGCCACCGGTGCTGGGTGGGGTGGTGGTGATGCTCTGGTCGGTGGTCACGCTCGAGACGTCGACGGCGATGCCGCCCTGGGAAATGGTAGTCGTGCTGGTGCCGTTGCCACCGCTGGAAAGCGCGCCCTTGATACTGGTGGTGGCCCCCGTGGTACTGACGAGGCCGCCGAGGATGACGTTGCCGTATAGGGTCCAGCCGCTGCTGTTCAGCCCGCCGTTGGCTTCAATGGCGATGTTGCCGATGGGCAGGCCGCTGTGGCTGACGTTGGAGGCGTCGGTCCAGCTGGCCAGGGCCCCTGCTGTCTTGTCGCACAGGTTGGTCGGGTAGAACGACCCGCCGCACAGGTTCGTGTAGCCGGAGAAGTTCGGCGAGTACAACGGCACCATGCCGCTGCTGGTCAGGGTAACGTCGCCCTTGTTGTTATTGCTGCTGTTGCTGTTGCTGAGCACGGTATTGGTCAGCCGGGTCAGGCTCTGCACGCCATCGAGGGTGATATTGCCATCGAACCAGAGCACACCTGGCGGCATGGCCTTGATACCCGTAAAGATCCAGCCGCTGCTGGGGGTCGCACTGCTGCCGCAACTGCTGTTGCCATAGTTGCAGATCATGAAGTTGGCGCCCAGCAGGGTGCGCATATCGGTTTTCGTGAGGTCATAGGGCCCCGCTGGCACTGCCGTACCCGCGGAGGTTTTGACGTTCTGAATCGTCAGCGTCGGTGTGCTCCCGGAAAAAGCGAACACATAGTTGGCCTGGCTTTTCAGGGCCGTGACGTCCACCGTGGAGACGGTGATGTTGCAGTACGGCACGCCGGGCAGGCCGGGCGAGGCGCCGGCGACATTCTGCGTCAGGTTCGCCAGTGCCGTGCCGGTGTAGGTCGTGCCGTCCTGGTTGAGCAGCGTGCCGGCGATCTGGCTGGCCGCGCTGAATGACGGGGTATTGTATTGCTTCACGCTCAAATTTCCGCCGCCCTGGAACTGACCTACCGTCGCGGTGAGGATCGATACGTTGCTGTTGGCTTTGAGTGTGGTGTAGGTGCCGCTGAAGCCGGTGATTGCCAGGGTGTTGCCCCACAAGGTCCCGACGGTGCCGGTCAGAAAGTTGACGCCGCCGCCGTATACCGAGTTGTAGGTCAGCGAGATGCTGGCGGGCAGGGTGCCGGTCCCGGAGATCAGCACCGCGCCGGCCGTGGTACTGATGACCCCAGCGGATTGGCTGGCCTTGCTCAGGTCCAGGGTATAGACCGTGCCATCGGTGAGGGTGATCAGTGCGGTGCCGGTGCTGGCGGCGGTGATCGAGTTGTCGGTGTTTTTTGTGCCGCCGACCAGGGCGGTGCCGATCGTCGATCCGCCCGACAGCACATTGGCCTTGAACGCCCCTGCCGTGATCGTCACATAGCTGCCGCCGGACTGGGAGATGTTGATGGTATTGGCCCCCACGGTCAGGTTGACCGGCTGGCTGCTGGAACTAAAGGTAAAGGTACCTTCGGTGTTGAGGGTCGCATTGTCCGCGATACCGCCGCCACTGAGGTTGATACCGCCCTTGGCGCAGCCGGAGACATAGGCTTTCGAACCACTGGAAATGCTCAGCGTGCCCATCACTGCGATGTTCGCCAGGGCCGTGCCGTTAGTGATCGACAGGCTACCGCCGCTGTAGTTGAAGTCGCCGTTGAACTGCAGTGCCGGCGGCAGGTTGCCGCTGGTGACCGTGTTCGCGGCACTGGCCGGTGTCAGCAGGTAGACCACCTGCAGGGTGTTGGTCGCCAGGTTGCCGGTGGCGGTGATGGTGGCGGTGACCAGTGTGCTGCTGCCGCTGGCGACCTTGGAGATGATCTGCGCGCTGAGCTTGGTGTCACTGATGGACAGGCTGCCCACCTTGACATTGGCCAGGGTGCTGTCTTGCAGCAACTGCGCCTGCAAGTACAGGCGCACCCATTCCACGCCGCTCCAGACCCTCGATTCCGCCGGCGAGCTGGCGTGGGCCGCCAGTTGCTGCTGTTGGGTCGCACGTATGCCGTACATCATTCCCAGCGTGCTCACGGTCAGGGCCATGCCGACAAACAGGATCATCAGCGTTGCGGCCATGCCGCGCTGAGCGGCGCGTGTCGATGTGGGAAACGATGGGGCTGGCATCGAGTGCTCGCTCAGGAAGTGGGTTTTTCGAAATTGATCAGGCAGGCCGTCGCCTTGCTTTTGACATAGGCGGGCTGGGGACTGCTGCTGTTGGGGTCCAGCGTGCTGTTATTGGCACTCAGGCTGACTTGTAGGCGATAGGCGGTATTGCTGCTGTCGGTGGTGCGGCCGTAGGGCCAGCAGGCGGCGAAGCCCACCGAAAACAGCGTGGCACTCTGGCCGGCTTCGATCAGCGTGGTGCTGGTCCAGGTGGTGGTGTTCCATTGTGTCGAGGCCTGGGTACAGCCGGCCGCGCCCTTGAGGCTGACCAGGGCGCCGTTGATGACCGCCAGCCCCGCGCAACTGGCCGTCGTCGCCGTGGCATTGGTCTGATAGGACCAGACAATGGCGTTGCCCGTGATGCCGTTCGGTGCGGCGCTGGTCAGGGTCGGGAAGTTGGCCTGGGCGGTGGCCGTGCCGGCCAGGGTGCCGTTGGTCAGGGTGGCGCCAGACAGCAGCACGAAATAATTGTCGATATCGGAGCTGGCACGGGCTGTGGCACTGCCGCTCCAGAAACCGCCGTTCGTCAGTTCTCGTTGGGCCGTCAGCAGGGCCGAGGCCACCTGGCCATCTTGCCGGGCGCTCTGGATGGATGTCGCCGAGATGTAAACCAGGTTTTTATACAACGAGAGCATGGCCAGGATGCTGAGCAGGGAAATGACCGTGCCGACCATCAGGCTGATCAGCGTGAAGCCACGCTGATCGCGGCTCATGAGTCGTCACCCACGCGAATGATGCCACCCAAAGTGCCGCTGTCGGCGGAGCCGGTGGTCAGTACTACCGAACTCTGCGGTGTTCCGCCGCTGAGCGTGCTGCTGCCGACGGTGACGGTGGGGGCGCTGGTGCAAGTTGCCGTAATCGTCAGGGGGGTAGTCTGGGTGGGGATGGAGACGACGAGCAGGGCGGTGTTGGCGGCATTGTTCGTACACAACTGCGCGCCATACTGCTCCAGCAGGCTGCGCATCTGGGCGACCACGATATTTTCCAGTTTCATGTCACGCTGGCTTACCGCCGCCCGCGAGGCGGCATAGGTGATGCCCAGGCCGACAATCGCCATCAGCAGGATACCGATCAGTGATTCGAGCAGCACGTCGCCCCGTTGTCCCTTCGACGCCAGCTTATATAATCGGGACATCGACTGAACTCTCGCTGCCGGCCGTGACTTGAATGGTGCTGGTGGTGCACGAGCCGGAGCTGACTGCAAAACCTCGGTTGTTGAAAGCGATGCAGGCCAGGTCGACACCGCCGGTCTGGATTACGGCGGCGTTCGGAAGCGAGGAGCTCCAGATCTGCGTGGTCGCAGTGCAGTCGATGGCGCCGGAAAGGCTGTACAGCTTGAGGCTCTGGCCGGAGCGGCACAGTACGGCCGCGGGCGCGGTGTCCTGCATTTTACCCTGGTTGCGCAGGGCGATCGCCTTGGCACGGCTGATCCCCTGTTTCAAGAGGCCGGCGGCATCGCGCTGATAACCACTGTTGGTCCATGACTGGGTCAAGGGCACCCCAACGAACAGCAAGAGGCCGAACAGGGTGACGGTAATCATCAACTCGATCAGGGTGAAGCCACGACTGTTCATTACAGCCAGCCGCCGTTATACGGGCTGCAAGAAGCGATGTTGCGATTATTGCCTTGATCCAGAGTGATGACGCAGCCATTGACGTTGCCGCTGCTACCTGTTGCGGTCACGGTATAAGTCGTGGCAGTGGAGCTGATGGAGTAGCTGAACAGGCTGGACTGGCTGGGTTGCCAGCCTGACGACGGGGCGGTGCAGGGCGTAGGGTTGCCGATCAGCGCGCACTGGATCGAGGTTATGCCGCTGGCCGTCGAGACCGGGTAGGCCAACTGTTTCTGGTAGTAGTTTTCCAGATTGAGGCTCAGCGCGACCAGGTCGGCCTGGGCGGCCTTGATATTGCTCTTGGTGATATAGCTACTGTAGGCCGGAAGTGCGATAGCAGCGAGGATCGCGACGATGGCGACGGTGATCATCGCCTCGATCAGCGTGAATCCCGATTGTGTTCTGGTGTTTTTTTTCGGCATTGTATTAACGATTCCATATGTGACCATATAGTCATAATCCCATTATGACATTGTTGCGTGACGGTTCGGGAGTCACTTCGGGAGGCCCCTCCAGGCGCAGTGGATGGGGCTCACCGGGTAGAAGCGGGTGATGTCGGGAAAAGGTAGCGGCTCTGTCAGCGTTGCGTCCTGGCCGCTTGGCTTGCCGAGCACGGACACCTTGCCTGAGCCGCCCGTAACGGAGGGACAGTGCAAATTATAAATAAATGGCTAATGGCCTGCTACTCTTGATCCAGCGGCTACATATCCACATGCAAAGCAGTGAGTGTAGAAATGGACTATTTACTCGCGTTTGTGGTGTTTCTATTACAGTTGATGTGCCCTGCCACTCAACGCTGCACGCGACCCATCACTCTCTTCGCAAAACCATTTTATCTATTTGAAACTATCAAGTTTTCCGTGATCCGCGGCGCTTTTCGGCGGCCTCATGCAAAAGCCGCGGATGCGTGAGGCTTATAGATTCAAGTATCGGTAAAACCACAACGCCCGCACCGCGGGTTCTTTTGCACATGGAGAGATCATGAAGACATCGCCCAACGGTATCGCAGTGCTGAAATATTTCGAGAGTTGCCGGCTGACGGCGTATCCGGATCCGGCCAGCGGCGGTGTGCCGTGGACGATTGGTTGGGGACATACCGGTCCTGAAGTGAAGCCGGGACTGGTGTGGAGCCAGGCGCAGGCTGATTCGCAGTTGAGCAACGATCTGGTATCGCGTGAGCAGGCCGTCTCCAACGCGGTAACCGCGTCGCTGACAGCGGGCCAGTTCGATGCCCTGGTGGACTTTGTCTACAACCTGGGCGCCGGTAACTTCCAGACGTCGACGCTACTAAGCCTGATCAATGCCGGTGACATGGCGGGGGCGGTTGAGCAGTTCGCACGTTGGAACAAGGCCGCCGGCAAGGTGATGGCTGGCCTGACGCGCCGCCGCGCCGCCGAAGCCGCGCTGTTCAGCGGCAGCAGCGGGGCGGATGCCATTGCTGCGGGAGTGGCGGCGGCATAAACCGGTTCTGACGGTTAGGTTCCTGCCCGGTCGAAAGCCGATGCCGCCGCCCGGGTTCAGGAACTGCCAGCACTCTAGCGCGCATCGCAAGACTTCAAGCCCCTGAAGCAAAGCACCGGCTTAGAACTGCTCGGCCTCCAGCCCGAACAGCGACGCGCTGCCCGCGCGAATGCTCTGTTCCAGGCTCAGGATGCGGGGCAGCAAGCGGCTGAAATAGAACGCCGCGGTTGCCAGTTTCGCCCCGTAGAACCCTGGATCTTCACTGTGCTTGTCCTGCGCGACCCGGGCCATGCGTGCCCAGAGGTAGGCGTAGGCGACATAACCCAACAGGTGCAGGTATTCGACGCAGGCACTGCCGATGGCATTGGGGTTGTGCGCGGCCTGTTCCCGCAGCCAGTCGCTGAGGCTTTCCAGGCGTTGCACCGCGTCCAGCAGCTCGTCGGCGTAGGCTACGTCGGGCTGCGTGGCGTAGTGGCGAATCTCGGCGGTGAACAGGCGCAGGGCGACCCCCGCGTTTCCCACCACCTTGCGGCCCAGCAGGTCGAGGGCCTGGATGCCGTTGGTGCCTTCGTAGATCTGCGCGATGCGCACGTCCCGCACCAGCTGTTCCTGGCCCCACTCGCGGATATAGCCGTGGCCGCCGAAGATTTGTTGGCCGTGGATGCAGCTGTCCAGGCCGGTGTCGGTGAAAAACGCCTTGGCCACCGGGGTCAGCAGGGCGACCAGGGCTTCGGCATCGCGCCGTTCATCAGGTCGCTCGGAGAACTTGGCCAGGTCCAGTTGCTGGCCGACATAGCTGGCGAACGCGCGGCCGCCTTCGGTCATGGCCTTCATGCTGAGCAACATGCGCCGCACGTCGGGGTGGACGATGATCGGGTCGGCGGCCTTGTCCTTGGCCACCGCCCCGCTCGGGGCGCGGCTCTGAATGCGTTCGCGGGCATAGGTCCGGGCATTCTGGTAGGACGCCTCGGCGCAACCGATACCCTGGATGCCGATGGACAGGCGCTCGTAGTTCATCATGGTGAACATCGCCGCCAGGCCCTTGTTGGCTTCGCCGATCAGCCAGCCGCTGGCGCCGTCGAAGTTCATCACGCAGGTGGCGGAGGCCTTGATGCCCATCTTGTGTTCGATCGAACCACAGCTGACGGCGTTGGTCGCACCCAGGCTGCCGTCGGCATCGACAAGGATCTTCGGCACCAGGAACAGCGAGATGCCTTTGGGGCCGGCCGGTGCGTCCGGCAGCTTGGCCAGCACCAGATGGATGATGTTCTCGGTCAGGTCCTGTTCGCCGCCGGTGATAAAGATCTTGCTGCCGCTGATGCGGTAGCTGCCGTCGGCCTGGGGTTCGGCGCGGGTGCGGATCAGGCCGAGGTCGGTGCCGGCATGGGCTTCGGTCAGGCACATGGAACCGGCCCAGCGGCCCTCGTACATCGGCGGCAGAAAGCGCTCTTTCAGCGTCTCGCTGGCATGTGCGTCGATGGCCAGGCAGGCGCCGGAAGTCAGCGCCGAATACAGGGCGAAACTGGAGTTGGCGCCGTAGAGCATTTCTTCGAATTGCACGGCGAGCATCTTCGGCATGCCCATGCCACCGAACTGCGGATTGCCGCTGAGGCCGACCCAGCCGCCTTCTATATAGGTGGCATAAGCTTCCTTGAAGCCTTTCGGGGTGCTGACCCGCGCGTCGTGCCACTGGGCGCCTTCTTCGTCGCCGCTGCGGTTGAGCGGGGCGATCAGGTTGCCAGTGACCTTGGCCGCTTCTTCCAGAATCGCATCGGCGGTGTCGGCGTCGACAGTCTCGGCCAGGGCCGGCAGACGCGCCCAGAGTTGGCCGGCGTTGAAGACCTCATGTAGCACGAAGCGCATATCGCGCAGGGGAGCGTTGAACTCGGGCATGGCGGGAAACATCCTGCAAATAGGGGATGGGGGCACGGCCGCGGCCGCGCCATTGGCAATGCGCGTTACCCCAGGCGTCGACAACGCCTGGGGTGGATAGGCAAAGGCTAGAGGTTTTTCGCCATATCGCGCAGGACGAACTTCTGGATCTTGCCGGTCGAAGTCTTGGGCAACTGGGTGAAGACCACTGTGCGCGGTATTTTGAAACCGGCCAGGTGCTCGCGACAGAAGGCGATGATCTCGGCTTCACGCACATCCTGGTGGTGGGCCTTGAGGGTGATGAAGGCGCAGGGTGTTTCGCCCCATTTTTCATCCGGCCGGGCCACCACTGCGGCTTCCAGCACCGCCGGGTGGCGATAGAGCACACCTTCGAGTTCGATGGTGGAGATGTTCTCGCCGCCGGAAATGATGATGTCCTTGAGCCGGTCGCGGATCTCCACGTAACCATCCGGGTGGGTCACTGCCAGGTCGCCGGTATGGAACCAGCCGCCTTCGAAGGCTTCGGCCGTGGCGCTGGGGTTCTTCAGGTAGCCCTTCATCACCGTGTTGCCGCGCATGAAGATCTCGCCGATGGTCTGGCCGTCGGCGGGGACCGGCTCGAGGGTTTTCGGATCGGCCACCATCAACCCCTCCAGGGTCTGGTAGCGCACGCCCTGGCGCGCCTTGACCTGCGCCCGCTCTTCCAGCGGCAGTTCATCCCAGGCCTCATGCCAGGCACAGATGGTCACCGGGCCATAGACTTCGGTCAGGCCGTAGACGTGAGTGACCTTGATGCCCATGGCTTCCACGGCGCCAATCACCTTGGCCGGTGGGGCGGCGCCGGCGACCAGGGCGTTGACCGGATGATCGATCGCCGCCTTGGCTGACTCGGGCATGTTGACCAGCGCATTGAGCACGATCGGCGCGCCGCTCAGGTGGGTGATCTGGTGTTCCCGGATCAGGTTGAGGATCTTCTGCGGGTCGACCCGGCGCAGGAACACATGCACCCCGGCCATCGCGGTGACCACCCAGGGATAGCACCAGCCGTTGCAGTGGAACATCGGCAAGGTCCAGAGGTACACCGGGTGGTTGCCCATGCTCCAGATCATCTGGTTGCCGAGGGAACTGAGATAGGCACCGCGATGGTGATAGACCACGCCCTTGGGGTTGCCGGTGGTGCCGGAGGTGTAGTTCAGGGCGATGGCCTGCCATTCGTCCTGCGGCCACTGCCAGTCATAGGCCGGATCGCCTTCGGCCAGCAGCGCTTCATAGTCCAGGTCGCTGACGGCCTGGCCTTCGCCGTATTCCGGGTCATCGACATCGATCACCAGCGGCGGGTGGTCGAGCATGCCGACGGCGGCCTGCACCACGTCATGGAACTCGCGGTCGGCGATCAGCACCTTGGCTTCGCCATGGGCGAGCATGAAGGCAATGGCTTCGGCATCCAGGCGCACATTGAGGGCGTTGAGCACCGCGCCGATCATCGGCACGCCGAAGTGGGCTTCGAGCATCGCCGGGATGTTCGGCAGCATCACCGCCACCGTGTCGTTGCGACCGATACCGCGCCCGGCCAGCGCCGAGGCCAGGCGCCGGCAGCGCGCGTAGGTCTGGGCCCAGGTGCGACGGATCGAACCGTGGATCACGGCGGGGTAGTCGGGGTAGACCTTGGCAGTACGCTCGATAAAACTGAGTGGAGACAGGGCAATATGATTGACGGCAGTTGGCGCGAGGCCTTGCTCGTAGATGGACATGGTTTGGGTACCCGGTGGCTGATTATTAGCTCTATGTCCGAGGCGCTCGGTCTTTACCGACGCTCGATGACTTATCCAGGGTCTTTTATATAATGTTTGCGGATGTATATGGAAGTACTACCTGAGTTGTATAGTATATCTACTATAATAATTTCAAGGCTCAAATCATGACTGTTGCGCTGCTCGTGAAGTCGCTACCGGCCCGACCTTTCTCCAGGCAGGGATCACGATGAATTCCACCTCCATCAGTCGGCGGCAGGGTTTGTCGTTGCTCGAGCATGACCCGCAGCCGAGCCTGCTGCTCGATGCCCGGGCCCGACCGCTGGAGCTCAACAGGGCGTTGCTGGCATTGCTCGAACAACTGTCGCTGGTCGATGCGCTGAGCTTGTTGCCGGTCAATCACCTGCCGCTGGTGCGCGCCTGCCTGGACCAGCAACGGGCCATCGAAGGCGTCGAGGCGCAGTTCGAGCAACGGATCCTGATCTGGACCTTTATCCCCGACCCGCAGGAAAACCGCGTGCTGGCGCGCTGTCGCGAAGCCACCGCGCAGATCCTCGCCGAACGCGAATCGGCCACGGCCAGGCGGCTCTATCGGTTGATCACGGAAAACACCACCGACCTGATTTCCCGGCATACCCCCGACGGCTGTTTTCTCGATGCGTCCCCGGCGTCCTCGACCTTGCTCGGTTACTGGCCCGAAGAGTTGCGCGGTCGCCTGGCCCGCGAGCTGTTCCATCCGCAGGATCTGGCCGGACTGACGCACCGCGCCCGTGACGCCCTGGAGCAGGACGGTTATCACACCATGACCTATCGCATCCGCCATCGCGATGGTCATTACCGTTGGTTCGAGACCGCCTGCCGGGCGATTCGCGAAACCTACACCGGGTCGGTGGTCGAGGTGGTCAGCGTGTCGCGGGATATCACTGCCCGGGTTCAGGCCGAGGAAAACAAGCACCGGTTGGCCGAGGTGGTGGAGGCCAACCCCGACCCGGTGTTGTTCATCGAGCCCAGCGGGCATGTCACTTATCTCAACCCGGCGGCCCGGCGCACCCTCAAGCTCGGCGAACAGTCGGCAATGCCGAGCCTGGGCGGATTTTTGGCCGCCGATGTGCTGGCGGCCCTGCAGCGCGAGGGTTGGAGCCGTGCCGAACGGGATGGGCGCTGGAGTATCGAGGCACGCCTGCAACCGCTCGACGCCGGCACCTCGGTGCCGGTGTCGCTGATGCTGCTGGCGCACCGCTCGGCCAGCGGCGAACGCTTCTACTCCCTGGTCGCCCACGACCAGACCGAGCGCGAATTGCGCGAGGCCCAGCAGCGTCACCATCAGGACGAACTGGCGCACACCGCCCGGCTGGTGACCCTGGGGGAACTGGCCTCGGGCATCGCCCACGAGATGAATCAGCCATTGGCAGCGGTGGTCAATTACGCCAGCGCCAGCCAGCGTTATCTGCAGGCCCTGGATAGCAATCCGCAGGCGGTCGAACGGGTGGCCCAGGGCCTGGAACGCATCGCCGTGCACGCCAACCACGCCTCCGAGGTGATCAAGCGGTTGCGCGCGTTCCTGCGCAAGGGCCGACGGCGCATGCAGGCCCTGGATATCAGCGAAGTGGCCCGCGAGACGGTGCGCTTGTGTGCCTGGGAGGCCAGTGCCTGCCAGGTGACGATCGAGGAGCGCCTGCCGGATAATCTGCCGCCGATTTATGCCGACCGGGTGTTGCTGGAACAGGTGCTGCTCAATCTGTTGCGCAACGCCATCGATGCCAATTGCGAGGTGCATCCGCGGCAGGCATCGCGGATCATCCTGGCGGCCGGGCACGGCGCGGAGGGTGGCGTGGAAGTGAGTGTCAGCGACCAGGGCCCCGGCGTTTCCTCGGCGCAGCTGGAACAGATCTTCACCCCGTTCTACACCAGCAAGGCCAACGGCCTGGGCCTGGGGTTGTCGATGAGTCGCAGCATCATCGAAGGGTTCGGCGGCGAGTTGCAGGCGCAACCCATGGCCGGCGGTCTGCGGATGTGCTGCCGTTTGCCGGCGCAATAATGTGTCGGCCGAAAAAAATAACAACAGGAGTAACGCAATGGTGAGTGTGGCGCAGCAGCTGGTCTATGTGGTTGACGATGACCAGGGCATGCTCGACTCGACGGTCTGGCTGCTGGAGTCGGTCGGCCTCAAGGCGCTGCCATTCACCAGTGGCCGGGACTTTCTCGAAGCCTGCGATGCCCGGCTCAATGCCTGCGTGCTGCTGGATGTGCGCATGCCGGGCATGGGCGGTTTGAATGTGCAGGAAGAGATGAAGGCGCGGGATATCCGCTTGCCGGTGATCTTTGTCAGTGGCCATGCCGATGTGCCGATCGTGGTGCGGGCGTTCAAGGCCGGTGCCCACGACTTTATCGAAAAGCCCTATAACGAACAGTTGCTGCTCGACAGCGTGCAGCAGGCCTTGAGCCGGGCCGATGACAGCCAGACGCTGAGTGAAGGGCAGGCGCGGGTCCAGGCCCGGCTGGACAGCCTGACCCCGCGCGAACGCGATGTGCTGCTGCCACTGGTGCAGGGCTACGCCAACCGGGAAATAGCCGAGCAGTTGGGGGTCAGTGTGAAGACCATCGACCTGTATCGCTCCAGGGTCATGAAACGCATGGAGGCGCAGAACCTCCCGGATCTGGTGGGGATGGTGATTGCGGTGGGGTTGGTGGATCCGTTGAAGTTGCGTTGAGGCATCAGCGGTGAGCGCTCTCGCGATTATCTGACAGTGCTCCCTGCGTTCATTACAGCGCTGACCATTGATGCGTGGACCGTCATCATTGGATTCAGCGCGGGGGTGCTTCGCTATCCGAGAGGTCATAGTGCCCAAGGACCTCTCCCTCACTCCGCCGCTACGATCCACTGACGAGCCCACCGTCACTCAGTGAGGTGCAAGTCTCCACGATGGGCGATATGGATCTTGTTGCCATCCGGGTCGCGAAGGTAGGCACCATAGTAGCCGTCGCCATAGTGAGGTCGAGGCCCTGGTGCGCCTTCGTCGACTCCACCGCGATGAAGACCTGCGGCATAGGCTGCATCCACGGCTTCCTGAGAGGGTGCGGAGAAAGCCAGCATGCTGCCGTTGCCAGGGTTTGCCGGCATGCGGTCATAGGGCGAATAGACGTAGAACCGGGGCAAGGTGCGATCGGGCATGACCCAGCAAGCGGCGGCTGGGCCGCCGTCAGGGGTGACCGTGCGCCGGCACAGGCCCAGCGGAATCAGAACCGCATCGTAGAAGGCGGCGGCCTTGTCGAGATTGTTTGTTCCGACAGTCACATGGCTGAACATTTCGGCTCCTTCGAAGGTGTTGGTTTCAAGAGTATCGCAGTCCCACTCTTCAAGGGCGCAGCAATCTCCCGGACGTCTCGCTTGAGTGATTATTGTTTTCACGGTGAGGTTTGGATTGTCGCATGCCCACACTTTGTTACTCCCGCTGGAGCGTCCTCTATAACAACCGAGTCCAGCAACCGGGTGCCAGCCGAGGAACTGTTCAGTCAGGGCTTCAAGGCGTCACATTGGCTGCGCAGTTCGCTGTTGGAGATCGAAAGGCAGCTACCGTGACCGGTCTTGGCGTAGCAATAGGCACGCTGGTCACTGTTGGAGATCGAAAGGCAACTGCCATTGCCGGTTTCCGCATCGCAGGCACTGCGCAAGTCGCTATTGGAGATGGAAAGACAGCTGCCATGACCGGTCTTGGCGTAGCAATAGGCACGCTGGTCGCTGTCGGAGATCGAAAGGCAACTGCCATTGCCGGTTTCCGCATAGCAGGCACTGCGCAAGTCGCTGTTGGAGATGGACAGACAGCTACCCTGACCTGCCTTGGCATAACAATAGCTACGCTGGTCACTATCTCCGATGCTGAGGCAATCGGCATAGGCGTAACCACTCAGCATCAACAGCATTGCAATGATGACTCTCATCACACCCTTCCGTGATTTGCCAGGAAACAGCCTGGTACTGTTGGGGCCAATATGTTTCAGCGCCACAGGGCGATATCAAATTTCAGGCAAGGGAACGTGAGTTGTCTTGCCGGGTATGCAAAATTACCCAGGGAAAGGGCAGGGATATCCGCTGACTACTGTGATTGAAATTCATCGCAACTGCGCCAGCTTCGCCTCCACGGCATCGTCAAAGATGATGTAGAGCGCTTCGATATCGGCTGGCCGCAAGCGCTTGGCACTTTCCAGGCCGCCGATCCATTCAATCTGAATGGCCCTTTCAGCCTCCACGTCCGCAATGGTGCTGGCGGCATTGAAGGCCCGCACTAGGTCGCTGACGGGGTCCCGGATGGGTTTTGGAAGTCGTAACAGGTCGAGCCTTTCTTGTGGCATGTCTTCCTTAACCGATTGAATTTAATGGTTAATATTGATTTTTAATGCGGAATGAAAACTGGAATATCTTTCGCAATTACACGCCACTGTAACACCCATTTGAACTCGATCTGATAACCGATCGCCTGTCCGCGCAAGGCGCTGGTCCTTGGGATACAACGCCCTCTCACGCAGCCTCGACCCCACGCTGTGTAAGCGTTGCAACAATGCTTTCAGCACCTTGGCCATCTCATGATCTGGCGCACCTTGGCGTAAGGATCTCTATCGGTTTGTCTGCCAGCTTGTGGCGTTTTTTGAGGGTTATACGGCCTTTACGCCATCAGCGGGCTGTTTCCATAATTTGCCCGGGAAATCGAGCGCAGACATGCGCATAACCGTGATTACGCCGTGACCTTTCGGCTTGGCCAATCACGAGGCAGAGAAGGGGACAGAAGATGAGGCTCAAGAACAAAGCGGTTTTGATCACCGGCGGTACCAGTGGCATCGGTCTTGCCACCGCCAGGCTCTTCATTGCAGAGGGCGCGCGGGTCGCGGTTACCGGTCGCGATGTTGCCGTATTCGAGCGTGTGCGGGCCGAGCTGGGCGAGACCGCGCTGGTGCTCCAGGGCGACGTGCGTTCGCTCAAGGATATGCGGGCGATTGCCGCCGAGGTGAAAGAGCGCTTCGGCGCTCTGGATGTCGTGTTTGCCAACGCCGGTCGAGCATTCCCGTCGCCACTCAACGACATCGACGACGACCTCTATGACGAGATCATGGACATCAACGTCAAGGGCGTGGTGGTCACGCTTCAGGCGGTGCTGCCGGACTTGCGCGAGGGCGCTTCGGTCATTCTCAACACATCCTTCGTCGCGCAGACCGGCAAGCATGGCATCTCCCTGACCGCAGCGGCGAAGGCCGCCGTGCGATCACTGGCCCGCAGTTGGTCATACGAGTTCCTTGACCGGAAAATCCGCTTCAACGCGATTGCGCCCGGCGCGATGGACACGCCCCTGATCAGCAAGTGGGGGATGTCCGATGAGTGGGTTCGCGAGCGTAAGGCCGAGTTCGCCCAGGCGGTTCCGGTGGGCCACATGGGCAAGGCCGAGGACATTGCCTACGCCGCGCTCTATCTCGCCAGCGACGAATCTTCCTATGTGGTCGGCACCGAACTGGTAGTCGATGGCGGAGCCTCGCAACTTTAAAGGAGAAGTTATCGTGACCGACAATAGCGAAAACAACGCCACCGGTGAGCGCCCGCTCAGCTCGGGGAGTTCCCGCCGCGATGTGCTCAAGTTCGGCGGCATCGTCACCCTCGGCTCCATCCTCGGCGGCGGAGCCCTGCTTGGCCGTGTCGCTCCGGCTCTCGCGCAGGCCGGCAGCGGTGGAGAACTGGCCGCGAACGAACCGCTGAATATCTTGATCGTGAATTACGACGGCGGCACGCTGCTCGATTTCGCCGGCCCCAGCGAGATTTTTCACCGGCTACCGAATACCAAGGTTCGTTATGCGAGCCTCAATGGCGGCAACGTGACCCTCGAATTCGGGGTCGTGTATGGCAACACTGAGCGACTGGCCGACATTGAAAGGACCGACTTGCTCCTGGTCCCTGGCGGTTCGGACTTGTCGGCGCCGATGCGCCCGGAGTACCAGGCACAGATCCGGCGTCTGGCGGAAAGCGCCAAGCATATTACGTCGGTCTGCAATGGCTCGCTCGTGCTCGCCGCCACGGGCATTCTCAAGGGCAAGCGCAGCGCCTGCCATTGGGCCTTCGTCAACAAGCTGACGGAGTACGGAGCTATCGCTGTTCCGGATCGCTTCGTAGAAGACGACAACGGCCGATTCATGAGCGGCGGCGGCGTGACGGCGGGCATCGACTTCGCGCTTCGTGTTGCCGCGAAGTTGCGTGGTCAACAGGCCGCCGAATTCACGCAACTGGCGATCGAATATGACCCCGCTCCGCCGTTCCATTCCGGTCATCCCAGGGACGCTCGGCCAGAAGTCATCGCGATGGTCGACAAAGAACTGCCCGGCGCATCCAAAGGGCTCGCACGAATACCCGGCGTTCGCTGAAACGCTGCCAGGCAATGTGGGCTGCACCTGCCCAGTCGGGTGCAGCCCTCTTCCATTCAAGCCAATATCGGAAATCATCAGATGCGACAGATCCGTCTTTGTGCGGCTGCCCTTGCAGTCGGCTTCTCCTTTTTCGCCTTTACCCTGCCGGCCACTGCCGGTGACCCGCAGCATCCGCCCGCAGCGGCCATCAAGGCCGAGAATGCGCGATGGGCGCAGGCCTTCGCGCGAGGTGACTATGAGGCGATAGGTCGCCTCTATACGGCAGATGGCGCCCTCTTGCCGCCCGGGGGTGAGAGAGTCAGCGGAGCCCGTGCGATCAGCGAATACTTCGCCAAGGGCTATGCCGGCTCCCCACCTGGCAGCGTATCTTTCAGCAATTACGAGTTCTACGGTGACGATCAGGCGGTTACCGAAGTTTCGGATGCCGAGGTCCGTGATCACAGTGGAGCGCTCAAGTTTCGCGGTAAACAGATCCTGATCTTCCTGAAGCAGGATGGTGCCTGGAAGCTGCACCGCGACATGTGGAGTGATTACGGTCCGCTGAAACCTGACGCTCGTTGAGCGCCCGGGTCTGACCGCAGTGGCCCGGGTGGCCACTGACTGCGCTAGGCGTGCTGATGGGGCGTCGATCTATCCGCGCTCACCGCTCAATCTGCTCTCGCGGCGGACCGATTGCGGCGGATGTCCATGCAGTTTGACGAAGGCCCGGCGCATCCGTTCCGGATCGGTGAAGCCCACCGCCAGGGCAATCTGTTCGATCGGTTCGCTGCCATCGCGCAGGCGCAGGCACGCCGCTTCAACGCGCAAGCGCTCGACCGCCTTGGCGGGCGTTTCACCGGTTTCCCGGCGAAAGGCTCGTCCGAATTGTCGCAGACTCAAGCTGGCCGCCTCGGCGAGTCGCTCGACAGGTAGCGCTTCAGCCAGATGTTCCCGGGCAAAATTCAGCGCAATGCGGATGCGATCCGACTCTGGCTCCATTTGTGACATGGCGGAGAATTGCGACTGACCTCCTGGTCGACGATAGGGCACGACCAGCAGCCTGGCGGTATCCCGCGCGATTTCCACGCCCATATCCCGCTCGATCATGGCGAGCGCCAGGTCGATGCCGGCGGCGATGCCGGCGGATGTCCAGATATGTCCGTCCGCTATATAGATACTGTTCCCCTCGATCTTGATACCAGGGAAGCGCGACTGCAATTGAGCGGCGTACAGCCAGTGCGTGGTTGCCCGGCGTCCGTCCAGCAAGCCGGTTTCCGCCAGCAGAAACGCTCCCGTACACACGCTTCCGACCCGCGAGGCCTTGGCCCCCAGTTTCTTGGCGGCGGCGATGTTTTCCGGTGCCCGCATCGGCTCGATATCGCCACCAATGAACAGCACGGTGTCAAACCTGCGCCTGCCTACCGGCTGGGTCTCGATCGGCAGGCCGGCATTGCCCAGCACTGATCCTCCCGCCTGCGAGATGACCTGGAGATCATAGGGGGTATGGCCAGCGGCGGTGAGCACCTGATTGAACGCCGAAAGGGGGCCGGCAAGATCAAGAGCATCATGGCCATGGCAAACGAAGAATCCGACTCGATGCATGATGAGGTTACTCAGAATCCGGGAGGGCGTATTTTGCGGGAAACCCTCGGATAGCGCCATGGCAGGTCATTGCCTTCCCCTGATGCAGAGGTCCTCGTTAACTTGATGCTCCCGCTGGTGTTTCCTCAATCACCGAGTCACTTCAACCCGTACCACACACCGCGTCCGCTGCCGTGCTGCTCCAGATGGTTTCGCTCGGTCAGGCTACGGAGGTGCTGTTTCAGGGTGTTGCGGTTGGCTCCGGTCAGTTTAAAAAGCGTGCGGCTTTGGAATGGGTGTTAATGGGTGCGTTTTTGGTTTGCTCTGAATTGAATGTGTGGCGTGTCGGCTTCGTTAGGGGCGTAGTAGCTGTCGTCGACATCTGCTCTTAGGTCGAGCTCTTGTCGTTCAAGCAAAAAGGTGATGCATTTATTTTCGAAAAAATAGATCCGTCACCTTTCAGTCACTCGGAAACCGACTTTCGCGCGGACATGGCCAGGATCGATGTGCCGACCCTGGTGATCCATGGCGACGATGACCAGATCGTGCCGTTCGAGGCCACCGGCAACCTGGCCATGGCCGCTGCTGATGCCCGGGGACCGTCGGTGGCCCCGGGCGTCGACTGCCAGAACGGACCGAAGATCCGGTGGTGTGTGGTAATGGGGTGGCCCCTCGCGGTTGCCGGTTTGCTCCATCGTTCTGCAATGCCGCCAAGGGCGGTGGCCAGCAAACGCGGAGAACACACCTACATGCCTACATCCACTGACAGTGAAGTTTCCCTTGAGCCTCCCGAGGAGACGGGGGCGTACTTCGAATGGTTGATCGACACGCTGCTCATTGAGTTTGATGACGCCGACATCGAACCGATTTGCGTGGCCAGTGGTATCGACGACCCCGTGTTGCACCAGGTCTATCCCCAGGCACGGCAGCCCCCGGCATTTTTGCTCGATACCGTGGAGCGCTTCCGGCTGGACAGGGAGATCAGGCGCTTCATCGAGCATCCCGAAGACGAGACGCCGGCAAAAGATGCTGATGTGCAACGCTATCTGCAACAAGTGGGACTGCAACTGATCTGGCCCACTTCACGGGTATTGCAGTTGTTCGAAGCGGGAGCCGCCAACCGGATCGAGTGCCCGCAAGACAGCGCCGAGGACTTGCCGCGAATCTCGGTGAGCGAGGCTCAATTGATGGCCGGCGATCTGTGGATCAGTGTGCTGAATCATCTGGACGACGAGCAGATCAGGGCGTGGCTGGGGGGCGACTACGCCTCGGCCGCAGACCGCCTGTTGGCGTTGAGGCGCAAAGCCGGCGAAGCCCTTGCCCGGCGCAGGAATGAAGTGTTCGACATCTGTTATCAGTTTCGGCAGCAGTCGGGCGATCCCCGGGTGCGGCAGGTCAGAAGGTTCTTTGCCGATCTGCCGACCTCCATGGTACGAGAGCTGATCGCCCGGGCTGACGAGGACGAGCTTCGTCAGTTGTCCACGGCGCAGGTGGCACCCCCGCGGATGCTCCGGGATGCGCTGTGGTATCGCCAGCAGTTGCGCTTGAACCGCGCGTACGAGGGGCTCTACCTGGCGTCGGCGGCCGGAGAGGACAGCGATGTGCTGGTGCTGCACACCCTGGAAACCTTGCCTTGCTGGCCCGGCTGCATGCGCATCGAGGTGCGCCAGGACAGCCCCGCAGGGGCCTTGCTGGACAGCATCGGGCTTGAGCAGGCCGAGTTGCAGCGGGTGCTGGTACGGGCGGATGGGCGCTATCGGGTCTACAACGGCCTGGGCCAATCATTGGGTGAGGCAAGGGATATGGTCACGGCCTTGCCCAAGTCGGTGCGCAGGACACTGGACATGCCGCTTGAAGCCGATGCCAGTGTATTGAGGGCCCTATTGGTCGATCACACGCCGTTGCCACGCGTGCAATTGCTCGCGGCGTTGGGAATGACTGCCGTATCGCCGCCGGTGGCGGCGATGGCAGGGCTGTCGAGGGGCTTGCCGTCGAGCAGGTAGCCGTCGTGAAAGGCCTTCGGGCGGTTGGCGGTGGTGTTCCGGGCCCAGCGGTTGAACGGTACGAGCGCGCGGAAGGCCCATTGATCGCCGTACAGCAGGTAGTCCAGGCCGACTCGCCAGGGATGTTGCATTACGTCGGTAGTTATAAATATCTACCGACAAAACACAACGGCATCGTTATGCGCGAGCGAATGGTCCAGAGCTACCACGAAGGACAGATTTAACCCGAGCCGCCATATCAAGAGCCTGGGGAGTAGCGACAGATCCCATTGATCAGGTGGGGCGAGTGACGGCAGGGTTAGCCCGAAAAGTCAGGAGCCCAGATGCAACAAAGCCCGCACAAGGCGGGCTTCGGTTTGCCGGGGTAATTTGAATTCGTTCAGTAGCGTATTGATTTATATGATTAATAACTATTTTATTTTTTAGTTGGAATACCAATTGGAATACGGCACTCCACTTGACCAGCCGTTTACATCCGATCTGACCAGCACGCTTCGTAACCATGATTGGCAGTGAGCTGCCCATAGCTGCCGGTGGCAACAGGCGGAAGTAAATTCAAACCAGCCGGTCGTGGCGTCGTGGAGACGTAGGTGTCCGCCCAACACACCTTGCGTTGCTAAAATAGACACCCACCGATGTGGCAACAGCTAGGTAATCCACTCACACGATGCGTCGGCGGGCACGTAAGAACGCCCTTCAAGTAAGCGTACGGATCATGCCCATCGAGCCGCACCGACTTGCTCAAACTCATGTTCGCAGCTGCACGTTTATCACTGGTAACGAGCCCCCAAACAAACGGTTCTAGCGCCCAAGTGCCAATGGGCGGATTTGATTCTTGATCCAGTTTTCAGCATAATCCAGCGTTGATTCGGCGTGCTGGCTGATAAGCTGTCACTCGTCCCTGACGAGTGACAGGGGCATCTTCCTCAATCTTAAGCAGTGAAAAGGACGTTTAAATGGCAAATGCAGATTGGAACGCTCTTGATCGTTATGTGCCGCCGTCGCAACGCCATTACTGTGCTTTTCTGGACATCCTGGGCTACAAGGAAAAATCCAGAAAATTCTTCGCGGGTCAGTACAACCTCAGTGAGAGGATAAACCGCGCCTACGAAAATGCGTTTGGAACGATGAATCTGACATCGCACTTCTACGATACATCGGGAATCAAGACGCGTTTCTTCTCCGATAGCATCGTGATAACAGCGGATGCCAAAGAAAACAGCGAGGATGAACTCTTTGGCGTGGTGCAGTTTTGCTCACTGCTTGCCACTTTTCTGAGCTACGAAGATCTGTTCGTGAGGGGGGGCATCTCCAGCGGTACATATTCTGAGCGAAACGTTGCAGAGCACAGCTTCATCTCCTCAGTCGGGCTGGAGAAAGCCTACTATCTGGAGAGCCAGGTCGCCAAAAATCCTCGCATTATGTTCGACGACCATCTTTATGATGAATTGAGCACCGAGGGCAAGAATTATATCGTCAAGGAAAAGGGGGAAATGGTGCTGCACTTTGCCCGAAGCTTCATTTCCACGAACCTTAATCACAACGATATTTATAAAGAAATGGTCGACGTCTTCAGGAGCAGGGAAGCAGAGCCTGACGCAAGGGCCCGCGACAAATACACCTGGGTTCTCGACTATTATTATTGGTCGGTCACCAGCATCCCGGGACTTGATCTTGGGAGATTCAAACCATTCTGGTCTGGCCAGGATCGAGGCTTTTCCTTGATCGATCAGTACTGAGGCAAGAATTGATCATCAACCAAGAGTTGATGGTCATCGCCACCACGCGCCTACACAAAATCCAGGTCTGTTGACTAACCGAACGCTTGCAGATTTAACTTAGACGCGAGGACTTCAAAACAAAGTCTACGTTTTTACACAGTCTGGGCCGTTTCGGCCTGTCACGACAACCAGTTTGGGTTGCTTTTTGCCATTGCGGCGGTGTTTTTCGGATATTAAAGGGTATTTCTTGCTGTTGGCGAGCAGAAAGCAGTTGGGCTGGCAACTGCTATTTGAAAAAAGCCACAAAAAATTCTTAGTCAAGAATCAGTCCGTAATCTCCACGCAATTCTTTGTCTACCAAGTGGAATCTGTCTAGTTTTAATTTTGTCCAATGTGACTCTTTAATATGTTCGAGCAATATTATTTGGAATCCACCTTCTTGGTCCATTTTTTTTATAAAGCTATTCATCTCAATTAAAGCAGCATCAAGGCTGACAACATCATCGTTTGGTTCCCCTTCAGTAGAGTAATAAGGTGTGCTTGGTTGGTCAAAAATCATAAAGGATGGCATCCACGAAACCTTATGCCTCTTTGCAACTTCATGAATGGAGAGGAAGTAAGCTAGGTGTAGATAAAGATAATTAGATGCGCTGCCTATGTCGGGCATCTTTTCAATGAAGGACAGGTCTTCCGAAAACAAGTGTATTAGTCTTTCCCTTTCGCTGAACCGAGCAGTGAATTTATCATATCCTTTGAGTCTTAATCTTGTGAGTTTTTCATTAATGAATTCATTGAGCTTTTGCTCCGCTAACTCAACTTTCAGATTGTCTTCCTCGATCACGCTTTTGAGCTGGTCGGCTTTGGTGCGGTATTCTTCCGGATCATAGTTGAAGGTATGGCTGTCCGAGCCGCTAAATAGTTGGATCTTTGTATCAAGGCGGCCAATATACTTATAGTATTCTTTCGGGGTCGATCGAGCTTTTTGATTTTTTTGAAGTGCTGCTAGGTCTTTCTCAAGTTTTGAAATTTCTTTAGCGTTCTCAGAAATCAGTTCGGTGACTTCAGCAAGGAATGGAGCTTGTTTTTTGCTCTTCAATGATGTGCGTAGACGGGACAATTCCATCTGGAGATGATGAATTAGGCTATTCGCCATTTCGGATGGAAATACTAAATTTGGATTTTCGTTGAAAAACTCAATTGGGCGAAGAGCATCCTCTGCTTGTTTTGTTGAGGTGGTAAGTTCAGATTTCCTATCGGCAAACGCTTCGTATTTTTTATTTTTGGCACGAAGCGAAAATAATTGCTTTTCTATTTTCTCAGCTTCAATTTTTCCAGGTGGTGGTATTTCTGAGTCAATTACGACTTCTTTAAGCTTTTGTAGAAGGGTATCTGTATCCGTTGGAATACTATCTAGAATTCCCAAGGCTGCTGCTTCTTGGCCAAGACTTTGAAGTTCATCTGAAAATGCAAGCTTGTTCTTTTCGAATATTTCTTTCTTTCGCTCAAATGCTAAGCGCTGCTGCTCTAAGTCGAGTAGCTTTGTTTTTGCTGTAGAAGTTTTGACGTTTTCAACGCCAAGCGCCATTCGAAAGGTTCTTTCAATCGATTCTTGATAGCGCCCGTCTGCCGGTCTGATATACAGGTATTCTGGTGCAATGATAGCATTCTGATCTTGATAACTATGAGGTAGAAAGCTACGAAAGGAAACCTTTGAACCAGTGCGTATGTGCCTTCCGCCATATGGGATTTTTAATTCAGAATCGATACCGAAAGCGTCATTTAAAATCTTTTTTAGATTGTCTATTTTAATGTTAAAAAATGGTATTTCAGGAATTTCCTCCCCTTCCGATAAGTAGGCCTGGGAGGTTTCCTCATTTTCCTCTGACGGGCGAGCAATCAAAAGCTCGCGTCCATGGATCTTAAGTTTTAATCCATACCAAGTGACTTTTGAATCGATGTTCGCTTTGGAGATTCCCTTCGTCTCACTGGCTAGTAGGCAGTAATCAATAATATAAAGAATTGACGACTTCCCTTTGCCCGAATCACCCGTTATGACGTTAACGTGATTCTCCAAAAACTCAAGGTTCCTCAGGATTCCATTTTTTTGCCAGAGAAGAATGTTGGTTATCTGTATGCTGCTCATAGCACTATCCTAAAATTCTGATAAAGTTCTTCGGCGCTTTCTTCTAGTATTTTTGCAAGGCGCGGGGCAGCGATGAAAATTTCACTCCCTAACTGACCTATAGATTTGGAGCAAGTTGATGTAAAGATTTCTGCGCTCAAAAACAATGTGTTTGCATTTAGCGTGGTGATGCCCATCTCGCATGCTAGCAGGATTGTGTTTAATGATGTGGTTGACATGTCAAGGTAGTGGTTGTTCACAGCTGCAAAATCTTTTGGAAAAGAAAGTACTAAGTCGCGACTGCCTAAATGCACCACCTTTTTGTTTTTAAGGATGCCCCTGATTCGCTTGTTATATAACAGTGGTAAAATCAACAGCGCCTTTGTCAGGTCTAACTGTCGATTTGGTAGGCATGCCAATGTAGCTTGAAACGCTAAAGTGCCAAGTACTTCATTCGTGATAAGTGGGTTCATTTAGAATATAGCTCCTTCCAATTTACCTTCCACCCTATAGAAGGAAGATCGGATAGGGCGATGAACTTACCTTTGCTAAATCCGTCGGGAAGAGAAATGTTTTTTAATTTCAACTCTTTTTTCAAAGTGGCGTCGTAGCACGCTTGCGCGGCAAGTAATGATTGGGGAGTTTCTTGATTAAATGTACCATGTGCTTGACGATGGATTTTCTTCCAGCTCATTTCACATTGTGCTGCAAGGCGAGCATCATCTTGGTGGGTGAAATCTCCCTCCTTTTTCAGATCTCGAATTAAGTCCGCCGTTGCAAGCATCTCAATTCCATGCTCAATGACGTCCTCATGAGGCAGGCCGATATCTGTTAACTGATAGCTGAAGGTACTAGTTAGAAACGAAAGGTCACCTAGCTGCTGGAAATGATAATACTTATCATAAAAGCGGTCATAGTCTACTTCGTTGCTTCGGGAGGACCGCAATATTCGCTCGAACCCCATTTGAATTCTAAAGGTATCATACGTTATTATTACCTTTTCACCGCCGACGATGCTTGCAATTTTGTATTCCTTGTAGGCGCCTACAACAAACTTTCGTGTATCGTCCAACTTGGTGTTAGGTACGGCCAAGTACAAAAGCTTGTCGTTTATCTGCTGAGTTACGGAAGCCGTGTCGGTATGGAAGTGGAATCGCTCTAAGATGAATTCTATTTCTTCTTTCTTTGCCGTTGCTAGCGCTTCCGCGTATTTGAATATCGGATTTACTGAATCTGTCTTATCTTTCAGTGACTCTTTGGCTTTTATGTCCGTAAAAATATTACTGATTGCAGCGATGATTTTTTCTTTGTTAGCTTTTGCTGAGTTAAGTAGTACTATTAGATTTTGGTTGTTGAGGGTTTTATTTGAGTAAATTTGAAATGTGATATTTTTCCCTTGAGGTAGTTCGGGTAGTGATTTTAGCCAATTGTATAGCGTCTTCCAGAGATCAATGTCTCGCTCAGTTATATTTCCTCCTAAGAGGCTATGCTTTACTTGGATGAGACACAAGTCGTCACTAATGCTTTCGGTATGGATGTCGTCAAACACCTCCAAACCAATTTGCTCTCCAGGTTTTAACCCCAACAGAGTATTCACAAGCACTAGGTCTTGGTACTCAAATCCTAAAGCGCTTTTATCTGCAGCTGTTTGTTCTAAGTGACCCATACGCATCTTCCTGAAGCTATACGTCTAGAATTATTAGTTGTACATCCTTAGGGGCGAACCAATTAGGGGGGCTTGGCAGCGGAATCAAGAAGTGAATACTTCATTCTTCCCTGTCGGACATGCGGTTTGGTGTACGATGAGCCGACGCGGCCCATAACTACTCTACAGATTGCCGACGCAACCATGATGGCTCCTCCCTGATATGACCGCATCCATATTTATTCGCGGTCCGTAATCCAAGGATAGCATTATGCCATGCCGCGCGATCGACTCGGGTGGCCTCCGTTACTCAAATGCCTCGAATTCCATTGCAAACTGGATCGGTTCCCCAGTCGCATCCAGATCAACGCAGTAGTGAGCCGGTAGTAATATCGAGTAGCGTCGGAACGGCCCTCAAGGTGGTGGACCAGAAACCAGCGCACGTGCTTGAGCTGCCAGGTCCAAGGGTTATCCCGCTTCCATCGCTGCTGAATGGCGGCTTGCATGATTTGGGCTTGCCGTAGATGGCGTTGTTGCGTGACCTTCGAGCCGGTCAGTACGCCGCTCAGGAACAGCGCCATATCGAACGGTTTGGTCACGCTCGACCTCCAATGTAGGCCGAAACCACATCGATCCGATTATGCCCGAGCTCAACGCTGATCTGTTGTCGCGCCTGTTGATCAAGGTAGCGGTCAATGCGATAGCAGTGACCACCATTGACCGGTGCGGCATGGCCAGTGAGTTGCTCGTAACGTTCGCAGGCGTAGGCCGCTCGCAGTTCATGGAAACCCTTCAGCCCGTGTTCATGTAGCACTTCGCGGGCGGGGAGCACGGTCTGTTGCAGGAACACGGAGTAGCTTTCGTCTCGGGCCAGCAAATTGCGGCTGCTGGGTGGCGATGCCTTACGAGCAAGCTGCAATACCGCTTTCACCGGTTCATTGGCCACAACCCATCGCGGCGCTGATGCTCCTGAACGGCCGCCTTTGGTACCGTCCTGGATGTTGATGCGACCTAAGTGTTCGGCTTCGCTTTGCAGTCGTGGCAGGTCAGCCAGGATTGCTTCGCGCAGGCGCATGCCGGTTGCTCGGGCCAATAGGACAATCGCGGCCACCCGCTCGTGTTGCTGTTTGCCAAGCACCTCAATCACTCGCAGCACCTGTTGGTAGTCTTGGCCATCCGGCGCGCGGGTGCGTACGCTCGAGCGCTTCTGTCCCAACGCCTGGCTCGGACTGGCGATCCTCACGTCCTGATCACCGCGCAGCGCCGCGAGGGTGCGGTTGACGCTGCTCAGGCGGCTCTGCGCGGTAGCGATGCAGAGTTCACCTTGCTGGATCTGCTGGCGCAGATACGCGACGTAGTCTTGCAGCGTCCGTCGATCGATCTGACGCGCATCGTTGTAACCGGGGCCGTCCTCTGACCGACACCAACGCACGAACGCTTGCCAGCGATCACTATGCGCTTTGACCGTGGCGAAGTGGCCGCCGGCAAACAAATCCTTGAGCGCTTGTGGGCCGGCGTAGCTCAGTTGGCGGCCGTAGCCAAAGTTGCGACTATCACGCCGACCGACCAGAGCCATCATCATTACCGTTTTCGTTTGTTTGCAGAAAGAGCAACAGGGCTTTCCAGTGGGGGCTGAGCCTGTCCACCTGCTGCCAGTGTGTCGGGCGGATCAGGAGGGCGTTCTCGTGGTGTTGCAACAGTGCCCCCTCCTCACGCAGTTGCTCGATCAGCCGGGCTAGGTGGGTAGGCTCCAGTGGTGGTGTGGCGACAGCGGCGACAGTGGCGACAACCCGCGTCGTTTCTGGCCTGGCGCATGGCGACATGGTGGTGACAGTAGCGGCGACACGCAGCGATTCAGGTTGCGGTTGATGTTGCGCCTGGTAGCGGCGCACCGCGTCATTGAGGCGAAACATGGCGGACCTCGAAAGTTTTTCCGTCGCGGCTGCTCAGCCAGCGATGAGTGATCAGCACGACCAATAAAGAAGCGGTATGGTCAGCGCTCTTGCGGGCAAAACGAGGGCCGTTGCGATTGACGTCGCGGATGGTGAAGTGGGTCCAGCCTTTCTGCACCAGCCAGCGCAGCAGCCGATCCGCCTCTTCGCGTCGGCTATTGACCGGCTCCTGTTCGGTCAAGCGCTGGATCTCGGCCAGGTAGTAATCCATCAACGTGGAGGCGCGCTGGATGTGTGCTTCCTCCAACTGACTGGCCTCTTCAACCATGGCCAGCACGCCTGCGATGCGCAGCACATTCGCCGCGGCCTTGCCCGCGACAGGCTGGACGCCGGCCAGCTCGTCGAACTCGCCAGACTGGCACTCGATGGTGTCGTGAATATCGATCCAGGCACGACGGGCACGGGGAGTCAGTTCCAGCGTGACGGGATTGAGTGATCCATCCTTGTGAAGCGACCAGGGCTTTTGCAGCAGGGCGGTGATCCGTTGTTGGTAGCGCTGGACTTTGGTATCTCTGGTCAGGTCGATTGCCTTGTAGAGTCGCTGGCCGGCCAGGCGCTCGGGCCAACTGATCAGGCAGCGGCCGAGGATGCCTTGGCCATTGATCACCGGGTCTTTGAACAGCTGGTTGGCCAGGTAGGGCTGCAGCATCAGATGCAGGCTGAGGCGGCGGTCATAGGCGCGCAGGCTTTCTCCGGCCATAGAGCGGGCCCGGTCGATAGGGCTGCCATCCCACAGTGTCGACAAGGTGGTGATCGCCTTGAGCAGATTCTCTTTGCTCATGGTGCTGCTGCCCAAGAACTGTCCACCTTCATCATTGAACAAGCCCATGCTGGGCAAGCCATGGCACAGACTTTTGACTAGGGCCTCAATGGTGGGCTCGGCAATGATCAGTCTCGGCGGAACTGGCTCGGACAGTTCACCGCCTTTCGCCTCGGCACACTCCGTTGAGGTTTTGGGTTTGGCCATGATGTTGGTGGCTGCGCGATAGGCTTTGAGCTTTTCCGCATACAGGGTCCACTGCTGTCGTTCCCAGTCGCGCGCCGCCTTCAGTGCCAGCTGATCCACCGCGCTTTTACGATCACCCGAGGACGCCACCGTCAGTAGGTAGAGGGACAGCGGATAGGTTCGACCGTCGAGTTGGACATTGGCATGACCCTGGCTCACCAGGGCAGCAGTAGCCAGCACCGATTGCGCGGCCATGGCGCAGGGCACGCCGATCACCTCGGCCAGCCGCTTGACCGCAGGGCCCAACAGATCCCCCAGTGCTTCGACCGGGTAGGGCAGTGGCGCCTGCTGATATTCCAGCAATGGTTGTGGTGGCTCGAACGCTTCGCACAGTTGCATCGCAATTCTCCTGAGATTATCGACTTCGTCCTCACTCATCCCGCCACGGTTGTTGAGTGTTATCAGGGATCAAGGCCCCTGCGACCTGTGAGGTTTGTCCACTCACGCGGGACTGGCGGCTCCTTACGACCGAGAGCTTGGGCATCTCATGATCTGGCCTCCTGAACACTTCCGAAGAAGTGGGCGGGTGGAGGCTGCACTGGCTGACGAGACCGGTGCCGCGAGATCCTGAGTCGGGTGAAGGCAATGAGGCGATGACCGGGGCGTGCCTGACTGTCAGTCAGGTGCAGTCCATTCCTTGGGCTGCGGCACCATCATCGGCATCGCTGTTGCTGGTGACTTCGGTGTTTGTCACGCCGATTGTCACGAGGGGGGAAGCAGCAAAGGCCCGTGCGAGCAGGGCTGCAGCAGTGTGATATGCGCCCGTCTCTTTCCGGGAGAAAGAGACGGGCGCAGGTTGGCGCAAGGAAATGGCCACGCGGATAGGTTGCTGCAGGGCAGCTATGAAAGGGGATGAGTTGCCGCAGTGGGCACACTGATAAAAGTAGGCATCCATCACATCGCTGTGACCGTGCGAGCCGCCGGACGCTAATCGCACTTTGGGAGAACCACCACCATGTGGCGTAGCCTCAAAGGTTCTGGCTACCTGGGTGCTGTCGGGGACAGCGCTGGTACAGCTCTGGTTTAGCGCTCGTTCTGCTCGCGGTCAACCGTATTTTGGGGGCGCTTTTGTCCCAATCGGTAGCGCTGGAAGACCTTGGAAGCCGGTGGCTTTCCATGGTCGGGTGGTCGTTCGTCGGTTTTTAATATGAGTGCGTAATTGCATGGACTTGACCATTTGCATTGTCACTGAGCAGTCAATTGCAGTCGTGCTGATCAACCGTTTTCATTCGACTTGACCAGCACACGCTGTGGTGACGACCGGCGGAGAACGGCCAGAAGTGGACGGTCGCCGTCCGCGACGAAGCCGTGTTAACCACTGACTGGGCCGCGATATCCCCGTGGTAGGGCTAATCGGCGGCTACGACAAAGACCGCACAGCCCTGGCCGAGCACCACGGGATTCTGCATCACAGCGTAGCGCGAGTATGGACAGAGCAGGGCTTGGGCTAAACGAGCACAGCGATACCCATCGGCTGCGATCGCGGCAACTGCAAAAGAAATGATGGGTATCGCGCAGCTCAACTAATCCCACGAACCACGAACGCAGGCCCTTTCCAGCTAACACGTGGCGATTCACAATAGTCATGTTTTACTACGGGCCATATGAAGATCGCAGAGCACCATCAATGAGTGAGCAAAAAATCGAACAAAGCTTTATCGACAAGCTCGTTGAGCTCAAATATACCTACCGGCCCGACATTACCGACCGCGCCTCGCTAGAGCGCAATTTTCGTGAGAAATTCGAGGCCCTCAACCGCGTTCGCCTCACTGATGGCGAATTCGCCCGCCTGCTCGACGAGATCGTCACCCCTGATGTGTTTGCGGCGGCGCGCACTCTGCGCGAGCGTAATGCGTTCACCCGCGAAGACGGCACCCCGCTGAACTACACATTGGTCAACGTCAAAGATTGGTGCAAAAACAGCTTCGAGGTGGTCAACCAGCTACGCATCAATACCGACAACAGTCACCACCGCTTCGATGTGCTCATCCTCATCAACGGTGTGCCGTGCGTTCAAGTAGAGCTGAAAACACTGGGCGTCAATCCGCGCCGCGCCATGGAACAGATCGTCGAATACAAAAACGACCCCGGCAACGGCTACACCAAAACGCTGCTGTGTTTCCTGCAGTTGTTCATCGTCAGTAACCGCGACAACACCTACTACTTCGCCAACAATAACGCTCGTCATTTCTCGTTCAACGCCGATGAGCGCTTCCTACCCATCTATCAGTTTGCTGACGAGGCGAACAAAAAGATTACCTTCCTCGACAGCTTCGCAGAGACCTTCTTAGTCAAATGCACGCTTGGCCAAACACTCAGCCGCTACATGGTGCTGATAGCCAGCGAGCAGAAGCTCATGATGATGCGCCCGTACCAAGTCTATGCAGTCAAAGCCATTGTCGACTGCATCCAGCAAAACTGCGGCAACGGCTATATCTGGCACACCACGGGCAGTGGCAAAACACTCACGTCCTTCAAAGCCTCCACCTTGCTCAAGGACAACTCTGACGTCGAGAAATGCCTCTTTGTGGTGGATCGCAAAGACCTCGACCGCCAGACCCGTGAAGAATTCAACAAGTTTCAGGAAGGCTGCGTCGAAGAAAACACCAACACCGCTGCGTTGGTGCGTAGGCTGCTGTCCGAGGACTACGCCGACAAAATTATCGTCACCACCATCCAAAAGCTCGGCCTCGCCCTGGATGAAAACAGCAAACGTAACAAGCAGCGCAAACGGAACGACCAGCTCACCTACAAAGAGCAGTTGGCCCCACTGCGCGAAAAACGCATTGTGTTCATCTTCGATGAATGCCACCGCTCCCAGTTTGGCGAGAACCATAAAGCCATCAAAGAGTTCTTCCCCAAGGCCCAGCTCTTTGGCTTTACCGGCACACCCATCTTTGAAGAAAACGCCTCACGCGTAAAAGTGGAAGACGAGCAGGCCTCCTACCAAACCACGGAAGAACTGTTTCAGAAGCAGTTGCACGCTTACACCATTACCCACGCGATTGAAGACACCAACGTGCTGCGCTTCCATATCGATTACTTCAAACCAGAAGGCAAAAAAACACCCAAGCCTGGGCAAGGCTTGGCCAAGCGTGCAGTAATCGAAGCCATCCTCGCCAAGCACGACATGGCCACGGCCCAGCGTCGGTTCAATGCCATTTTGGCTACGGCCAGCATCAACGACGCCATCGAATACCACCGCCTGTTTGCCGAACTGCAACACGCCAAACAACTGGCCGACCCTGACTACCAGCCGCTGAATATCGCCTGCGTATTTTCGCCGCCTGCCGAAGGCAATGCGGACGTAAAGCAGATTCAGGAAGACCTGCCGCAAGAAAAGCAGGACAACGAAGAAGACCCTGAAGGCAAGAAAGCGGCGCTCAAAGCCATCCTGGCCGACTACAACACCCGCTACGGCAGCAATCACAGCATCAGCGAGTTCGATCTCTACTACCAGGACGTCCAAAAGCGCATCAAAGATCAACAGTGGCCCAATGCAGACCACCCGCATACGCAGAAAATCGACATCACCATCGTGGTCGACATGCTGCTTACCGGCTTCGACTCCAAATACTTGAACACGCTGTACGTGGATAAAAACCTCAAGTACCACGGTTTGATTCAGGCGTTCTCGCGTACCAACCGCGTACTTAACAGCACCAAGCCCTACGGCAACATTCTCGACTTCCGCCAGCAGCAAGAAGCTGTAGATATCGCCATTACCCGTTTCTCCGGCGAACAGTCCGGCAAACAGGCCCGCGAAATCTGGTTAGTGGAAAAAGCCCCCGTGGTTATAGAAAAACTACAGGTTGCAGTGCAAAAGATGGATGACTTTTTGCAATCGCAAGGTGTGGCCTGCGCCCCCGAGGCCGTGCATAACCTAAAAGGCGACGAAGCCCGCGCCGCTTTTATCAACCACTTCAAGGAAGTGCAGCGTCTCAAAACTCAACTCGACCAATACACCGACCTCACTGAAGACAACGCAGCCGCCATTGAGCACATCCTGCCCAAGGAAAATCTACTCGGCTTTCGCGGTGCTTACCTGGAAACGGCCCAGCGCCTTAAGGCCCAGCAAGATAAGAACGGTAAAGACGCTGCAGATGGTAAAATCGACGCAGTGGACCAGCTCGATTTCGAGTTTGTACTCTTCGCTTCTGCTGTTATTGACTACGACTACATCGTGGGGCTGATGTCGCGCTTCTCGCAGCAGGAACCTAGCAAACAGAAGATGAGTCGCGATCAGCTTATTGGCCTGATACAGGCCGATTCCAAGTTTATGAACGAGCGCGAAGATATTGCCGCCTATATCTCCACCCTCAAAGCCGGTGAAGGCCTGAGCGAAACCGCTATCCGCAATGGCTATTCTCGCTTCAAACAACACAAAGATGCCGCCGAACTCGCCGACATCGCATGCAAGCATCACCTAGATCCAGCTGCCTTACAAAGCTTTGTTGATGGCATTATCCAGCGCATGATCTTCGATGGCGAACAGCTCAGCGACCTTATGGCTCCTCTCGACCTCGGTTGGAAAGCACGTGCCCATGCCGAACTGGCGCTGATGAAAGAACTGCATGACCTACTTATCAAGCGCGCCCAAGGCCGCGACATCTCAGGACTTAGCGCGTATGAGCAGTAAGACCAAAACAACCTGCGCGAAGGAAGACAGAAAACCCGAGCTGGTGCCGAAACTGCGATTTCCGGAGTTTCGGGAGGCGGCGGGGTGGAGATTTATCCCTCTAAATCTTTTGGCGTCTCGTTCGAAACAGAAAAATCGAGACGAAAAAATTGATCGTGTGCTGACCAACTCTGCTGAATTTGGTATAGTAGATCAGAGAGATTTTTTTGATAAGGACATCGCTACTCAAGGAAAGCTAGAGGGCTATTTTGTTGTTGCGCTGGGCAGCTACGTCTACAATCCTCGCATATCGTCAACAGCGCCCGTAGGTCCCATATCAAAGAACAAAATTGGCACAGGAGTAATGTCGCCGCTGTATACAGTCTTTAAATTCAAAGATGATAGGAACGATTTTTACGAACATTTTTTCAAAACTACCGGTTGGCATGCATATATGCGGCAGGCATCTAGCACTGGTGCACGCCACGATAGGATGGCCATATCAAGCGACAAGTTTATGGCAATGCCTTTGCCTGCGTCGTCACCAGATGAGCAACAAAAAATCGCTGATATCCTAAATTCACTGGACGCATTGATAGCTGCTCAATGCCGCAAAGTAACCGCGCTCAAGACCCATAAAAAAGCACTCCTGCAGCAGCTTTTTCCCCGCGAAGGCGAAACCCAACCTCGCCTCCGACTCCCTGAATTCCAAAACGCCGGGGAGTGGGAGGAGAAGCCTTTCTCTAAACTCTGCGGCATCAAACACGGCTTCGCCTTCGCTGGAGAATTTTTCAGCAACGAAGGCGAGTATGTGCTCCTCACGCCAGGTAACTTCTACGAGGAAGGCGGCTACCGCGACCGAGGCGAGAAACAGAAATACTACAGCGGCGAAATTCCTCGCGACTACATACTCAATTGCGGAGACTTGCTTGTAGCCATGACCGAGCAGGCCGCCGGTTTGCTTGGCAGCCCATTACTCGCTCCAGAGTCCGACAAGTTCCTGCACAACCAGCGGCTCGGCCTTGTCACGAAAAAGCCCGGAGTCGCCTGGACGAGCGAGTTCTTCTTCCATGTCTTCAATACCCAGCCTGTTCGGAAGGCGATTCATGCCAGCTCATCCGGCGCAAAGGTGCGACATACATCGCCGACAAAGATTGGCGAAGTCGTATTTTCCTTTCCCAACTCGTTGCTCGAACAACAGCGCATCGCCGACTGCTTCACCACCCTTGACGACCTCATCGCCGCGCAAACCCAAAAGCAGGAAGCCCTCAAAATCCACAAGAAAGCGCTAATGCAGCAGCTTTTTCCGTCCCCGGTGGAGGTTGAAGCATGAGCGGTATTCGTACTTACCAAAGTCTGCGCACGCTGGTGACACGGCTGCGTGACGATCTCAATCAGCGCGAGACCGAATCCCAAAAGAAAGTCGTTAATAAACCAGCAACTGTCCTGCTTCTCTATGCCTACAACCGCACCGGTAAGACCAGACTCTCTATGGAGTTCAAGGACGCAGGTAAGCGTAAGAGCAAGAAGAACCCTGAGGGGAATTCCGACACACTTTATTTCAATGCGTTCACTGAGGACTTATTCACTTGGGAAAACGATCTGGAAGGCGACAGTATCCGCCATCTCCAGCTCAATAAGAATTCAAAGTTCTTCGAGGCTCTACATGACCTTGCTCTAGACGAAACCATCGCTGGCTACCTCAGTCGTTACACCGACTTTGAATTCGATATCGACTACGAGGCATGGAAGATCACCTTTCGCAAAGACGAGTCGGAGAACATCAAGATTTCCAGAGGCGAGCAGAACATCTTCATTTGGTGCCTCTTCATGGCCATCTGTGAACGGATGCTCGACGGTCACGAATCCTATCAATGGGTAAAATTTCTCTACATCGACGACCCCGTCTCGTCGCTCGATGACAACAATGCCATCGCTGTTGCCTGCGACCTCGCCAAGCTCCTGCGCCGAGCTGCGAGCCGAAAAGACCAGAACGGCGCTCTCGCGCCCATCAAAGTGGTTTTCTCCTCCCATCACGCCCTCTTTTTCAACGTGATGTGCAATGAGATCGGCAGGGCGAAGGAAGGGGAACCGAAGGTGTCTCACAAACGCTACTTCCTGCACCGCCCAAATGGTGAAGGTGCCCTTACCCTACGGGCAACCGAGGACACGCCGTTTTTCCATCACGTCGCGACCCTAGCCGAGCTACAGGCCGCCGCAGACTCCATCACCGGCAAGCTGTACACATTCCACTTCAATGCGTTGCGCAGCATCATGGAAAAAACGGCCTCGTTCTTTGGGCACGCGGATATTTCCTTCTGCCTTAAAGCCCTTGCTAACGAGGAAGACACAGCGCTTTACAATCGAGCCCTCAACCTGCTAAGCCACGGCAAATACGCCATCCATGAACCGACCGAAATGGGCGCTGACAACAAAGACCTGTTCCGCCGCATTCTCAGAGACTTCATCAGTACATTTAATTTTTCCCTGCCTGACCTATTGGACGCGAAACCAGCCGCAGCGGCTGCCGCCACAATTCCAGCGCCCACAATCGAAGCCACTACATGAACGACACCAATAGAAAACAACTTGGCCAAACCCTTTGGACTATTGCCGATCAACTTCGCGGAGCGATGAACGCGGACGACTTTCGCGACTACATGCTGTCCTTCCTCTTCTTGCGGTATCTGTCAGACAACTATGAGATAGCGGCCAAGAAGGAACTTGGAAAAGACTATCCAGAGTTACCCACTGACGTTTTGCTAAGAACGGGGGCATCGACCCCTCTGCAAGTTTGGTATGAAGAAAACAAAGCGGACATCCCTGCCTTCGAGAAGCAGATGCGCCGCAAGGTGCATTACGTCATTGAGCCGGCACACCTTTGGAATAGCATCGCCAACATGGCCCGCACCCAGAACGGTGAACTGCTCAGCACATTGCAGGCGGGCTTCAAATACATCGAAACCGAATCGTTTGAGAGCACCTTTCAGGGGCTCTTCTCCGAGATCAATCTCGGCTCAGAAAAGCTGGGCAGAACCTATGCCGACCGCAACGCCAAGCTCTGCACCATCATCCAGAAGATCGCCGAGGGGCTGAACGAGTTCTCCATAGACATCGACGCACTGGGCGATGCCTATGAATACCTGATCGGCCAATTTGCCGCCGGCTCCGGCAAGAAAGCGGGCGAGTTCTACACGCCTCAACAGATGTCCGACATCCTTTCCGCCATCGTCACCCTCGACAGCCAAGACCCGAAAACCGGCCCCAAAAAACATCTGGAAAGCGTGCTGGATTTCGCCTGTGGCTCTGGCTCGCTGTTGCTTAACGTGCGCAAGCGCATGGGGACTCATGGCATTGGCAAGATTTATGGCCAGGAAAAGAACATCACCACCTACAACCTTGCGCGCATGAATATGCTGCTGCATGGGGTGAAGGACACCGAGTTCGAGATTTACCACGGCGACACCTTGAGCAACGACTGGGACATTCTGCGTGAGCTAAACCCCGCTAAAAAACCCACGTTCGATGCCATCGTCGCCAACCCGCCCTTCAGCTACCGCTGGGACCCGACAGAAGCCATGGCCGATGACGTGCGCTTCAAAAACCACGGCATGGCCCCAAAATCGGCTGCCGACTTTGCCTTTTTGCTTCACGGCTTTCACTTCCTGAAAGACGAAGGCGTGATGGCCATCATCCTGCCACATGGCGTGCTGTTCCGTGGTGGTGCTGAAGAGCGCATCCGCACCAAGCTGCTAAAAGACGGCCACATCGACACCGTGATTGGTTTGCCATCCAACCTGTTTTATTCAACAGGTATCCCGGTGTGCATTCTCGTGCTCAAAAAGTGCAAGCAACCGGACGACGTGTTGTTTATCAACGCGGCTGAACACTTCATCAAAGGTAAGCGTCAGAACCAACTGACCGAAGAGAACATCGCGAAGATCATCGAAACCTATCAGTTCCGCAAAGAGGAGGCTCGTTATGCTCGTCGGGTGGAGATGGGGGAGATCGAAAAGAACGGCTACAACCTGAGTATTTCCAGCTACATCAGCACGACGAGCGCAGAGGCAGAGATAGACTTACAAGCCGTGAATGACAAGCTGGCCACGCTGGAAGAAACCATTCAAGCGGCACGGGACAAACACAATGTGTTTCTGAAAGAGCTGGGCCTGCCACGCTTAATGTGAACCGCGAGACGACTCACCGAGTTAGCACAACAAGGCACTAAACGGAGATCAATGCCTTGTTATGTGTCTACAAATAACTGAAAGATGAAAAGAGGACGATTTATTTATAGGGCAGACCGGCCGCTTTTGGCCGGTTGCAGTCCTTCAGTGCTTGGCTGACGCAATCGCGCTGAGTGGCTACCGCTGACACCTATCAACTGCAAACGGCTGGTCAGCGCGAATGCAAATGACTGATCAAGTCGGATGCAAACGACTGGTCAGTGGCAATGAAATTAGGTGGTCAAGTGAGATGCAATTACGCAGAGCCCATGCGAGTGGGAATGCGGAGCCTTCCCGCTCGCGTGGGCTTGGCCGAAAAAGCCCCAAGAGAGAGACCTACAGCGTGGCGACAGTCGCCACTTCTGTCGCCATGCTGCAGACCAGGTATTACACGGGTTGTCGCCGGTGTCGCCGCTGTCGCCAAATCAACCATCACTCCATCTGGGGAGTCATCCTCGGTTACCAGCGGCGTCCGGTGAGCGCTCACCGTATCGGCACGACGTTGTGGTCCCTGGTTTGATTTATCGCAGATGCCGACAGGTTGCCAGTGGCCGCTTTCTGGATGTGCTCACTCCACCAAACCATCATCGGACGCCGGCGTTCGATGTAGTCAGCTCGGTTGTAAGCGCTTCGGACTTCGTCCTTGTCGACATGCGCCAGCGCGACTTCGATCAGCTCCGGATCCCACCCATGCTCGTTTAGGATGGTGCTGGCCATGGAGCGCATACCATGGCTGACCAGGCGGTCCTGGAAGCCCATGCGTTTCAACGCCATGTTGGCGGTCTGGCTATTGGCGTGGGTGCGCGGATTTCTATCTGCCGGGAACACGTATTCCCTGTGACCACTGTGGGGCTTGAGCGCCTCCAGTAACGCGAGTGCCTGGTCGGTCAGCGGCCGACGTTTTTTCATGCGCTCCGGCGGGATGGTCCAGATGCGCTTGTCGAAGTCGATGTCTGCCCATCGGGTGGTCGCCGCTTCGGCAGGGCGGGTCATGGTGTGCAGCTGCCATTCGATCAGGCAACGGGTCGTCCGCTTGATGCTGGCATTCGCGATTTCGATCATGAGCTCGGAAAGCTCTTCTGGTCGCAGCGCGGCCATGTTCTCTTTCTTGGGCTTCTTGAATACCGCTCGAATACCACTGAGGGGGTTAGAGAAAATCAGCCCGGAGTTTACCCCGTAGGTCATGATCTCGTTGAGCCGTTGGCTCAGTCGCTTCACTGTCTCGAGACTGCCTTTGGCTTCGATGGGGCGAAGGAGCTTGATGGCCATCGGGGCGCTGATCTGCGAGAGAGGCGTTGTTTTCAAGTCGGGAAAAACATGCAGCGTTAGCGAGCGCCAAATGTCTTCGGCATATGCAGGCGTCACGGAGTCCTTCTTTAGCTCGAACCAGGCGGTGGCCACCTTCTCGAAGGTGTGCTCGGTCTCAGCGAGTTTGGCTTGCCTTACCTCATCGCGTTGAGCTTTGGGATCAATGCCCAGAGCGAGCAACTCACGCGCTTCTGCGGCTTTCTTCCGGGCGTTGGCTAACGAGAGGTCGGGGTATGGACCGAGTGCCATATTGATTCGGCTTCTGGTCAACGGTTCGCGGTAATTGAAATTCCACATCATCGAGCCGCTGGCGCGTACTCGAAGCTGTAGGCCGTCGCCGTCACTAAGGACGAAGTCTTTACCAGTTGCCTTGACCGCCTTGAGCTGGCGATCGGAGAGACGGCTTGCTTGAGTAGGCATGGGAGCTACCTCGGGCACCGTTTTGGTATCCTAAAAATAGCATCGGGTAGCCCGGGATACCACCTGGGATACCAAACTGTCTGGAACTCCAAAAACCTCGTTGGGCCCCAGAAGCGCTGGAATCCCTTGATTTCACTGGATTTCAGACACAAAAAAAGACGTCCGTGGACGTCTTTAGATGTTGAAGTGGTGGAGCCGGGGGGATTTGAACCCCCGTCCGCCAGTACTCCGCTGTCGGTACTACATGCGTAGCCGTGTCTATTAAGTTAACCCGCAGCGACCCGACGGGCAGGGTGCTTTGGGCGAGTTGTGTAAGTTTTAGCCGCTTCGTCCACAACGTACTGCACGGCGATTCTGTTCTATATGACAATCATTTTGGGTTTACAGACATCCCCTGATGATTGCTGGCACCGAAGTAGCCAGGAGGAAGGCTAGCGCCGCTTACGCAGCGAGAGCTTGTTCCCCGTAATGGTCGTCATTGGCAACTATAAGTAGTTGCAACAGTGGATTTACGAGTTCTGTTACCAACTCGGCATGCACCTAGAGTTTCGCGACCGGCGTCGAATCCTAAACGGCCCCGTGCCTGCTGTACGTAACCAGCAGGCATGCACAGTGTACGCCAATCTGGCTCGCAAGGCCATCCCGATACTGACCAGCTTTACTGGCCGGCTTTGGGGCTGTTGCGGATTTCCTGGAGCGCCCGCTCGGTGATGGCGACGCACTCCCGGGCGCTGTCGTTGGTGTTTCTATCCGCGGCGGCCTTGGCCTGCTGGATGCTGGTCTCGAGGTTGGCCTGCTGGTTGGAATCCAGCTGGGTCTTGGCACTGTTGAGGCTCTGCAGGTTCATCGCGCAAAGGTCCTTCTCGGCCGAGGCAAACGCCGGGGCGGCGAGGACGCAGGTGCTGACAAACAGGCCCAGCAGCACGGAACGCTTCATGTGTATCTCCTTGAACTGAGTGACCCGATTTCATTGCTGATCAGAGCGGACTGTCGAGTAGGGCGAGTCCCGCGCTCGCGGGACTCGTTCTATGGACTACCGCCGCTGGCCAAGGTTCTATTTTATCCGTGCGCCGACTTGGCCCGGGTCACCCGATCCACCAGGTACACCAGCCCGTGGTAGTCGATCCCGCCATGCTGGCTCAAGCCGATCTCGCAGGTGCGACTGGTGGAGATGCCCTCTTCGCAATACTGCACGGCGTCCTTCAGGGTCCGTAGCGAGTGGGCATTCAGTTCCGGGGTGGTAAAACCCTTGTCGCCGGCAAAACCGCAGCAGTGGATGCCTTCCGGAATCACCACGTTATGGCTGCAACGCCGCGCCAGGTCGATCAGCGCCTGGCTCTCGCCGAGGTGCTGGGTGCTGCAGGTCACGTGCACCGCAATCGGCGCGTCCTGCGGCGTGAATTCCAGTCGTTCCAGCAGGTGCGTACGAATGAAGCGCACCGGGTCGTAGAGGTCGAGACGGGTATCGCCGAGGTCCTGCACCAGGCGCAAGGTGCACGGGCTGGTGTCGCAGTAGATCGGGTCGAGGCCGCCACGGCTGGCGTGCAGCAGCGCGCCGATCAGTTCCTGGCGCTTGTGTTCGGCCTGCTCGGCATAACCCTTGGAGGCGAACGGTTGGCCGCAGCAAAGCTGGTCGGTGTTGTCCGGGAACACCACCTGGTAACCGGCTTTTTCCAGCAGGCCCCGGGTCTTGTCCAGCAGCGACATCTGCTCCTTGTCGCCCGCCGCCGGGCCCATCACCCGTGAAACACAGGCAGCGAGGTAGACCACCCGTGGTCGCTCGTCGCTGAGCGTCGGACTGAAGCGCACCGCCCGTTCCGGCTGCGGCATGGCGCTGGTCCATTGCGGCACGCGGCCCTTGGACAGGCGCGTCAGGCTCGACGACAGTTTCGCCAGGCGCGGCGCCCCGAGCAGCATGCGCGCGCCATTGGCGACATGCAGGGTAAAGCGTGCGCCTTGCAGTACCGTGGCGAAATGCGTGCCGAGCCAGTCGGCGGCCTTCCCGTGTATGGCGTGCTCACCGCGCAGCTTTTTCACCAGCTCACCGGTATTGATCCCCACCGGGCAACGTTGTGCACACAATCCGGTCGCGGCGCAGGTGTCGATGCCCTGGTACTGATAGGCCGCTTCCAGTTCCGTGGTGTCGACCCCGGCGCGTTTTTTTGCCTGGATATCGCGCCAGATCACGATCCGCTGGCGCGGGCTCAAGGTCAGCCCCTTCGACGGGCAGACCGGTTCGCAGAAGCCGCACTCGATGCACTTGTCTAAGATTTCGTCGGCGGCCGGCAATGGCTTGAGGTGCTTGAGGTGTATCTGCGGGTCGTCGCTGAGCACCACGTCCGGGTTGAGAATGCCCTGGGGGTCGAGCAGGCGCTTGATCGCCCACATCAAATGGTAGGCGTCCTGGCCCCATTCCAGTTCGACAAACGGCGCCATGTTGCGCCCGGTGCCGTGCTCGGCCTTGAGCGAACCGCCGAATTCGACAGCCACCAGATGCGCGACGTCATCCATGAATGCCTGGTAGCGGGACACTTCGGCGGCGCTGTTGAAACCCTGGGTGAAGACGAAGTGCAGGTTGCCCTCCAGGGCATGGCCGAACAGGATCGCTTCGTCGTAGTGGTGCTTGTCGAACAGCGCGATCAGGCGGTTGACGCCGATGGCCAGCTGTTCGACCGGAAAGGTCACGTCTTCGATGATCACCGTGGTGCCGGTCTTGCGCACGGCACCGACGGCGGGGAAGGTATCCTTGCGGATCGCCCAGAGCCGGGCGTTTTCGCTCGGGTCTTCGGTAAAGTCGACCTGCTTTTCCACCGGGAACGACGCCAGCGATTCCATGATCTTCAGCAATTGCTCCTGCAACAGCGACGAGGAGGCCGCGCGGGACTCGATCAGCAGGGCGCAGGCGCCGTCGGACAGTTCACGGACGAACGCCGGCATGCCCGGCTTGTCCTGCACCGAGCGCAGGCTGCGGCGATCGAGCAGTTCGACGGCGGACACCGGCTGGCTTTTCAATACGGTCACGGCGGTGCAGCAGGTCTCCACATCGGGGAAGACAATCAGCGCCGAGGCCTTGTTCGGGTGGTCGATCACCGTGTCGTAGGTCACCGCGCTGATAAACCCGAGGGTGCCTTCGGAGCCCACCAGCAGATGGCTGAGAATCTCCAGCGGTTCATCGAAGTCCACCAGGGCGTTGAGGGACAGGCCAGTGGTGTTTTTCAGCCGGTATTTGTGCCGGATCTTGGCCGCCAGTTCGGTGTTGGCGCGGGTTTCCCGGGCTAACACGGAAAGTTGATGGAGCAGCGGGCCATGGCTCTGGCGAAAGGCCGCGACACTGGTCGCATCCTCGGTGTCCAGGCGGCTGCCGTCGGCCAGGATCAGGCGCATCCCGGCCAGGGTGTGGTAGGTGTTCTGCGCGGTGCCGCAGCACATGCCGCTGGCATTGTTGGCGACGATGCCGCCGATCTTGCAGGCGTTGATCGAGGCCGGGTCCGGGCCGATCTTGCGCCCGAACGGGGCCAGCCAGGCATTGGCCTGGGCGCCGATAACGCCAGGTTGCAGACGGATCTGCGCGCCCTGTTGGCGAATCTCCCGAGCGTTCCACTGGTCGCCGAGTACGATCAGTACCGAGTCACTGATGGCCTGGCCCGAGAGGCTGGTGCCGGCGGCGCGGAAGGTCACCGCGACCTGGTCGCGGCTCGCCAGTTTGAGCAGGGCAACGACCTCGTCTTCGGACTCGACGCGGATCACCAGCTTGGGGATCAGCCGGTAGAAGCTGGCGTCGGTGCCGAAGGCCAGGGTCGAGAGCGGGTCATCGAAACGGCGCTCGCCGGGGATCAGGCGTTCGACCGCGTGGAGGAACGATTGGGGCAGGCTCATGCAAACTCCTCACGGGGGCGCGGCGTCTGGTGCGCGACGTGCCCCATTCAATCAGGCGGTGATTCGTCCGGGCGCGATGTTCAGGCGCCCAGCTCACGAACCAGCGAATCACGGTTGATCTCGCTGATGGACTTGGCGCCGGTGAGCACCATGGCCACGCGCATTTCCTTCTCGAACAGGTCCAGCAGGTTCTTCACCCCCGCTTCGCCGGCGACGGCGAGGGCGTAGAGGAACGCGCGGCCGATCAGCACGGTGTCCGCGCCCAGGGCGATCATGCGCACCACGTCCAGGCCGCTGCGGATGCCGGAGTCGGCGAGGATCTTCAGGTCGCCTTTCACCGCATCGGCGATGGCCGGCAGCGCGCGGGCGCTGGACAGCACGCCGTCGAGCTGGCGACCGCCGTGGTTGGAAACCACGATGCCGTCGGCACCGAACTTCACCGCGTCCCGGGCGTCCTGCGGATCGAGAATACCCTTGATGACCATCGGCCCTTCCCAGAACTCGCGGATCCACTCCAGGTCCTTCCAGGAAATCGACGGGTCGAAGTTGTTGCCCAGCCAGCCGATGTAGTCGCCCAGGCCGGTCGGGTTGCCGCGATACTTCGAGATATTGCCGAGGTCGTGAGGCTTGCCCATCAGGCCCACGTCCCAGGCCCACTGCGGGTGAGTCATGGCTTGCCAGACACGCCGCAGCGGCGCGTTCGGGCCGCTCATCCCGGAGTGCGCATCCCGGTAGCGGGCGCCCGGCACCGGCATGTCCACGGTAAAGACCAGGGTGGTGACCCCCGCGGCCTTGGCGCGCTCCAGGGCGTTGCGCATGAAGCCACGGTCCTTGAGCACGTAAAGCTGGAACCACATGGGCCGGTCGATGGCGGGGGCGACTTCCTCGATCGGACAGACCGACACGGTCGACATCGTAAAGGGAATGCCCTTGGCCGCCGCCGCGCGAGCCGCCTGGACCTCGCCGCGCCGGGCATACATGCCGGTCAGGCCGACCGGGGCGAGGGCCACCGGCATGCTCAAGGTCTCATTGAACAGGCGGGTTTCCAGGCTCAGCTCGGACATGTTCTTCAGGACGCGCTGACGCAGGGCGATGTTCGCCAGGTCCTCGACGTTATGCCGCAGGGTGTGCTCGGCGTAGGCGCCGCCGTCGGCATAGTGGAACAGGAACGGCGGCAGCTTGCGTTGGGCGGCTGCGCGGTAATCGGTAGAGGCGGAAATAATCATGGGGGCTCGCAGCGTTGGTTGAAAGGGAGCGGTTGCCGGGGGCGTCGACAGCCCCCGGCCCTTGTCACTTTAGTGCACCAGCATGCCGGTAAAGATATAGGCCTGGGCCAGGGTGATCAGGCCGACAATCGTGGCGAAGAACAGGCTGTGCTTGAGGGTGAAGCGGAACAGATCCGACTCCTTGCCCACCAGCCCGGTGGCCGCGCAGGCCACGGCGATCGATTGTGGGGAGATCATCTTGCCGGTGACGCCGCCGCTGGTATTGGCCGCCACCAGCAGGATGTCGTTGACGCCGATCTGGTGCGCCGTGGTCGCTTGCAACGAGCTGAACAGGGCGTTGGACGAGGTATCGGAGCCGGTGAGGAACACCCCCAGCCAACCGAGGAACGGCGAGAAGAACGGGAATGCGGTTCCGGTCGCGGCCAATACCAGGGCCATGGTCGAGGACATGCCCGAGTAGTTGGTGACGAAGGCGAAGGCCAGCACCATGCCGATGGACAGGATCGGCCAGCGCAGCTCGAAGAAAGTCTCGCGCAAAGTGGTCAGGCCAGTTTTGATATTGATCTTCAGGATCAGCATCGACACCAGGGCGGAGAAGAAAATCGCCGTGCCGGTGGCCGCGATCGGGTCGAGCTTGAAGACGGCGGGAATCGCGGTAGGTGCCGCGACGATCGGCGCGCTCTTGATCACCAACTGGTCCAGGTGCGGGATGGCGAAGTTGAACACCGTGCCGTACATCGCGCCGCCAGTGGCGAACAGTGCCTTGAACGACTTCAGGGTCCAGATCGTCACCAGTACGGTGAGGATCAGGAACGGCGACCAGGCCTTGAAGATCTGGCCCAGGCTGTAGGGCGAGGCAAGGCTGCTGCGCGGTTGGCCGAAACCGCCGGCGCTGGCGGTGCTGACCACGCCCGCGGCGGCGCCGGCGATCTGTACGCCGGCGGTACGCTTGGGTTGCCAGACTTTCAGGAACAGGGTCAGTGAGACCAGGCTGACCAGCGCCGAGGTGATGTCCGGCAGTTCCGGGCCGATGAAGTTCGAGGTGAAGAACTGGGTCACGGCAAAGCTCAGGCCGGCCACCAGGGCGGCCGGCCAGGTTTCCCGCACACCGCGCAGGCCGTCCATCATGAACACCAGCCAGAACGGTACGAACAGCGACAGCAGTGGCAGTTGGCGACCGGCCATGGCGCCGATCTTGAACGCGTCGAGGCCGGTGACCTGGCCCGCGACGATGATCGGGATGCCCAGGGCGCCGAAGGCTACCGGCGCGGTGTTGGCGATCAGGCACAGGCCGGCGGCGTAGAGCGGATTGAAGCCCAGGCCCACCAGCAGGGCGGCGGTGATCGCAACCGGGGCGCCGAAGCCGGCGGCCCCTTCGAGGAAGGCGCCGAAGCAGAAGCCGATCAGCAGCACTTGCAGGCGCTGGTCGTCGGTAATCGACAGCACCGAGCTGCGGATGATTTCGAACTGGCCGCTCTTGACCGTCAGTTTGTAGAGGAACACCGCCGCCACGATGATCCAGGCGATGGGCCACAAGCCATAGGCGAAGCCGTAGCCGGCGGCGGCGAGCGCCATGTCGGCCGGCATCTTGAAGGCGAAGATCGCCACCAGGATCGACAACACAAGGGTGATGCTGCCCGCCACATGACCCTTGAGGCGAAACACCGCCAGGGCCAGGAAGAAGAACACGATGGGAATCACGGCCGTGAGAGCGGACAGGCCGAGGCTGCCGAGAGGGCTGTAGAGCTGTTGCCAGGTTTGCATAGTGGGGTGGCCCCTAATTGTTGTTGGTCAGGCACTGATGGGGATTTGGATAATTGGTAATACCAATTTACAATCGCCGGACGCTAGGTTAAAAGCGTTGTGAGTGATGTGTCAATTTGCCGCCCTGAAACTTTCGTCTAAATGTCTTCGGCGGGAGGGCTGGGCGGGTGATTTATGTCGTGCCTGGCAGGTGCTGGCGGCGTCTCGATAAGCCAGAATAGACAACCCCGGCAAGGGTTCGGGGTCGTGAGGAGTGAGTGATGGGGTTTGATCAGGTTCGTCAGCGCCGTTTGTCTGACGATATTGTCCAGCGGCTTGAGGAGATGATCCTTGAGGGCACGCTCAAGGCTGGTGAGCGGCTGCCGGCCGAGCGCGCACTGGCCGAACAGTTCGGCGTCTCACGGCCGTCGCTGCGCGAGGCGATCCAGAAACTGGTGGCCAAGGGGCTGCTGGTCAGTCGCCAGGGCGGCGGCAATTACGTGGTGGAGTCGCTGGGTTCGACCTTCAGCGATCCGTTGCTGCATCTGCTGGAGAGCAATCCGGAAGCCCAGCGCGATCTGTTGGAGTTTCGCCATACGCTGGAGGCGTCCTGCGCGTATTACGCGGCGCTGCGGGCGACCGACGTGGATCGCGAGCGCCTGCGCCTGGCCTTTGAGCAGTTGCAGAGCTGTTATGGGCGGGCGGGCGAAGTGGGGCGGGCGGAGGAGGGCGCGGCGGATGCGAGTTTTCACCTGGCGATTGCCGAGGCGAGTCATAACGCGGTGTTGCTGCACACCATCCGCGGCTTGTTCGATCTGCTCAAACGCAATGTGCTGACCAATATTGGCGGGATGTACAAGCAGCGCAGCGAAACCCGGGACATGCTGATCAGCCAGCACCGCGAGCTGTACCTGGCGATTATCGAAGGGCGTGCCGACGACGCGCGCGAAGTGTCCAGCCGGCACATTCTGTATGTGCAGGAGGTGCTGGAGGAAGTGCGCCAGGAAGTGCAGCGGGTGGCGCGGGCGGAACGGCGCAAGGGGATCTAGAAGGCGGTCGGGTCATGTGGCGAGCGGGCTTGCCCGCGCTGGGCTGCGAAGCGGCCCTGAAATCAGCGACTTCATTGTGTCAGGCAGAACGCAATCACCGGTTTTACGACTGCTTCGCAGCCGAGCGCGGGCAAGCCCGCTCGCCACAAATATCGGCCAGACTTAAGATTGCTCTTAACTGACAGGCATTGAGGCAAGCCTCCCTCGCCGCACTCAGTCTTCCTTGCCCTTGTTGCGCACGGCGCGCTGCAAGTCCCGGTTGGCATCGCGCTCGCGCTCGGTATCGCGCTTGTCGTATTCCTTCTTGCCCTTGCCCAGGGCGATCTCGCACTTGACCAGGTGCTTGCTCCAATACAGCGACAGGCAGACACAGGCATGGCCCTTCTGCTGCACGGCCGCGTGGATCTTTTCCAGCTCGCGCTGGTTGAGCAGCAGCTTGCGCGTGCGTGTCGGGTCGGCAATCACGTGGGTGCTGGCGGTCGTCAACGGCGTGAAGTGGCTGCCGAACAGCCAGGCTTCACCGTTCTTGAGCAGTACATAACTGTCGACCAGTTGTGCCTTGCCTGCACGTAGACTCTTTACTTCCCAGCCGGCCAGGACCAGACCAGCCTCGAACCGTTGTTCGACGAAGTAATCGTGGCGCGCCTTTTTATTTTGCGCGATGGTCCCTGTGGGGTGTTTCTTCTGTTTAGCCATAGGGGCGGCATTATAGGCAGTTGCGCGTCACTCGGCTACGGTGAAGCTGCGTGCTTGAGCGCGTAGGATGAATCCCGGACAATGCGCGCACTTTTGTTTGCTGCCCAGCCGTGGAATCAACGCTGACATGACGACCCATATTCAACGTTCGGCCTTGCTGCCCTACCCGGCGCAGGCGCTTTATGACCTGGTGAACGACGTCGCGCGTTACCCGGAGTTCCTCCCGTGGTGCGCGTCGGCCCAGGTGCTGGAGAGCTCGGAGGTGCATATGCGCGCCACGCTGGCAATCGCCAAAGGCGGCCTGAGCCAGAATTTCGTGACCCGCAATACCCTGGTGTCAGGGCAGTCGATTGAAATGAACCTGGAAGAAGGACCGTTCAATCAATTGCACGGTGTCTGGGTGTTCAAGGCCCTGGGGGAGAAGGCCTGCAAGATCAGCCTGGACCTGACCTTCGATTACGCCGGGCCGATCGTGCGGGCGACCCTGGGGCCGTTGTTCAATCAGGCGGCCAATACCCTGGTGGATGCGTTCTGCCAGCGCGCCAAGCAGCTCCATGTCTGAGCCATTGGTGGCGATAGAGGTGGTCTACGCCGATGTCGGGCGTCAGTGCCTGCGGGCGGTTGCCGTGCCGGCGGGAACGACCTTGCGCGCGGCGGTGGGGCTGTCGGGGATTGCCGGGCAATTTCCCGGGTTGGATGTAGTGGACTGTCCGCTGGGGATTTTCGGCAAGGCGATTGCCGATACCCGCGCGGTGGCAGAGGGCGATCGTATCGAGATCTATCGTCCCTTGCTGGCGGACCCGAAGGAGGTCCGGCGCCTGCGTGCGGAAAAAGCGGCCAAGGCCAAGGCGCAAAATCTGTAGCTGTTGTCTTGCGCAGGATCTGTGTAGGAGCCGGCAAGCCGGTTCCTACAGGGTTGAGTCTCAGGTCCAGAGGGTGTTTTTCAGCAGGCACAAAAAAGCCCGGACATGCCGGGCTTTTTTCTGTCGCCGTTTTACTGCGGCGTGGTGTCCAGCGGTTGCGGCGTCGGAACCGGTACGGCTTTCACGCCGTCGACATCTTTCTGGATCTGGTCCAGCAGCGAACCCGGTTTGACCGGCTTCTCGGGTTTCGGCTTCTCGGCATTCTGCGCCGGAGCGTTCACTTGTGTGCCGTCTTTGCCCAGGATCGCTTCATCGCGGCTTACGCCGGGTTTGAAGTCGCCGGACAGACTGGCGAGTTGATCATTGGCATTGAATATCAGGCTGACGCGTTCCTGTTGGCGTTCGCCGCCACCAGGCTGCAGGCTATACAGGTAATCCCAGCGATTGGCGTGGAATGTGTCGGTCAGCAGCGGGTTACCCATGATAAACCTTACTTGCTTGCGGGTCATTCCCGGGCGCAACTGGTCTATCATGTCCTGCGTGACGACATTGCCCTGTTGGATGTCGATTTTGTAAACCCCGGGGAATGAACAACCGGCGAGTGCGAGCAGTCCCACTAAGGTAAAACTGGTTAGCAACAGCTTGGTGTTTTGCATCGGTGGGCGACTTCCACTATCTTGGCTGGGACAACGTAAACCCCGATCATACCCGTATTAAGAGAAGCTGCGAAGCAGCATCGCGAGAAAGCTGACCATGGTTGAAAATAGCGAACTACGTAAAGCCGGCTTAAAAGTGACTCTGCCACGGGTCAAGATTCTGCAAATGCTTGATTCCGCCGAGCAGCGTCACATGAGCGCCGAGGATGTCTACAAGGCGCTGATGGAAGCGGGCGAGGATGTAGGCCTGGCAACGGTCTACCGTGTACTGACCCAGTTCGAAGCGGCCGGGTTGGTGGTTCGCCACAATTTCGATGGCGGCCACGCGGTATTCGAACTGGCGGACGGCGGGCATCACGATCATATGGTCAACGTGGATACCAGCGAGGTGATCGAATTCACCAGTCCGGAAATCGAGAAGCTGCAGAAGGCAATCGCCGAAGAGCACGGTTTCGAGCTGGTAGATCACAATCTGGTGTTGTACGTGCGCAAGAAGAAACCGTAAGTCTGTCGCGAATACCGGTTCGCGAAGCGATCAAAGGCGACCCTGGGGTCGCCTTTGTGTTTTTTGTTGCCGGATTTTTCCTGAGGCCGATATCCGGACTCAGGCTTTGGCCGTAATCACCATTTTCTTCGCGTGAGCCAGGGATTCCTTGGTCAGGTCAATGCCCCCCAGCATGCGCGCGACTTCTTCGATCCGTTCGGTCTTGCTCAGCTTCGACACCGCCGTACGGGTGGCATCGCTACCGCGCATCTTGTGCACGAATAGATGATGGTGCCCTTGCGCCGCCACTTGCGGCAAGTGCGTGACCGTCAGCACCTGTCCGCGTTCGCCGAGGCGGCGCAGCAGTTGGCCGACGATCTCGGCGGTAGGGCCGCCGATGCCCACATCCACTTCATCGAACACCAGGGTCGGGATACGTGAGGTCTGCGCGGTGATGACCTGGATCGCCAGGCTGATCCGTGACAGTTCGCCACCGGAAGCGACCTTTGCCAGTGCCTTGAGCGGTTGACCAGGGTTGGCGCTGACCAGTAGTTCGACTTGTTCAAGGCCATAAGGCAGCAGTTCGTTGCTGGCGTTGGCATGCAGTTCGATGCTGAAACGCCCGCCGGGCATGCCCAGGCGCTGGATTTCCTGTTCCACGGCGTTGGCGAGGCCGGTTGCCGCTTGATGACGTAGATCACTAAGTTCCCGGGCCCGTTCCTGATAATGTCGAGCATAGGCCGCGAGCTCCTCGGTGAGGCGCTCGATGGCTTCGTCGTTGGCATTGAGGGTTTCGATTTCATCCAGCAACTTTTGCTGGAGGGTTGCCACTTCCGTCGGTTGGATGCGGTGCTTGCGCGCCAGGGTGTAGATGGCGTCCAGACGCTCCTCGAGCTGTTGCAGGCGCGCCGGGTCGGCATCGAAGTGGTCGAGGAAGCGGTTCAGTTCGCCGACGGCTTCCTCGACCTGGATCTGTGCGCTGGCCAGCAGGTTGGTGGCTTCGCCCAGGGCGCCGGAACCGTTGTTGACGCTGGACAGGCGATTGAGGCTGGCGGTCAGGGCGTTGAGCACATTGCCCGAATCGCTTTCGCTGCACTGCTCCACCACCTGGCGGCAAATGCCGAGCAGGGTCTCGGCATTGGTCAGGTTCTTGTGTTCCTGCTCCAGGTCGCCCAGCTCGTTTTCCCCCAGGCCAAGGTTCTCCAGCTCTTCGAGCTGGTAACTGAGCAGTTGGTGGCGGGCGCGCTGTTCGTCGCCGGAGTTGGAGAGGCGCTCCAGTTCCTGGCGGGTCTGGCGCCAGCGCTGGGCCGCGAGCTGGACCTGGCGGGCGAGGTCGGTGGCACCGGCGTATTCGTCGAGCAGGCGGCGGTGGGTGTCGGTTTTCAGCAGGGACTGGTGTTCGTGCTGGCTGTGGATGTCGATCAGCAGTTCGCCGAGGGCCTTGAGGTCGCCCTGGGGGCAGGGCGAGCCGTTGATATAGCCGCGCGAGCGACCTTCGGCGGTAATGACCCGGCGCAGGATGCACGGACCTTCGTTGTCGAGGTCGCGCTCGGCCAGCCAGGCCCGGGCTTCGGGAATGTCTTCGAGGTCGAAGGTGGCGAGGATATCGGCCTTGTCCGCGCCTGGGCGAACCACGCCGCTGTCGGCGCGATCACCCAGGGTCAGCCCGAGTGCGTCGAGCATGATCGACTTGCCGGCGCCGGTTTCGCCAGTGATTACGCTCATCCCGCGATCCAGTTCCAGATCGAGATGTTCGACGATTGCGTAGTTATGTACGGACAGGTGCACCAGCATGAAGGCCGCTCCCAGGCTTTAGGTCTGGTTATTTATACAGTGTTTTGATTTGCGCTGACAATGCTTGCCCTTAGTTCGATTGGCTTGAATGTCGGGCTTTCTTAGTGCGATCGGTAATCTGGCCTGGACATGCCGGCAGGTGATTGCCGCGCTGCCGGCCCTTGAACCAGGAAATTGCGACCCCATATATCGGGGCAGAAGCGCGGGTCGAGCTCGCGGACGATATTGAAAGGAGGTTTTTTTATGGCTGACGAACAGACTCTGGATTCGCAAAATCAGGAAGCCGGCTCGGCTGCACAGGCTCAGGGCGACGATCTGGCAACCCGCGTCCAGGTGCTCGAGGAGCAACTGGCAGCGGCACAGGATCAAGGGTTGCGTGTCGCAGCCGACCTGCAGAATATCCGCCGGCGTGCCGAACAGGATGTGGAAAAAGCCCACAAATTCGCCCTGGAGAAGTTCTCCGGCGACCTGCTGCCGATCATCGACAGCCTGGAGCGTGGCCTGGACCTGTCCAACCCGGACGATGAAAACATCCGACCGATGCGCGAAGGTATCGAGCTGACCCTGAAGATGTTCCAGGACACCCTCAAGCGTTATCAACTGGAAGCCATCGACCCGCACGGCGAACCCTTCAACGCCGCCCTGCACCAGGCCATGGCCATGCAGGAAAGCGCCGATGTCGAGCCCAACAGCGTGCTGAAAGTGTTCCAGAAGGGCTATCAGCTCCACGGTCGCCTGCTGCGTCCGGCGATGGTGGTGGTCAGCAAGGCGGTCGCGCCGGTTTCGCCGACGATCGACGAGCAGGCTTGAAATCGGCCGCAAGGCCCCCATCTACATGTCAAGCGTTTAAGTGCTACCGCAGTTGGCCATAACCGCTGCGGTAAAAAAAATCAAAGTTTCGGGAGAGTGAAATGGGCAAAATTATCGGTATCGACCTGGGGACCACCAACTCCTGCGTCTCCATTCTTGAAAACGGCAAGGCCAAAGTCATCGAAAACGCCGAGGGTGCTCGCACCACGCCGTCGATTATTGCCTACGCCAACGATGGCGAAATCCTGGTCGGCCAGTCGGCCAAGCGCCAGGCGGTGACCAATCCGCATAACACCCTGTACGCGGTGAAGCGTCTGATCGGTCGCAAGTTCGACGAAGAAGTCGTGCAGAAAGACATCAAGATGGTCCCTTACAAAATCGCCAAGGCTGACAACGGCGATGCCTGGGTCGAAGTGAACGGCCAGAAAATGGCGCCGCCACAGATCTCGGCTGAAATCCTCAAGAAAATGAAGAAAACCGCCGAAGACTACCTCGGCGAGCCGGTGACTGAAGCGGTCATCACTGTTCCGGCCTACTTCAACGACAGCCAGCGTCAGGCCACCAAGGACGCCGGTCGTATCGCCGGCCTGGACGTCAAGCGGATCATCAACGAACCGACCGCGGCCGCGCTGGCCTACGGTATGGACAAGGCCAAGGGCGACCACACCGTCATCGTTTATGACCTGGGTGGCGGTACCTTCGACGTGTCCGTGATCGAAATCGCCGAAGTCGATGGCGAGCACCAGTTCGAGGTGTTGGCCACCAACGGTGACACCTTCCTCGGCGGTGAAGACTTTGACATTCGTCTGATCGACTACCTCGTCGACGAATTCAAGAAAGAAAGCGGCATGAACCTCAAGGGTGACCCGCTGGCCATGCAGCGCCTGAAAGAAGCCGCTGAAAAAGCCAAGATCGAGCTGTCTTCGGCTCAGTCGACCGACGTCAACCTGCCGTACATCACTGCGGATGCCACCGGTCCAAAGCACCTGAACGTGAAGATTTCCCGCGCCAAGCTGGAAGCCCTGGTGGAAGACCTGGTGCAGCGCACCATCGAGCCTTGCCGCATCGCGCTGAAAGACGCCGGTATCGACGTCGGTTCGATCAACGACGTGATCCTGGTCGGCGGCCAGACCCGTATGCCGCTGGTACAGAAGCTGGTGACCGATTTCTTCGGCAAGGAAGCACGTAAAGACGTCAACCCGGACGAAGCCGTTGCCATGGGTGCCGCTATCCAGGGCGCCGTCCTGGCCGGTGATGTGAAGGACGTCCTGCTGCTCGACGTCAGCCCGCTGACCCTGGGTATTGAAACCATGGGTGGCGTGATGACCGCGCTGATCGAGAAAAACACCACGATTCCGACCAAGAAGTCGCAAGTGTTCTCGACTGCCGACGACAACCAGGGCGCCGTGACCATTCACGTCCTGCAGGGTGAGCGCAAGCAAGCCGCGCAGAACAAGTCCCTGGGCAAGTTCGACCTGGCCGAGATTCCGCCAGCACCACGTGGCGTGCCACAGATCGAAGTGACCTTCGACATCGACGCCAACGGCATCCTGCACGTTGGTGCGAAGGACAAGGCCACCGGCAAGGAGCAGAAGATCACCATCAAGGCCAACTCCGGCCTGTCGGATGAAGAAATCCAGCAGATGGTTCGCGACGCCGAGCTCAATGCCGAGGAAGACCGCAAGTTCGAAGAGCTGGCCAGTGCCCGTAACCAGGGCGATGCCCTGGTGCACTCGACGCGCAAGATGATCGCTGACGCGGGTGACAAGGTCACCGCCGAAGAGAAAACCGCGATCGAGGCCGCCTTGGTTGCCCTGGAAGCCGCTGTCAAAGGCGACGACAAGGCCGCTATCGAAGCCAAGGTCGAGGAGCTGTCCAAGGTCTCCGCGCCAGTGGCCCAGAAGATGTACGCCGAACAGGGTGCCAAGCCTGAAGCCGGTGCGCAGCCGGCCCAGGAAGAAGCCCACAAGGATGACGTCGTCGACGCTGAGTTCGAAGAAGTCAAAGACCACAAGTAATCCACTTGTAGGTTGGCCGGTTGACTGCGCTTGAGCGGTGACTGGTAGGATGTCGCCGCGCGGGAGCTTGCTCCCGCGTTGGCGTGTCTGGAATAGACGAATTTTTACAGCATGCGACAACGGTCGGGTGCTGGTGGTAGGGGCGGGACTGTTCCAGTCGGTTGTCCCGAACATCCTCAAGAGTGCAAAGAATCATGGCAAAGCGTGACTATTACGAGATATTGGGGGTCGAGCGTGGCTCCAGCGAGTCGGACCTGAAGAAAGCTTACCGCCGTCTCGCGATGAAGCATCACCCGGACCGTAATCCGGATGACAAGGCATCGGAAGAGTTGTTCAAGGAAGCCAACGAAGCTTACGAAGTGCTGTCCGACTCCAGCAAGCGCGCGGCCTACGACCAGTACGGCCATGCCGGTGTCGATCCGAGCATGGGCGGCGGCGGTGCCGGCTTCGGCGGGCAGAATTTCTCCGATATCTTCGGCGATGTGTTCAGCGATTTCTTCGGTGGCGGTCGCGGCGGCTCCCGTGGTGGTGCGCAGCGCGGCAGTGACTTGCGCTACACCCTGGAACTGAACCTGGAAGAGGCGGTGCGCGGTACCACCGTCAATATCCGCGTGCCGACGCTGGTCAACTGCAAGCCGTGCGACGGCTCCGGGGCCAAGAAGGGCTCCGCGCCGATCACCTGTCCGACCTGTGGCGGTATCGGCCAGGTGCGCATGCAGCAAGGCTTCTTCTCGGTGCAGCAGACCTGTCCGCGGTGCCATGGCCAGGGCAAGATCATTTCCGATCCGTGTGATTCCTGCCACGGTCAGGGGCGTGTCGAAGAGTACAAGACGCTGTCGGTGAAAGTGCCGTCGGGCGTCGATACCGGTGACCGGATTCGCCTGTCCGGCGAAGGCGAGGCGGGTACGCAGGGTGGTCCGACCGGCGACCTGTATGTGGTGATCAATGTCCGCGAGCACGATATTTTCCAGCGCGACGGCAAGCATCTGTTCTGTGAGGTGCCGATCAGCTTTGTCGACGCAGCCCTGGGCGGCGAGCTGGAAGTGCCGACCCTGGACGGTCGCGTCAAGTTGAAGATTCCGGAAGGTACCCAGACCGGCAAGCAATTCCGTCTGCGCGGCAAGGGCGTTGCGCCGGTGCGTGGCGGTGGCGCGGGTGACCTGATGTGTCGCGTGGCCGTCGAGACCCCGGTGAACCTGAGTCGTCGCCAGCGCGAGCTGCTGGAAGAGTTCCGCTCCTCCCTGGCTGGCGATAGCTCTCATTCGCCCAAGGCCAGTGGTTGGTTCGAAGGGATGAAGCGTTTCTTCGGCGACCTGTGAGGAGCGAGGCATGCGACGTATAGCTGTGATGGGCGCCGCCGGGCGCATGGGCAAGATCCTGGTCGAGGCGGTGCAGCAGCGCGCGCCGCTCACCGGCCTGACGGCGGCGATCGTTCGTCCAGGCAGTTCGCTGGTCGGTGCGGATGCCGGCGAGCTGGCTTCGCTGGGGCGTATCGGCGTGCCGTTGTCCGAGGGCCTGGAGGCGGTGGCGGATGAGTTCGATGTGTTGATCGACTTCACGCTGCCGGAAGTGATGCTGAAAAACCTGGCGTTCTGCCGCAAGGCGGGCAAGGCCATGGTGATCGGTACCACTGGCCTGGACGCGGCGCAGAAGGCCTTGCTGGCTGATGCGGGCAAGGATATTGCGATTGTCTTCGCGGCCAATTTCAGTGTCGGCGTCAACCTGTCGTTGAAGCTGCTGGATATGGCGGCGCGGGTGTTGGGCGATGATGCGGATATCGAGATCATCGAGGCGCACCATCGGCACAAGATCGACGCGCCTTCGGGCACGGCATTGCGCATGGGCGAGGTGATCGCCAAGGCGCTGGATCGCGACCTGGAGAAGGTCGCGGTGTATGGTCGTGAGGGGCATACCGGTGCGCGCGCGCGGGAAACCATCGGTTTTGCCACGGTGCGTGGTGGTGATGTGGTCGGTGATCACACTGTGCTGTTCGCCGCCGAAGGCGAGCGCCTGGAGATCACCCACAAGGCCTCGAGCCGCATGACCTTTGCCAAGGGGGCGGTGCGCGCGGCATTGTGGCTGGATGGCAAGGCGCCAGGCCTGTACGATATGCAGGATGTGCTCGAGCTGCACTGATGGGGCGCAGGATGTGCATGCGCCACTGAACTGTAGGAGCAGGGCTTGTCGGATCGCCGCACGGCCGCGAAGGCGTCCGTGAGAACGCTAAAAGCTTCGCGGGCAAGCCCCGCTCCTACAGGTTCGGCGTTCCCCCGTAAGGGTGAAGTTGAGCCTGTTTCACACCGCCTGGCGACGCCCTGTCGCATTCCCTGGCCTTTTCGGCTCATTAGCGGTGGATTAAAAAAGCCTTTTTCTGTAAGCTACAGCTTTAGTGTGTCCACTAAAAGCGCGCAGAATAATTCAGTGAACGAGCGGGGTGACGTGTCCATACGTCATTCCGCTTTTTTACAACCTGCGATCGCCCTTTCAGGCTTTATTTACGGGAGGTCTTCTTGACTAAGCCAGCCATACTCGCCCTTGCTGATGGCAGCATTTTTCGCGGCGAAGCCATTGGAGCCGACGGTCAGACCGTTGGTGAGGTGGTGTTCAACACCGCCATGACCGGCTATCAGGAAATCCTTACCGATCCTTCCTACGCCCAGCAAATCGTTACCCTGACCTACCCGCATATCGGCAACACCGGCACCACGCCGCAAGACGCCGAGTCCGATCGTGTCTGGTCTGCCGGCCTGGTCATTCGCGACCTGCCGCTGGTAGCGAGCAACTGGCGCAGCACGCTGTCGCTGTCCGATTACCTGAAGGCCAACAACGTGGTGGCCATCGCCGGTATCGATACGCGGCGCCTGACCCGCATCCTGCGGGAAAAAGGCTCGCAGAACGGCTGCATCATGGCCGGCGACAATATTTCCGAGGCCGCGGCGATTGCCGCTGCGCAAGGTTTCCCGGGCCTGAAGGGCATGGACCTGGCGAAAGTCGTCAGCACCACCAAGCAGTACGAGTGGCGCTCGACGGTCTGGGACTTGAAGACCGACAGCCACGCGACCATCGAAGCCTCCGAGCTGACCTACCATGTCGTGGCCTACGACTACGGTATCAAGCACAACATCCTGCGCATGCTGGTCGAGCGCGGTTGCCGCGTGACGGTCGTGCCGGCGCAGACGCCAGCCAGTGCCGTCCTGGCCCTGCAACCGGACGGCGTGTTCCTGTCCAACGGCCCGGGCGACCCTGAGCCTTGCGACTACGCCATCCAGGCGATCAAGGATGTGCTGGAAACCGAGATCCCGGTGTTCGGTATCTGCCTGGGTCACCAACTGCTGGCCCTGGCCTCTGGCGCCAAGACCCTGAAAATGGGTCACGGCCATCACGGTGCCAACCACCCGGTCCAGGACCTGGATACCGGCGTTGTCATGATCACCAGCCAGAACCACGGTTTCGCGGTGGATGAAGCGACCCTGCCGGCCAATCTCCGGGCGATCCACAAGTCGCTGTTCGACGGTTCCCTGCAAGGTATCGAGCGCACCGACAAGAGTGCGTTCAGCTTCCAGGGTCACCCTGAAGCCAGCCCGGGCCCGAACGACGTTGCACCGCTGTTCGATCGCTTCATCAATGAGATGGCCAAGCGCCGTTGATCGCCTGGATGCCCAGGGCGGCCCCGCGACGCGGCGGCCCCCTCGGCCTCTTCAAGGAATGTTCAACGGCTTGCCGACTGACCTGCGGATTTGAGTGACAAACCCATGCCAAAACGTACAGACATAAAAAGCATCCTGATTCTCGGTGCCGGCCCGATCGTGATCGGCCAGGCCTGCGAATTCGACTACTCCGGCGCCCAGGCCTGCAAGGCCCTGCGCGAAGAGGGTTATCGCGTCATCCTGGTGAACTCCAACCCGGCCACCATCATGACCGACCCGGCCATGGCCGATGCCACCTACATCGAACCGATCAAGTGGCAGACCGTGGCCAAGATCATCGAGAAGGAGCGTCCGGACGCCCTGCTGCCGACCATGGGGGGCCAGACTGCCCTGAACTGCGCCCTGGACCTGGAGCGCGAAGGCGTCCTCGAGAAGTTCGGCGTGGAAATGATCGGTGCCAATGCCGACACCATCGACAAGGCAGAAGACCGTTCGCGCTTCGACAAGGCGATGAAATCCATCGGCCTGGACTGCCCGCGTTCCGGTATCGCCCACAGCATGGAAGAGGCCAATGCGGTCCTCGAGAGGCTCGGCTTCCCGTGTATCATCCGTCCGTCCTTCACCATGGGCGGCACCGGTGGCGGTATCGCCTACAACCGTGAAGAGTTCGAAGAGATCTGCGCCCGTGGCCTGGACCTGTCGCCGACCAAGGAACTGCTGATCGACGAATCGCTGATCGGCTGGAAAGAGTACGAGATGGAGGTGGTCCGCGACAAAAAGGACAACTGCATCATCGTCTGCTCCATCGAGAACTTCGACCCGATGGGCGTGCACACCGGTGACTCGATCACCGTTGCCCCGGCACAGACCCTGACCGACAAGGAATACCAGATCCTGCGTAACGCCTCCCTGGCGGTGCTGCGCGAGATCGGCGTGGAAACCGGTGGTTCCAACGTTCAGTTCGGTATCTGCCCGAACACCGGCCGCATGGTCGTGATCGAGATGAACCCGCGGGTTTCGCGCTCCTCGGCCCTGGCCTCGAAAGCCACCGGCTTCCCGATCGCCAAGGTCGCCGCCAAGCTGGCCGTGGGCTACACCCTGGACGAGCTGTCGAACGACATCACCGGCGGCAAGACCCCGGCGTCCTTCGAACCGTCCATCGACTACGTCGTGACCAAGCTGCCGCGTTTCGCCTTCGAGAAGTTCCCGAAAGCCGACGCGCGCCTGACCACCCAGATGAAGTCGGTGGGTGAAGTCATGGCCATCGGCCGGACCTTCCAGGAATCCCTGCAGAAAGCCCTGCGTGGCCTGGAAGTGGGCGTCTGCGGCCTGGACGAGAAGCTCGACCTGAGCAACCCGGAAAGCCTCAACGTGCTCAAGCGCGAGCTGACCGTGCCGGGCGCCGAGCGTATCTGGTACGTGGCGGACGCCTTCCGCGCCGGCATGAGCGTCGAAGATATCTTCGGCATGAACATGATCGATCCGTGGTTCCTGGTGCAGATCGAAGATCTGATCAAGGAAGAAGAGAAGGTCAAGACCCTGGGTCTGTCGGCCATCGACCGCGACCTGATGTTCCGCCTCAAGCGCAAGGGCTTTTCCGACATGCGTCTGGCCAAGCTGCTGGGCGTGACCGAGAAGAACCTGCGGACCCACCGGCACAAGCTGGAAGTGTTCCCGGTCTACAAGCGCGTCGACACCTGCGCGGCCGAGTTCGCCACCGACACCGCCTACCTGTACTCGACTTATGAAGAAGAGTGCGAGGCCGCGCCATCGGGTCGCGACAAGATCATGATCCTTGGCGGCGGTCCGAACCGTATCGGCCAGGGTATCGAGTTCGACTACTGCTGCGTGCACGCGGCCCTGGCACTGCGCGAAGACGGGTACGAGACCATCATGGTCAACTGCAACCCGGAAACCGTGTCCACCGACTACGACACCTCTGATCGCCTGTACTTCGAACCGGTGACCCTGGAAGACGTGCTGGAAATCGTCCGCGTCGAGAAGCCCAAGGGCGTGATCGTCCAGTACGGCGGCCAGACCCCGTTGAAGCTCGCCCGTGCCCTGGAAGCGGCCGGCGTGCCGATCATCGGTACCAGCCCTGACGCCATTGACCGTGCCGAAGACCGTGAGCGCTTCCAGCAGATGGTCGAGCGCCTGAACCTGCGCCAGCCGCCAAACGCTACCGTGCGCAGCGAAGACGAAGCGATTCGTGCCGCCAGCAAGATCGGTTACCCGCTGGTGGTGCGTCCGTCCTACGTGCTGGGCGGTCGGGCGATGGAAATCGTCTACGAGGAAGACGAACTCAAGCGTTACCTGCGTGACGCGGTGAAAGTCTCCAACGACAGTCCGGTGCTGCTGGACCACTTCCTCAACTGCGCCATTGAAATGGACGTGGATGCGGTCTGCGACGGCACCGACGTGGTGATCGGCGCGATCATGCAGCACATCGAGCAGGCCGGCGTGCACTCCGGTGACTCCGCGTGCTCGCTGCCGCCGTACTCGCTGCCGGCGCACATCCAGGACGAAATGCGCGAACAGGTCAAGAAAATGGCCCTGGAGCTGGGCGTTGTCGGCCTGATGAACGTGCAATTGGCCTTGCAGGGCGAAGACATCTACGTCATCGAAGTCAACCCGCGCGCCTCGCGTACCGTACCGTTCGTGTCCAAGTGCATCGGCGTCTCCCTGGCGATGATCGCTGCCCGCGTGATGGCCGGTAAGACCCTGAAGGAGCTGAACTTCACCAAGGAAATCATTCCGAACTTCTACAGCGTGAAAGAGGCGGTGTTCCCCTTCGCCAAATTCCCTGGCGTGGACCCGATCCTGGGCCCTGAGATGAAGTCCACCGGTGAAGTGATGGGCGTCGGCGACACCTTCGGCGAAGCCTTCGCCAAGGCCCAGATGGGCGCCAGCGAAGTACTGCCGACCGGCGGCACCGCCTTCATCAGCGTGCGTGATGATGACAAGCCACTGGTTGCAGGCGTGGCCCGTGATCTGATCAACTTGGGCTTCGAAGTGGTGGCGACTGCCGGCACGGCCAAGCTGATCGAAGCGGCCGGGTTGAAAGTGCGCCGGGTCAACAAAGTGACGGAAGGTCGTCCGCACGTCGTCGACATGATCAAGAATGACGAAGTCACCCTGATCATCAATACGACCGAAGGCCGCCAGTCGATCGCCGACTCGTACTCCATTCGTCGTAACGCGCTGCAGCACAAGATCTACTGCACGACTACCATTGCTGCTGGCGAAGCCATCTGCGAAGCGCTCAAGTTCGGTCCGGAGAAGACCGTACGTCGCTTGCAGGATCTACACGCAGGATTGAAGGCATGATCAAATACCCCATGACCGTCCAGGGCGCCAAGGCCCTGGAAGAGGAGCACGCCCACCTGACCAAGGTCGTCCGTCCGAAGCTGAGCCAGGACATCGGTACGGCCCGTGAGTTGGGCGACTTGAAGGAAAACGCCGAATACCATGCTGCCCGCGAGCAGCAGGGTATGGTCGAGGCGCGGATCCGTGATATCGAAGGCCGCATGCAGAACGCGGTGATCATCGACGTCACCACCATCCCGCACACCGGCAAGGTGATTTTTGGCACCACCGTGGAAATCGCCAACGTTGAAACCGACGAAAGCGTGGTTTACCACATCGTGGGTGAAGACGAGGCCGACTTCAAACTCGGCAAGATCTCCGTCGGCTCGCCGCTGGCCCGTGCCTTGATCGCCAAGGAAGAAGGCGATGTGGTGGCTGTCAAAACGCCAGGCGGCGTTATCGAGTACGAGATTGTCGAAGTCCGCCACCTCTGAACGCAGGCGCCCGCTGCGGGCGGGCGCCATGCTCTGGCAGCTGACCCAGATGCTCTGGGTTGGCGGCCTGTGGCTGCTGCACATCGGGCTGTTGCCGGTGTTGACGCAAATTGGCCTGGCACCGCTGTTGATCGATGAGATCAATAGCCTGCTGGGCTCTTTATTGATAGGGTTTGCCACGGTGTGTGTGATCGTGCAGACCCTGGTGTTGCTCCAGGCCGAAGGCCGGGCAAGCCTCTGGCGCGATACGCGCGGGCAATTGCTGTTGATGGCGCTGTATGCGTGCGGGATGTATTTCGCGGTGCGGACCTGGCTGCCGGAGGCGTCGCGCTGGCAGTTGTTCAGTTACCTGGTGCTCGGCCTTTGCGGCCTGGTGTTGGTGCTGCAACCGGTGCCGGGCGAGAGTGGCAGGGTACGCGCGGCGTACCCTTGACCCGTTCCTACGTCACTTGAAGCGATGGACGTTGGACAGCTGCTTGTTGACGCTGAAGTTCTTGCGATACAGCAGTGCCATCTTGCCGATGACTTGCACCAGATCCGCCTTGCCGGCCTTGCACAGCTGCGCAATGGCCTCCAGGCGCGATTCGCGGTCGAGGATATTGAGCTTGATCTTGATCAGCTCATGATCGCCCAATGCGCGTTCAAGCTCGGCTAACACACCTTCGGTCAAACCGTTGTCAGCCACAGTCAATACTGGTTTCAGATGGTGGCCAATGGATTTGTACTGTTTCTTCTGCTCTTGAGTGAGCGGCATAATCTGACCCCTGCGTCTGATCTTGTAAAAAGCGGCGGCCAGTTTACCCGAGCGCGTCCGGGACCGCCCAGTTAATCGCGATTCGACTATTTTTTTGAGGTGGCCCGTGGCCCGTTCCAAGACTAGCCTTAACTGGCTGAAAGAACATTTCAACGACCCGTTCGTCAAAATGGCGCAAAAAGACGGATACCGCTCCCGGGCCAGCTACAAATTGCTGGAGATCCAGGAGAAGGACCGGATTATCCGCCCGGGCATGACCGTGATCGACCTCGGCGCGGCGCCAGGTGGCTGGTCCCAGGTGACCAGTCGTCTGATTGGCGGCAAGGGCCGCCTGATCGCGTCCGATATCCTGGACATGGACAGCATCCCCGATGTGACCTTCATCAAGGGCGACTTTACCGAGGACGCCGTCCTGGCTGAAATCCTCGCGGCGGTGGGAAATTCCGAGGTTGACCTTGTGATTTCCGATATGGCCCCCAATATGAGTGGTACGCCTGAAGTGGATATGCCGCGTTCGATGTTCCTTTGCGAACTGGCACTCGATCTCGCCGGACGCGTCCTACGCCCCGGTGGCGATTTTTTGATCAAGGTTTTCCAGGGCGAAGGCTTCGACGAGTACCACAAGAACTTCCGCAAGCTGTTTGAGAAGGTCCAGACGCGCAAGCCGGCGTCTTCCCGTGATCGGTCCCGCGAGCAGTACCTGCTGGGCCGTGGCTTCCGCGGACGGACTGAATAACTCGAGGTTCTTGGCCGGGGCGATAGGTTTTTCGTATTTCGCCCCGTGAGAATAAGCGCATATTGTGTAGTGATTGTTTCACAAAGGGTTACAGACGGCGCCTGCAGGATCTGTAGGTAATGTAGTAAGTTATGCCGGTGAATATCATGCGAAGCGCGCGCCAGTAGCGGATCCCGCTTCATGAGGGTAGTTAATTGAACGATATGGCAAAGAATCTGATCCTGTGGTTGATCATCGCAGCTGTCCTGGTGACGGTGATGAACAACTTCTCCAGCCCTAACGAGCCGCAGACCCTCAACTATTCCGACTTCATCCAGCAGGTCAAGGATGGCAAAGTCGAGCGCGTGGCCGTGGACGGCTACGTGATCACCGGCAAGCGCAACGATGGCGACAGTTTCAAGACCATCCGCCCGGCGATCCAGGACAACGGCCTGATCGGCGACCTGGTGGACAACCATGTCGTGGTCGAAGGCAAGCAGCCTGAACAGCAGAGCATCTGGACCCAGTTGCTGGTGGCCAGCTTCCCGATCCTGGTGATCATCGCGGTGTTCATGTTCTTCATGCGCCAGATGCAGGGCGGCGCGGGCGGCAAGGGCGGGCCGATGAGCTTCGGCAAGAGCAAGGCGCGCCTGCTTTCGGAAGACCAGGTGAAAACCACCCTGGCTGACGTTGCCGGTTGCGACGAAGCCAAGGAAGAAGTCGGCGAGCTGGTGGAGTTCCTCCGCGATCCGGGCAAATTCCAGCGCCTGGGCGGTCGGATTCCCCGTGGCGTGCTGATGGTCGGCCCACCGGGTACCGGTAAAACCCTGTTGGCCAAGGCCATTGCCGGCGAAGCCAAGGTGCCGTTCTTCACCATTTCCGGTTCCGATTTCGTCGAGATGTTCGTCGGTGTCGGTGCCAGCCGTGTCCGTGACATGTTCGAGCAGGCCAAGAAGCACGCGCCGTGCATCATCTTCATCGACGAAATCGATGCGGTCGGTCGGCACCGTGGTGCCGGCATGGGGGGCGGTCATGACGAACGCGAACAGACGCTCAACCAGTTGCTGGTGGAGATGGACGGTTTCGAAATGAACGACGGCATCATCGTGATTGCCGCCACCAACCGTCCGGACGTGCTTGACCCGGCGCTGCTGCGTCCCGGTCGCTTCGACCGCCAGGTGGTGGTCGGCCTGCCGGACATCCGCGGTCGCGAACAGATCCTCAAGGTGCATATGCGCAAGGTGCCGATGGGCGACGACGTCGCGCCGGCGGTGATTGCGCGCGGTACGCCGGGCTTCTCCGGTGCCGACCTGGCCAACCTGGTGAACGAGGCCTCCTTGTTCGCCGCGCGTGCCGGCAAGCGCATCGTCGAGATGAAAGAGTTCGAACTGGCGAAAGACAAGATCATGATGGGCGCCGAGCGCAAATCCATGGTCATGTCCGAGAAGGAAAAACAGAACACCGCGTATCATGAGGCCGGTCACGCCATTGTCGGTCGCGTGGTGCCCGAGCACGATCCGGTCTACAAGGTATCGATCATCCCGCGCGGTCGTGCGCTGGGTGTGACCATGTTCCTGCCGGAAGAGGATCGCTACAGCCTGTCCAAGCGCGCGCTGATCAGCCAGATCTGCTCGTTGTACGGTGGTCGTATCGCCGAAGAGATGACCCTGGGCTTCGACGGTGTCACCACTGGCGCGTCCAACGACATCATGCGGGCCAGCCAGATTGCCCGGAACATGGTCACCAAGTGGGGCCTGTCCGAGAAGTTGGGGCCGCTGATGTACGCCGAGGAAGACCAGGAAGTGTTCCTGGGGCGTGGCGGCGGCGGTCAGAACGCCAGCTTTTCCGGCGAAACCGCCAAGCTGATCGACTCGGAAGTGCGGAGCATCATTGACCAGTGCTACGGCACGGCCAAGCAGATCCTGACGGAAAATCGCGACAAGCTCGACGCCATGGCGGACGCGCTGATGAAGTATGAAACCATCGATGCCGAGCAGATCGACGACATCATGGCCGGTCGCCCGCCGCGTGAACCGCGCGATTGGGAAGGTGGTTCGGGTACATCGGGCACTCCGCCGGTGATCCAGAACGAACGACCTGAAACGCCGATCGGCGGCCCTGCGGCTGATCATTAAGGTTTGAAATGACTTCTGTTCAGTCCTCGACCCGGTTGCCTTGCGGCAACCGGGTTCTTGATTTGGCCCAGACGCACGTCATGGGCATTCTCAATGTCACCCCTGATTCCTTTTCCGATGGCGGTCGCTTCAATCACCTGGAGGCGGCCCTGGCCCATGCCCGGGCAATGGTCGAGGCTGGCGCCACCCTGATCGATATCGGCGGTGAGTCAACGCGTCCCGGTGCCCCAGTGGTTTCTCCGCACGAGGAGCTGGAGCGTGTCGCACCGGTGGTCGAGCGTATTCACCGGGAACTGGATGTGATCATCTCGGTGGATACCTCCACTCCGGCGGTCATGCGCGAAACCGCACGGCTGGGCGCGGGCCTGATCAATGACGTGCGTTCGCTGCGGCGCGACGGCGCCCTGGAGGCTGCCGCGGCGACGGGGTTGCCGGTCTGCCTGATGCACATGCTCGGCGAACCGGGCAACATGCAGGACAATCCGCACTATGATGACGTGACCGGCGAGGTGGTGGATTTTCTCGCCGAGCGCATGGCGCTGTGCGCGGCGGCAGGTATCGCGCCCGAGCGTATCGTGCTCGACCCGGGTTTTGGTTTTGCCAAGACCCTGGCGCACAACCTGAGCCTGTTCAAGCATATGGAAGCTTTGCACGCCCTGGGCCGGCCATTGTTGGTCGGCGTCTCGCGCAAGAGCATGATAGGGCAGGCCCTGGGTCGCCCGGTGGGTGAGCGCCTTTATGGCGGCCTTGCCCTGGCTGCCCTGGCGATGAGCAAAGGGGCACGGATTCTTCGCGTGCACGATGTCGCCGAAACGGTCGACGTGGTACGCATGATTGCTGCTGTTGACGCTGCGCAATAAGAACGATGGAGCACTGATGAAGAAAAAATACTTCGGCACCGACGGTATTCGTGGGCGCGTAGGGCAATTCCCGATCACTCCGGAGTTCATGCTCAAGCTCGGCTGGGCCGCCGGCATGGCATTCCGCAAGCTGGGTGCATGCCGGGTGCTGGTGGGCAAGGACACGCGGATCTCCGGCTATATGTTCGAATCCGCCCTGGAGGCCGGCCTTTCCGCGGCCGGCGCCGATGTGCTGCTGCTGGGGCCGATGCCGACACCGGCTATCGCCTACCTGACCCGGACCTTTCACGCTGAAGCCGGGATCGTGATCAGTGCTTCGCACAATCCCCATGACGACAACGGCATCAAGTTTTTCTCCGGCGAGGGCACCAAGCTGCCGGATGAGGTCGAGCTGATGATCGAGGAGCTGCTCGATGCGCCGATGACGGTGGTCGAGTCGGAAAAACTCGGCAAGGTCTCGCGTATCAATGACGCTGCCGGTCGCTACATCGAATTCTGCAAAAGCAGTGTGCCGACCGGGACCAGCCTGGCGGGCCTGAAGCTGGTGATTGACTGCGCCCATGGTGCGACCTACAAGGTCGCGCCGAGTGTGTTCCGCGAGCTCGGTGCGCAGGTCACGGCGCTGTCGGCGGCGCCCAACGGCCTGAACATCAACGACAACTGCGGTTCGACGCACATGAAGCCGCTGCAGGCGGCGGTGCTGGCCGAACAGGCGGACCTGGGCATCGCGTTCGACGGCGACGGCGACCGGGTGCTGATGGTCGATCACACTGGCGCGGTGGTCGATGGCGACGAACTGGTATTCATCATTGCCCGGGATATGGCCGAGCGCGGCAAGTTGAATGGCGGCGTGGTCGGGACCTTGATGAGCAACCTGGGTCTTGAGCTGGCCTTCAAGGAGCTGGACATTCCTTTCGTGCGGGCCAATGTCGGTGACCGTTATGTGATTGCCGAGCTGTTGGAGCGCAACTGGCTGGTGGGCGGGGAAAATTCCGGACATATCCTTTGCCTGAATCACAACTCCACCGGGGATGCGATCATTGCGGCACTGCAGACCTTGATGGCCCTGCGGCGCCGCGGTGAAAGCCTGGCGCAAGCGCGGCAGGCCTTGCGCAAGTGCCCGCAGGTGTTGGTCAATGTGCGTTTCGGTGGCGGCGCCGACCCGGTCAAGCACCCGAAGGTGGTGCAGGCCTGCGAGCGTGTCACCGAGTCCATGAACGGTCGCGGTCGCGTGCTGTTGCGCAAGTCCGGCACCGAGCCGCTGGTGCGGGTCATGGTCGAGGGCGAAGACGAAGCGATGGTTCGTGGGCATGCCGATGCGCTGGCAAAACTGGTGACTGAAGTTTGCGCCTGATTTCGGCTTGCCAGTGAGGATATGGTTGGGTAACATCTGCGCCCACTTTGACCTGCGAGGTACAGCATGCGTCGCCCAATGGTAGCTGGTAACTGGAAGATGCACGGTACCCGCGCCAGCGTCGTCGAGCTGATCAAGGGCCTGCGTAACCTGGCCTTGCCGAGCGGTGTGGACGTGGCGGTATTCCCGCCTTGCCTGCATATCAGCCAGGTGGTTGAAGGCCTGAAAGGCAAATCGATTGCGGTCGGTGCGCAGAACTCCGCGGTGGAATCCATGCAGGGTGCCCTGACCGGTGAAACTGCCCCGAGCCAGTTGCTCGATGCAGGATGTTCGCTGGTTTTGGTTGGGCATTCCGAGCGTCGCCTGATCATGGGTGAGTCGGATCGCACCCTCAATCGCAAGTTTGCGGCAGCGCAGGCTTGTGGCTTGATTCCGGTGCTCTGTGTCGGGGAAACCCTGGAGCAGCGTGAAGCCGGCAAGACGCTGGAAGTGGTTTCGCGTCAGCTGGGCAGCATTATCGAGGAGCTGGGTGTCGGCGCTTTTGCCAAGGCTGTCATCGCTTACGAACCGGTCTGGGCCATTGGCACCGGGCTGACAGCTTCGCCGCAACAAGCGCAGGATGTGCACGCCGCCATCCGCGCGCAGTTGGCGGCAGAGAATTCTGAGGTCGCACAAGGTGTGCGGCTTCTATACGGCGGCAGCGTGAAGGCGGCCAATGCGGTCGAACTGTTCGGCATGCCGGATATCGATGGGGGGCTCATTGGTGGGGCCTCCCTGAATGCAGATGAGTTCGGTGCGATCTGTCGCGCCGCGGGAAACTGAAAAATGCTGGAAACAGTCGTAGTCGTTCTTCATCTGTTGGGTGCGCTGGGCGTTGTCGCCCTGGTATTGCTGCAACAGGGTAAAGGTGCGGACGCTGGTGCGTCTTTCGGGGCAGGTGCTTCAAATACTGTGTTCGGAAGCCAAGGTTCCTCTACCTTTCTTAGTAAGTTTACTGCTATACTTGCCGCAGGTTTCTTCATAACCAGCTTGGGGTTAGGTTACTTTGCTAAAGAGAAAGCTCATGAGCTGACTCAAGTAGGTTTGCCAAACCCGGCGGTGTTGGAAGTGCCAAAGCAGAAACCGGCATCTGATGATGTACCGGTGCTCCAGGAACCTAAGTCGGCCTCACCGACTGATGTACCCAAGGCTCCAGAGCAGAAGTAAAATGGGTTTCACGCTGTAAACGTTGTATTGCCGAGGTGGTGGAATTGGTAGACACGCAACCTTGAGGTGGTTGTGCCCATAGGGTGTAGGGGTTCGAGTCCCCTTCTCGGTACCAATTATCAGGAGAGCCCGCTGTTGCGGGCTTTCTTGTAGGTGGAAGGTTACATTGACCCTGCAAGGGATCGGTCGTATACTTCCGCCCCAGCTTTGTCGCGGGGTGGAGCAGTCTGGTAGCTCGTCGGGCTCATAACCCGAAGGTCGTCGGTTCAAATCCGGCCCCCGCAACCAGTTTTAGCGGAGCCCCTTTTCAGGGGCTTTTTGTTGGCTGGGCACTTTATGACGCCGCTGTTCGACGGCGTTTCAGGGATGGGCGATTCGCCCATTTTTTGTTTATTTCAATAGCATGCACAGAGATGCACGAGGGGGTTCAGGTGTCGAGCAAGCTAGAACAGTTGCAGGCCTTGTTGGCCCCGGTGGTCGTGGCCCTTGGCTATGAATGCTGGGGTATTGAGTATTCGGCTCAAGGTCGCCATTCCGTGTTGCGCGTTTATATCGATAAAGAAGGCGGTGTGCTGGTGGACGACTGTGCCATCGTCAGCCGTCAGATCAGTGGTGTCCTGGACGTCGAAGACCCCATCACCAATGAATACACCCTTGAGGTTTCCTCTCCTGGCATGGAACGCCCGCTGTTCACCCTTGAACAGTTTGCCTCGCATGCCGGCGAACAAGTGAAGATAAAGTTGCGCTCGCCTTTCGAAGGTCGACGTAATTTTCAGGGCCTTCTGCGCGGAGTGGAAGAACAGGATGTCGTGGTGCAGGTGGAAGACCATGAGTTCCTGTTGCCGATCGATTTGATCGACAAGGCCAACATTATTCCCAGTTTTGACTGAGACGCGGATCCCGCGGATCCAATGGCTTGCGAAAGGCGAGGCGTACGATGAGCAAAGAAGTATTGCTGGTTGTTGAGTCGGTATCCAACGAAAAGGGTGTACCGGCAAGCGTGATTTTTGAGGCGCTGGAGATTGCTCTGGCGACCGCTACCAAGAAGCGCTTTGAAGACGAAGTTGACCTGCGTGTGGAAATCAACCGCCACACCGGTGCCTATGAGACCTTCCGTCGCTGGACGGTCGTCGAGGAAGCCGATCTTGATGATCCGGCGATCGAGACCTGGCCGAGCAAGGTCGCGGAGACCCACCCGGGTGCCAAGGTTGGCGACGTCGTCGAAGACAAGATCGAGTCCATCGAATTCGGTCGTATCGCCGCTCAGACCGCCAAGCAAGTCATTGTGCAGAAGGTTCGCGAAGCCGAGCGCGCACAGGTTGTCGACGCCTATCGCGAGCGCCTGGGGGAAATCATCTCCGGCACCGTGAAGAAAGTCACCCGCGACAACGTCATCGTTGACCTGGGTAACAACGCCGAAGCCCTGCTGGCCCGCGAAGACATCATTTCCCGCGAGACTTTCCGCGTCGGTGTGCGCGTGCGCGCCCTGCTCAAGGAAATCCGCACCGAGAACCGCGGCCCGCAGTTGATCCTGTCGCGTACCGCGCCGGAAATGCTGATCGAGCTGTTCCGCATCGAAGTGCCGGAAATCGCCGAAGGCCTGATCGAAGTGATGGCTGCCTCCCGTGACCCGGGTTCGCGTGCCAAGATCGCGGTCCGCTCCAAGGACAAACGCATCGACCCGCAAGGCGCCTGCATCGGTATGCGCGGTTCGCGCGTCCAGGCCGTTTCCGGCGAGTTGGGTGGCGAGCGCGTGGACATCGTCCTGTGGGACGACAACCCGGCGCAGTTCGTGATCAACGCCATGTCGCCGGCGGAAGTCGCGGCAATTATCGTTGACGAGGATGCCCATGCGATGGACATCGCCGTCGGCGCAGACAATCTGGCTCAGGCCATCGGTCGCGGTGGTCAGAACGTGCGTCTGGCCAGCCAGCTGACCGGCTGGACCCTGAACGTGATGACCGAATCGGACATCCAGGCTAAACAGCAAGCAGAGACCGGTGACATTCTGCGCAACTTCATCGACGAGCTGGAAGTCGACGAAGATCTGGCGCAGGTACTGGTTGATGAAGGCTTTACCAGCCTGGAAGAGATTGCCTACGTACCGTTGGAAGAAATGCTCAACATCGATGGCTTTGACGAAGACACCGTCAACGAGCTTCGCGCTCGGGCCAAGGATCGTTTGTTGACTAAAGCCATCGCTACTGAGGAAAAGCTGGCAGACGCCCATCCGGCCGAAGACCTGCTCTCGCTTGAGGGTATGGACAAGGATTTGGCGATGGAACTGGCGGTGCGCGGCGTAATTACCCGCGAAGACCTGGCCGAGCAGTCTATTGACGACCTGCTCGACATCGACGGCATTGACGATGATCGTGCCGGCAAGTTGATCATGGCCGCCCGAGCCCATTGGTTCGAGTAATTAGGCGCGGCCTGAGGAGAGAAGTGCATGACGCAAGTCACGGTGAAACAACTGGCCGATGAGGTCAAAACACCGGTAGAGCGCCTGTTGCAGCAGATGCGTGAGGCAGGTCTGCCGCACACCGCCGCCGAGGAACATGTGACCGACAGTGAGAAGCAGTCGCTGCTGACTCACCTGAAAAGCAGCCACAAGGCGAAAGTGGAAGAGCCGCGCAAGATTACCTTGCAGCGCAAGACCACCAGCACCCTGCGTGTTGCCGGTAGCAAAAGCATCAGCGTTGAAGTACGCAAGAAGAAAGTCTTCGTACAACGCAGCCCGGAAGAAATCGAAGCCGAGCGCAAGCGTGAGCTGGAAGAACGTCGTGCCGTAGAGAATGCGGCCCGTCAAAAGGCTGAAGAAGAAGCCAAGCGTCGCGCCGAAGAAGAAGCGCGCCGCCAGCCTGCTGCTGCTCCGGGGAACGCTGCGGTGGTCGAGGCTATTGCCCAGGCCCCTGTGGTCGCTGCCGAGCCTGTCCGTGAAGCCGCGGTGGCCGCTCCTGCACCGGCTGTCGAGCGCAAGCGCGAAGAGCCGCGTCGTCCGGACAAACCTCGTGCCGACGATAGCAATCGTCGGAGCGGCGGTGGCGATGGCGAGCGCAAGAACGCTCCGCATCGTGCTTCGGTCAAGGAAAAGGCTCCGGCGCCACGTGTGGCACCGCGCACTACCGACGAAGAAAGCGACGGTTTCCGTCGTGGCGGTCGCGGCAAGGCCAAGCTGAAGAAACGCAACGCCCACGGTTTCCAGAGCCCTACCGGCCCTATCGTGCGTGAAGTGAAGATCGGCGAGACCATCACTGTCGGCGATCTCGCCCAGCAGATGTCGGTCAAGGCTGCTGAAATCATCAAGTTCATGTTCAAGCTGGGTACCCCGGCCACCATCAACCAGGTACTGGACCAGGAAACTGCCCAGCTGGTTGCTGAAGAGCTGGGCCACAAAGTGACCCTGGTCAGCGACACCGCCCTGGAAGATTCCCTGGCCGAGTCCCTGAAGTTCGAAGGTGAAGCGTTCTCCCGTGCTCCGGTCGTGACCGTCATGGGCCACGTCGACCACGGTAAGACCTCGCTGCTCGACTACATCCGTCGTGCCAAGGTAGCTGCCGGCGAAGCCGGTGGTATCACCCAGCACATCGGTGCGTACCACGTGGAAACCGATCGCGGCATGGTCACCTTCCTCGACACCCCGGGTCACGCCGCGTTTACCGCGATGCGTGCCCGTGGTGCCAAGGCGACCGACATCGTGATCCTGGTGGTTGCGGCGGACGACGGCGTGATGCCGCAGACCATTGAAGCGGTCCAGCACGCCAAGGCTGCCGGTGTTCCGCTGGTGGTCGCGGTGAACAAGATCGACAAGCCGGGCGCCGATCTCGATCGCATCCGTAGCGAACTGTCGGTTCACGGCGTGACCTCGGAAGAGTGGGGCGGCGATACGCCGTTCGTCTCGGTTTCGGCGAAAGTCGGTACCGGTGTGGACGAGTTGCTCGAAGCGGTCCTGCTGCAAGCCGAAGTCCTGGAGCTGAAAGCGACTCCATCGGCTCCTGGCCGTGGCGTCGTGGTTGAATCGCGCCTCGACAAAGGTCGTGGCCCGGTGGCGACCGTTCTGGTCCAGGACGGTACCCTGCGCCAAGGCGACATGGTCCTGGTCGGTTCGAACTATGGCCGTGTACGGGCCATGCTCGACGAGAACGGCAAGTCGATCAAGGAAGCCGGTCCTTCCATCCCTGTCGAGATCCTCGGCCTGGACGGTACCCCGGACGCTGGCGACGAGATGAGCGTGGTTGCCGACGAGAAGAAAGCCCGTGAAGTGGCTTTGTTCCGTCAAGGCAAGTTCCGCGAAGTCAAACTGGCTCGCGCCCATGCTGGCAAGCTGGAAAACATCTTCGAGAACATGGGCCAGGAAGAGAAGAAGACGCTTAACATCGTCCTCAAATCCGACGTCCGCGGTTCGCTGGAAGCGTTGAACGGTGCCTTGAACGGCCTGGGTAACGACGAAGTGCAAGTACGTGTGGTCGGTGGCGGTGTCGGTGGTATCACCGAATCCGACGCCAACCTGGCACTGGCCTCCAACGCTGTACTGTTCGGCTTCAACGTGCGTGCCGATGCTGGCGCCCGGAAGATCGTCGAGCAGGAAGGCCTGGATATGCGTTACTACAACGTGATCTACGACATCATCGAAGACGTCAAGAAAGCCCTCACCGGTATGCTCGGCAGCGATGTTCGCGAGAACATCCTGGGTATCGCTGAAGTGCGTGACGTGTTCCGCTCGCCGAAGTTTGGCGCGATCGCCGGTTGCATGGTGATCGAGGGTGTTGTTCACCGTAACCGTCCAATCCGTGTACTGCGTGAAGACATCGTTATCTTCGAAGGCGAGCTGGAATCCCTGCGCCGCTTCAAGGATGACGCTTCCGAAGTGCGTGCCGGCATGGAATGCGGTATCGGCGTGAAGAGCTACAACGACGTCAAGGTCGGCGACAAGATCGAAGTCTTCGAGAAGGTTCAGGTTGCTCGCAGCCTCTGACTCGCACACTTCAAGGGCCACGCCGAGTCGCCGCATGCCAATGCGCGGCACGGTGTCAGGACTCTAAACGCAACGCCCGGTCCGGCTTCTGCCAGGCCGGGCGTTTGCCGCTTTCAGACCTTGCGGGTTTCACCGCGGGGCAGCTACAGGTAACAAGACATGGCAAAAGAATACAGCCGTACCCAACGTATCGGCGACCAGATGCAGCGTGAGCTCGCGCAGCTGATCCGTCGTGAAGTCAAAGACCCGCGCGTCGGCCTGGTGACCATTACCGCCGTCGACGTCAGCCGTGACGTCGGCCACGCGAAGATCTTCATCACCGTGATGGGCCAGGACAATCCGGAAGATATCGCCCAGAGCATCAAGGTGCTCAACGCGGCGGCGGGCTTCCTGCGTATGCAACTGGCCCGTGAGATGAAGCTGCGCAGCGTGCCGCAGTTGCACTTCCACTATGACGAGAGCGTCGTGCGTGGCGCGCACCTGTCGGCCTTGATCGAACGTGCCGTGGCCGAAGACAGCCAGCATGTCGGCGACGCCGCTGCGCAAGGCCGCACTCCAGAAGACGCCGGGGAGTAACCGGTGGCTCAGGTCAAGCGTATCCGTCGTAACGTCAGTGGCATCATTCTGTTGGACAAGCCGTTGGGGTTCACCTCCAACGCCGCCTTGCAGAAGGTCCGCTGGTTGCTCAACGCCGAGAAGGCCGGTCACACCGGCAGCCTCGATCCGTTGGCCACCGGCGTGCTGCCGCTGTGCTTTGGCGAGGCCACCAAGTTCTCGCAATACCTGCTCGATTCCGACAAGGGTTATGAAACCCTGGCGCAATTGGGCAAGACCACCACCACCGCGGACGCCGAAGGCGAAGTTTTGCAGACGCGCCCGGTGACCGTTGGTCGTGCCGATATCGACGCGGTGTTACCGGAATTTCGCGGTCAAATCAGTCAGATACCGCCGATGTACTCGGCGCTCAAGCGTGACGGACAGCCGTTGTACAAGCTGGCCCGTGCCGGTGAAGTAGTGGAGCGCGAACCGCGTTCTGTTACTATTGCGCGCTTGGAATTGCTCGCCTGTGAAGGCGATACTGTCCGGCTGGCGGTGGATTGCAGCAAGGGCACCTATATTCGTACCCTGGTGGAGGATATCGGTGAGAAGCTCGGTTGTGGCGCGTACGTGGCGGAACTGCGACGGACCCAGGCCGGCCCCTTCACCCTGGCCCAGACCGTCACGCTGGAAGAGCTCGAGGCCGTGCATGCCGAAGGCGGCAACGAGGCGGTCGACCGCTTCCTCATGCCTTCGGACAGCGGTCTGCTAGACTGGCCGCTGCTGCACTTCTCGGAGCACAGTGCGTTCTATTGGCTCAACGGCCAACCGGTACGTGCCCCGGACGCGCCGAAGTTCGGCATGGTGCGGGTACAAGATCACAACGGTCGCTTTATCGGTATCGGTGAAGTGAGCGAAGACGGGCGCATCGCGCCGCGTCGACTGATTCGGTCAGAATGACCGGAAACCAGCCTGCTTGATCGCAGGCTGGAGAGGGTGGCTGTCAACAGGCACGGTCACTGCTCATTTATAGATACAGGGATTTGTCCCTGGCCTGTTGAAACTGTTTCTTGAAACAGTTTCTTGATAGAAGGATTGCCTCATGGCTCTCAGCGTTGAAGAAAAAGCTCAAATCGTTACCGACTACCAGCAAGCCGTTGGTGATACTGGTTCGCCAGAAGTGCAAGTTGCACTGCTGACCGCCAACATCAACAAACTGCAAGGTCACTTCAAGGCCAACGGTAAAGATCACCACTCCCGTCGTGGTCTGATCCGCATGGTTAACCAGCGTCGTAAGCTGCTGGACTACCTGAAAGGCAAGGACGTGAGCCGTTACAGCGCTCTGATCGGTCGCCTGGGTCTGCGTCGCTAATCAGCGATTGCGCTATGAGGTTGGTTGTTTGCTGTGCGTCAGCGGGTTTTCCGCCGGCGCATGGCAAGCTCCCAGCCTCTAGTTTTATCTGAGTACCTGTTTTACCCAAAGACAGCACCTGGACAATCACAGTCGGGCCGATTCCCGGCGTTGCCCAAGAATTTCGCAAGAAGACAAGTTCCCCAAGAGCCACAAAAGAAGGTAGGACACCGTGAACCCGGTTATCAAAAAATTCCAGTTCGGTCAGTCGACCGTTACCCTCGAGACAGGCCGTATCGCCCGTCAGGCCTCCGGCGCAGTATTGGTCACCGTTGACGACGACGTCAGCGTATTGGTGACCGTGGTCGGTGCCAAGCAAGCGGATCCAGGCAAAGGCTTCTTCCCGCTGTCCGTGCACTACCAGGAAAAGACCTACGCTGCCGGCAAGATCCCTGGCGGCTTCTTCAAGCGTGAAGGCCGTCCTTCCGAAAAAGAAACCCTGACTTCGCGCCTGATCGACCGTCCGATCCGCCCGCTGTTCCCTGAAGGTTTCATGAACGAAGTGCAGGTTGTCTGCACCGTCGTCTCCACCAGCAAGAAGACCGATCCGGACATCGCCGCGATGATCGGCACCTCGGCGGCCCTGGCCATCTCCGGTATTCCGTTTGACGGCCCGATCGGCGCCGCGCGCGTGGCTTTCCACGAAAGCACCGGCTACCTGCTGAACCCGACTTACGAGCAGCAGAAAGCCTCGAGCCTGGACATGGTCGTTGCCGGCACCTCGGAAGCGGTACTGATGGTTGAATCGGAAGCCAAGGAGCTGACCGAAGACCAGATGCTGGGCGCGGTACTGTTCGCCCACGACGAATTCCAGGTGGTTATCCAGGCCGTGAAAGAGCTGGCCGCCGAAGCTGCCAAGCCAACCTGGTCCTGGACCGCCGCGCCTGAAGCCACCGCGCTGCTGGGCGCGATCCGTGCCGAGTTCGGCGACGCGATCTCCCAGGCTTACACCATCACCGTCAAGGCCGATCGTTACGCGCGCCTGGGCGAGCTGAAAGACCAGGTGGTTGCCAAGCTGTCCGGTGAAGAAGGCCAGCCTTCCGCCAGCGAAGTGAAAGCTGCCTTCGGCGAAATCGAATACCGCACCGTTCGCGAAAACATCGTCAACGGCAAGCCACGTATCGACGGCCGCGACACCAAGACCGTACGTCCGCTGAACATCGAAGTCGGTGTTCTGCCGAAGACCCACGGTTCGGCCCTGTTCACCCGTGGCGAAACCCAGGCCCTGGTTGTGGCAACCCTGGGTACCGCGCGTGACGCCCAGTTGCTGGACACCCTGGAAGGCGAGAAAAAAGACCCCTTCATGCTGCACTACAACTTCCCGCCGTTCTCGGTGGGTGAGTGTGGTCGCATGGGCGGTGCCGGTCGTCGTGAAATCGGTCACGGTCGTCTGGCCCGTCGTTCGGTCCAGGCCATGCTGCCGGATGCCGCCGAATTCCCGTACACCATCCGTGTGGTCTCGGAAATCACCGAATCCAACGGTTCGAGCTCCATGGCTTCGGTCTGCGGTGCTTCCCTGGCCCTGATGGACGCCGGTGTGCCGATGAAGGCTCCGGTTGCCGGTATCGCCATGGGTCTGGTTAAAGAAGGCGAGAAATTCGCCATCCTGACCGACATCCTGGGTGACGAAGACCACCTCGGCGACATGGACTTCAAGGTAGCCGGTACCGCCAAGGGTGTGACCGCGCTGCAGATGGACATCAAGATCAAGGGCATCACCGAAGAGATCATGGAGATCGCCCTGGGCCAGGCCCTGGAAGCGCGCCTGAACATCCTCGGCCAGATGAACCAGATCATTGGCCAGTCGCGTACCGAACTGTCGGAAAACGCTCCGACCATGATCGCGATGAAGATCGACACCGACAAAATCCGTGATGTCATCGGTAAAGGCGGCGCGACCATTCGGGCGATCTGTGAAGAGACCAAGGCTTCGATCGACATCGAAGACGACGGCTCGATCAAGATCTTCGGCGAAACCAAGGAAGCGGCTGAAGCGGCTCGTCAGCGCGTCCTGGGCATCACCGCAGAAGCTGAAATCGGCAAGATCTACGTCGGTAAGGTTGAGCGCATCGTCGACTTCGGCGCATTCGTCAACATCCTGCCGGGCAAGGACGGTCTGGTGCACATCTCGATGCTGAGCGACGCTCGCGTAGAGAAAGTCACCGACATCCTGAAAGAAGGCCAGGAAGTGGAAGTGCTGGTACTGGACGTGGACAACCGCGGCCGTATCAAGCTGTCCATTAAGGACGTCGCCGCAGCCAAGGCGTCGGGCGCCTAATCGCGCTTCGACTGCATGCTGAGAAAAGGCACCCTCCGGGGTGCTTTTTTTATGTGCGCAGGAAAAGCCGGCCGTTGTCGTGGCTTGTGCATCGCGCAAACCCGCAACTTGCATGCAGTTTGGCGGCCGGTCATGCAATCTGCACGATTCCGATTTTTAGGTATTTGTTTAAGCTATTGATTTAAATGGTTTTATTCTGTTTTCTGGGGTTGGCACAGCGCCTGCAACCTTACAGATAACCCTGCCGCCAGGACTACGGCGCAGACTTTTCCAGAAGAACAGGAGTTACTTGTATGAAGAAGTTCGCTATCGCCGCCGCCACTGCCACCGTCCTGACCCTGACCTTGGCCAACGCTGCATTTGCTGCCCAACCGACTTCTCAAGCTCCGATGGTTGTCGCGGCCGGTGAAGTCACCAAGGCCAAGGAAGAGACTTCCGACACCTGGATCACCACCAAGGTCAAGGCTGACCTGGTCACTGAAAAAGGCATCCCGGGTACCGACATCAAGGTAGAAACCAACAAAGGTGTGGTTTCCCTGTCGTCGATGACGCCGGTGACCTCCCAGCAGAAAGACCTGGCAGTCCAGATCACCAAGAGCATCAAAGGGGTCAAGGACGTTTCGGCCGCTGGCCTGAAAACCGAGTGATGCTGATGGATTTCGTCTGAACCCGCTTCAGGGTGAAGCAAGTGGTGTTGCCGTACACCTGCTGAACCTTGAGGTTCAAGCGATGGGTCACAGGGAGTGACCAGCCACAGGCCCCGACGTTATGCGTCGGGGCCTGTTTATTGTGGGGGGTCAGTTGCCGCGCTTGCTGTCGATACTCTCCAGGCGCCCGCCGACGAAGCGCAGGTACTGGACCATGCCGCCGCTCTGCGGATAGACCCACTCTTCGATCTGCACCTCGGTGCGTCGGTCGAAGCTGCGTTGATAGCCCACCAGGTCCTGGGAGCGCGGCTCGCCGCATTTGCCGAGCACCTCCGACTTGCGGTCGCCCACGCTGATCAACTGGCTGCCGCAACGCAAGGTGTCGGCCTGGGCCTGGCCGGCGAGCAACGCCAGGGCCAGGCCGAACATCAGCGGCTTGAACATGCTCATTCGCTATCCAGGTGCAGTGGGGTGACGACGCGGCCATCGCTTTGCGCCTCGCCGAGGTTGGCGTCGATAAAGTACACGCGATCATCAGCCAACTGGCCCTTGTCCACCAGGAAGTCCTTGATGCTGCTGGCGCGGTCCTGACCGAGCTTGCGCAGCAGTGGCTCATTGCCGCTCCAGGCGCTGATCACCCCGGCCTTCAGTTTGGCGGTGCGTTCGTTGTTACCCAGCTTGGCCCATTCGGCAGGGGGTTGCTGTTTGAGCAAGGTGCGATAGATACCTTCGAGCATCGGTGCTTTCTCGCTTTCCGGCACCTGGATCATCGACGCCTGGGCCGGCACTTTGTCGCCACGGCGCTGGAGCATCTTGTAGTAGGTGGCCTGGTATTCGCGATCCAGGCGCTGCTCGGCGATCAACGCGCCATCGCTGCTCTGGGCCGCGGTGCCTTCGATCTCCAGGCGCAGGTTGGGGCGCTCCTTCAGGGCCGCCGCCAGCTTGGTCAGGGACGATTGGGCATCGCCGCTCAGCTCGCTGGAGCCAGGGGTAAAGGACACGTTGCTGAGGTCCTGGGAGTCGCCCCCGGAGATCAGCCCGCCAATGAACTTGAAGGGCGCGGTGGCGGCCCGCACGATCAGGTTGCGCAGGGTCTGCCAGATGATCGGCATCACGCTGAACTGCGGGTTGTTGAGGTCGCCGCTCACCGGCAGTTCGATGGAGATCTTGCCGTCGGAATCCTTGAGCAGGGCAATTGCCAGCTTGATCGGCAGGTCCACGGCATCCGGACTGTCGACCTTCTCACCCAGTTGCAGCTGTTCGACCACCAGCTTGTTTTCGGCTTTCAGCTGGCCCTTGGTGATCAGGTAGTGCACGTCGAGATTGAGCCGGCCCTTGCGGATACGGTAGCCGGCGAACTTGCCGGAGTAGGGGGTCAGCGTGGTCAGCTCGACGCGCTTGAAGCTGGTGGCGATATCCAGGCTGGCCATCGGGTCGAACGGGTTCAGCGCGCCCTTGATGGTCACCGGCGCGTAGCGGTCGACCTTGCCCTGGATATCGACGCCTGCCGGCTTCGGCTGGCGGCTGTCGATGGTGCCGATCTGGCCGTTGAGCTGCTGGACCGCCGTGGCGAAGTGCGGGGTCAGGCTGAAGTCGGCGAAGTTGGCCGAACCGTCATTGATGGCAATGCCGCCAACGTGGATGCCCAGCGGCTTGCTGCTCGATGCCGTGGCTTGTGCCTTGGGCTTTTCCGCCGACTTGCTCGCCGGCGGTTGCGGGATCAGCAGGTCATCGATGTTGGTGGTGCGGTCATCGTTGATCATGAAGCGTGCATAGGGTTGCAGCAGATTGACCTTGTCGATCGAGAGGCTGTCACCGTGCTGATAGCTCAGGCCATCGATCGTCAGTTTCTGCCACTTGACGAAGTCGCGGCTCTTGAGGGTGTCGAGGGTGTGCAATTGGTCGACCTGGGCCTTGCCGATCACGCTGAAGGCCAGCGGGTCGACGCTTTTCAGGTTGACCGCGAGGTCGCTGCCGAGCATGCCGCTGCGCACTTCCAGGCGAATGAACGGCTCGACATAGGCCTGCGCCACCCGCAGGTCGATGTCCTGGGTATTGACCTTGAGCTTGGCGCTGACCGGGTTCAGGTTGACTTCGCCACTGGCGAGGATCTTGCCCTGCTTGCCCAGCCCGGTATCGAGCTTGAGGGTGAAGGGCGACTGGTTGAGGCTGTCGAAATTCTCCAGGTCCAGGTTCAGTGGACCGAGCTCCAGGGCCACCTGGGTTTTCGGCGCGCGGTCGGCCAGGTGCACGCGGTAGTCGCGCAGTTGCACATCCTTGAGCAGGACCTGCCAGGGCTTGCTCGGGGCCGGCGCCGTGGTCTTGGCGCTGTCGGAGGCGGCGGGTGCTTCCTTGGGCGCCGGCTTGGCCGGTTGCGCGGCGAAGAGTTTCTGCCAGTCGAGCTGCCCGTCCTTCTCGCGGGCGGCCCAGGTTTCAAGCTTGTTGCTGCGGATCTTGCCGACGACGACCTGTTGTTTGCCCAGGTCGACGCTGGTTTCGCTGACGTCGAGGCGCTCCAGGCGGACCAGCGGGCGTCCGTCCGGTGCCTTCATGGCAAAGGGCGCGACGCTGACGGCGGTGTTGCTCAGGAGCAGCTCGGTTTCTTTGGCCAGGCTGAACTTGTAGTCGGTGCTGAGGTTGACGACACCGTTTTCCAGCACCAGCGGCAGGGCATCGCGGACATAGGGCCACCAGGCTTTCATCTGGCTGTCGGTGATCTTGAGCGAGCCCTCGGAGGTGACGGGCACCAGGCTCAGGTTGCCTTTCCAGTCGATCCGTCCGCCTTCGCCGCCGATGGCCACCAGGGTCATGTCGGCGTTGTCTTCAGGCAGGGTGCTGAGGTTCTTCAGCGCCAGGTCCATCGGCGTGTAAGTGAACTCGATCGGTTCGCTGGGGCGCAGGTCCTGGAAATGCAGGCGCCCTCCGGCCAGGCCGATCTGGTCGATACGCAGCGGGAACGGCTTGCTGTCGGAGGCGGGCGCGGTCGGGGTCGGTTGGCTGGGCGGCAGCTTGAACAACTGGGCGAGGTTCAGGCTGCCGTCCTTGCTGAACGTCACCTCGGTGTTGGGTTTGTCCAGCTGGATGTCGGCCAGGTGCAGGGCGTGGGTCCAGAGACTGTCGATCTGCAGGTTGACGTAGAGGCGCTCGAAGGCGACCTGCTCCTTGCCCGGTTCGCCGATATTCAGGCCCCACAGGGTCAGTTCGAGACTGAAGGGATTGAACTCCAGGCGCTGCAGTTTGGCGGGTACCGTGGCGTAGTTCGCCAGTTGCTGGTTGGCGATGCGCAGGCCAACGCCGGGGATGATCAGGAACCCGAGCACGGTATACAGCGCGAGGCCGGTCAACAAGGCGCCGAGGGCGCGTTTCAATCCTTTGGGCATGTGAGGCGTCGTCTCTCTGAGTCGAAGGTGCCTTGGAGTATGGCATGCGTTTACGGTTCCGAAGCAAGCCCTTGTTGCGACGGAAAAATGGTTGTTTGCGAGTGATTCCTAGAGCTGCAGAATCAAGGTCTTCAGCGGCGGTTGCTGGTCGCGGGAAGGGAAGTCGGCGGCGGGCGCCAGCACTTGCCATTCGCGGACCGGGCGCCCGGCTTTTTCCGCGCACCGCAGGACCTGTTCGCGCCAGTCTTCCAGGCTGACTTTCGCCAGGTTGTTGCAGCAGATCAGCACGCCGTTCTCGGCGGTCGCCAGCAGGGCCGGCTTGAGCAGGCTCTGGTAGTCGCGGAGCAGGTCGACGGTGCCGAAGGCGCTCTTGGCCCACGCCGGCGGGTCGAGCAGCACCAGATCGTACTGGCGCTGTTCCAGGCGCTGGTAGCTGGGCAGTTTCTGGCCTCTGCGCTGGCTGATGGGCAGGCCGGCGAGCTGGCGAATCGCGGGGAAGTAGTCGGACTGGATGAAGTCCATCTCCAGCAGGTGCGGGTTGAGCTGGCCGTTCTCCCGGCCGACCGCCAGGTTGCCCTCGGCGAAGTCCAGGTTGCAGACCTCGCTGGCCCCGCCGGCCGCGGCGCTGAGGCCGACGCCGCAGGTGTAGGCGAAGAGGTTCAGCACGCGCTTGCCGGCACTGTGCTGGCGGACCCAGGCGCGGGCGTTGCGCAGGTCAAGGAACAGCAGTGGGTCCTGGCCGGCGTGGCGGCCACGGACGCGGTAGTTCAGGCTGCCTTCATGACCGACCAGGTCGGCCAGGGCGGCCTCTTCGGCGCGATAGACCGGGTCTTCCCGATCGATCCGCGAGTTGCCCCGGGAGCGATCGTTGTAGACCAGCAGGGTGTCCAGTTGCAGGTGCTGGTTGATCGCCGCGTGCAGGGCGAGCAGGTCTTCGCGTGCCAGGGTCTGGTGGAAGGTCTGCACCATCAGCTGTGGGCCGTAGCGGTCGATGGTCAGGCCGCCGGCGCCTTCCTGGCTGCCATGGAACAAGCGATAGCAGTCGGTGCCCTGACTGTGCAGCTCGGCCAGCAGGTCCTGGCGATGATCGAGGGCGGCGCGCAGCGCCTGGTTCAAGGAAGACATGCACGGCGCCTTGGGGTCGGATTTGGCGCGCAAGTTTACCAGCCTTCAGGGGATCAGGCCCATGCGGCGTTTGGCGCGCTGGGCGGAGCCGTTGCGCATGGCCCAGCGCAACAACGGCGCGCTGCGTTTGACGCCGGCGCGGATGACCTGGCGTTGCAGCGGGTTTTGCGACTGGCCGAGCATTTCGCCGGCCCAGTCCGGCAGCAGGTCGATGCCGGCCTGCATCATCAGGTTGCCGAACGGCTGGGCCAGGCGGCTCGGCGCCGGGGCGGCCAGCAGCAGGCGCAAGACCTCGCGGCTACGGGCATCGCAGAGCAGTTGCGGGCGCATGTGTTGCAAGTACTCGGCGATGGCCTGGCGCGAGCGCGGCACGTCCCGCGCGCCCAGGCGCTCGGCGATCAGGGCGATTTCAGCGTAATAACGGTCCTGGTCCGCGGCGGACAGATGCGGATTGCGGTAGCGCAGATGGGCCTTGAGGAAGCTGCTGACCTCGGCTACATGCACCCAGGTCAGCAGCTCCGGATCGCTGGCGGCGTAGGGCCGGCCATCCGGCGCGGTGCCGACCACCTGCAGGTGGATGGTGCGCACCTTGTCGATCAGCCACTCGGCGTCCTTGCGCGAGCCGAAGGTGGTCCCGGCAATGAACTGGCTGGTGCGGCGCAAGCGCCCGAGCATGTCCTGGCGAAAATTCGAATGATCCCAGACCCCGGCCAGCGCCAGCGGGTGCAGGGCTTGCAGCATCAGGGCGCTGATCCCGCCGATCAGCATGCTGCTGAAGTCGCCATGTACCTGCCAGCTCACGGAGTCCGGACCGAAGAGGCCGGGGTCGCCCTTGGGGTTTTCCAGGTCGAGCATGCCCAGGGACAGTCCGGTCAGGCTCATGATCTGGGTTTCGATACGACTGCGAAGGAATTCCATGCTGGCTCGGTCAAGAGGGCGACGCAGCGTGTGCGCCGCCCGGGTTCAGGGATTCAGGCGTTGCTCGATCAGGCCGCTGACCACTCCCGGATCGGCCAGGGTCGAGGTGTCGCCCAGGTTGTCCAGCTCGTTGCTGGCAATCTTGCGCAGGATACGCCGCATGATCTTGCCCGAGCGGGTTTTCGGCAAGGCCGGGGCCCATTGGATCAGGTCCGGCTTGGCAAAGCTGCCGATCTCCTTGCCGACCAGGGCCAGCAGTGCCTGCTTGAGGGCCTCATCCGCTTCCACGCCCTTCATCGGCGTGACGAAGGCATACAGGCCCTGGCCCTTGAGGTCATGGGGATAACCGACCACCGCGGCCTCGGCGACGCGGTCATGCAGCACCAGGGCGCTTTCCACTTCGGCGGTGCCGATGCGGTGGCCGGAGACATTGATCACGTCGTCGATGCGGCCGGTGATCCAGTAGTCGCCGTCCTCGTCGCGGCGGGCGCCGTCGCCGGTGAAATAGTAGCCCGGGTAGGGCTTGAAATAGGTTTCGAGCATGCGCCGCGGGTCGCCATAGACACTGCGGATCTGCCCCGGCCAACTGCTTTTCAGGGCCAGCACGCCACTGCCGGCGCCGCTGATTTCCTGGCTTTGGTCATCCAGCAGGACCGGTAGCACGCCGAACATCGGCTGGGTCGCGCAACCGGGTTTGATCCGGCTGTTGGCGATCAGCGGGGTGAGCATGATGCCGCCGGTCTCGGTCTGCCACCAGGTGTCGACGATGGGGCAACGCTGTTTGCCGACCGCATTGAAATACCATTCCCAGGCTTCCGGGTTGATCGGCTCGCCGACACTGCCAAGCAGGCGCAGGCTGGCCCGCGAGGTGTTTTCCAGCGCTGCCGGGCCTTCGCGCATCAAGGCCCGCAGGGCGGTGGGCGCGGTGTAGAAGATATTCACCTGGTGCTTGTCGATGACCTGCCAGAAGCGCGAGGCATCCGGATAGTTCGGCACGCCTTCGTAGATCAGGCTGGTCGCGCCGTTGGCCAGGGGGCCGTAGACGATATAGCTGTGGCCGGTGACCCAGCCGACGTCGGCGGTGCACCAGAAGACTTCGCCGGGGCGATAGTCGAACACGTACTGGAAGGTCATGGCGACTTGCAACAGATAGCCGCCGGTGCTGTGCAGCACACCCTTGGGCTTGCCGGTGCTGCCGGAGGTGTAGAGGATGAACAGCGGGTCCTCGGCGTCCACCGGTTCGGCCGGGCAGTCGTCGCTGATGCCATGCAGGGCTTCGTGGTACCAGAGGTCGCGGCCCGCGACCCAGTTCACCTCGGCCTGGGTGCGTTCCACCACCAGCACGCTGCTGACATCCGGACAACTGAGCAGCGCCTGGTCGACATTTTGCTTGAGGGGCACGTATTTGCCGCCGCGCACGCCCTCGTCGGCGGTGATCACCGTACGGCAGTCGGCGTCGAGGATACGATCGCGCAGGGCGTCGGGGGAGAAGCCGCCGAAGACCACCGAGTGGATGGCACCAAGGCGCGCGCAGGCGAGCATGGCGTAGGTGGCTTCGGGGATCATCGGCATGTAGATGCACACCCGATCGCCTTTTTTCACGCCGCGGGCCTTGAGCACATTGGCCAGGCGGCAGACGTTGTGGTGCAGTTTGCGGTAGGTGATCTGCGCCGATTCGAGGGGGTTGTCACCTTCCCAGATCAGGGCGATCTGCTCGCCACGGGTGGCGAGGTGGCGGTCGATGCAGTTGTAGCTGACATTCAGTTGCGCGCCGGCGAACCAGCTGGCCTGGCCGCTGTGCAGGTCGCAGTGCTGGACGCTGTCCCAGGGTCTGGACCAGTCGAGAAAGCGTTTGGCCTGTTCGGCCCAGAAGCGGTCGGGGTGGTCGATGGATTGGCGGTAGAGGCGCCGGTAGTCGGCCTGGCTCAACTGCGCGGCCTGGCGCACGGCGTCGGCCTGGGGATAGGTGCGAAGATCGAACATGGCGATTCCTTGTTCTTGTCTACGACAAGACTCAAGGGTGCACCCTGTTGCGGTGGGGTTCAAGCGGATAAAAGGTCGACGCAGGTCCTTGTGGGAGCGGAGCTTGCCCGCGAAGCTTTTGGCGTCCTCAAGGGCGCCTTCGCGGGCAAGCTCCGCTCCCACAGGTCCTGTGTACACACAGGCTACTGCGGGAGCAGGTGATCAGCCGCGATGACGACCGCGGAAATAGTTGATCAGGCCCTGGGTCGAAGCATCTTCGGCCGAGGACTCTTCGCTGCCGGTCAGGCGGTTGTAGACGCCCTTGCCCAGTTCCTTGCCCAGCTCCACACCCCACTGGTCGAAGGCATTGATGCCCCAGATCACGCTCTGCACGAAGACCTTGTGTTCGTACATCGCCACCAGGGCGCCGAGACGCCGCGGGCTGATGCGTTCGACCACCAAGGTGTTGCTCGGACGGTTGCCCGGGATCACCTTGTGCGGTGCCAGTTTCTGCACCTCGGCTTCGCTCAGGCCTTTGTCACGCAGCTCGCTTTCCGCTTCGCCGCGGGTCTTGCCGAGCATCAGCGCCTGACTCTGCGACAGGCAGTTGGCGTACAGCCACTGATGGTGGTCGGCGACCGGGTTGAAGCTGACGATCGGCACGATAAAGTCGGCCGGGATCAACTGGGTGCCCTGGTGCAGCAACTGGTGGTAGGCGTGCTGGCCGTTGCAGCCGACGCCACCCCAGATCACCGGGCCGGTATCGGTGGACACCGGGGTGCCGTCCTGGCGCACGCTCTTGCCGTTGGATTCCATGTCCAGCTGTTGCAGGTGCTTGGTGATGTTGCGCAGGTAGTGGTCGTACGGCAGGATCGCGTGGCTCTGCGCGCCCCAGAAGTTGCCGTACCAGACACCCAGCAAGGCCAGCAGCACCGGCATGTTCTGTTCGAACGGCGCGGTCTGGAAATGCTGGTCCATGGTGTAGGCCCCGGACAGCAGCTCCTTGAAGTTCGACATGCCGATGGCCAGGGCGATCGGCAAGCCGATGGCCGACCACAGCGAGTAACGCCCGCCGACCCAGTCCCACATCGGGAAGATGTTCTCTTCGCGGATGCCGAAGGCCACGGCGGCGGCGTTGTTGCTCGAGACCGCGATGAAGTGCTTGTACAGCTCCGCTTCGGAGCCGCCCTGGGCCAGATACCAGTCACGTGCGGCACGGGCGTTCTTCAGGGTTTCAAGGGTGGTGAAGGTTTTCGACGAGACGATGAACAGGGTGGTCTCGGCGCGGATCTTCGCCGACAGTTCGTGGAACTCACTGCCATCGATATTCGCCAGGTAATGGCAACGCACGCCTTTATGGGCGTAGGACAGCAACGCCTCGGAAACCAGTTCCGGACCGAGGAACGAACCACCGATACCGATGTTCACCACGTCGGTGATCGGCTTCTCGGAGTAGCCGCGCCACAGGCCGTCGTGGATCTTTCCGACCAGCTCGGTCATCTGGTTCAGCACTTTGTGCACGTCGGGCATCACGTTGACGCCGTTGACCGAGAGCTTGTCGCCAACCGGGCGGCGCAGCGCGGTGTGCAGGGCCGGGCGACCTTCGGAGGCGTTGACCAGTTCACCGGCAAACAGCGACTTGATCGCGCCTTGCAGGTCGACTTCATTGGCCAGGCCCACCAGCAGGTTGCGGGTTTCCTGGGTGATCAGGTTCTTCGAGTAGTCGAGAAACAACCCGCAGCTGCTGAGGGTGAACTGATTGAAGCGCTGCGGATCGGCATTGAAAGCTTCGCGCATGCTGAAATCGTGCATGTTGTCGCGGTGTTGGTTCAACGCCTGCCAAGCGGGCAGGCTGGTCACGTCGTGAGGAGTGCGGTAGTACGCCATCGCTGCGGGTTTCCTTTTACGAGAGCTGCCTTTTGGACATTTGGCTTTTTGGACACCAGAAACGCCGGAACGTCCTGCTTTCTATCTGTGGCAGTGTCCGGCAACCTGCGTCAGCACGGTGGAATGATGCAGGGGCGATTACAGTACCGCTCGCGCCTGCATCTGTCTTGGCTTTGTCTGACCTTTACTCGGTACTTTTTCGCACTCTCGGGGACGAAAGGCGTTTTCGCGTGCCGGGTCGGACCGCGATCAGGCGAGCTGCACCGGAATCGAGTGGCTGGTATGGCTCAGTTCGTTGCCCGGGGCCATGTACAGCATGCGCGGCTTGAAGTTGACCAACTCGGCGTCGCTGTAATGGGCATAGGCGCAGATGATCACCCGGTCGCCGACGGCGGCCTTGTGGGCGGCGGCGCCGTTCACCGAGATGATCCGCGAACCTTCCTCGCCGCGAATGGCGTAGGTGGTGAAGCGCTCGCCATTGTCGACGTTGTAGATCTGGATCTGTTCGTACTCACGGATCCCGGCCAGGTCCAGCCATTCGCCGTCGATGGCGCAGGAACCTTCGTAATCGAGCACCGCGTGGGTGACTTCGGCGCGATGCAGTTTGGCTTTGAGCATGATGGCGTGCATGGATGTTTCCTCGGTCGGATCCTCGTGCGGCGGCAGTTTGCCCGAAGCCGTGGGGCCGGGCAATCGGGCTGTCAGGCCGGGCTGTCGAGGTTCAGGTGCAGGTTGTCGATCAGGCGCGTGGTGCCGAGGAAGGCGGCGACCAGGATCACCAGGTCACGGTCCTCGGCTGTCGCCGGGCGCAGGTTCAAGGCGTGGCGGATTTCCAGGTAGTCGGGCCGGAAACCGGCGCTTTCGATCTGCCGGGCTTGCTCGGCCAACAGCTTGGGGTAGTCGCGTTCGCCCTGTTCGATGGCGGCGGCGATCTGCTTCAGGCTGCGATACAGCGCCGGTGCCTTGGCCCGCTGTTCTTCGCTGAGGAAGCCGTTGCGCGAGGACAGCGCCAGGCCGTCGTCGGCGCGCACGGTCGGTTCGCCGATGATCTGGATCGGCATGTTCAGGTCATGCACCAACTGGCGGATCACCGCCAGTTGCTGGAAGTCCTTCTGGCCGAACACCGCCAGGTCTGGTTGGACCATGTTGAAGAGTTTGCTGACCACCGTCGCCACGCCTTCGAAATGTCCGGGACGGCTGGCGCCGCACAGGCCTTCGGAGAGTTGCGGGACACTGACGCGGGTCTGGCCGCTCATGCCACCGGGGTACATCTCCTCGACGCTGGGGGCGAACAGCAGATGGCAGCCGGCCTGGAGCAGTTTCTCCTGGTCGGCGACGAGGGTCCGCGGGTACTTGTCGAGATCTTCGTTGGCGCCGAATTGCAGCGGGTTGACGAAAATGCTCGCCACCACGAAGTCGGCGCGTTGGGCGGCCTTGGTCACCAGGGCCGCATGGCCGCTGTGCAGGTTGCCCATGGTCGGCACGAAACCAATGCGCTTGCCTTCGCTGCGGGCGCGAGCCACGGCGGCGCGCAGTTCGCGAACGGTCTTGACTGTATTCATGCGCTGAACCCGTGTTCGATCCCAGGGAAAGTGGCGGCCTTGACTTCGCTGACATAAGCGCTCAGGGCGCCGTGCAGGCTGTCCTGGCCGAGCATGAAGTTCTTCACGAACTTGGGCACGCGACCGCTGATGGACAGGCCGAGCATGTCGTGCAGGACCAGGACCTGGCCGTCGGTGGCGCTGCCGGCGCCGATGCCGATCACCGGAACTTTTACCGCCTGGGTGATTTCCGCGGCCAGTTCGCTCGGCACGCATTCGAGCAGGATCATCGCCGCGCCGGCCTGTTCCAGGGCGATGGCGTCGGCGCGCATCTGCCGCGCCTGGGCTTCGCCGCGACCCTGGACCTTGTAGCCGCCGAAGAGGTTCACCGATTGTGGGGTCAGGCCCATGTGCACGCACACCGGGACGCCGCGTTCGGCCAGTTGACGGATGGATTCGGCGAGCCAGGCGGCGCCTTCGACCTTGACCATATGCGCACCGGCCTGCATCAGCAGGCCGCTGTTGTGAAAGGTCTGCTCGAGGGTGGCGTAGGCCATGAACGGCAGGTCGGCGATGATGAAAGCGCCCTGGTTGCCGCGTTTGACACTGGCGGTGTGATAGCAGATGTCGGCGACGGTAACTGGCAGCGTGCTGTCATGCCCTTGGGTAACCATGCCCAGCGAATCGCCGATCAGCAGCACTTCGACACCGGCTGCGCAGCTGGCGTGGGCGAAGGTCGCGTCGTAGCAAGTCAGCATGGTGATTTTTTCACCCTTTTGCTTGAGGCCTTGCAGGGTGGTCAGGGTAATGTCTGGCATGAAAAAGTCCTCATTCAGGCGCCGTGCAAATGACTGCGAGTAACGCGCGTGATTCGTCGTGTATACAGGCGCACGTTCTGGTGTCGTGCTTGCAAAGCCTGGATTGCGCCCTTCAAACGCCGCAGGGGCGGCAACGGGACGCCTATAGTCGTGAGGAGAACTTGGGAAGTCAATCGTGTGTGTTACCGCAATGTTACGCCGTGAGTGTTACCGGCATGACTGATGCGATTCAGCAGCGGGGGTAGCAGGCAGTCTGGTTGGCAACGCCGGCTTTTTGTGGGAGCGGAGCTTGCCCGCGAAGGGGCCCTCAAGGGCGCTAAAAGCTTCGCGGGCAAGCTCCGCTCCCACAGGTTCCATGTTTCCCCCATAGGCTTTGTGTTTTCCCACAGGGTTTGTGCTTACTGGGGAAGGCGTTCCAGGCCGACGAACGGGCAATCCGCCAGCAGCGCCTTGAGGCTGCGGCCATCGGCCAGTCGCAAATCCGCCGGGGCCAGTTCCGCCAGGGGATAGAGCACGAACGGTCGGGCCTGCATATGGTAATGCGGGACTTTCAGGCGCGGTTCGTCGATCAGTCGTTCACCGAACAACAGGATATCCAGGTCGAGGGTCCGTGGTCCCCAGCGCTCATGCCGTTCACGACCCTGGTCGATTTCGATGGCCTGCAGCGCATCCAGCAGCGCCAGGGGCGTGAGATCGCTGTCGAGGGCGGCGACGGCATTGGTGTAGCGCGGCTGGCCGGGCAGCAGCGAATCGCTCTGGTAGAACGCCGAAACTCCCACCAGCAGCGTGTCGGGCAGTTGCGCCAAGGCCTGGATGGCGTTGCGCAGTTGCTCCGCCGGGTCCGCCAGATTGCTGCCCAGGCCGATATACACGCGATCCATCGACTTACTCGTCCGTACCGCTGGCCCGCTTGCGCTTGCCGGCCGTACTGCGCCGACGTTTACGCGGGCCGCTGCCGGTAGCGTCGTCCTTGCTACCCAGGTCGCGGATCATGTCGCGTCGACCGGCATCATTGGCATCCTGGTAATCGGTCCACCATTCGCCCAGGCCTTCGGTCTGCTCGCCGGCGGTTTCGCGCAGCAGCAGGAAGTCGTAGCCGGCGCGGAAGCGCGGGTTGTCCAGCAGCAGGTCGGCACGCTTGCCGCTGCGCCGTGGCAGGCGTTCCTGCATGTCCCAGATCTCGCGGATCGGCAGGGTGAAGCGCTTCGGAATCGCAATCCGCTGGCACTGTTCGCTGATCAACTCGTGGGCGGCTTCCTGCATCGCCGGAATCGGCGGCATACCCTTCGCCTGCAAGCGCAATACGCGGCCAGGCAGGGCCGGCCAGAGCAGCGCGGCGAACAGGAACGCCGGGGTCACCGGCTTGTTCTGCTGGATGCGCAGGTCGGTGTTGATCAAGGCTTCGCTGATCAGCGTGTGGGTGTAGGTCGGGTTGTGTTCGAGGGCCTCGAAGCTGGCCGGGAACAGTGGATCGAACAGCTTGAGATCGACCAGCATCTCGAAGGTGTCGGCGGCATAACCCGAGAGGAACAGCTTGAGCACTTCTTCGAACAGACGGGCCGAGGGGATCTCGCGCAGCATCGGCGCCAGCTTGCGGATCGGCGCGACGGTGTGCTTCTCGATGCCGAAGTCCAGCTTGGCGGCGAAGCGCACGGCCCGCAGCATCCGTACCGGATCTTCCTGGTAACGCTGGGTCGGGTCGCCGATCAGGCGGATCAGGCGGTTGCGGATATCGTGTACGCCGTTGGCGTAGTCGAGGATGCGCTCGCTGACCGGATCGTAATACAGCGCGTTGATGGTGAAATCGCGGCGCTGGGCGTCGTCTTCGAGGGTGCCGTAGACGTTGTCGCGCAGGATCCGCCCGCTTTCGTTGCGCGAGGACTGGTTGCTGTCCTCGTCTTCATCCTGCGGGTGGTTGGCGCGGAAGGTCGCGACTTCGATGATTTCCCGGCCGAAGTGGATATGCACCAGCTTGAAGCGCCGACCGATGATCCGGGCGTTGCGGAATTCGGCACGGATCTGCTCCGGCGTGGCGCTGGTGGCGACGTCGAAATCCTTGGGCGTGATGTTGAGCAGCATGTCGCGCACGCAACCGCCGACCAGGTAGGCCTGGTAACCGGCGTTCTGCAGGCGTTCGACGATATTCACCGCGTACCGGCTGAACTGGGCCTTTTGCAGCGAGTGTTGGCTGCTATTGAGCACTTCAGGGGTGCTGCGTTTATGTTGCGTTCGACGCGAGGGAGAACGTAATGACTGGAACAGCTTCTTCAGCATGGGAGGCACTGTTTGAAGGAATATTCGGCCACCTCAAGGAATGACCGCACGATGGGCGAGGATTCTAGCATTTAGTCGAGGGATGGTGTAGGAAGCCGCCGCAGTATCGGCCAGGGGCCGGAGGGAGAGGGCCAGCCGGGCGTCTCGCGAAGGCTGCAAATCAATCAATCGAGAGCGGGGTGGAGGAGGTTGGTATCGCGGAAACTACAAGGGGAGCCGAAGCTCCCCCAGAAGTAGTTGCGTGCTCTATTTTTATTATGGTTTCGGGCTTCTTGTTTTTGTTGATCGCCCTATGCCACTAGGCTTCTCGCCTGTGGGCACTCCCAATCGGGAGCCAAGAGCAAACGGATTGCTTTGATCGCTGTAGTGTCATGATCCAGAGGATCCAACCAGTTCAGGCGCTGCTTTGAGGGCAGTTTTTGTTGTTCTCGGCCTGGTCGTGGGGCAAGCCCCAATTACAGTACTTCTCCAAAAGAATCAGTTAGCTGCGTCTCTCGCCGTGTTGTTTTTATTGTGCGTGAGTCGATACGTCTTGTTTTTATTGTCTGGTGCGGTGCTTGTTATTGTTCTTGTACCAAAGCTATAGCAGGTGCCGTGCCAACTTTTTCGAGGCCCCGTAAACATTGGGCTTTCCCGAGGAAATGGTTTTTCCCAGGCGAAAAAAAGCCGGATCGTCGTTACCGATAGACCCGGCTTTTGTTACGTGAAAATCCTGGGGTAACAGTTTTTTCACCTGGTGCGGTGTTACCTGTGGGCGCGCCCGACTCAGCTCTCGCTGGCCACCCCGGTCTTGCGCCGTGGAATGCCCAGGCGCTGGCGCCGTTCCCACAGGCACTTGCGGCTGACCCCGAGTTTGCGTGCCAGCTCGGTCTCGGTCATATGGTCCTGGTGTTCGAGGACGAAGTGCTGGAAGTAGTCTTCCAGCGACAGGTCTTCGGTGGGCTCGTGGCTGGCGTTGCTGGCGCTGGCCTGTTGCGGCGCCAGGCCGATGAATTCTTCTTCGTCCAGATCGCCGAGCTCGATGTCGATGCCCAGCAGGTCGGCGGAAATTTCCGGGCTTTCGCACAGGATCACCGCGCGCTCGACCGCATTCTCCAGTTCGCGGACGTTACCCGGCCAGGCGTAATGGCGGATGGCTTGCTCGGCATCGGGGGCGAAGCGCAGGTCGGTGCGCCCCACCCGCGCGCTCTGGCGGGCGAGGAAGGCATTGGCGATCTCGTTGACGTCGGCGCCGCGCTCGCGCAAGGCCGGCAGTTTCAGCGCGATAACGTGCAGGCGGTAGTAAAGGTCTTCGCGGAACTGGCCGATCTTGGCCAGGCTCTTGAGGTCGCGGTGGGTCGCGGCGATCAGGCGCACATCGACTTTCTGCGACTGCACCGAGCCGACACGGCGGATCTCGCCTTCCTGCAATACCCGCAGCAGACGCGCCTGGGCTTCGAGGGGCAGTTCGCCGATTTCATCGAGGAACAACGTGCCGCCGTCCGCCGCTTCGACCAGGCCGGCGCGACCGGCGCTGGCTCCGGTGAAGGCGCCTTTTTCGTGGCCGAACAGTTCGGACTCGATCAGGCTTTCCGGAATCGCCGCGCAGTTGACCGAGATCATCGGTGCCTTGGCGCGCTTGGACAGGTTGTGCAGGGCGCGGGCCACCAGCTCCTTGCCGGTGCCCGACTCGCCCTGGACCAGCACGTTGGAGTCGGTGGGCGCGACTTTGCGGATCTTGCTGTAGAGGTCCTGCATCGGCGGGCAGGAGCCGATGATGCCGATTTCACCATTGCTGTTGCCGGCGCCGGCTTTTTCCGCCGCGCCCTTGCCGGCGACTTTCTCTGCCGGGGCTGCTTGCCCGCCCTGGCGATCACGGAGGATGCGGGCTACGGCCTGGAGCATCTCGTCGTGGTCGAAAGGCTTGGCGATGTAGTCCACCGCGCCCATTTTCATCGAGTCCACGGCCGAGCGCAGGCTGGCGTAGCTGGTCATGATCAGCACGGGCGTGCCTTGGCCGAGCTTGATCAGTTCGGTGCCGGGGGCGCCGGGTAGGCGCAAGTCGCTGACGATCAGGTCGAACGAGGGGATACTGAAACGTTCCTGGGCTTCCTGCACCGAACCGGCTTCGCTGACCTGGTACTGATTTCGTTCCAGCAGGCGACGCAGGGCGGAGCGGATGATGGTTTCGTCTTCGACGATCAGAATGTGCGGCATTGATTCGGTTCTCTCGACGGTCTCAGTTCACAGCGGACGTCGCTTCGACATGACGCGGCAGGGTGACCCGGATACGGGTGCCACGTTGGCTTTGGATGTCAGCCGGGCTGTCGATGGTGATTTGTCCATAATGCTCTTCAACGATGGAATAGACCAGAGCAAGGCCCAGTCCGGTGCCCTCGCCAGGATCCTTGGTGGTGAAGAAGGGTTCGAACAATCGGTCCATGATGTTCTTCGGGATACCAGTGCCTTCGTCCTCGACGATCAGGTCGACGGTGTGCTCGAAAGCTTCACTCTTGACCCGCACCGCGCCACCCGCGGGTGAGGCGTCGCGGGCATTGGAGAGCAGGTTGATAAGCACCTGGGCCAGGCGCTGGGAATCGCCGTCGACCCAGTGCTCGGGATCGCACAGGTTGAAGAACTGTACTTCGAAGTTGCGCCGGTTCAAGGCCAGCAGACCAATGGCATCCTGGGCGACTTCGGCCAGACAGACGGCTTCGTCGTTATGCTGGTGACTGCCGGCGTGGGCGAAGCTCATCAGCGACTGGACGATGCGTGAGACGCGCTTGGTCTGTTCGAGGATCTGCCCGCTGATTTCGGTCAGTTCGCTATCGTCCTCGCGCTCTTCGCGCAGGTTCTGCGCCAGGCAGGCGATGCCGGTGATCGGGTTGCCGATCTCGTGGGCCACGCCGGCCGCCAGCCGACCGATGCTCGCCAGGCGCTCGGAGTGCACCAGCTTGTCTTCGAGCATCTGGGTTTCGGTGAGGTCCTCGACCAGCAGCACCAGGCCGCTGTTGCCCGGCGCCAGTGGCTCGTCGATGGCCGCCTTGTGCAGGTTCAGCCAGCGGGTCTGGCCGTCGAGGGCCAGGTGCTGTTTGTGCAGGTGTTCGTCGGGCAGGTTGATAAAGCCTTGCAGCAAGTCCTTCCACGGCTCGCCGAGGGTGCTCAGGCGCGAGCCGACCACGCGTTGCGCGGCCACGCCGGTGAGCTCCTCCATGGCCTTGTTCCACATCAGGATCTCCTGGTCCTTGGCCAGCGAGCAGACGCCCATGGGCAGTTCCTGCAGGGTCTGGCGGTGGTAGCGGCGCAGGGCGTCGAGCTCGGCGGCAAGGCCGGTGAGACGCGAGTGGTAGTCTTCCAGGCGGCTTTCGATGAAGTGGATGTCTTCGGTGACATAGCTTTCGCCGCCGGCCTTGTAGGGCAGGAAGGTCTCCACCATGTCCTGGGCCACGCTCGGGCCCATCAGCCCGGAGAGGTTGGCTTCAATGCGGTCACGCAGGCGGCGCAGGGCGTAGGGGCGACGCTCGTCGAAGGGCAGGTAGAGATCGCGCAGGGCCTGCTCGACCTCCTTCTGCGCGGCCTTGGCGCCCAGCGGCTTGGCCAGTTGGGTGGCGAACTCCTGTGGCGAGGCAGCGTGCAGCTCACGGCGTTGCGGGCGGCGCACATTATCCACCGCACAGGCTTCGGCGGCGCTGGCTTCTTCCGGGCTGGCGCTGGTGAACAGCGAGATCAGGGTGAACATCAGCACGTTGGCCGCCAGGGAAGCGATGGCCGCCATATGCCAGCTGGTGTCGTCGAGCACGTAGATCATGTTCAACAACGGAATATAGAAACCCTGCAGGTTGCCGATCAGCGGCAGCAGCATGGTCACCAGCCAGACCAGGATCCCCGCCAGCAGGCCGGCGATGAAACCACGCCGGTTGGCGGTCGGCCAGTACAGCACCGAGAGTACGCCGGGGAGGAATTGCAGGGTCGCGACGAAGGCGACGATGCCCAGGTGGGCGAGGTCTTGCTCGGCGCCCAGCAGCAGGTAGAAACCATAGCCGGCCATGATGATGGCGACGATCAGGGCGCGGCGCGTCCACTTCAGCCAGCGATAGATATTGCCTTCGGCCGGCGGCTGGTAGAGCGGCAGCACCAGGTGGTTCAGGGCCATGCCGGACAGCGCCAGGGTGGTGACGATGATCAGTCCGCTGGCCGCCGAGAGCCCGCCGACGTAGGCCAGCAGGGCCAGGGCCTGGTTGTTGGCGGCAATGCCGATGCCGAGGGTGAAGTATTCCGGGTTGGTGGTGGCGCCGAGCTTGAGTCCGGCCCAGAGGATCAGCGGTACCGCCAGGCTCATCAGCAGCAGGAACAGCGGCAGGCCCCAGCTGGCACTCACCAGCGAGCGTGGGTTGAGGTTCTCGGTGAAGGTCATGTGATACATGTGCGGCATCACGATGGCCGAGGCGAAGAACACCAGCAGCAGGGTGCGCCACGGGCCTTCCTGCAACGGTGTGTGCAACGCGGCCAGGGCGGTCTGGTTCTGCAGCAACCAGAGCTCAAGCTGCTGCGGTCCGTCGAACACCCCGTACAAGGCGTACAGGCCGACCCCGCCGATGGCGATCAGCTTGATCACCGACTCGAAGGCGATGGCGAACACCAGGCCTTCGTGCTTTTCCCGGGTGGCGATATGGCGCGAACCGAAGAAGATGGTGAACAGGCTGATCAGCGCGCAGAAGCTCAGGGCCACCCGATGCTGCACCGGTTCGCGGGTGAGGATACCGATGGAATCGGCCACCGCCTGGATCTGCAGGGCCAGCAGCGGCAGCACGCCGATCAGCATGAACACCGTGGTCAGGGCGCCGGCCCAGGTGCTGCGAAAACGGAAGGCGAACAGGTCGGCCAGGGACGAGAGCTGGTAGGTACGGGTGATCTTCAGGATCGGGTAGAGCAGCACCGGGGCCAGCAGGAAGGCGCCGGAAACCCCCAGGTAGCTGGAGAGAAAACCGTAGCCGTACTGGTAGGCCAGGCCCACCGTGCCATAAAACGCCCAGGCACTGGCGTAGACGCCCAGGGACAGGGTGTAGGTCAGCGGGTGGCGGATGATCGAGCGTGGGATCACTCCGCGTTCACTGATCCAGGCCACCCCGAACAGCGCCAGCAGGTACGCGGCGCTGATCAGCAGCATCTGGGTCAGGCTAAAGCTCATCGGCATCTTTTTGGCTCTGCAGGATGAAGGTCACGACGATCAGGATCAGCCAGAGCAGATAAGGGCGATACCAGGCGCCGGTGGCGTCGATCCACCAGTCCATGATGGCCGGCGAGAACAGGTAGATCCCGACCACCAGCAGCAGGACCAAGCGATAGATGTACATCCCGGCCTCTCTTTGTTGTGTGCGTGCCCGAAAACGTGCGGCGATGGTAACGGATGGGCGCCAACCTGCAAGGGGCGTCAGTGCAATTGCGCTTCGGCCAGGGTGGCTGTCCCGGGAATCAGTGTGGCATCCCAATGGCCGATACCCCAGTCGAGCACCTCTCGCGGCGTGCCCTGTTCCAGTGCGACGGGCGGGCGTTGTCCCAGTGTCCGCAGGGCGCGCATCAGCAAGGGCGTTGCCTGGTCGGCCGCGAGGGGTGGCGAACGGTAGGATTTGCCGAGCTTGTGGCCGTCCGGCTGGATGATCAGCGGCACGTGCAGGTAACGCGGCTGCGGCAGCCCGAGCAGTTCCTGCAGGTACAGCTGGCGTGGCGTGGAGTCCAGCAGGTCGGCGCCGCGGACGATATCGGTCACCCCTTGCCAGGCGTCATCCAGCACCACCGCCAGTTGGTAGGCGTAGAGCCCGTCGCGGCGGCGGATCACGAAGTCGCCGACCTCACGGCCCAGGTGCTGCTGGAACGGGCCTTGGACCCGGTCCTCGAAGCGATAGCTCAGCTCCGGTACGCGCAGGCGGATGGCGGCATTGTCGATGCCGTGGCCGAGGTTGCGACACAAGCCCGGGTAGATCCCCTGATAGGGCTCCAGGTCCTTGCGCGAGCAGGTGCAAGCGTAGGCCAGGCCCTGGCTGAACAGGCGCTCCAGGACCTGGGCATAAGCGTGATGGCGTTCGCTCTGGCGGACCAGCGCGCCGTCCCATTCGAAGCCGTAGCGTTGCAGGGTATCGAGGATCGACGCCTGGGCGCCGGGCTCTTCGCGGGGCGGATCGAGGTCTTCCATGCGCAGCAGCCAGCGTCCGCCGACCGAGCGCGCATCGAGGTACGAGGCCAGGGCGGCGACCAGCGAACCGAAATGCAGGTGGCCGCTGGGCGTGGGGGCGAAGCGGCCGATATAGGCGGGAGTGGCAGTCATGGTTCGGATATTACTGGAAAACCCGTAGGCGATAGACTGCGCCGGCGGCGCAAACGAAAACGGAGCGTGTGCACGCTCCGTTTGCTCAGGTATCGGCGGGGATTACTTGCCGACCTGTTTTTCCTTGATTTCCGCCAGGGTCTTGCAGTCGACGCACATGTCGGCGGTCGGTCGGGCTTCCAGCCGGCGGATGCCGATCTCGACGCCACAGGACTCGCACCAGCCATACTCTTCGTCTTCGATGAGCTGCAGGGTCTTGTCGATTTTCTTGATCAACTTGCGCTCGCGGTCGCGGGCGCGCAGTTCGAGGCTGAACTCTTCTTCCTGGCTGGCACGGTCGGCCGGGTCAGGGAAGTTCGCCGCTTCGTCCTTCATATGATCAACGGTGCGGTCGACTTCATGCATCAGTTCCTGCTTCCATTTCTGCAGGATCTTGGTGAAGTGCTTGCGCATGGGCTCGCCCATGTACTCCTCGCCCTTGCTTTCAACATAGGGTTCGAAGCCGCCGATCTTTGGCTCAGTGCTTTGCTGCTTTGCTTGGGTGGGCATGAATGGACCGCCTCTACTCTTCTAATCCATTGCGCAGGATTTCAACTTCACCGACACCTGCCGGCCCTGCGGCTGCAAGCGGGCGAACTTACCAGATCGAATCGGGGTGCGCTACTCCCGGTTGTCGAGGCTGGACTTGGCGAGCCGAACGTCGTGACTGAACGCCCCTCTTGTAGGCACGAGCTTGCTCGCGATGGTCGTCATCGATAACGCCAGGGGCCTGATACCCAGCGGTGTGCCATCGACCTTCGCGAGCACGCTAGCTCCTACAGCGGGACAATGTATGCCGAATGGAAGGCGTCAGCTTCATGAAGCAATGATTAATTGTTTATTTTAGCCAATCTTGCCGGGAGCGTCGGATGCTTTAAACATTCCAGTGCGGCCGAGGTTGGGTAGAATCGCTTTATCGCCCATTCCCCTGTCAAATCAAGGAAGGCCAATGTCTCAGCACTACAGTGCGCGCAGCCGCGCGATCGAACCCTTTCATGTGATGGCCCTGCTGGCGCGCGCCAACGAATTGCAGGCGGCCGGGCATGATGTGATCCACCTCGAGATCGGTGAGCCGGACTTCTCCACGGCCGCGCCGATCATTCGCGCCGGCCAGGCCGCGCTGGAGTCTGGCCAGACCCGTTACACGGCGGCGCGCGGGCTGCCGCAATTGCGCGAGGCGATCGCGGGCTTCTATCAGCAGCGCTACAAGCTGGATATCGATCCACAGCGTATTTTGATCACCCCGGGCGGTTCCGGTGCCTTGCTGTTGGCCACCAGCTTGCTGGTGGACCCCGGCAAACATTGGCTGCTGGCCGATCCGGGCTATCCGTGTAACCGGCACTTCCTGCGTTTGGTCGAGGGGGCCGCGCAGCTGGTGCCGGTCGGTCCGGAGGTACGCTATCAGCTCACCGCCGACCTGGTGGCCCGTCACTGGGATCAGGACAGTGTCGGTGCCCTGGTGGCATCGCCGGCCAACCCCACCGGGACCCTGCTGACGCGGGACGAGCTGGCGGCGCTGTCGGCGGCGGTCAAGGAGCGTCATGGCCATCTGGTGGTGGACGAGATCTATCACGGCCTGACCTACGGTTGCGATGCGGCGAGCGTGCTGGAAGTCGATGACAGCGCCTTCGTGCTCAACAGCTTCTCCAAGTACTTCGGCATGACCGGCTGGCGGCTCGGCTGGCTGGTGGCGCCGCCGGAAGCCGTGGCGGACCTGGAAAAGCTCGCGCAGAACCTCTATATCAGCGCGCCGAGCATGGCCCAGCATGCGGCGTTGGCGTGTTTCGAGCCGGCGACCCTGAGCATTCTCGAAGAGCGTCGGGCCGAGTTCGGTCGCCGTCGCGACTTCCTCCTGCCGGCGTTGCGCGCGCTGGGTTTCGGCATTGCCGTGGAGCCCCAGGGGGCTTTCTACTTGTACGCCGATATCAGCGCGTTCGGCGGCGATGCCTTCGCGTTCTGCCGTCACTTCCTTGAAACCGAACACGTGGCCTTTACTCCGGGACTGGACTTCGGTCGTCACCTGGCCAGCCATCATGTGCGGTTTGCCTACACCCAGAGCCTGCCGCGACTGGAACAGGCGGTGGAACGGATTGCCCGGGGCCTGCGGAGCTGGCAAGGCTGATGGATTTTTCTCCTGCCCTCGAAGAAGGTCGTCTGATCCAGCGCTACAAACGCTTCCTGGCGGATATCGAAACCGCCTCCGGCGAGTTGCTGACCATTCACTGTCCCAATACCGGTTCGATGCTCAATTGCATGGTCCCGGGCGGGCAGGTCTGGTTCAGCCGCTCCAGCGATCCCAAGCGCAAGTTGCCCGGCACCTGGGAAATCGGCGAAACCCCACAGGGGCGGCTGGCCTGCGTAAATACCGGGCGGGCCAACCCGTTGGTCGAGGAAGCGCTGCGCGCCGGGCTCATCCGCGAGCTGGACGGTTTCACCGGCTTGAAGCGTGAGGTGGCCTACGGCCAGGAGAACAGCCGGATCGATTTTCGCCTCGACTATCCGACGGGCTCGGCGTTCGTCGAAGTCAAAAGCGTCACCCTCGGCTTTGATGGCACGGCGGTGGCGGCGTTTCCGGATGCGGTGACCCAGCGCGGCGCCAAGCATTTGCGCGAGTTGGCCTGCCTGGCGCGCGAAGGTGTGCGTGCGGTGCAGTTGTATTGCGTGAACCTGACCGGCATCGAGGCGGTACGGCCGGCCGAGGAGATTGACCCGGGCTATGCCGCGGCCCTGCGCGAGGCGGTGGCGGCCGGGGTCGAGGTGCTGGCCTATGGGGTGAGCCTGACGCCGCGGGCGATCCGCGTCGATCGTCGTTTGCCGGTGCTGCTCTAGCGGCTCACGGCGTCAGCCAGATGCCCTGGGCGTTCTCGGTGCAGGATATGGCTACCAGTGACTGCCCGGCACAAGGCCCGGCCACGCACTCACCGCTTTCGATCAGGAACAGCGCGCCATGGGTGGCGCACTGGATCAGGCTGGCGCTGGGGTCGAGAAACTGGTCGGGGCGCCACTCCAGGGCAATGCCGCGGTGCGGGCAGCGGTTCTGGTAGACGTAGACCCGGCCATCACGGCGCACGGCCAGCAGCGGCCGACCGTCGACTTCAAAACCACGGCTGCTGTTGTCGGCCAGGCTGTTCGAGTCGCAGAGAAACTTCATCGTGATCCTTGGGGTTGGGTGGCGTGGGATGTTTCTTGTTCTAGTGTGAGCCGAGTCTTTGTCTTTGGCTGAGATATGCCCCGGCGAAGGCGAGTCCTTTATTGTGGCTCCCATAACGTATTTCGCGCCATCCGGCTGCCCAGTCCTGTGAAGGTGGGCACGGACGCTCGTCACGGTTATGCAACGACTCGGGTTGGGAGTGAAGATGAAGCAGATGAACGAAGCTGATCAACAACTGGCACGCCAGGCCATTGGCCTGCTCGACTTGACCTCGCTGGGTGGCGACGACGATGCCGAGCGCATCATTTCGCTGTGCCAGCGGGCACAGACACCGTTCGGCCCGGTGGCGGCGGTGTGCGTGTTTCCACGTTTCGTCGGCCTGGCGCGGCGGTCCCTCGATATCCTCGGCGGGCAGGCGATCCGGGTCGCCACGGTGGTCAACTTCCCCCACGGCGGGCCGAATGTCGCCGCGACGGTTGCCGAAACCCTGGAGGCGCTCGCCGCCGGCGCCAATGAGGTGGACCTGGTCTATCCGTACCGCTCATTGTTGATGGGCGATGTGCAGACCGGCATAAGCATGGTCTCCGCCTGCCGTGACGCCTGCGCGGGCCGTGCCCGGCTCAAGGTGATCCTGGAAACCGGCGAACTGCGCGATCCGCAGATGATCCGCCAGGCCAGCCAGGACGCGATTGCCGCCGGGGCCGATTTTCTCAAGACCAGTACCGGCAAGGTCCTGGTCAATGCCACCGAGCAGGCCGTGCGCATCATGCTTGAAGCCATTGCCGAGCGTGGCGGACTGGTGGGGCTGAAGGCCTCCGGTGGTATCCGCACGTTCGACGATGCGCGGACCTATATCGAACTGGCACGCGCGCGTTTCGGGTCGGCCTGGGTCAACGCCGATCACGTGCGGCTCGGCGCTTCGGGGCTGCTGGATGAGTTGCTCGGGAAATTGCAATGCTCGCTGGCGCCCGAGGTCGGGGAGGCCTGAAGGGCTGGATTGCCGGCTTTTCCAGCAGGCAAAAAAAGACCCGGCAAAAAGCCGGGTCAATAACCGTGATTAGCCTGATGAGGAGATAATCCGGGAGTCCGAACCAGGGCCTTCCAGAAAATCCAACCGATCTCGCGATCAGTTGTGGTAATCATAACGATTCTCATTTCTAAGTCAATGTGTTTTTATCGACCGTTCGTCCGCGGCACCGCGGCGGACGGTTGGGCGCGGTAGCAACGGTTCAGCGCGGTGTGCCGATGGCGCTCAGGCGCGTGACTTCCTTGTTCAGCAGATCGATGCGCCGGGCCATGCTCTCGATCAGGCTGTGGGCGATGCGCGGGTTGCTCTGGGTCAGGCTGAGGAATTGCTCCTTGGGGATCAGCATGACCGTGCAAGGCTGGCTGGCGATCACGCTGGCGCTGCGTTTTTCGCCGGTGAATACTGCCATGGCGCCGAAAATCTCATCCTTGGGCACGTCGCCGACCTTGTGCCCGTCGACAAAGGCCTCGGCATGTCCGTCGGTAATGATGAAGACATGGTCGGCATCGTCGCCCTGGCGGATCATCACCTCGCCGCTGGCCACCTGCTGGAAGCCGTTGCTGCTGCGAAACTCCGGCTGTTTCAGGCGGGTGACGGCATCGGAGAGCAGGGCGGTCTGGCCGATCAGGTAGCGCAGTAGCGCTTCGGCGCGGCTTTCGTCGGCGTAGATATGGGCGAAGAGCTCGCTGCGCCGATAGGGGATCAGGCGCAGTGGGTTGTCGCTGCTCAACACGCAGCGCGGCCAGTCGATGCCCTGGCGCAAGCCGACCAGGTCGCCTTCGTGCAAATAGAACAGCGCGCGCTCATCGACCCGGGCGTGCAGCAGGCCGCTGTCGATCAGGAATACCTGATCGGAGGGCAGCAAGGCACCGAGGTCAGCGATTTGCTCAAGCTCAAGTGGGGGCGCGCAGGGGGTCATGCCTTTGAGCAGTTGCGCCGGGATTGCCTGCAGGCGATTGATCAGTTCATCGGCGTAGGCCGGTTGCTCCCCAAGTAAATACATGCCAAACCTGCGAAATCAGTTTTTGTGACGCGACGATATCGCTTCCAACTGTTTATTCAAGGCTTCTTTGCGTTCTTGAGGGATATCGTTCCAGTGAATGTCCATCAAGGCCCCCTCGATCGCATACAGCAGGACTTTTGAGGCCCGGAATCCGCGGGTTCGTACCGCGCGGTAGGCATCCACCGCTCCCAATCGACGCAAATCCGATGCGCTGTGGATACCCACCGCGTGCAGCCATTGCGCCGAGGTCTTGCCAAGGTTTTTCAGGTGTTGCAGTTCATCGTTCATCAAGCCTCCTTGCGACGGCCGAACGCTGCGTGGACGAGAATAGGCAAGCCTGAAAGGAGTGTAGCGGTCAGCAGGAAAAGCGTGGTTCTTTGCTCGGCGCTGGTGCAAATGCTTCTAAGCCGCAGCTTTCGCCCATGCGGGCTCGCGGAGCGGGGACGCTACGCATAGGGAAAAGTTGTACAGCGGGAGCGTTATCCCGGTCGTGGGCAAGCAGCAGATGACAGGTGCTGCCGCCATTCGCGAGTCCGCGCCCGCAGGGCTAGGCGTTGTAGCGCAAGCGTGTACCGAACTGCATCGACATGAGAATCTCGGCCGGGCTCAGTTCCACCGGAAAATAAGCGCCGGAAATCTGTGCATGGGCCACGCTGGCACCGGCCAGGATGGATTTCTGCAGGTCCACGCCACGCAGGTCGGCGGAGCGGAAATAGGCATCGGTGAAGTCGATCCCCTCGGCATTCAGTTCGCGCAGGTCGAGGCCGCGGAAGTCACCGCCGCGCATATCGATCGGACCGTCCTTGGGACGTGCCTTGTTGAAGCCGGCGATGTCATCCTTGTGCAGCAGGGCGAACAAGGGTGAGTCGAGCAACTTGGGATGGCTCATGGGACGTCTCCTGTTGGTTTTATGGCGCCAGTATAATGCCACTATGTTTCAGCCGTGAAGCACTTGCGACCCCACGGCTGAAATAGTTTTTACAGGCCCGGCAGGCGCTGGCGAATCTGCTCGACCAGGGCGTCGAGGCTCCCGCTTTCGTGGGTTTCGACGCGCTTGGTGCGCAGTACTTCATCGGCGCCCAGGGCTTCGCGGCTGGCTTGCTGGGCGGCGATCACTTGCAGTGTAGCGTCGGATGGATCGACGGCATCGGCCTGACGCCGCGCCAGCCAGCTTTCGATCACCGCTTGCGGGGCGTTGCAGTCGAGGATCAGGCACGGCGCGCCGGTGGCTTCGGCGACCCGGGCGGCGGCGTCGCGTTGCTCGCGCTTGAGGTAGGTGGCGTCGATCACCACCGGGAAGCCGGCGCGCAGCACGCTGTCGGCGAGTTCATGCAGGCGCTGATAGGTGCTCACGCTGGCGTCGCGGCTATAGATGCCGTCGCCGACGCTGTTCTCGACCGCCTGTTCGCCGAACAGGCGTTTGCGCTCGACATCCGAACGCAGGCGCACGGCCCCCAGGGCTTCCACCAGGCGCAAGGCGACGTGGCTCTTGCCGACGGCGGAGACGCCGCTGGTGATCGCCAGGAAGCGCGAAGGAATGGTGCTGTAGCTTTCCGCCAGGTTGGCGTAGTTGCGGTACTGGCGCATGCTGCTGGCGCGTTGTACCGGATCTTCGGCCGACATGCTGAACAGCGCGACCTTGGCGCGCACCAGGGCGCGATAGGCTTTGTAGAAGTTCAGCAGCGCCAGGCCCTGGTAGTCGCCGGTCAGCTCCAGGTACTGGCTGATAAAGCGCCGGGCCAGGCTCTTGAGGCCACGGTCTTCAAGGTCCATCGCGAGGAAGCCGGTGTCGGCGTAGACGTCGGTGAAGCGGAAGGGTTCGTTGAACTCGATGCAGTCGAAGATCACCACCTTGCCGTCGATGAGGGTGGCGTTGCCCAGGTGGATGTCCCCGTGGCATTCGCGAATGAAACCCTCGGCCTTGCGCTTCAGCAGCAGCGGCTTGAGGCGTTCGAAGCTGGTTTCGGCCCAGGCTTGCAGGGCGTCGAGTTGCAGCAGGTCGGCTTTTTCGTTGAGGAACGGGCGGATCTGTTCGAAGTTCTGCCGGACCGGGTCCATGACCGCTTCCGGGGTGCCCTGATAGTGGTCTTTCGGCACTTCGGGGGCGTTCTGGTGGAACGCGGCGATCTGTTGGGCCATTGCATCGATGTGCGCGGCGGTCAGTTCGCCGTTGGCCTGCAGGGTGCTCAGTAGCTGGCTTTGCGGGAACTGGCGCATTTTCAGCGCGTATTCGATGGCCGGGCCGCTGCCGCCGAGGACCGGGGCCTCGGCGCTGCCGGTGATCGGCAGGACTTCCAGGTACAGGTCGTGGGTCAGGCGCTGGTTGAGGCGCAATTCTTCCGCGCAAAAGTGTGCGCGCCCGCTCAGTTCGGTGAAGTCGAGGAAACCGAAGTTGACCGGCTTCTTGATCTTGTAGGCATAGGGCCCGGTGAGCAGGACCCAGGAGATATGGGTTTCGATAACCTGGAAAGCCTCCACCGGATGGGGGTAGAGGGCCGGGTTTTGCAGGGCGGTAATCAGGGACTGGCTCACTGGCGATCCTTCAGGGGGCGGTAAATTCAAGGCGGTCATTATGGCCGCTGGAGGCTCAGGTGCAAACCGCCGGACGTACATGTTGAACATCAATAAAGTGCGTATAATCCGCCGCCATGACTCGTACCCGATCCCCCCGTTCCCGCGCTAAATCCAAACCTCCCGCCGGCCGCCTGCGGCCCTGGCTTGGCTGGGCGATCAAGCTCAGCCTGGTGGGCCTCGTCGTCCTGGCCGGCTTTGCCGTCTACCTCGACGCCATCGTGCAGGAGAAATTCTCCGGCAAGCGCTGGACCATTCCGGCCAAGGTCTATGCCCGGCCGCTGGAGCTGTTCGTCGGCCAGAAGCTGAGCAAGGACGACTTCCTCACCGAGCTCGATGCCCTCGGCTATCGTCGCGAAGCCGTGGCCAACGGCCCCGGGGCGGCGGCGGTCAGCGGCAATAGCGTGGACCTGAACACCCGTGGCTTCCAGTTCTATGAAGGCATGGAGACGGCCCAGCCGGTGCGGGTGCGCTTCTCCGGCGACTATGTGACCGAGCTGTCCTCGCTCAACGGTTCGAAGCTCTCGGTGGTGCGCCTGGAGCCGCTGCTGATCGGCGGCCTGTACCCGAAGAGCCTCGAAGACCGCATCCTGATCAAGATCGACCAGGTGCCGCCGTACCTGCTCGACACCCTGGTCACGGTCGAGGACCGGGATTTCTATCACCATTTTGGCGTCTCGCCCAAGTCGATTGCCCGGGCCATCTGGGTCAACACCTCGGCCGGGCAGATGCGCCAGGGCGGCAGTACCCTGACCCAGCAGTTGGTCAAGAACTTCTTCCTGACCAACGAGCGCAGCCTGAGCCGCAAGCTCACCGAGGCCATGATGGCCTTGTTGCTGGAGCTGCATTACGACAAGAAAGAGATTCTCGAGGCCTACCTCAACGAGGTCTTTATCGGCCAGGACGGCCAGCGCGCGGTGCACGGCTTCGGCCTGGCCAGCCAGTTCTTCTTCAGCCAGCCCCTGGCGGAGCTGAAGCTGCATCAGGTGGCCTTGCTGGTGGGCATGGTCAAGGGCCCGTCCTACTACAATCCGCGACGTTACCCGGAGCGGGCGCTGGAGCGGCGTAACCTGGTGCTCGACCTGTTGGAACAGCAGGGCGTGGCAACTGCCGAGCAAGTCGCGGCGGCGAAGAAGATGCCGCTGGGGGTGACCGCCCGCGGCAGCCTGGCGGACAGCTCGTTCCCCGGCTTCCTTGACCTGGTCAAGCGGCAACTGCGTGAAGACTACCGCGACGAAGACTTGACCGAGGAAGGCTTGCGCATCTTCACCAGCTTCGACCCGATCCTGCAGATGAAGGCCGAAGCCTCGGTCAACGACACCTTCAAGCGCCTGGCCGGGCGCAAGGGCAGTGACGATATCGAGGCCGCCATGGTGGTGACCAACCCGGAAACCGGTGAGGTCCAGGCCATGATCGGCAGTCGCCAGGCCAGCTTTGCCGGGTTCAACCGGGCGCTGGACGCGGTACGCCCGGTGGGGTCGCTGATCAAGCCGGCGGTGTATCTGACGGCGCTGGAGAAACCCAGCCAGTACACGCTGACCAGTTGGCTGTCCGACGAAGCCTTTTCGGTGAAAGGTGCCGACGGCCAGATCTGGAAGCCGCAGAACTACGACCGGCGTTCCCACGGCACGATTTTCCTCTATCAGGGCCTGGCGCACTCCTACAACCTGTCGACCGCTCGACTGGGCCTGGAGGTCGGCGTGCCGAATGTCCTCAAGACCCTCGGTCGCCTTGGTGTCACCCGCGAGTTCCCGGCCTTTCCTTCGATGTTGCTGGGGGCCGCGAGCATGACTCCGATGGATATCGCGACCATGTACCAGACCCTGGCCAACGGCGGCTTCAACACGCCGATGCGCGGTATTCGCAGTGTCCTGACGGCCGAGGGCCAGCCGCTCAAGCGTTATCCGTTCCAGATCCAGCAGCGCTTCGACGCGGGCTCGATCTACCTGATCCAGGCGGCCATGCAGCGGGTGATGCGCGAAGGTACCGGGAGCGGGGTTTACAATGTCCTGCCCAAGACCCTGACCCTGGCTGGCAAGACCGGTACCAGCAACGACTCGCGCGACAGCTGGTTCGCCGGTTTCGGCCAGGATCTGCTGGCGGTGGTCTGGCTCGGGCGCGATGACAACGGCAAGACGCCATTTACCGGGGCCAGCGGTGCCTTGCAGGTCTGGACCAGCTTCATGCGCAAGGCCGACCCGCTGCCACTGGACATGCCGCAGCCGGATAACGTGGTCCAGGCCTGGGTCGATCCGCACAGCGGGCAAGGCTCCGATGCCAATTGCCCGGGCGCGGTGCAGATGCCGTATATTCGCGGCAGTGAACCGGTGCCTGGCGCTTCGTGCGGTGGCGCGGCCCCCGCGCCGGCCACCGAAGTGATGGATTGGGTCAAGGGCTGGTTGAATTGAGCGAAGAGGGTTTGACGTGAACAAGTGGTGGATTCCAGCTTTTGCAGCGCTGACCGTACTGGGTGGTTGTTCCAGCGTGCCACGGGGTTCGATCCCGGTGGTTGATTCGGGGACCGCGGTCTCCAACAACGAGCGGATCTCGTCCACTGGCGGGTTCCGCAAGAGCGTGGTCAAGGGGCCGGTGCCGAACCAGACCCAGGCGGTCCCGCAGGATTCCGGCGTGGTGGTGATGATTCCGGGCGGCGGGGCGACCAGCTCGGCGCCGATCAGTACCGAACCGTTCACGCCGGGGCCGATTACCCCGGGGCCGGCGAACAGCACGCCGATCCAGGCCGTGCCGGGTGACTCGGGTGCCTATAATCAAGGCACGTACACCCCGCCGGTCACTCAGGGCAGCTACAACATGCCGAGCCCGGTGGCGCCGAGCGGTGTTCCGTCGAACAACAACAGTGGCCTGTCCGCCGATGAACAGCTGGACGGCCCGGTGCTGGCATTGTTGACCACCGCCCAGCAGCAGCAATCCAGTGGCGATCTCAATGGAGCCTCGTCGAGCCTTGAACGTGCCCAGCGCGTGGCACCCCGTGAACCGCAAGTGCTTTATCGGCTGGCTCAGGTGCGCATGGCCCAGGGCGATGCGCCGCAGGCCGAGCAGTTGGCCCGGCGCGGCCTGAGCTTCGCCAGCGGACGTCCGGACCTGCAAGCCAACCTCTGGGGCATCATCGCCCAGGCGCGGAGCAAGCAGGGTGATGCCGCCGGTGCCGCCCAGGCGCAACAGAAGGCCAAGGTCGGTTACTGATGGATGCGCGTTTTCCATTGATCGCCGAGCAACTCCTGCTGATCGAGCGGGAGCTGCGGCTCCAGGGCTGCTGGGATGAGCTGCCACCCAGTGCCGAGGCCCTGGCCAGTGTCGAGCCTTTCAGCGTCGATACGCTGGAGTTCGAGCAGTGGCTGCAGTGGATCTTCCTGCCGCGGATGAAGATGATCCTCGAGGAGGACCTGCCGCTGCCCAATGCTTCCGGGATTCTGGCCATGGCGGAAATGGTCTATGCCCAGCGGCCGGGGCAGGGGCGGGGCTTGCAGCGCTTGCTGGCGCAGTTCGACCGGTTGATTGCCGAGACCCGCTGACCTGTAGGAGCCGGCTTGCCGGCGATAAGGCCCTTGAGGCCTGCATCGATCTTCCGGTAGTCATCGCCGGTAATCCAGCTCCCACGGTTACGAGCAGTTTTCCTCGACGGCCTTGCGTGTCTCCAGCAGGCGCGTCTGGCGTTCTTCTTCGGTCAGGCGGCGCACTTCGCCATTGATCTCTTCACGTACCCGTGCATTGTTTTCCAGTTGTGCCAGGTTGGTCCGCGCTTTCTCGCAATAGGCCTTGCGCAGCACTTCCTGGTCGGCAATCTGCTTCTTGACCTTGGCATCCACGGCCTTCTGGTCACCCACCGGCGTGCTCGCGGGCACCGCCGGGCGCGGCGGCGGCGCGGGGACGCTGCCGATCGCCGGGGTCACCACGGTCGCCGCTTGGCCGGCTGGCGGCTGTGCATCGAAATGCGTCTGGCCCTGGGCATCGACCCATTTGTAGATCTGCCCGGCCTGGCACAGCGGGCTCAAGGCGAGCAGCAGGCCCGTTATCAGAATGCTTCTACGCATCAGGTTTCCTTGTCAGACAATGCGATAAGCAACGTAGCACATTCCCTCGGGAAAGGTTTTCTTGTGCGTTGTCATGCGCTTAGTTCGAAGAAAGCGCACAAGATGACTTGACTTGGGCCGGGCGAATCAGAACAATCCAAAGTCCGCTGTAGAGGGACTGCCAGAAGCAGGCCCACTCGGCAGATCATGAGGCGCACATCCGCGCCGACCTGTTACACCCGCAACGCGTTACCTCGCGCTGGGTGGGAAACCCCCGCAACATTCTGGGGCGCTCCCAATACTTGCTCAGTCAGTGCTGACGTAGTCGGCGACCACCGTCGCTCATGCTCTGCTGGGAAGTAAACCTATTAAGACCCGTCTCCAGTGTGTGGACGGTATTCTGGCGTTTTAGAGGTGAACAACGTGGAGCTTTTATCTGGCGGTGAGATGCTCGTCCGCTTTTTGCGTGACGAAGGCGTCAAGTACATCTACGGGTACCCGGGTGGTGCTCTCCTTCATGTCTACGATGCCCTGTTCAAAGAACCGGACGTGACCCACATCCTGGTCCGTCATGAGCAGGCCGCGACCCATATGGCCGACGGCTACGCCCGTGCCACCGGTAAGGCCGGCGTGGTCCTGGTGACTTCCGGTCCTGGCGCAACCAATGCCATTACCGGTATCGCCACGGCGTACATGGACTCCATTCCGATGGTGATCATCTCCGGCCAGGTGCCGAGCACCCTGGTCGGTACCGATGCGTTCCAGGAAACCGACATGATCGGTATTTCCCGGCCGATCGTGAAGCACAGCTTCATGATCAAGCACGCCTCGGAAATCCCGGAAGTCATGAAGAAGGCGTTCTACCTGGCGCAATCCGGTCGTCCTGGTCCTGTCGTTGTCGATATCCCGAAAGACATGACCAACCCGGCCGAGAAGTTCGAATACATTTTCCCGAAAAAAGCCAAGCTGCGTTCCTACAGCCCGGCGGTGCGTGGCCACTCCGGCCAGATCCGCAAGGCGGCGGAGATGCTCCTGGCGGCCAAGCGTCCGGTGCTCTACTCGGGCGGCGGCGTGATCCTCGGCGGTGGCTCCGCGCCGCTGACCGAGCTGGCCAAGATGCTCAACCTGCCGGTGACCAACACCCTGATGGGCCTCGGGGCCTACCCGGGTACCGACCGGCAGTTCGTCGGCATGCTCGGCATGCACGGCAGCTACACCGCCAACCTGACCATGCACCATGCCGATGTGATCCTGGCCGTGGGCGCGCGTTTCGATGACCGGGTAATCAACGGCCCATCGAAGTTCTGCCCGAACGCCAAGATCATCCACATCGACATCGACCCGGCATCGATCTCCAAGACCATCAAGGCAGACGTGCCTATCGTTGGGCCGGTGGAGAGCGTGCTGAGCGAAATGGTCGCGACCCTCAAGGAAATCGGCGAGACCCCGAACAAGGAGTCGGTGGCCAGCTGGTGGAAGCAGATCGACGAATGGCGCGGTGATCGCGGCCTGTTCCCGTATGACAAGGGCGACGGCAGCATCATCAAGCCGCAGACCGTGATCGAGACCCTGTGCGAAGTGACCAAGGGCGATGCCTTTGTCACCTCCGACGTGGGCCAGCACCAGATGTTCGCGGCGCAGTACTACAAGTTCAACAAGCCCAACCGCTGGATCAACTCCGGCGGCCTGGGCACCATGGGCTTTGGTTTCCCGGCCGCCATGGGTGTGAAACTGAGCTTCCCGGACGCCGACGTCGCTTGCGTCACTGGCGAGGGCAGCATCCAGATGAACATCCAGGAGTTGTCGACCTGCCTGCAGTACGGCCTGCCGGTGAAGATCGTCAGCCTGAACAACGGCGTGCTCGGCATGGTCCGCCAATGGCAGGACATGAGCTACGGCAGCCGTCACTCGCACTCGTACATGGAATCGCTGCCTGACTTCGTCAAGCTGGTCGAAGCCTACGGTCATGTCGGTATCCGGATCACGGATCTGAAAGACTTGAAGCCGAAGATGGAAGAAGCGTTCGCGATGAAGGATCGCCTGGTGTTCCTCGATATCCAGGTCGACACCAGCGAGCACGTCTATCCGATGCAGATCAAAGACGGCTCCATGCGCGATATGTGGCTGAGCAAGACGGAGCGTACCTAATATGCGGCACATCATTTCCCTGCTTCTGGAAAACGAACCTGGCGCTCTGTCCCGTGTGGTTGGCCTGTTTTCACAACGCAACTACAACATCGAAAGCCTGACCGTGGCCCCGACCGAAGACCCGACCCTGTCGCGCCTGACGTTGACCACCGTGGGGCATGACGAGGTCATCGAACAGATCACCAAGAACCTGAACAAGCTGATCGAAGTGGTCAAGCTGGTGGACCTCTCGGAAAGCGCTCACATCGAGCGCGAACTGATGCTGGTCAAGGTCAAGGCCACCGGTGCCCAGCGCGCCGAGATCAAACGCACCACCGATATCTATCGCGGGCAGATCGTCGATGTCAGCGCCAGCGTTTATACCGTGCAACTGACCGGTACGAGCGACAAACTGGACAGCTTCATCCAGTCGATCGGGACGGCCTCGATTCTGGAAACCGTACGTAGCGGCGTCACCGGGATTGCCCGTGGCGACAAAGTACTGAGCATCTAACTCAATTAATTAATTTAGCGAATGGCCTGAACGGCCTGGATATAAAGGGGAATTTCATGAAGGTTTACTACGATAAAGATTGCGACCTGTCGATCATCCAGGGCAAGAAAGTCGCCATCATCGGTTACGGCTCCCAGGGTCACGCGCAAGCCTGCAACCTGAAAGACTCCGGCGTTGACGTGACTGTCGGCCTGCGCAAAGGCTCGGCCACTGTTGCCAAGGCTGAGGCCCATGGCCTGAAAGTGACCGACGTGGCCAGCGCCGTTGCCGCTGCCGACCTGGTCATGATCCTGACCCCGGACGAGTTCCAGTCCGCGCTGTACAAGAACGAAATCGAGCCGAACATCAAGAAAGGCGCCACCCTGGCCTTCTCCCACGGCTTCGCGATCCACTACAACCAGGTGGTGCCGCGCGCCGACCTCGACGTGATCATGATCGCGCCGAAGGCTCCTGGCCACACCGTGCGTTCCGAGTTCGTCAAGGGCGGCGGTATCCCTGACCTGATCGCGATCTACCAGGACGCCTCGGGCAACGCCAAGAACGTCGCACTGTCCTACGCCGCCGGCGTTGGTGGCGGTCGTACCGGCATCATCGAAACCACCTTCAAGGACGAGACTGAAACCGACCTGTTCGGCGAACAAGCCGTTCTCTGCGGTGGTACCGTCGAACTGGTCAAGGCCGGTTTCGAAACCCTGGTTGAAGCTGGCTACGCGCCAGAAATGGCCTACTTCGAATGCCTGCACGAACTGAAGCTGATCGTTGACCTCATGTACGAAGGCGGTATCGCCAACATGAACTACTCGATCTCCAACAACGCCGAATACGGCGAGTACGTGACCGGCCCTGAAGTCATCAACGCCGAATCCCGCCAGGCCATGCGCAACGCCCTGAAGCGCATCCAGGACGGCGAATACGCGAAGATGTTCATCAGCGAAGGTGCTACCGGCTACCCGTCGATGACCGCCAAGCGTCGCAACAACGCCGCGCACGGCATCGAGATCATCGGCGAGCAACTGCGTTCGATGATGCCGTGGATCGGCGCGAACAAGATCGTCGACAAAGCCAAGAACTGAGTCGACGCTCAACCGGTTGCTTGGCCCCCTCGGGGCTGGGCGCCGGTACAGGCTGCACACAAACGCCCCGACTTGTCGGGGCGTTTTGTTTTGTCACACAAAGCTCTTGTGTCAGATGTTGAACATTCCAGGCAAAGGACGTAATTTGCTTACATGTAAGATTTTTCGGAGGACCGATGCCCCGTAAAAAAGCAGCGGATGACAAGCCCCTCACGGGTGAGAAATCGTCATCACCGGCCAAGCCCAAGACCACCGCCGACTACGTTCGCGATATGCGTACACGTCTGCGCGACGCCGGGCTGGTGAAACGGGAATTCTGGATTCTTCCCGAGAATGCGACCGCCCTGCGGGGTATCGAAAAGGCGTTACGCCAGCCCTTCCTGGGTGAACGGATCAAACTGGAGGCTTTCATGACTGAGAACATCAACTGGACGATCAACTCGCTGCACAAGGCGCTGTCGGAGCTGGAGGTCGTGTCCAGTGGCGAGATTGTGCTGACCCTCGCCGAAAACGCCGAGCAGAGCATCAAGCTGAGCATGACCGAGTTCGGCGACCTGCCACTCTACCTGGCGGTGTCCGGCGACCAGATCCTGGTGGACGCGACCCTGGTTGAAGTGAGCCGGGTCAAGGACCCGGTGGTCTTCAACAGCCTGGTACTACGCAGCCGCGACCTGTTCCCGCTGTCCTCCGTGGGCATCGAGCGGGTCGGCGACGGCACCGAGGTCTACTGCATGTTCGGCGCGCTGAGCGCGGCTTCCACGATCACCGTGATCGTCCAGGAGATTTTCACCCTGGCCGAGAACGTGATTCGTGCGGTGGAAGCCTTTGAAGACCACATCCACGTTTAATGAAGTCCCCAAGGAGTTTTCGATGAGTATCTGGAAGAAAGTCATAACGGCCATTCGTGGTGGTGTTTCCGAGGTCGGTGAGACCATCGTCGACGCCAACGCCATTCGCATCCTCGAGCAGGAACAGCGCGACGCCGAAAATGCCGTGGCCAAGGCCAAGAACGGCCTGGTGGACATCAAGGCGCGCTACAAACTGTCGCAACAGCGACTCGACGGCCTGAACAACGACATCGCCAACTGGGAAGGCAAGGCCATGGCCGCGCTGGACAAAGGCTCGGAAAGCCTGGCCGGCGAGTGCGCCAACAAGGTGGCCGAGATCGAGGCCCAGCGCGACCAGGAGAAACTCCTGGCCGATCAGTTCGGCGCCCAGGTCGAGATGCTGCATGCCCAGGTGATCAAGGCGGAAAACCAGATCAAGGGTTTGAAGCAGCAGGTCGAGATGGCCAAGGCCCGCGAGACGGTCCAGCAGGCCCGCGTCGCCACGGCGGCTGCCACCGGCGGGGCGAATGGCAAGTTGGAAACGGCGGTCGGTTCGCTGGCGCGGATCAAGCAGCGCCAGGATGAACGCGACGCCAAGCTGGATGCGGCGCAGGAATTGGCTGACGAGTCCAATGGCGGCGATCTGGAACGTCGCCTGCAGGAAGCCGGTATCGGCGCCAAGTCGGGCAGCGGCAGTGACGTGCTGGCGCGCCTGAAGGCCCGGCAGAATCCTGGCTCGGGCCAGTAAGTTGCGGTCACGGGGCAAGCGCGTGAGCGCCTTGCCCTTTTTGCCGTCTGAAAAACCGCTTGGGTAGTGCATTGTCGCGACAGCAAGGAGAGACACGATGAGTTGGATCAAGCGCGCCATGGGATTCGAGGCGCCGACGCCTGCCGCGGGCACGACCCCGCTAGCGCCGGGCAATCCCCTGGGATTGGCCTCGGGGCGGATGCTGTGCCTGGATCGTTCCTTGAGGCTGTTGCTTGAAGGGCAGTCCCATGTAGTGGTACCCGATGACGAGAAAGTCTGGGCGGTGGGCGATATCGATCTCGGGCAGTCGATGCGCTTGCAGCGGTTTTACCTCGACAACGAGGATTACTTCCTGCAAGTGGTCATGGACGGTCCCGCGGCCGAGGATATCCAGGACCTGATCCTGTTCGGCTACCACGATGTCACCACGATCAACAGCAAGGAACAATTGCTGCAACTGACCGGCCCGAATGCGAAGATCGGCATGCCGCTCTACGAGCTCGAGGGCGAGGAGTATGCCCGGCAATGGGGCGGCGAAGACGGGCAGACCGAACTCACGCCGATGCAGGAGTGGGTCAAGAGCCCGGACGGCGCCTACTCGATCAGGCACCTGAGCATGCTCTATGCGCGCGAGATCGGCCTGCTCAACCGCCGGGAATTCCTGCTTTTTTCGGTCGAGGAAGACGAAGAGGGGGTGATCACCCTGTCCACCGCTGTTGGCGTGACGCTGCAAATCACCGATATCGAAGTTCTCTGACAAGGAAATCATCATGCTTGAAGCGCTGCGCCTATCGCTCAACGCCACCGCGGTATATGGCTTCATCCTCTATATGGCGGTGGCGGCTGTCCTGTTCGTGTTGTTCCAGTTCATCTATACCCGCCTGACACCGCACAAGGAGTTTGCCCTGATCCGCGAGGGCAATACCGCCGCGGCGATTGCGCTGGGCGGTTCCATGGTGGGTTTTGCCCTGCCGGCCAGCAATATCATTGCCAACAGCATCAGTGTCGTCGACGTCGTCGTCTGGGTGTTGATCGCAGCCGTGGTGCAGTTGCTGGCGTTTGCCGTGACCAGCCTGGTGCTCAAGGGGCTGTCGGCGCGTATCGTGCGCGGTGAGTTGGCGGCGGCGATCTATTCGGCGTCGGTGGCCATCAGTGTCGGGTTGCTGAATTCGGCCTGCATGACGCCGTCGACCTGAGCCCAGGGCAAGGATAAGGATCATTCGATGAGAACCCGTAGCTCCGTAAAACTGTTGCTGGCCGGTACCTTCCCGTTGGCGCTTTCTGCTTGTGGTGCGTCCCAGGACACCGTTGCCGTCAACACGAAGAGCAACTTCAAATCGGTCGAGGAGTGCGTGGCGGCGAAAGTGCCGGTGGAGGTCTGCTCCGACGCCTTCATGCAGGCGCTGGCCGATCACCGGCGTATCGCGCCGACCTATGACGACCAGGCCTCCTGCGACAGCGACTTCGTTCCCGGCTATTGCCAGGTCACCCCGGACGGCAAGTACATGCCAAAGATGGGCGGTTTCGAGCTGGCGATGTCTGGCGATGTGCCACGCAAGGACCTTGAACAGGCCCAGCAGGCAGCCGCGCAGTCGGGCAATGGTGGCGGCGGTGGGAGTGGCGGTCTGCTGACCGGGTTGTTGCTGGGCAATCTGCTCAGCAACAGCGGTGGCGGCGGGCGCTACTATTCCCAACCGATCTACGACAGTCGCGACAATCGCGGTAGCTATGGTAGTTCGACGCTGTCGCAGCAGATCGAGCAGGGCAAGTCGTTCAGCCGTTCGACCCAGGCCCGCAGCAGTTCCACCAACACCTACACCCCGGCGACCCTCGGCAAGAGCCTGGGCAGCGGTTCTGGCTCGGTGTCCTCGACGGTCTCGCGCGGCGGTTTCGGTAGCCAGGCGACCGCGCGCAGCGGCTGGGGCGGCAAGAGCAGCGGCATCTTCAGTTCCGGTGGTTGAGGGGAGCGGGCAGGGTGAAAAAAATCGGTATCGAAGAGCGCCCCTACTGGCGTGAACGCGTCGAGCGCGAAGGTTTTGCTTTCCACACCATTGGTGGCGAGCGCTATTGGGATGAGCGCGGTTATTACCTGTTCACCGAAGAGCAGGTCAGCCGCGACCTGGAAGCGCCGACCAAGGCATTGCATGACCTGTGCCTGGATGTGGTCGAGCGCGTCGTTGACAGCGAAGAGCTGCTGGCGAGCCTGGCCATACCGCCGGCGTTTTTCGATCTGGTCCGCGACTCATGGAAGCAAGGGCATCCGCATTTGTACGGACGTTTCGACCTGGCGTATGACGGCAGCGGTCCGGCCAAGTGCCTGGAAGCCAATTACGACACGCCTACCAGTCTGCTCGAAGCCGGCTCCGTGCAGTTGCTCTGGCTTGAGGAGCAGATCGCCCGGGGGGGACTGCCGGCGCAGGCGAATCAGTTCAACACCATTGCCGAGGATCTGGTCAGGGCCTTCGCCGCGTTTCCGCCCGGCGGGGCGTTCTACTTCTCGGCCATGTCGGGTTCGCAGGAGGATCGCGGAACCACCGACTTCCTGCGCAAGATGGCCGCGCATGCGGGGATCGAGGCGCGGCATATCGACATCGAGGATATCGGCCTCACCGCCCAGGGCCGCTTTGTCGACCTGGACGGGCGCTGGATCGAGCGGTTGTTCAAACTGCATGCCTGGGAGCATATCTTCCATGAGGAGTTCGGCCAGGCCGTGTCCGGCTGTGATACCCAGTTTGTCGAACCAGCGTGGAAAGCCATTGTCAGTAACAAAGGCATATTGCCGCTGCTGTGGAAATTCCACGAAGGCCATCCCAACCTGCTGCCTGCCTACGTCGACCAGAATCCGCAGCGACCGGTGCCCAGGGGCTGGGTGCGCAAACCGTTCTTTTCCCGCGAGGGGGCGAACATCGAGATCCGTACCGGCGATAATCAGGTGGTGGTCGAAGATGGGCCTTACACTGATGCGCCTTACATCCTGCAGGCGTTTTCCCCGTTGCCGAAGTTCGGCGACAGCTACACCGTGATCGGTTCATGGGTGGTGGGGGATGTCGCGGCCGGGATCGGTATTCGCGAAGACGACAGCCTGATTACCAGGGACAGCAGTCGATTCCTGCCCCACGTTGTCCTGGGCTGATCGACCTGTCTATCCCGGGTTTTTCCGCAGGTCGGGGCGCTTCTGGTATAAAGCGGGATCGTTTTGCGGTCCCAGAGCGGTCGCCGAGTGCTGTTGAAACCATTCATTTAGCTGCAAGGTAATGTCATGACTGAACGTCCCGAAGAGCCTGGTCAGGGCTCCGACGCCGAAAGCCTGCTGCCCATCGACGAACATGTCGAAGAAGGGCATGACGCCAACGGCCAGAAAGTCCGCCATCGCGGTATCTATCTGTTGCCGAACCTGTTCACCACCGCGAACCTGTTCGCCGGTTTCTACGCCATCATCAGTGCGATGAGTGCGCAGAGTGCCGCGAGTGCCGGGGACCCGGCGGGGGCGAGCAAGTATTTCGCGTTTTCCGCCATCGCGATCTTCGTTGCCATGGTGCTCGACGGCCTCGACGGGCGCGTGGCGCGCATGACCAATACCCAGAGTGCTTTCGGCGCCGAGTATGACTCGCTGTCCGATATGGTCGCCTTTGGTGTCGCCCCGGCACTGTTGGCATTCGGCTGGGCGCTGGGGGATATGGGCAAGGTCGGCTGGATGGTCGCCTTCATCTATGTGGCCGGCGCGGCGTTGCGTCTGGCGCGCTTCAATACCCAGGTCGGGACTGCCGACAAGCGCTACTTCATCGGCCTGGCCAGCCCGGCGGCGGCTGGGGTGGTGGCGGGTACGGTATGGGCATTCAGCGACTATGGGATCCAGGGTTCGAAGATGTCGTTCCTGGTGGCCTTGCTGGTGGCGGCGGCCGGGATGCTGATGGTCAGCAACATCAAGTACAACAGCTTCAAGGAGCTGGATCTCAAGGGGCGCGTGCCGTTTGTGGCGATTCTCGCCGTGGTTCTGGTGTTCGCCGTGGTGTTCAGCGATCCGCCGCGCATCCTGTTGCTGATTTTCCTCGCCTATGCGGCCTCGGGTCCCATCCAGTACCTGTTGCATCTTCGTCGGCACAAAGCAGGCGAGTGATGTAATTTCCCGCGGACTCCGTAGTCTATTGGTGCATCAGTCCTCCAATGCTACGGAGTTGCCATGCTCATCAAGCTTCCCAAGCGATCCGATTGCCAAGAATCGGATATCACCCCCGAATCCCTCTATTTCTCCCGTCGTGCAGTACTCGGTGCCTCCGTTGCCGCGCTGGCGATCGGCAGTCTGCCGCGTTGGTCCGGTGCCGCCGAGGCGGCGCGTTATGCCGAAGTGGAGGCGGGAAACGCGCCGTCCTGGTTTAGCGGGAAGCTGGCCGAGACTAAATGGGGCGCCGTGACGGTCAAGGGGGAGGCGATTACCCCGTACAAGGATGCGACCCACTACAACAACTTCTATGAGTTCGGTACCGACAAGGGCGATCCGGCGCAGAACGCCGGCAGCCTGAAAACCGAACCCTGGTCGGTGGTGGTGGATGGTGAAGTCGGCAAGCCGGGACGTTATGCCCTGGAAGACTTCATGAAGCCTTACCAGTTGGAGGAGCGGATCTATCGGCTGCGCTGTGTCGAGGCCTGGTCCATGGTGATTCCCTGGATCGGCTTCCCCATCTCGGCGTTGCTCAAGCAGGTCGAGCCGACTTCGAAGGCCAGGTACATTCGCTTCGAAACCCTGCAGGACCCCAAGAGCATGCCGGGCCAGCGCTCCGGATTTGCCCTGATTGACTGGCCCTATGTGGAAGGCTTGCGGCTGGACGAGGCGATGAACCCCTTGGCAATTCTGGCGGTGGGCATGTATGGGCGGGAACTGCCGAATCAGAACGGCGCGCCGTTGCGTCTGGTGGTGCCGTGGAAGTATGGGTTCAAGAGTGTGAAATCCATTGTCCGCATCAGCCTGGTGGAAGAGCAGCCCAAGACCACCTGGCAAAGCATTGCCTCGGATGAGTATGGCTTCTATGCCAATGTGAATCCCACCGTCGACCATCCGCGCTGGACCCAGGCCCGGGAGCGGCGTTTGCCCAGCGGACTGCTCAGTCCCAATGTGCGCGAGACGCAGATGTTCAACGGCTACTCGGATGAGGTTGCCTCTTTATATAGTGGCCTGGATCTGCGGAAGAACTACTGATGCGCTATCCGTTCTGGCGTGTGGGCGTCTTCATTGCGATGGCGATCTGGCCGTTGCTCTGGTTGTATCAGGCCTGGAGCCTGGCCCTGGGGCCGGATCCGGGAAAGGTCATGGTTGATCGGTTGGGCTTGGGGACGCTGGTTCTGTTGCAGGTGACCTTGGGCATGACGCCATTGCAGAAACTCAGTGGCTGGCCGGGCTGGATCGCGGTGCGACGCCAACTGGGTTTGTGGTGTTTTGCCTATGTGGTCCTGCATCTGGCGGCTTACCTGGTGTTCGTACTCGGATTGGACTGGTCGCAGTTGGTTGTCGAGTTGCGCAAGCGGCCTTACATCATTGTCGGGGCGTTGGGTTTTCTCGCTTTGTTGGCGCTTTCGGTGACGTCGAACCGTTACAGCCAGCGTCGCCTGGGTACGCGTTGGAAGAAGTTGCACCGGCTGGTCTATGTGATTCTCGGGTTGGGGCTGCTGCATATGTTGTGGATCGTGCGGGCTGATCTGAAGGAGTGGACGGTGTATGCCGCTATCGGTGCGTTGCTGTTGGTGTTGCGTATCCCTGTGGTGGCGCGTCGAATTCCTCGCCTGGTGGCAAAAAAGCCGCTCTCCACAACAACGCGGTCCCTGTAGGCGCCGGCTTGCGGGTGATGGCGTCCTTGAGGCCGCTAAAAGCTTCGCGGAGCTTGTCGGATCGCCGCACCGCCGCGAAGGCGCCAGTTCAGGCACCGCAAAACCCGGGTTTTCACACTGTTTTTGACCTTTATGACT
>NZ_JALLIY010000040.1 GCF_023242315.1 Pseudomonas sp. MWU13-2105
GGGCGAGATCGACGCCCGCCTGGCCAAGCACCCGGCCGTCCACGAAGCCGTGGTCGCGGCCCGTGAAGACATACCGGGCGACAAGCGCCTGGTGGCCTATTACACCCTGGCGGCTGGGCAGACTTCAGTCGATATCGACAGCCTGCGCCTGCACCTGCAGGAACAGTTGCCGGAGTACATGGTCCCGGCGGCCTACGTGCTGCTTGAGTCCATGCCGCTGACCCCGAACGGCAAACTCGACCGCAAGGCCCTGCCGGCCCCGGACAGCGATGCGCTGATCCGCCGTGGTTATGAAGCGCCCGAGGGCGAAACCGAAATCGCCCTGGCGCAGATCTGGAGCGATTTGCTCAAGGTCGAACAGGTGGGGCGTCACGATCACTTCTTCGAGCTGGGCGGGCATTCGTTGCTGGCAGTCAGCCTGATCGGGCGCATGCGCCAGATCGGCCTGAGTGCCGATGTCCAGGTGCTGTTCGGCCAGCCGACCCTGGCCGCGCTCGCCGCCGCCGTGGGTGGGGGCCGTGAAATCCGCGTGCCGGCCAACCTGATTGGCGAAGGTTGCGAACGTATTACCCCGGATCTGCTGCCGCTGGTCCATCTCGACCAGGCCGCCATCGACCGTATTGTCGCCAGCGTGCCGGGCGGCGTGGCGAACGTGCAGGATATCTATCCGCTGGCGCCGTTGCAGGAAGGCATTCTCTACCACCACCTGTCAGCCATGGCCGGCGACCCCTATGTCCTGCACATGATGTTCACGGTGCAGGAGCGTCAACGCCTGGACGATTTTGCCCAGGCGCTGCAACAGGTGATCGATCGCCACGACAGCCTGCGCACCGCCGTACTCTGGGAAGGCCTGGACGAGCCGGTCCAGGTGGTCTGGCGCCAGGCTCGGCTGCACTGCGAGGCAGTGGAACTGGACTCGGCTGCCGGTGATATCGCCGGCCAGCTCAAGGAACGTTTCGACAGCCGTCACTCGCGCCTGGACGTCACCCGCGCGCCGCTGATGCAACTGGTGTTTGCCCGGGATGGAGCCGGGCAGCGCTGGGTGGCGATGTTGCGCTTCCATCATATGGCCCTCGACCATACGACCCTGGAGGTGGTCCGCCATGAGCTCCAGGCGTACCTGCAGGGGCAGGCCGCGCAGCTCGGCAGCCCGGTGCCGTACCGCAACTATGTGGCCCAGGCGCGCCTGGGCCTGAGCCGCGAGGAACACGAGGTGTTCTTCCGTGACATGCTCGGGGATGTCGACGAACCCACGCTGCCGTTCGGCCTGCGCGAGGTGCAGGGCGAAGGCCAGCAGATCGAGGAAGCTTCGCAGGTCCTGGCATCGAGCTTGAGCCAGCGCTTGAGGAACCGTGCCCGGCAGTTGGGGGTGAGCGCCGCCAGCTTGCATCACCTGGCCTGGGCGCGGGTGATGGGGGTACTGTCGGCCAAGTCGGACGTGGTCTTCGGCACCGTATTGATGGGCCGGATGCAAGGCGGCGAAGGCGCCGAGCGAGCGCTGGGGATGTTTATCAACACCTTGCCGCTGCGGGTCGCCGTGGGCGAGCAGGGCGTGCGCGCCGGGGTCAAGGCGACCCACGCGCGGCTGACCGCGCTGCTCGGCCATGAGTATGCCTCCCTGGCCCTGGCCCAGCGTTGCAGTGGCGTGGCCGCGCCAACGCCGCTGTTCAGCGGCCTGCTCAACTACCGCCACAGTGCCGCGGATAGCGTTTCCGAACAGGCCGTGCAGGCCTGGCAAGGCATCGAGATCCTCGGCAGCGAGGAGCGCAGCAACTACCCGCTGACCCTGTCGGTGGATGACCTGGGTGAAGACTTCGCCCTCAGTGTCCTGGCGCCGCAGGCGATCGGCGCGCAACGGATCTGCGACTACATGCACACGGCCCTGGTCAATCTGGCCGATGCCTTGGAGCAGGCGCCGCTGACACCGCTGTCCGCGCTGTCGGTACTCCCGGCCGGCGAGCGCGAGTTGCTGCTGGAAGACTTCAACCACAGCGCCACGCCTTATCCCGCCGACCTGACCATCGCCCGCCGGTTCGAGGCCCAGGTCCTCGCGACCCCGGACGCGCTCGCGGTGGTCCACGAAGGCCAGGGCCTGAGCTATGCCGAGCTGAATCGTCAGGCCAACCAACTGGCCCGTCATCTGCACGGCCTTGGCGTACAACCCGATGATCGTGTCGCGATCAGCGCCCGGCGCAGCCTCGACATGCTGGTCGGCCTGGTGGCGATCCTCAAGTCCGGCGCCGGTTATGTGCCGATCGATCCATCCCATCCGCTGGAACGCCTGGCCTATCTGCTGCGCGACAGCTCCCCACGGGTGCTGCTGACCCAGGCCGACCTGCTCGAACGCCTGCCGGCGCTGGACGTGCCGGTGCAGTTGCTCGACGCCGAGGCCCGCCGCGCCACGGGTGTCGACGCGCAACCGCACGGCAACCTGGATATCACCGCGCTGACGCCGTCCAGCCTGGCTTATGTGATCTACACCTCGGGCTCCACCGGCGAGCCGAAGGGCGTGATGGTCGAGCACCGCCAATTGTCCAATCTGGTGAGCTGGCACTGCCAGGCGTTCGCCCTGCAAGCGGGCAGCCAGACCTCCAGTGTCGCCGGCTTCGGCTTCGACGCGATGGCCTGGGAAGTCTGGCCGGCGCTGTGTGTCGGCGCCACCTTGCACCTGCCGCCGGCCACGGCCGGCAGTGAAGACGTCGACGGCCTGCTGGCCTGGTGGCTGGCCCAGCCGCTGGACGTCAGCTTCCTGCCGACGCCGATTGCCGAATATGCCTTCAACCAGTCGTTGCGGCACCCGACCTTGCGCACCTTGTTGATCGGCGGCGACCGCCTGCGGCAGTTCCCCCGGGGCCAGGGTTTCGCCCTGATCAACAACTATGGCCCGACCGAAACCACGGTGGTGGCCACCTCCGGGCTGATCGACGAACACGCCGCGACGCTGCATATCGGCAAGCCAGTAGCCAATACCCGGGTCTATCTGCTCGACGAGCAACTGCGTCCGGTACCGCTGGGCGTGCCCGGTGAACTCTATATCGGTGGCGCGGGCGTGGCTCGTGGTTACCTGAACCGCGCGGCACTGACCGCCGAACGCTTCCTCAAGGACCCGTTCAGCAGCGATCCCGCGGCGCGCATGTACAAGACCGGCGACCTGGCGCGCTGGCTGGCCGACGGCAATCTCGACTACCTGGGGCGTAACGACGACCAGGTGAAGATCCGTGGCCTGCGTATCGAACTGGGGGAAATCGAAACCCGCCTGGCCAGCCATCCCGAGATCCTGGAGGCGGTGGTCCTGGCCCGCGAGGACCACCCCGGCGACAAGCGCCTGGTGGCTTATTACAGCTCGGCCGAGGCCACGCTGGAAATCGACACCCTGCGCGCCTACCTGCAAACGCAACTGCCGGACTACATGGTGCCGTCGGCCTATGTCGCCCTGGACAGTTTTCCGCTGACCGCCAACGGCAAGATCGACCGGCGCGCGCTGCCGGCGCCGGACCTGGCGGCGTTGGTCAGCCGTGGCTACGAAGCGCCCCAGGGCGATATTGAAATCACCCTGGCGCGGCTCTGGGCCGACGTACTCAAGGTCGAACGCGTCGGCCGGCATGACCATTTCTTCGAACTCGGCGGTCACTCGCTGCTGGCGGTCAACCTGATCGGGCGCATGCGCCAGCTCGGCCTGGCGGCGGATGTCCGCGTGCTGTTCGGCCAACCGACCCTGGCCTCGCTGGCGGCGTCGGTGGGCGCGGTCAGCGACCTGGCGGTTGCGGCCAACGCGATTGCCGCGGACTGCCAGCGCATCACCCCGGACATGCTGCCGCTGATCAGCCTGGACCAGGAGGCCATCGACCGCGTCGTGGCCACGGTGCCCGGTGGCGCGGCGAACGTGCAGGATATCTATCCGCTGGCACCGTTGCAGGAAGGGATTCTCTACCACCACCTGAGCGCCGAACAGGGCGACCCCTATGTGCTGCAATCGCAGTTCGCCTTTGACAGCCGCGCCCGCCTGAACGATTTTGCCCAGGCGCTGCAAGCGGTTATCGATCGGCATGACATCCTGCGCACCTCCATGCACTGGGAAAGCCTCGACGAGCCATTGCAGGTAGTCTGGCGCCACGCCGAGCTGAGCGTCGAGGAAGTCCATCTGGATCCGCGTGTCGGCGGTATCGCCGAGCAGTTGCAGGCGCTTTTCGATCCGCGCCAGGTACGCCTGGATGTCCGCCTGGCGCCGATGCTGCGCCTGGTCTTCGCCCTGGACACGGCCAACCAGCGCTGGCTGGCGACCTTGCTGTTCCACCATATGGTCCTCGACCACACCGCGCTGGACCAGGTGAAGCAGGAAATGCAGGCCTGGCTGTTGGGCCAGACCGATCAACTGGGCGTCGCCGTGCCCTATCGCAACTATGTCGCCCAGGCCCGCCTGGGGGTCAGCGAGCAGGCCCACGAAGCGTTCTTCAAGGAAATGCTCGGCGCTATCGACGAGCCGACACTACCGTTCGGCCTGCAGGATGTGCAGGGCGACGGGCATGCCATCGAACAGGCCCACCTGGCCCTGGACGCCGGTTTGAGCCAGCGTCTGCGGGTCCAGGCCCGTCAGTTCGGGGTCAGCGCCGCGAGCCTGGTGCACCTGGCGTTTGCCCAGGTCCTGGGGCAGGTCAGCGGGCGCGAGCAGGTGGTGTTCGGTACCGTGCTGTTCGGTCGGATGCAGGCCGGCGAGGGCGCCGAGCGGGCCCTGGGGATGTTTATCAATACCTTGCCGCTGCGGGTTGACCTGGGCGAGCGGGAAGTCCGTGATGGGGTCAAGGCGACCCATGCGCGGCTGACCGCCTTGCTCGGCCATGAACACGCCTCCCTGGCCCTGGCTCAGCGTTGCAGCGGCGTGGTTGCGCCGGCGCCGCTGTTCAGCGCGTTGCTCAACTATCGCCACAGCAGCACGCTGGTGACCGAACAAGGCCAGAGTGCCTGGCAAGGCATGCAGGCTCTCGCGGGCGAAGAACGGACCAACTATCCGTTGACCGTCAACGTCGACGATCTGGGCGACGGCTTCCACTTCACCACGCTGGTGGCCGCGACCATTGGCGCGCAACGTGTTTGCGGTTACTTGCAGACGGCCTTGGACGGTTTGGTCCAGGCCCTGGAACAGGCGCCACAGACGCCGTTGCACGCGCTGTCGATATTGCCGCCGGCCGAGCGCGGACAGTTGCTCGAAGACTGGAACCAGTCTGGCCGGGACTATGCCGCCGATGACTTGATCCACCAGCAATTCGAAGCCCGCGCCGAAGAGCGGCCGGAGGCCGTGGCGCTGGTGTACCAGGATGAAAGCCTGAGCTACGGTGAACTCAACGCCCGTGCCAACCAGGTTGCTCATCGCCTGCTGGCCCTGGGTGTGCGTCCGGATGATCGGGTGGCGATCTGCGTCGAACGTGGCCCGGCAATGATCATCGGCCTGCTCGGGATCCTCAAGTCCGGCGCCGGTTATGTGCCGCTGGACCCGGCTTATCCCCGTGAACGCCTGGCCTACACCCTTGGCGACAGTGCTCCGGTGGCCTTGCTCAGCCAACACTCGGTGCAGGAAGCCTTGCCGGCGGTGCAGGTGCCCATCATCAATCTTGACGATACGGATCTGCGCGACGAATCCGTACGCAATCCGCAGGTGCCGGGGCTGACGGCCGCGCATCTGGCCTATGTGATCTACACCTCCGGCTCTACCGGTCTGCCCAAGGGCGTGATGGTCGAGCATCGCAACGTCGCGCGGTTGTTTTCGGCCACTGAAGAATGGTTTGGCTTTGGCGAGCAGGATGTCTGGGCGCTGTTTCACTCGTTCGCCTTCGACTTCTCGGTCTGGGAAATCTGGGGCGCGCTGCTGCATGGCGGTCGTTTGCTGATCGTGCCGCAATTGGTCAGCCGTTCCCCTGAAGACTGCTACAACCTGCTGTGCAGTGCCGGGGTCACGGTGCTCAACCAGACCCCGAGCGCATTCCGTCAATTGATTGCGGCCCAGGGTGAAAACGGCCGGCCACACACGTTGCGCCAGGTGATTTTCGGCGGTGAAGCGCTGGATACGGCGCTGCTCAAGCCCTGGTACGCGCGGGAGCTGAACGCCGCTACGCAACTGGTGAATATGTACGGCATCACCGAAACCACGGTGCATGTGACCTACTATCCATTGCAGGCCGAAGATGCCCAGCGCCTGGGTGCCAGCCCGATCGGCAAGCGCATTCCCGACTTGCAGCTGTATGTCCTCGATGACCGTCGCGAGCCAGTACCGGTGGGCGTGGTCGGCGAGCTGTATGTCGGTGGCGCCGGGGTTGCCCGGGGCTACCTGAACCGTGCCGAACTGAGTGCCGAGCGTTTCCTCGACAACCCGTTCAGCCGCGAGGCGAATGCGCGCATGTACCGCACCGGTGACCTGGGTCGCTGGCTGGCCGACGGCAGCCTGGAATACCTCGGTCGTAACGACGAGCAGGTGAAGATTCGCGGTTTCCGCATCGAACTGGGCGAGATCGAAGCGCAGCTTGGTGCCTGCGAGGGCGTGCGGGATGCGCTGGTGCTGGTGCGCGAAGACGAACCCGGCGACAAACGCCTGGTGGCTTATGTCATCGGCGCTGCGGGGGTTGAGCTGGACGCCGCGCAACTGCGTGAGCAACTGCGCCAGTCCCTGGCCGAATACATGCTGCCAAGCGCCTTTGTCAGCCTGGAAAGCTTCCCGCTGACCGCCAACGGCAAACTCGACCGCAAGGCCCTGCCGGCCCCGGATCGCTCGGCGGTGGCCAGCCGTGGCTACGAGGCCCCTGAAGGTGACACCGAGATCGCCATTGCGCGGATCTGGCAGGAGCTGTTGCAACTGGATCAGGTCGGTCGCCATGACCACTTCTTCGAACTGGGCGGCCACTCGCTGCTGGCGGTGAAACTGATCGAGCGCATGCGCCAGGTCAACCTCAGTGCCGATGTCCGTGTGCTGTTCGGCCAGCCGACCCTGTCCGCCCTGGCGGCCGCGGTGGGTGGCAAGCACGAGGTCGAAGTCCCGGCCAACCTCATCCCCGAAGGTTGTGAACACATCACCCCGGACATGCTGCCGCTGGTGTCCCTGAGCCAGGAAGATATCGACCGCGTGGTCGCCGGCGTGCCTGGCGGCCTGGCCAATGTGCAGGATATCTACGCCCTGGCGCCGTTGCAGGAGGGGATTCTGTATCACCACCTGGCCGCGGCCCAAGGTGACCCGTACCTGCAATATGCGATGTTTGCCTTTGACAGTCTCGAACGCCTGCACAGTTTCGCCCAGGCCCTGCAAGGCGTGGTGGCGCGACACGATATCCTGCGTACCTCGGTATTCTGGGAAAGCCTCGATGCGCCGGTGCAAGTGGTCTGGCGCGAAGCGACCCTGGGTCTTGAACAGCTTGAGCTGGACCCGGCGAACGGTGAAGTGGTCGAACAACTGCGTGAACGCCTCGATCCACGCCATACCCGCCTGGATATTCGCCAGGCGCCGATGATGCGCATCGGTTATGCCCAGGACCCGGCGAATAAGCGCTGGGTCGGCATGCTGCTGTTCCATCACCTGGTGGACGACGCCACCTCGCTGCGCATTCTCTGCGGCGAAATCGAGACGCATATGCTCGACCGCCAGGCCGAGCTGCCGCCGTCCGTGCCGTATCGCAACTACGTGGCCCAGGCCTGGCTGGGTGTCAGCCGCGAAGAACATGAAGCGTTCTTCCGCGACATGCTCGGCGATATCGAGGAACCGACGCTGCCGTTCGGCCTGCAGGATGTGCAGGGGGACGGGCATGCGATCGAGGAAGTGCGGCAACGTGTGGACGACGACCTGAGCCTTCGCCTGCGCTTGCAGGCCCGTCAGCTCGGGGTCAGTGCCGCGAGCCTCTGTCATCTGGCCTGGGGTCGTGTACTGGGCGTGGTGTCGGACAAGGACGATGTGGTCTTTGGCACCGTCTTGCTCGGTCGCCTGCAAGGCGGCGCCGGGGCCGATCGGGCCCTGGGCATGTTCATCAATACCTTGCCGCTGCGGGTGGCGCTGGGAGAGCAGGGCGTGCGCAGTGGTCTGAAGGCCACCCATGCCCGACTCAGCGGGCTGCTGGCCCATGAACACGCGTCGCTGGTACTGGCGCAACGCTGCAGCGGCGTGGCCGCTTCGACGCCGCTGTTCAGTTCCTTGCTCAACTATCGGCAGATCGGCGATACCAACGTGACCGACCAGGCGTTGGCCGCCTGGGAAGGTATCCAGGCGCTGGACGGCGAAGAACGCACCAACTACCCGCTGACCTTGTCGGTGGACGATCTGGGTGAAGGTTTCAACCTGACCGTCATGGCCGAAGGGCAGATTGGTGCCGAGCGGGTCTGCGGCTATATGCACTGCGCCCTGAAAAACCTGGTGCAGGCCCTGGAGCAGGCGCCGGACACGGCCCTGGGCGCGATCAATATCCTGCCGCCGGGCGAGCGCCAGCAATTGCTGGAAAGCTGGAACACCCCTCATGCGCTGTACGCCGATGACGCCTTGATCCACCGCACCTTCGAAGCCTGGGTGGTGGCGCAACCGGAAGCCGTGGCCCTGCAGTATGAAGGGCGCACGCTGACCTACGCTGAGCTGAACGCCCGCGCCAACCAGGTCGCCCATCATTTGCTGACCCTGGGCGTGCGTCCGGATGACCGGGTGGCGATCTGTGTCGAACGCGGCCTGGAGATGATTGTCGGGCTGTTGGGTATCCTCAAGGCGGGTGCCGGCTACGTGCCGATCGACCCGGCCTATCCGGCCGAGCGTATCGCCTACCAGTTGCAGGACAGTGCTCCCGTGGCGGTATTGGCCGATGCCGCCGGCCTGGCGCTGCTGGGTACCTTCGACGGCCCACGGGTCGATCTGCGCAGCCCGGCGCTGCAGGCCCAGTCGAGCAGCAATCCACGGGTCAGCGGGCTCAGCCCGCATCATCTGGCCTATGTGATCTACACCTCGGGTTCGACCGGTCTGCCCAAGGGCGTGATGGTCGAGCACCGCAATGTAGCGCGGCTGTTCTCGGCGACCCAGAGCTGGTTCGAGTTCAATGAGCAGGACGTCTGGGCCTTGTTCCACTCGTTCGCCTTCGACTTCTCGGTCTGGGAAATCTGGGGTGCGTTGCTGCACGGCGGGCGTCTGCTGGTGGTGCCGCAACTGGTCAGCCGTTCGCCCGAGGATTGCTACGCACTGCTGTGCAACGCCGGGGTAACGGTGCTCAACCAGACCCCGAGCGCCTTCCGCCAGTTGCTCAACGCCCAGGGCGAGAGCGATCTGCGCCATTCCCTGCGCCAGGTGATTTTCGGTGGCGAAGCCCTGGAGACCGGGATGCTCAAGCCGTGGTACGCCCGGGTGGCCAACGCCGGCACCCAGTTGGTGAATATGTACGGCATTACCGAAACCACGGTGCATGTGACCTACTGCCCATTGGTGGCGGCGGATGCGCAGCGGGCGGGCGTCAGCCCTATCGGCGTACGGATTCCCGATTTGCAATTGTATGTGCTCGACAGCCGTCGCGAGCCGGTGCCGGTAGGCGTGGTCGGCGAGCTGTATGTCGGCGGTGCCGGGGTGGCCCGGGGTTATCTGAACCGTGCCGAACTGACTGCCGAGCGTTTCCTGGCGAACCCGTTCAGCAAGGATCCCCAGGCGCGCTTGTACAAGACCGGCGACCTGGGTCGCTGGATGGCCGATGGCAGCCTCGATTACCTGGGCCGCAACGACGACCAGGTGAAGATCCGCGGTTTCCGTATCGAGCTGGGCGAGATCGAAGCGGCGCTGGCTGCTTGTGAAGGCGTCCGCGAGGCGGTGGTGCTGGCCCGCGAAGACGAACCAGGAGATAAACGCCTGGTGGCATATGTGATCGCCGCGCCGGGCCAGGAGGTGGCTGTCGCCGAACTGCGGGCGCAATTGTTGCTGTCCCTGGCCGACTACATGGTGCCAAGTGCCTTCGTGGCCCTGGAAGCCTTCCCGCTGACCACCAACGGCAAACTGAATCGCAAGGCCCTGCCGGCACCGGATGCGCAGGCCCTGGTACGACGTGACTACGCGGCTCCTGAAGGCCCGGTGGAAATCGCCATCGCGCAGATCTGGCAATCCTTGCTGCAACTGGAGCAGGTCGGTCGCCATGACCACTTCTTTGAGTTGGGCGGGCATTCGCTGCTGGCGGTGAAACTGATCGAGCGTATGCGCCAGGTCGGCCTGGCCGCCGATGTGCGGGTGCTGTTCAGCCAGCCGACCCTGGCGGCCCTGGCTGCGGCGGTGGGCGGGCATCAGGAGGTGCGGATACCAGACAACCTGATCGCTCCGGGCTGTGAGCGTATTACCCCGGACATGCTGCCCCTGGCCGATCTGGATCAGGCGGCCATCGATCGGATTGTCGCCAGCGTTCCGGGCGGTGTGGCCAATGTGCAGGATATCTACGCCCTGGCGCCGTTGCAGGAAGGGATTCTTTATCACCACCTGGCAGCCCATGAGGGTGACCCCTATGTCTTGCAGGTGCTGTTCGCCTTCGACAATCGCGAGCGCCTGGGTGGTTTCGCCGAGGCCTTGCAGAGCGTGGTCGATCGCCATGACATCCTGCGTACCAGTGTGGTCTGGGAGGGATTGGACCAGCCGGTGCAGGTGGTCTGGCGCACAGCGCAACTGGGTGTGGAAGAGGTGGCGGTCGATCCGGCGGCGGGTGACGTTCTGGAGCAACTGCACGAGCGTTTCGACCCGCGCCATTACCGTCTGGACATTGGCCAGGCGCCGCTGATGCGCATCGCCTACGCACCGGACATGGCCAACCAGCGTTGGGTCGGGATGTTGTTGTTCCATCACATGGCCCTGGACCATACCGCGCTGGAAGTGGTGGTGCAGGAAATGCAGGCCAGCCTGCAAGGCCTGGGCGGGCAATTGCCGGCGCCGGTGCCGTACCGCAACCATGTGGCCCAGGCCCGCCTGGGCGTCAGCCAACAGGAACATGAAGGGTTTTTTCGCGAGATGCTCGGCGATATCGACGAGCCGACGCTGCCTTATGGCATCCAGGATGTACAAGGCGACGGCAGTGGTGTCGACGAAATCCGCCAGGTGCTTGACAGCGGTTTGAGCCAGCGCCTGCGCAGCAGCGCGCGGCAACTGGGTGTCAGCGCCGCGAGCCTGGTGCACCTGGCCTGGGCCCAGGTAGTGGGCCGGGTCTCGGGCCGTGAGGAAGTGGTCTTCGGCACCGTGCTGATGGGCCGCATGCAAGGCGGCGAGGGCACCGACCGGGCCCTGGGCATGTTTATCAATACCTTGCCGCTGCGTCTCAGCGTCGGTGGCCAGGGCGCACTGGCCGGGGTCAAAGCCACCCACGGGCGGCTGTCGATCCTGCTCGGTCACGAGCATGCCTCGTTGTCCCTGGCCCAACGTTGCAGTGGCGTGCCGAGTTCGTTGCCGCTGTTCAGCACGCTGCTGAACTACCGACACAGCGCCAGCGGCGTGGCCTCGTCCGAAGCGCTATCGGCCTGGCAGGGCATCCAGACCCTGGGTATGGAAGAGCGCACCAACTATCCGTTGTGCCTGAACGTCGATGACCTGGGCGATGACTTTATGCTCACCACCCAGGCGGCGGGGCAGATCGGTGCCGAGCGGGTTGGCGGTTATATGCAGGCCGCCCTGGCCAGTCTGGTGGAAGCACTGGAACAGCGGCCACAGGCAGCGCTGAACAGCCTGTCGATCCTCCCGGGCGAT
>NZ_JALLIY010000041.1 GCF_023242315.1 Pseudomonas sp. MWU13-2105
GGTGTCGAGTGTGTAACGAGTGAAAGTGGTCATCGCAGTTTTCCTTGAGTGGGTCAGCAAGAGTGCTGGGGCTATCTTGCTGCTCTTGGCGGGGCTGCGGAACGTAGCGGCGGGGCATATGATTCATGCAATTTGGGAATAAAGCAGGACATGGACATATTGTCTGGCGATTTTAGAATCTCGCTGTCGGGTCGGACGACGTGATGGAGGCTGATCGCCCGCTTCTGGCCGTTTTCTGTCTGTGCTGACAGGCAGCGCTGGGTCGACTCCCACCCGTCGTGACAGGCAGACGGGCGGCCAGCAGCATCAATATCGTGGTCTGTCCCCAATTGCTCGTCGCGACTTGATTGTGCCAAGACAGAGTAGGATTTGGGGCGTGTAAACCACCCCGTACCGATCGCTCCTCACCCCCATGATTTCGCCGATCTTCCCGGATCTGACGAGAGCGTTGAAGGGGGCATTCGGGAGCTCGACCATTAGCAGCATTTTCATCATTCGATACTCTATTCAAATGACAGCCTCATCTCCCTGCCTTTGCTCCTGGCGCTCATGCCGTCAGGACTGCATTCATCCGTTCCTGCGGTGTGTTAAGCATAGCGAAGCATGAGTTGACGTTCGTCTGGGGCTACGGACGGGAAGGTTCGTGAAGCAGAGGGGGGGTATTTATCAGGCTCGCTCATTTACTGAAAGATTGTTATGTGGCGAATTGGAAAAATAGGCTAATGCATTTACGACTTGGTTGGCGCCTACCAAGGAGTGTAATGCTACTTTGTACCCAGCCTGGCTTTCCATTGCAAATTCTGGATTGGCTTTTGCAATCCCCTTGGTGTCGATAAGCATTTCATTGAACATGGCGATCGCGTTAAATTTAACATCTTTATTGATTTGCTGGCCGTTCGCGCCGAAATTCATGTTTCCCGATATAAATTGCGACTCTACGTGTTGGTCGATTAATCCATTCTGATATAGTAATGCTCCGATTTTTGCCAGGTCATTAGTGCTTATGGATGCCATATCATAGTTTTTTAAGGTGCTTTTCAGCTGGTTGATGTCGCTCTCGCTAGAAAGGTTCAGTGTGGCTGCCGCTTTGGCCTTATCTGTGATAGTAAATGAATTAGTAATCTGATTAGGGTTCTTGATCACATAAGCATTTGCCTGTTTGCTGGATGCAAGAACTGCGGCTCCGAGCTTCATACTCATTTGAAAATCCTCCTGGAATACAGTTTATATTTTATTGTATCGGCCTAAAGGTTTCTTTCTTTAGCGACCGTCCGCTTCTGGCCGATTCTGTTGAAAAAGTCGGATTTTCAGCTCGCCTGAACTCAGGCACGACCGCCACCGGAGAACCGACTCACCACATTGATTGGTTTTTCGGCCCTTCGTTGAGCTTTGCGGCTCCGTTATTGGGTTAGCTTGAGGTTTTTTACCTAGTGCAGGCGCACCTATCCCGTAACTGGCGGCCCTTATCGCCGCAGGTTCTGTACCGCGGCCGCCAGCGTGAACTCATCGGTCGCACCACTCATACCGCGTAGTCGCAAGCGATCCTGTTTCAGGATGCGCGTGAGGTGGGTAAACAACATTTCGATCTTTTTACGGTATCCGTCCGGCAAAGTCATCTAGCCCGCCCTGCAAAGCTATCGTATCCGTCCGGCGTTTGAGCCCGTCGGCAAAACACAGTAACTCGTCTTCTCGCGCAGCCCCTGCGGAGAGCGCTAAACCTAGGTCAGATTTAATCCGCCGTCTGACAGGAGTATCTCACCGGTTAAATAGTCCGAATCAACCAACATTACAACAGCGTTTGCAATATCGTCTGGGCTAGCCGCCCTGCGCATTGGGGCGCGATCTCGCCACAACTCTTGGGCTCCTGTCCACTCTGCGGTCAGAGGCGTGTCGACCAAGCCAGGCGCCACAGCATTTACGCGAATGTCTGGCCCAAGTGACACCGCGAGCAAGCGGGTCATGTGATTGAGCGCAGCTTTGCTCACCGCGTAGGGAATGGATGCGCCCTTAGGACGGACACCAGCATGCGAACTGATGTTTACGACGCTGCCTGCTCGACGGTAACGGGCGGCATCGCGCAATGCCGATTCGGCCAATGCGACTAGGTGGAACGGCGCCACCACATTGATTTCGTTAAGTTCGTTCCACACCGCCGAAGTGGCCGAGGCAAGGTCGCTGTGCGGAATAACTCTGCTGATGCCGGCGTTATTGACCAATACGTCGAGCTGACCCCACGCGGCGATCGCCTCGTTAACAAGCCTGACCCTGTCAGCTTCAAAAGCAAGATCAGCTTGCACGTAGATAGCCTGTTTCATTTCGGCAGCCATAGCGCGACCCGTATCCGCAGAGTTTCGCGAATGGAGGACCATCGCATAGCCTGCCCGGCTCAGTGTACGTGCAATGGCTGCGCCGATACCGGAAGTGGATCCTGTAACCAACGCGACACGTAGTGCGTTATCGATTGGCGGATTGGGTTTCATATGGAAATCTCGAATTGGTTGCTAGAGAACCACCACCGCAGCACCGTGGGGCGTCGTAGGTGGAAATCGTTTCCTATCTGCTGGTAGTTGCCGACCCTGAATTTCGTGCCGTTGGAAGTCATATTTGTACAACGGGTTCTTAAAATGCAGTCTGGATATCTCAGTGTGCACCCGTTTCACGAGTTACTGATGTTTGTTTCGAGGTCACGGAAGGGACAACAATTAAACGGTCCATTTGAATAGGCGCTGCGGCGACCCGTAGCACCCGGCTGTCGCGCTGCGTCATGTTTCTCTCGGTCAGTCGATCGTAGGAAGGACGAACCGTTCACTGAACGTAAGATTGACCCCTATGAGCGGTCCGCCGGTTTGCTGGAGTCGGCCGCCCTCTGCCAGGGAACCTACATCGAGACTGTAGAAACCGATCTCCTCAATAAGGTCGCTTACCGCCTTTTTGGCGCCGGCGTCATCCCCGGACACGAAGAGCGCAGTCTTGCGTTTTGACATCGAGAAATCCGAGATCCAGGACACGGGAAGGGTGTTGAACGCCTTGACGACCTTCGCTCCCGGCGCGAGATCTGCGACGATCTCGCTCGACGTTCGACCGGTTATGTCGCCTAGCACCAAAGGCTCAAGGCTGGCAACGCGGTTGGTTGTATCCACGAGAATCCGGCCCTTCCAGTCGCTGACCGAAAACAACGCCGACTGTACGTTCCACCATTTGACGGCAAGCACGACGAGGTCCTGCTCCGCAGCCTCTTTCGCGGTTCCGGCGGCAGCGTCGGAACCCAGCTCTGCCACAAGGGCGGCGAGTGACTCAGGCCCACGCGAGTTGCTGAGTACAACCTGGTGACCTACCGATAGGGCGTGTTTGGCGATCGTTTGGGCGACAGGCCCGGCACCGATAAAGCCGATTTTCATTTCGAATTCCCCTACTGAATATGGGTTGATCATGCATGGACTGCCGGCGCGGTCCGGCGACCGCGTTCAACGTGCAAACCATGCTGGGTATGTTGCTTGTTAAAAGCAAGTAATTCGTTGAAATTTACTTGCTACCTACAAGCGATGTTAAGATCCAACCATGAAAACGACGTCTAAAAAAGAGATTCGGTCCCATTGCGCAGTGAACTACGGCGTGGAGATCTTCGGCGACCGGTGGTCGCTCCTGATCATTCGCGACATCGTTTTTGTGGGCAAGAAGACGTATGGCCAGTTCCTCAAATCGGAAGAGGGAATCGCGACCAATGTCCTTGCTTCCCGCCTTGTCTCTCTCGAGGAGCAAGGAGTTCTCTTGAGGACGCCCAGCCCCGACGACGGGCGCAAGGATTTCTACACGTTGACCGAGAAGGGCCTGGACCTCATTCCCATCGTGCTCAACATCGTCCTGTGGAGCGCGAAGTACGATTCGAAGTCGTACGTGCTGCGCCGCGAGGAGTTCGTTGCTCGATTAGGTCAAAGCCCTATGCAGGTGAGCGAAGAGGTGAAGGCGCTGGTCCGCGATGGTGGATGTATCTTTCCTGTAAGCGCGGAGTGAGCAGGACAGCAAGCGCGCCCTGTCACGTCGTACGAAGTACCTCAGTCGAACTTGACCAAGTCCTTGAAGATCAGTTGACCCCAGCTATTTCCGCGCGCCTGCACAAGCAGGCCGCCTGCCGAAAGCCCGCCAAGCCTGAGCGGCGAGAAACCGAGACTTTCCGCAAGCACACCAATCTCCTCTGCGGCGCCGTCATCGTCGCTCGCCAGGAACACCACTCGCCTGCCACCCTGTACGACCGGATCCTGGTCAAGGACGGCAGCGACCAAATGGTTGAAGCCCTTAACCAGTCTTGCACCAGTGAAGGCCTGCGCGACCACCTTGGAAGAAGGCTGTCCTCCCAGTTCCTCCGGGGACACACCGTAAGCATTGGTCACATCGACGATGGTCTTTCCCTTCCAGGTCGGCAGCGCCTTCGCGACATCCCGGTGTGATTCGTAACGGACAGCCAAGAAGATGATGTCCGCCTTGAGGGCCTCCGCCAGTGTTTGGGGAATGACTTCGGGTCCGATCGCAGTCGCAGTGGAGGCGAAGTTTTCCGGGGCGCGAGTGGTTGCAACGGATACTTCGATGCCGCTGCGGGCAAAGGCCTTGGCAAGCGCCTGGCCGAGCTTGCCGAAGCCGATAATTGCGTAGCTCATATATTTTCCTCGGGTTTACCACGCCCAGCGACTGGAGTGAGCGGCCGGGCGCAGCGAGTCAGATTTGCGCCAGGCCGCCGTCGACGGCGACCTCGCTGGCGGTCATGAAGCTGCTGTCCTGCGATGCGAGAAAGGCGGCCACCGCGCCGATCTCCGTCGGATCGGCCATGCGCTGGAGCGGATTCATCGCGGCGAAGACCTTCATGCCTTCCTCGCCCAGCGCTTCCTTCGCGAGTTCGGTAGCCGTTGGCCCGGGCGACAGCACGTTGACCCGGATGCCGCTGCCCTTCAGGTCCTCCGCCCAGCTCCGCGCGAGATTACGCACTGCCGCCTTGCTCGCGCTGTAGGCGCTGAACGCCGGGGCGCCGGTGGTGCCGGCACTCGATCCGGTCAGGATGATCGAACCGCCCTGGCCCATCAGCGGCAGCGCCTTCTGGACCGTGAAGATCAAACCCTTCACGTTGGTGTCGAAGGTTTCGTCAATGTGCTCGGCGGTGATCTTGCCGAGCGCAAGCTGGCTTCCCGCCCCGGCATTGGCGAAGACGATGTCGAGGCTTCCGCGCTCGGCCTTAACCGCTGCGTAGAGTCGGTCGAGGTCGGCCTGATCGGAGACCGAGCCCCTCACCGCGCGGGCATTGGCTCCGAGGTCGGCGACAGCGGCGTCGAGCGCTTCCTGCCGGCGGCCGAAGATGAAGACGAAAGCCCCTTCCTCGATGAAGCGCTTTGCCGCGGCGCGGCCGATGCCGGTAGCACCACCGGTGATCACGGCGGTCTTTCCATTCAATCTGGTCATGTCATGCATCCTTCGTTGGAGTTGTACGCAAGCGGAACTGCTTGCTTGAGGATGAGGATGCAGCTCTGATAACCTAAGGACAAGTATGCACCTTTTGGTAAGTATCAAAAAAATGACGACGAATTCTGAAATCTGCGGTACCGGCTGCGGGCTTAATGCCACGCTGCGCATCATCTCGGGCAAGTGGAAACCGCTGGTCCTGTTTTTCCTGCGCGACGGCCCGAAGCGCTACGGCGAGCTCAAGCGTTTGATCCCAGGCGTTAGCGACAAGGTGCTGATCCAGCAATTGAAGGATCTAGAAGCCGACCGCGTGCTGGCGCGGACCGACTACAAAGAAGTGCCCCCGCGTGTGGACTACACGCTGACGTTGCTCGGCCGCAGCCTGGCTGAGGCGATCGTCCCGCTGTGCACCTGGGGAACCGAGAACGCGGCGGAAATGGCAAGCATCTTCGCCAAGCGCGACACTTTGCCCTAGCCGGATGCCGAAGAACCGCCGAGGCGGGCACTTATTCTTATTGCTGTGTCAGCACGTGTGAGCGTTCTTTCTTGAAGTCTCTGAATTGCATCGCTTAGACACCGTGACGCGAAACAAAATGTACATTTTCCTCTCGCATAATCTGTTGCTGCAGCGATGCACGACTACTTGTATCCTTGTTCAAGAAGAGGACGAATGGCCGCCGCTATTGCCCTGATCCAATAGTCGCTGAAACGGAAAACCGGATGTTCCATAAGGTAGTAATGTGAAGCGTGATACCCATCTGGTTGTGCTTTTGCTGTTGGTTATCGGTAGCTCCCTGGCGTCACTGACTGTCTGGAAGGTGTTGGCCTCTCGAGATCGAGCGCTGGAGGAAGTGAACATCCATGGCTTGAACCTTGCCCAGGCGCTTGCTACTTATTCCGAAGGTATCGTCCGCCAAAGCTCGCTGCTTTTGCTCGGGCTTGTCGAACGCCTGGAAACCGAAGGTAGCGGACCTGCGCAGATTCAGCGGCTGAGTGCATTGGTCAGCCGCCAGGAGCCGCTGATGCCACAGCTCAGTGGTATCACGATCTACGATAATCAGGGGCACTGGTTGATGTCCTCCAACCGGCCGATTCCAGCCGGGGCGAACAGCACTGATCGTGCCTATTTCATTCATCACCGTGACGATCCATCTCGTGAGATTTTTATCGGTCCGCCAATCATGAGCCGATCTAATCAGGAATGGGTGATCACTATCAGCCGGCGTTTCAATGATCCTCGCGGTGAGTTTGCCGGCGTGGTGTCGGTCACCTTGGGGGTCGAAAATTTCCTGCGCTTGTTTGGAAAGATCGACGTGGGGCAGGAGGGTGCTATCGGCTTGTCCCATACCGACGGTACGTTGCTGGTTCGCTATCCTTTCCGCGAGCAGGACATGGGGCGCAACTTTTCCAAGTCGCCCATCTATGCAAAGTATCTTGTCGATCGATCAGTCGGTACCGCGTCGTTCACCTCCAGCCTGGACGGCGTGGAGCGGCTCTACGCCTTCCGAAAGAGTGACCGGCTCCCGCTGATAACCACTGTGGCGCTAGGCAAGCGCGAAGCCCTCGCCGCGTGGCGAACGGAGGCGCTGCTGTCGGCGGTGGTGGTGACCGGGCTGCTGGGGCTTACCGGTCTCATCGGTTGGTTTTTGATCCTCGATATCCGTCGGCGGACCAAGGCAGAAGATCAGTTGCGTGGAGCTCAGCAGCAGTTGCTCTCATCGAATCGGCAACTTGAGTTGCTTGCGATGAAGGATGCCCTGACCGGTTTGGCAAATCGGCGCTGCTTTGACGAGAGCCTCGCCATGGAGGCTCGGCGAGCACAGCGCGAGGGCACAACGTTGGCATTGATGATGATTGATATCGACTACTTCAAGCGCTTTAACGACTCGCTCGGGCATGTGGCAGGAGACGCATGCCTGCAGACGGTCGGTAGAATCTTCGAGGCGTGCGTAAGGCGACCGTCAGATCTGGTGGCACGTTATGGCGGAGAGGAGATGGGCGTCATCATGCCTGACACCGACAGTGACGGTGCCGCGGTGGTGGCGCAACTTATCCTCGACCGTTTGAAGCAAGAGAACATTGCGCACAACACCAGCCCGTTCGGACGGCTAAGTGTGAGCATTGGGATTGCTACCGCCACGGGGTCTCAACTGGACCATTTGCAAGGGCTGATTGAGATGGCAGATCAGGCTCTGTATAACGCCAAGGCGTTCGGACGTAATCAGTTTGTGAGTGGGGGATTGTGATATGCGTTCACAGCACGACTGCGTGGGTGACGTCCTTTCGGAACCTCTCGACGCGTCACACCTGGAAGCGGTGAGCCTGCGAAGTATTCGGATGGGCACGGCTGATCAGTCAATCAATAAGCTGATATCATTCAAAAATTCACAAGCTGAGTAGGAAAATATGAATCGTCGTAAAAAAATAAACCAGCTATTGAAGGCTAACGCGAAAAAGGCCAGTGCCAAATTGGCACCGGTAAAAAAAAACAAATACATTAGCAAAGCCGACCGATTGAAACTGGCGGCTGAATCCAGTAACGAATCAATCATTTCCTCCGAGAGCTGATCTAACGCTCTCAAGCACCAGCGGATTTTACAGGTCTGGTTGGTCTAGGCATTCCGATCGCCCGTGGCGCGTTCCTTGGCAATACTTCGCAGATACGTCGCCATCGCCGCAAAACGCTGGCGAGTTTCCCATTCGAACACTCGGTTGACCAACGGGTCCAGCATCCACCCCAGCCACCTCGGGCGCAGTCGGACGCTGAACGTATAAATCAGCTCCGAGGTCCCATCATCAAGATCACGATGACGCATTGAAGCGGCCCACCACTGGAAGCATCCCGCCGGCTCCACAATTACTGCTGCCGCTACTTGAGCTGGCCGGTAATTGACGAAACGGGTACGCAACGCAAACAGACGTTTCCAGCCGCGCCCCTGATTGAACGTGATTGCGCCGATGTAGGGGTGACTGCCACCGCCCTCGACCGCAGCATGGGACAGCAACGTATCCCACTGCCGACGCACACCATGGTTGTGAAAAGCTTCAAAAGCATCGAAGGCTGAGGCTGGTATGATGAGGCTAATTCGACGTTGCTTCATTGCATCTCCTCGACAATGGCGGACGTGAATTTCCAGCGTTGGAACTCAGTCTCGAACTCCTCCAGTTCCAGTAAGCCCATGCACGGGAACGCCCCGGTCAGGTGAAGTTGCTTATTCGCCAACTTACAGGCGAGCAACACCGCCGCCATGCACGGGATTTCCGGCCCGTGCCCGCCCGGTGCGGTTAGCTGCCAGGTCAAACAACCTTGTTTGTTGTTCTTGAGCACTCCACGCACCTGGACCTTCATTGCCCCCGTGTCGCTGCCAAGCCGATCGAGCAGCAGAACGGACATGGTGTCCAGCCGGGCCGCCCAGCGCTCGATCGGCAATGGCAATCCGAGCCGACGCAAGGCGGCTGCCAACCAGAGGCCGACGTGCTGGATTCGCAGTTCCAGTGCCGCATGGAATTCGATATCGCGGACACCCGCGTATCGGGCCGGAAACAGCGCGAGGTCCGGCACATCGCACGCTGCTCCCCAGCGTGGGCCCAAGCCGACGAAGCTGAAGCGCCGGATATCCTGCCATCCGTACTGCTTGCGCCAGGCGCCGCCATTCCAGCGGGCAAAGGCCAGGCCGGCATAACCAAACACCGCCTTGATGGTGGCGACGCCGCGTGCGGCCTGCTGGCCGGGGGCGATAACGGTCCTGATGCCGTCCACGCGGCTAAAGGACCTGGCCAGGTGATCGGCCACCGCGCAAGATAATCCGGGCACGCTACTGGCTCCCGAAATGGCCAGCACGCCGGCGGCCTTTGCCTGGGCGTCTACATGGGCTGAAAAGTGCTCGACAAACTCCCGACCGTCCGCGAGGTCCAGGTAGTGGGCACCGGCAGCACAAGCCGCCTGCGCGACGCCATAGTCCTGGCCCTGAAATGGCCCGGCACAGTGTATGACCAGACCCGGCGCAGCTTCGGCAAGGCGAGCTGCGAAATCGGAGGCATTGATATCAAGGGGGAGGGTGGCTACGGTCTCTCCGGAGCTGAACCTATGGACGCCGCCGCCAGTGCGGCGACTGGCTGCTATCACCGTCAAACCTGGCTCCTGTGCGAGGCGTCGGCAAATGCGCGCCCCGAAGTTACCCAAACCACCTATTACGATGACGCGCATGGCTATCCTTGGCATAAGCTCTCAGCGGCTAGAGTATAAGGCTGCAGCGCACAGTTCAATGAAGGCCGAGGTCCCTGCGCCAACCTTCTATACCTTCAGGGCCCAGGGTTGGCTGCTGAACGTTGCACGCAATCCAGAACAATAACGATACCGAGGAACGCAAGATGTCCGAACTCAAGCTTCATCCACGAGCCGCTGCCTCGCTGCAACACTGGCATGACATGGTCGCGCGCGGCGACTTGGCCGCGTTGCCCGAACTGTTGGCGGCTGACGTGGTGTTCCGTTCTCCCATGGCTCATACCCCATACCCAGGGGTGCGGGTGGTCTCGACCATCCTCGGCACGGTCGTCAAGGTTTTCGAGAATTTTACCTATCATCGTGAGCTGGCTACGGCTGACGGCCTCAGCGTGGTGTTGGAGTTCAGCGCCGAGGTGGCGGGTCGACAGCTCAAGGGCATCGATATGATACGGTTCGACGAGACCGGCAAGATTGTCGAGTTCGAAGTCATGGTCCGGCCCATGAGCGCGCTGCAGGCACTCGGCGAGGAAATGGGACGGCGTCTGGCACCCTACCTGGCGGCCGCCAAGGCCCAGGGCTGAAGTCTCGACAGTTCCACAGCGCCTAGGACTTGAACATCGGCAGGTAC
>NZ_JALLIY010000042.1 GCF_023242315.1 Pseudomonas sp. MWU13-2105
TAGTTTTGCCGGCAGCGGTGGTTCGGTCAGTGGTTCGGGCGACATGATCACGGCCAGTAACCAGACTATCGGCATCTCGAACTACGACGCTCCCAGCGATGTGATCACCGGTGACAACAACACGGTCAACTCCAGCTGGAGTGATGTCACGCTCAGTGGTACCAATGAGTCGGTAACAGGGACCTACGATGTGCTTGCATTGGCCGGTTCCGGTGAGTCTGTCGCAGGCGATTGGAACTCGATTAGCTTCGGCGCTGGAACCACGGCATTGGTCACCGGTAGTAGCGACACGATCAACCTGGGCGCAGGCTCCAGCCTGACAAGCAATGGGGGCGGAGGCAACACCATCTACGCGACTTCGGATGATGTCCTGTCCTTGGGCAGCACCGCGGGAACAACCTCTCCCTATATGGACACCCTGCATGTCAGCGATGACCAAAACATCACCCTGGGCAGCAACTCGACGTTCAATCTGATAGGCAGTGGCAACACGCTCAACGCGGGGGCAGGTGATAGCTTGATCGCTAGCAATGACTCGATCAGTTTCTCCGGCAACAGTGGCCTGGTCAGTGGTTCGGGCGACATGATCTCGGCCAGTAACGCCACGCTCAGCATCTCGAACTATAACGCCCCTAGCGATGTGATCACCGGCGACAACAACACGGTCAACGCCAGTTGGACGGATGTCACCCTCAATGGCGCCAATGGATCGGTAGTCGGGACCTACGACGTATTGGCACTGTCGGGCTCTGGTGAGAGTGTCTCGGGCGACTACAACGCTATCAGTCTCGCTGCGAGTACCAAAGTGTCGGTCAGCGGTACTCAAGACGTCGTCACCGGCTCGTCTGGAGCAATCACCCTGACGGGCGACAATAGCAGTCTCGTTGTGCATGGTGATAAAGATAACTTCTCTGCGACCGGTACCAATGACCGAATCATCGATGACCGTGCTGACGGCACGTCGGTGATCTACAACTGGAGCGGCAGCGGAGTTGAGGCTGACACTGTCTATTCAGGCGCTGGCGGTTCTGGCGACATCATCGGTGGCTACGGTTACACCGGTGCCGGAGATGGGGAGGACCTGCCTGGCAGCTACGGCGGTGGGGACGATGGCGGCGGATACGGTTTTGCTGGCACGCAGTCCCTCGTGTCCGCTCGGGGCGGGGCCAATATTGGTTCTATCGCGCAATACGATCTGAGCCACGGCAATTTCTCATCTGCCGAATCGGCAGAAGCAGCTCGGCAGCAGGCGGTGAGCACTGCTGCGCTTACGCCTACCGTGGGCTCCGGTTCTGCCGTTCTTGAAGGCGCCAAGTGGGACCAGCAGGTCATCACCTGGAGCCTGGCGGATGGCGCGGGAACACAGGCTGCTCCGTTCTCCGGCTACATGGGCGGTTCCAAGGAGTCTGTCGTGCAGACGGCCTTTGGCGCTTGGGCCAACGCCATGCCAGGTGTCACGTTCGAGGAGGTTTCCGACTCCTCGCAGTCGGATATCCGGATCGGGTTTGGTGATTTCGATACCGCCAATACCGGTGTTGTGGGCTACACCAGCTATCAGGCTGATGAAGGCCAGATGGAATCCGATGTCGTTGTTCGAGTAGAGGATCCGACGCAGGATGCACTGACCACAGGTATCGATGGGCAGCAAACCTACGCCGGTACTGATGCCACGCTTTCCCAGGTGCTGCAGCATGAAATTGGTCATGCGCTGGGCCTGGCAGACAACGCCGATCAAAACTCGGTGATGAACTACCAGCTCACGGCCAACAACCGGACGCTGGACCGCACGGACCTGGTCGGTATCGGTTCACTCTATGGCGCCGGGGCAAGTACCTCACCAGTTGGCGGCAGTGGTGTGAGCCAGTTGATTCAGGCCATGTCGACGTTCAATGCGGATGCAGGAGTCGCCGACACCACCTTGCTGCCACCCACCTTGGCGAACAACAACGTGACCTTGAGCGCATCCGCACACGCGGCCTGATTGCGCGACCCACGTCATTTCCATCAAAGCGATATAAAGCTCCTGGCTGCGAGTAGCAGCCAGGAGTATCGCCTGTCAGCACACGGTGATTGCGGCTTGTGACACTTGAAGACCGCCAACGCCTAGGGAGACACCTTGGCTACTCAGTTTCATGCGATATCAGGTTTACCGCGCTCGGGGTCGACACTGCTGTCGGCGCTGTTGCGCCAGAACCCGCGTTTTTCGGCGGCGATGACCAGCCCGGTTGCCGTATTGGTCGGCTCCGTGCACGGGAAAATGTGCGGCGGCGAATTCGGTGGTTTTTTTGATGACAGCAAGCGTGCAACGATCCTGCGCGCTGTTGTCGAGTCTTACTACGCCGATAAAATCGGCACGTTGTCCGACAACCCGGTTGTCTTCGATACCAACCGCACATGGACGGGGCGGGCAGCGTTATGGGGGGCGATGTATCCCCAGTCACGCATTATCTGTTGTGTCCGCGACGTCGGTTGGATTATCGACAGCGTCGAACGAATGCTCGCCAAGAACCCCTTGCAGTTATCACGCATGTTCAAATTTCAGCCGGGTAGTTCGGTCTATGCCCGGGCGGAAATCCTGATGAATTCGGACAGCGGCCTGATTGGATTGGCCTGGAGCAATCTGCGTGAAGCCTGGTTTGGCGAGCAGGCGAAGCGCTTGATCCTGGTACCCTACGATCACTTGGTCAAAGAGCCGCAGCGTACCCTGAGTCGGCTCTATGCCGAGTTGGGCGAGCCCTTGTTTGAGCACGATTTGCAAAACGTGGAGTATGACGAGCCGGATTATGACGCCCATCTTGGCATGCCCGGCTTGCACGCAGTACGCAAAAATGTCGAATTCCAGGCACGCAAACTCTGCATCCCACCGGATATTTTTGCCCGATATTCAACGACCGGCTTTTGGAACAATGCCGAACTCAACACGCATGGCGTGACGATTCTGTGAGCGTGATGGGTTCAGAAAGCATGCTGAAAATTCGTAAAGCCCTGTCGTTCAATCTGGGGGCGAGCATCACTCTTCTTCTCGGTACAGGCTCGGTGCTTGCGGCAGGGTTCGGCCCTGCTGATCCATTGCGTCAATTTGATAGCGTCCCTGTCACTGCGGCCAATCACATGTTCGATTCGGCACCGGCGGCAGACGGCTGCGTGGACAATTCGAAGATGGATCTGACCTTGCTGGACATCGTTTCCAGTGCCTTGTGCCACAACCCCAAGACTCGGGAAGCCTGGGCCAATGTCAAAGTGCAAACCGCTCAGGTCGGTGTTGCTAAAGCGGCTTACCTGCCCACCTTGAACGGCACGCTACAAGAGGCGAAGGACAGTTCGACCAGTCATGGCACCTCGGCCAATCCGTTTGTTGTCCAGTCCGACAGTCGTTACCAGAATGCCGCGTTGACCTTGAATTGGGTGCTCTACGACTTTGGTGCCCGCTCGTCGAGCCTTGACGCTGCCCAGAGTAAGCTCGCATCCGCATTGGCCGGGCAAGACAGTGCGCTGCAGACGGTCTTTGCCAGCACCGTCAAGGACTACTACGCCGCTTTCGTTGCGCAGAAAAACCGGCAAGCCACACAACATATCGAAGCCGATGCGAAACAGGTATTGGACGCGGCCACGCTCCGGGTTCGCCATGGTGTGGCGGCGGTCAGTGATCAGCTACAGGCCCAGACGTCTTATTTCCAGGCCACCTTCAACCGTAACAAAGCGGAAGGGGACTGGAAGACCGCGTTGGGGCAGGTGGCTATCGATATGGGGCGACGTCCTAATCTCCCATTGCATCTGCTGGGTGAAGATGACGTGACGCCACCTGACACGAGGTTTGAGCAGTCGGTCGACGAGTTGTTGCAAACGGCCCAGCAGCGCCATCCTTCGTTGATCGCCGCCCGAGCGGAATTGACGGCGGCGCAAGCGAACGAGGACATGATCAGTGCGCAAGGCAGGCCAACAATCAGCTTTGTCGGCAAATACAGCTACGACAACCAGCCACAGAGTTCCGGTGTCGGTCAGCAGTTCCTGGGGGAGACCGTTCGGGACCGCTCCATGGCGATTCAAGTCAGCATCCCGCTCTTCGAGGGCTTTACCCGGACCTATCAGGTCCGAGGTGCGCAGGCACAAGTTGAAGGCAAGGAAGCAGCCTTGAGCGATGCCGAGCTGCAAGTGGCGTCCAGCGTCTGGTCGGACTATCAGACCTTAAAAGTCGGCACTGAAAACGTGCGGACCAGCCAGGAGATTCTTGACAGTGCCAAGCAGGCCTTCGATGCGGCGCAGGCGCGCTATGCGAAGGGTGTGACAGGTATCCTTGAGGTCATCACCACCCAGACAGCGTTGGCCAACGCCCAGCAGCAACAAATCAGCGCTGTGGCAGGGTGGCAGAATGCGCGAATCCAACTGGCATCGAGCTTGGGCAGTCTGGACTTGAGGAGTCTGAACTTGACGCCATGAAGCAGAGCGGTGTGTTTGCAGTGAGGGTTGAGGCTCAGGCCAGTATCTCAAACTCTCGCTTTGTTCCGAATAGGGGCAGTACGTGAAGCGTTTTTTGGCTTTCAGCCAACGCTTGTGCAACTGGAATTCGGAGTCATCATTTGTCTTTGTCAATGGGAAAAACATAGAGCTGACCCATCTCGGAAAGAACCTGCTGACATGCCAGTTCAACGGCGTTGTGTTGTGCGCTGCGCGTTGCTCGGACGCTACCAGTTGCATCGCATTGGAACGGTGGCATTCAGATAGCTGTTGTAGGACTGGCTCAATATCTGTGAGCGGTGGTCTCGTCTGCAAATCCACACAATCCTACCGGTTACCATTTGATGGCCGCCAGGACTGCAGCACTACCAAGACACTTCTTTTTCCGAAAGTGCTCAAGCGGTGGTCGACGAGATTGTGGAAGCCGATGGCAATGCTCGTTTTTGGTCAACAGATGTATCGGACGAGGAGGCTATCTCGGGAGCGTTCAGAAGCGTGTATGAGCACTTTGGGCGGTTGGATGTACTCGTTAACAACGCCGGGATCATTGGCCCCTCGGATCCAGCGAATAGAATCCAGCTCAGCGACTGGGAAAGGATCATCAGGGGCAACGTCACCGGCCCGTTCCTGTGCACCAAGCACGCAATCCCCTACCTGCGCCACTCGGCCGCGGCAGCATCATCAGCCCCAGACTGGCGGCGGGCCGTGGCAGCTTTACTGCCATGGAACACAGCCAATCGTCAAAATGGGTAGGCAGGTATTGCGCCAGATTCTACCAGCAGTACCTAACGCAGACTCAGGATCAACGAGTGGATCGTTTATCAGACTTTCTGCTTCGTGTGTTGGTGTAAGTCAGATTGGCCGCCTTTGCGATGTCTTTGGCGATCGAATCAAGACTGGGGTAAATGAAGCCTTCATTGATGCCTAATTTTGCCAGGCTGGCCAAGATCGCTTTGGTAGACGTGTACGGGATGAAAATCTTTGAGATGAGATCTTGTAAATCGGTGTAGTAGTCAAGTGCTGCGATTTGCGCACCGTGAAGTGTGAACGTACCGCTCTGGGCCCGGATTCGGGTTGTCATGTGGGGGGCGGTGATGCATACTGGTAGCGTGGTGGTGTCTTTTTCAACGGGATTGATATATTTGTCCCAGATTTCTGCGTGTGACGCGATATCAATCGTCTTGGACTGCAAAACCGTTTTCGCATTGATCTTCGTGGGCTCAATGGCAAACACCGCGAAGCCTTCCTCACTGAAATTATCTTCCTCAAATCTCTCGCATTCAGCTTCTCCATCGCCTTCCCGTACTTGAGCGCCCTGGGCTGCAAAATACAATGCCACTAGGGCATTGGTAGACCAGTCGAGCAGTCTCGTCGGTAAGCCATGATGCTGAGCGATGAACATCCATTCGAATTCATTGGTGGGTTGCTGCTCCAGAAATGGCCTGCCTAGCTGCTTGAAGTCCTGCAGCATTTTTTCGGAGTTCGGGCCAGAGAATACCCCTCCACTGCTGATTCTTACTGCCGTGTCGTCAATCTCTTGGCCAAGGTGGTCGTGAGACTGATTGATATTTCGCAGTGCGCCGGGTATGAGCTGGTGGCTGGCATTCGATTGGCCGCGGAACCACAGTGAATTGGGTTCTTCAGGTTTCAAGCTATCAATGATGCCTACGAATTCTACGAGCGTCCTAGCTGTATAGGTTTTCACATTAGCCTCTTGGGATTTCGATTTTTGGATGTGCCATCTAATGCTACACGAGCAGCTCTGTTGCGCGCATGACCTATGCCGAAGTGAGGCTAGGGATAGGGGAGGAGCACGAAGCCTGTCATTAAAGCAGGATGCTTTACGTGATCGCAATCAGAAGGGGGGGCTCTGCCGCGCCTGAACTCTTCACGAATCCAGGCTGGTACAGAGGTCATTTGAGCTGGGCGATCAGTGCTTTCGCCACGACTTCGGAGCTTGCCGGATTCTGCCCGGTGATCAGCTTGCCATCCTCGATTAAAAGCGCGACAGGCGCTCTTATGACGGCTTAGGGAAGCCGATCCTCACAATTCGCAAACTGCCCCTGCCGCTCCAGGTGCTTGTGCTGGAAAGCCATATGGAAATCTACGCTTCCACTCATTCACGGATACCGAGGATGACGCTATGTGGTCTCACTTTCCTCGCCGTACATGCGTAGTGCTTTCCTGAGCGTTTTGCGGACATGTTCGCGCAGATAGGTAGGTTGCAGCACCTCGATCTCGTCAGCGTTACTGATCAGGAACAGGCGCAGCCCCTGTGTGTCTTGGATGGAGCAGTTCAATATAGCTCCCGCTTCGGTAGGTTTGATCTTTTGTGTTTCGCTCAGCCGGTTTTCAGTGAGCCGGTTCAAGAGATTTGGCTCCAATCTAAGCATGAGACCGATCTCATCTTGGCCGTGGACGGTCATGAGGTCTCTCTGCACAGCGAATGAATCGAAGCGGTAATCCTCCGGGTCGGGAATATCCAAAAAGTGTGTGTTTACACTTACCACGCGATGCAGCATCAGCACGCAGGTCATTCCAGGGCCATTGCTGCTGTATTTGCCACGCGCAGCTCCTGGCTCAGGGGATTTGCCGCTTGGCCACCGTTCTGACTCAACGTAAGCAGAGAGGTAGATATTGGAATCCTGGAATGAGAGCGCAAGCGGCTTCAGCACATAGGTGCATTCCACGTCCTCGGCATCACGCGGCTTGTACACCATGGTGAGGCTATGGCCAGCCAACAAAGCGGATTGAATGATACCCAGGTGGGCTGGATCGTAGGCCCCTGGGAGGAGGGTCATGAATCGTGTGCCGGACGTGATGCGGCCTTGCGCAAGCAGGTCTTGCGTTGAGTTCCGAGTGACTACGCCCAACGCATAGTCACGCAGCTTGACCAACTGCTTGGTCACAAGCTTGAAGCCGAAGCGCTCAGAATGCTGCAGCATCGCGAGGAGGGTCATCGACTCGGTCGGCGTCAGTACCAGGTCAAGGCTCACATTCCTGTGCAACCTCCATTGAAATGACTTTTTACCTTTGGGTTTCTCACCGACGACCTGCTCATCTTTGGCCAAGGCTCGCAGATCACGCAATGTGGTTTTGATGTGGGGGATTTGCTCGGCCCATTCAGTTTGCAGGGCATGCAGTTCCTCGGTCGTCAGCGGAGTTCTCGCACGGTGCAAAATCTTCGTCAGCGTTCTGCGGCGCAAATCTTTCGGCTTAATTTCGCTCACGGCAGGTACTCAGGGACAAAAAGTGTCCCTATGGTGCTGCAGTATCGCTTTGCCAGCAACGAATTCCGGACATTACCCTGGAGTGCCTATGAAAACCAAAGTGACCAGTCGCATCTATCCCCCATACAAACAACGCGCTGAAGTTAAAGACTTCATCAAGTGGCTCGCCCAGCATCTTGGTTCGAACCAGCTGCTCAAACATGAGTACGTCAACCGGAAAACGGGTAAGCATTGGCAGTTCGTTGACCTGTACGATGCCTATCAGCAGTACGAATGGCATCATCCCGGTGTTCCCCACCTGAAGGTGAGCGCTGGCAGTTGCGCCAAGACCAACGCGAATGCCTTGAATGCGCTGAGCGTCGATCTCAGTGTGGCAAACTGCGATGCCACCATGCTGCGAGGAGCGAAAGCTACGATGTCCTGGGGTGGCGTGTCGGCGCACAACAATCAGTGGCTTGAGGCCAATCAGAAAGGCTTGGCCAACACGGTTGCACAGGTCGCACAGGTGCTGCGTATTGGGGATCTCGACAGCCCTCAATTCCAGAATAATCTTCGCTTCAACGCGGGCATGACCAAGGTGTATTCGCTGGTCTGCCAGGACTTCATCATCTACGACAGCCGCGTAGCAGCTGCTTTGGGCATGCTCGTCATCATCTTCTGTGAGGAAAAGGGGTTTAGTGCTCTTCCTGATGGCCTGCGTTTCCCCTGGGCTCCCGCGAAGGAGGGCGAGAGCGCCGCTGTCCCTAAGCGTCGTAATCCAAGCAAGGGCGACGCATTCAAATTCCCGGGCTTGCGACGCGGGCACCATCACGCGATCTGGAACATGCGCGCAAGCTGGATCTTGAGCCAGGCATTGGCCCACCAATCGGCGGCGAGCAGCCCTTTCCTCGGCGGTGGTGCAAACGCGCTGCGTCGGCTCGAAATGGCGCTCTTCATGATGGGGTACGACCTCGGCATCGCAGCGTGAACAACCATGAGTACGTCGCCTGACATCAAAGCATTGATCATCGATCTCATTGGACATGGCGTGTTGGACGCAACGCTCAGGGCGCTACTCACCGAACGATCGCCGAGCCTGGCCGCGGGTGACATCGATGAGGCACTTCTGGAGTTGCAGCGTCAGGGTGTGATCATTGGCGCCGGCGGAATGTGGCTACCAGGAGATGCTGAAATCGCGGAGTGTTACAACCCCGCGATTGTGGAGCAGTTGCTCAACCCGGGGGAGTTCGTGGAGGTCGATGTCGATGAGCTGATCGCGGAGCTTGAAGCCATGCTCGTGAAGGCTCGAAGTGCCAAGAGCTAAACGCAGCTTCTGGAGGGTCAAGCGCCGCCGCCTGAGCTCAGAGATACGCTTTTCGAGAGGTCTAGGGATTTGATCCTGAGGTCACGCTTTCTCTTGCTCAGCGAAGCACAGCTCAGCTTGCGAGTATGGGGCAGTAGACCTTTCCAAGCGGGATGGGATGACCCGGGTTGGGCGGACATCTGAGACCGAGCTGAGGCCAAGGCTCTTGAGCGCACCCATTGCCTCAAGGTCTGCAATGTCGGCTTCGAGGTGCTGCACCGGGGTCTTAACGGTCTGGCCGCTTTCCACGCTCAACGTGAGTGTGAACAGCGTTAATGGACTGAGCCCCAACGCGCCACTGATGGCCGTCAGCTTATCGATGGTAGGGCTCGATCGCCCCTGCTCCAGTTTCGACATATAAGTCCGACTAGTGGAATCGGCCATGTGCTTCTGGGTCAGCCCGCGGCTGACGCGCATGGCTTTCAGGACAGCTGCAAAGCCTGTTTTGAGCGACATAGATGCTCCTGGCCAAAGCGAGGTGAGAGAAGCTTTCCACGCACGCTTGAAGCGGCAGAAAGCCCTGACATAGAGCATCAGAGAGTATCACGAGTGCCCCGGTAGCCTGAGCCTATGGCGAATTAAAATCGGCATGCGTAAAGCATGTCGTTGGATATTTCTTTGCGCGCTCCATATTTCAGGTACAGGTTTC
>NZ_JALLIY010000043.1 GCF_023242315.1 Pseudomonas sp. MWU13-2105
CTGGAGGCACGGATACAGCCATTGCTCGCACAAGCCAACGAGGACATGCATGTGGAGGCCTACGAATCGGCGAATCTTGAATCGCCTCGGAGGTTCATCAAACGGCTGTACCACTATTGAGCGTTGCTTTTCCGACTTCCGAATCGACGAGCGCTCGTTACTGGAAATTCTTGTATCAGCTGACGGTGGGCACTCTGACTTCATGAGCGGTTTCGTGTCAGGGGCGTCACAACAGAATCGTCTTTTTGGCACAAGCCTTCTGCGATGCAATCAACCGGAAGTAGAGCCGAATCGGGTTCTCATTTACATCTGCCCGGAGTGTGGCGATATCGGATGCGGCGCCTACTCGGTACTCATTCGCAAGAGCAGCACCGGCATTGTGTGGGAAGCATTTGCTTACGAAACGGGGTATGAAGAGCTGCGCATAATCTGCAACGTTGGGCCGTTTATATTCAGCTTGGCCGCCTATGAGCGCGCTATAAAAGCGACCTCCGGGATCAGCTAGACGCCCCCCACCCCTGCCCTTCGCCAGGTCAGCGTCTGCTCCTCAGGGGGCTTTGACGAATGGCAGCTATCGGGTCGATGGTAGCCCCTGGTGATCGATTGCTATCTGCCCGATGTGGGTACAATTGAAGGTTCGGCATTCCTTCAAATGGCAGCCACGTACTCACTCATAAAACTTACCGGCCAACAGAATACTTGCGCAGCGTTGCCAGGCATTAGACACGGGAGCATCTGTCGGGGAGCATCTTGTACTGGCCGTCGCCCACGAGGTCGCGGCATCGAAAAACGCATCAACAGAAACGTTCACCCATCCCAAGGCACCCGATCCATAAGGCGATGATGGCGAGGTCTTTTCCAATAAACGTTCCTGGGCGAAATCAGAGCCAAGGGCTTCTAGGAATCGGATGATGGACTGCTCATCGCACACGCTTTTCAGTAGTTGATCAAGATCCGCAGGCATAGGCCTCCTGGCAGCGGTGTAAGGGAGAGTGGCTCGAGCGGTATGCTGCTATACAGCGATAGGGTGATCAATGCTACCGCTCGCACAAGCTCGAAGTCAGCCATCCCGTCCAGTAGTAACGGAAAAGCCAGATCTTTCCACCGCTGGCCGTAACATTGAGCGTGAGGCCGTCACTGTCACCGAGCGTGTAGTCAATACCAGTGATTCGGGCGTGCCGAATAGCCATTTCTGAGAGTGCCATCGCGAGCTCCTGAACAGAGTCAGGGCCAGATGCTCATCTCGCTACGCAAACTACTCCAGCAACAAACCGATTCCGTGCGCGTCAGAATCCTGGACTTAATCCTGGACTTAAACGCACTGGATGGTGCTGGATTTCAGTGGTACCCGCCGGAATGAAAAAAGGACCCGAAGGTCCTGTTTTCAATCGCTTGCAGAATTCAGTGGAAGTCTGCAGCGCTATATTTGGAGCGGGAAACGAGACTCTCATCTGGCGTCCTACCCATTGAAATCTAAGGGGTTTCTTTTCTTGCCGAAGCAGGAAAAGACTCAATTCTGGACTTGTTTTTGGGGTGTATCAAGAGCCAAGAAAGAGCGATGCAACGAACGTGGCAATCGAGGGCATTCGAGCAATGGCTGAATGCAACGACAAGGAAATCCATATCCTGCCGGACAAGACGCGCAGCCACCTGCAACAAGCCCGACCTGCTGCTAGACGAACCGGTCAGCGCGCTGGACGTGTCGGTGCAGGCGCGCATTCTTGAGCTGCTTAAAGAGCTTCAGCGTGAGATGGGCATTGCTTACGTACTGGTGTCGCACGACCTGTCGGTGGTCTCCAACTTTGCGCCGGGTGCTGGTGCTGCGCCATGGCCCGGTGATTGAGCAGGGGTCGGTGGAGCAGATTTTCAACCATGCCGCCAGCGCGTACACCCAGGAGTTGATTGAGGCGAAATCTGGACGGCATGAGGTCGCCATGGCCGTGGCAGTGTTAGTGGTGGAGCTGAGTATTGGGGCCAAGCGTAGTCAAGAGAGCGAAACCAAGGTAAGCCAGCATTTGGTAGGCCTAATGTCCAAAACCCAACAACACATGAGCTCCCCTATTGCGTTATTGATGGAGGTCCAATGCATAAAGCAAAACGGAAAATGACTCCTCAACCCGGCCAATGCAACCAGTGCGTCAACTTCGATTGGCAATGCATATTCAACCTCGTAGCAAAAAAACGGAACAGATCGGCACGCCGTTAGAAATAGAGGCGCTTGACGTGCTGAACCGGCAAGGCATCCGGTAAAGCACCTGATATAGTGGCACTTCAGCAGCACTCAAGACCTTTAGAGAATCCGGGGCAATTCACCTGGATTCAGAGGTTGACGCGAAGGTGCTGGCCAAATGACTATTTACACTATCTTCCCAGAGCAAACTGGCGCAGTTGATAACTGCCTTTACGGCCAATTCCACAGTAGGCATTCACAATTCTTCAGTCGTCGAGGTGCTGTTCCCGCCCGGCAACCACAATTGAAATGGATATCCAATTGATCGACACAGTGCGCGCCTCCCGCGAAGGGCACCATTTTCACGAAGCATGGACAGCACGCTGGGCACTCAAACTGTTAGCACCGAAGGACAAATTGATCGGCATTGCCGTCGAGGGACTTTCACCGACCGACCAGGTCAACAGTGACGATGCAACTGCAGAAATTGCAGACCTTGCCCTCTACTACGGCGCCAGCCCCGACTTCGCCCATTGTGACGCGCAAGCCATTCTGCAGCTGAAGTATTCGATCGCCAAGGCGAACGTGCCCTTGGTTGCGTCGGACATGATCAAGACGATCAGGAAATTCTCTCAGTCTGAAATCGAGTTGCTCAAACTGTATCGCGGCACCCACAGCATCTTGAAACGCACCTACCGCGTCGTGAGCAATCGTCCTTTCGGTCAGCACTTCCTGGATGCAGTCGAAGCGCTGAAAACCGCTGTGCAACCGACTGACAGTCAAGTTTCTTCGCAACTTGACCAGATCAAGAGGGTTCTGCAGTTGAACCCGGCCGATTACGGTGTGTTTGCCAGCCGTCTGGAGTTCGTTGGAAAAGAGCCCACTCTCCAGGGCCTTGAAAACATTGTGTCGAAACGCATAAACCTTTGGTCCGCAGGCAGCGGGCTGCATACATCAGCACGGCTGGGCAACTTGAGAGCAATGATTCGCGCCAAAGCTGAAGGCGCTGGTCAGAATAACAACGTGATTCAGCTCGTAGACGTTTTGGACGTGCTGCAGCTTGAAGAAGTAAAGGATTTATTGCCTACGCCTGAAGCGTTCCCACCCGTCAGAGCGAAGCTGACACGATTGCAGGCATTCGAACTCATCACTCGCCTGAAAACTCTCGACCGTCCTCTGCTTGTGCATGGTACCGGCGGCATGGGAAAAACCGTGCTGATGCAGCAACTGCGAGAGTCGGCACCTGACGAATTCAAAGTCGTGCTTTTCGACTGTTTCGGCGGGGGTGCCTACCGAGACCGCCTGGATCAACGCCACAGGCTTGATCGTGGATTGCTGCACATAGTCAATCTGTTGGCTCTGGAAGGACTGTGCGACCCGTTGCTGCCAGGCCAGGAAGACGATGCCAAGATACTCCGCGCAGCCATCAAGCGGCTGAAAGACGCCTGCACAACGCTGCAGGAAATTGCTCCCGGCGCCTTGCTTGTGCTGATTCTCGACAGTGTCGATAACTCAGCCCAACAAGCCTCTGATCTGGGTGAAGTTGCCTTCCCAACCGAACTACTCAGACTTGCCAAATCAGAAGGTTTGCTTCTCAAGATGCGCTTGGTCCTGACATGCAGGACCGAGCGGCGTCGCTTGCTCGGTAAGCAACTGGATGTAGAAGAGGTCGCACTGCTGCCCTTCACTCGGCTGGAAACCGCTCAGTACCTTGAAGAAGCCCTGCCCAAATCACAGCCCAATGATGCAAGCATCGCATTTGCCCAATCGGGTGGAACTCCCCGGGTATTGGCTTATCTTGCACAGCACTGGCACAGGTTGGGGGACGCTTACCGGCAACCGACCCCCATCACTGTGGAACAACTGATCAAGGATCATATCCTGCAAGCGTCGAAGGATAACCACGCTGAGAACTATCTGGATCAGTTCCTGGCTGGGCTGGCCGTCCTGCCCGTTCCTGTGCCTGTGGCCGACTATGCCGTGGCTTACAACGTCACCTCCGAAGAGGTTCACAGTTTATTTGCGTCTCTGAGCCCCTTATTGGAGGTGACTCCATTCGGGGTGATCTTCCGAGATGAACCGACCGAAACCTGGGTTCGCAAATGCTATGCATCAAAGTCGGGAGTATTGGCCGAGCTCGCTGATCGCCTGAGAAAATTACAAGGGGAATCGCATTATGCCGGTATTGCGCTGCCTCACTTGCTGGTGGTCTTGAAAGACATCGTGGGAGCTGTGGAACTGGCATTGAACGACAGTGCCCCACGCGACCTGCTGGACACTACCGGAGGCCGCAGGATCAAGATTGAGCGTGTTCAGGCTGCCCTGTGGTTGGCAATTGGCCACGTCGACGCCGGCATCATTGCGCGCTTGATAGTGGAAGCCGGCACCCTCCACCACGCCGCGCAAAAAGGAAGCCGGTACATTGCGACTTATCCTGACCTCTCGGCCATACAGAGTGACAGCGACATACTGCTTCAGTTGTACCGCTACCGTAACGGGGACCCTGCTCTGCGTCATGCTCGGCTGACCATTGCTTACCTTCTGTCTGGGGCGCCAGACGATGCCGCACAGCACTTCAAATACACCAGAGAGTGGCTGCATAAACTTGAGAAAAGTCGAGGAACCGCTTCCGACACTCACTTTGCCCATGTAGCAGTGTCGTTTTATCTGTTGCTCCAGCGGGACTTCAGTGCGTTATTCAATTCGACCTTGCTTCATTCAACCAGCGATTCATTTCAAATCACCGTCAAGGTGCTGTCTCTGGCGCGAACGCTACCTGATCGCGGCATTATCACTGAAATGGTCACGGCGTTACGCGATTCTGGAACGTTATCCCTGGGCCTGCTCGCTGGCGTGCTCCATACCCTCTACAACCTGTCACGAGAGGATGAAGCCGGTTTGCTTGAGCAGTTGGCCAGTGCCATAACGGCCACACCAAAAAGTACCCAGCTAAGAACGTTTGGCGACAACCCGCTATTGGATGCCGCCATTCGCGCCTACCGGTCAGGCCAGCTGGATACCTGCCGTATATTGCGCACTGCCTGCAATATAACGCCGCTTGAAGTGATTGCCTTCGAACACGGGTCACATGGGCAGGATCTATCGGACTGGCTGATCGACAGGATGCTGGGTGCGCTGCTCTGCGCGCGCCAACCTACGTTGATGGACATCTTGCCCACTCCACTCAACGACATTGCACAACACATGCAGGATCCCTGCATCGAGAATATTACTGCCCACTTGAATAAACAGAGCAGCACCAACGAGGAGGAGGCGCAGCACAGAGAGAGAATGCTGAAAACGCTTCGGGCGCGTATTGCACCGTTGATGAGTGTAACTGCACTGTGTGCCTCCATACTGAGCAGCACAGCTGAAGTAATTGATGCCGCTGTAGCTGACTTGATTGGCCTGTGCACAACCATTCGCGACGAGCAGATTGATTTCGAACCCACACTGCCATCTCCCAGTGACCTGGAACAATTGGCCCGACGCCTTACCTTTCGCCTGTTACGCTCAAGTCAAGGGTTCTCGGCGGGTAATGCTGCAGCATTTTCCCAAGCCTTGGACTGCCGCGCACGCCATTCATTTGAACCGATTGACTATGTCGAACACTTCGCCAATCAGCCCGCTCTGCATAACCTGGCTGGAGAGATGGCGGACAACGCTGCCCCACGGTTCCTGCAAATACGCGACCTTGGTTTGCGGCGAGATGCCTATGCCAGTCTTGCACGGGCAATATTGCCTGTATCACCAGAGGTATCCTACAGCCTGTACAACGAAGGGCTGAAGTTGATCGACGACGTCGGTTTTACCGATACACGCTTCCTGCACAGCGTGTTTTCGATCTGCCAGCACGCCGACTCATCCGCACTCAACGTTTCGCAAGCCAGCCGTTTTGCGAGTCTTTGCGAAACCGGTCGTGCTGGCCACTATGGCGTTGATTTCCCTTGGCTGATTTTCGGCAAGGCTGCTACAGCCACGTTCGGTTATCGAGCATTAACGCTGATCAGCCGTTGGGATAACGATAACCACGCGAGCCTTTCACATTCATTGGCACCGGTGCTGGTCAACTTGCTGCATCAACAGGCCATTGACGCTGTGCAAGCCTTGGCATTGTTGGTGCTTGAAACCCCGGAGCATTGGAATAGCTTTCAACTGGACCGGCTTGAACAACGTGACAGCTGCGATATAGGTATAATTGATGCTTTGGTTTCCCGCGCAGACCTGACATTCATCGAGGTCATAGAAGAACTGACCCAGCGTGTAGAGCGCGAATGGGAGCGCAGCGAAAAACTGCCGACGCTGCTGCTGTGGGGTCTGCACGCGGCAGTAAAGAAGCGTCCCGAAGATGCTGGGGCGTTCCCAGCGCGGCTCGAGGCCTTGTATCATGCGCAGCAAGCCACATTGATCGGGCCCGCTTCATCCGAAATCCATGCAACGAATTCTGGTTCAACCTGGCCCGATCCCGAGGACCCCTACCCGTTGGTTACGGAGTTGGCTGGCGCTACTGATCCTTGCGACAGCTCATCGATTCAAGCGAGCTGGATGTATCTGGTGGAAACAAACGCTTTACGCCCTCAGTCACTGTTCAAAGACTTGCGTGCCAACGTTCAATACGCCCAGCGGTTTGCTCATGTACAGGCATTGAGCCAAATCCGTTCCCCCTCGGGCGAGCTGGATGTGCTGCTTGTCGCAATCCAGGATTGCCTGGATGAATGGCATAAGACCCCCTCCTTGAAGACCCTGCGCACCACGTTGGCGGGCGCACTGATTTCAGAAAATCTGTCGGCTTTGGTGGGTGAGCCTTACGCGCTGGACAACCTGCTCGGCAAGCTGGCGGCGCTGGGGCCAACCTCTGCCTGTGAAGTAGCCTGTAACATCGTGGCGACTGCCTGCCAACGGAGGGTCGATGTGGCGCCTGCCGCATGGCTTGCGCTTGGGGCAACGCTCTCTCAGGAACTTGATACCCCGAACCTGTCAGACGTTGTAAAGCAAGTGCTCGACAGCCCGGTTGCGCTACTGGCAGAACGGGATGACGTCGGCCGTCATCAGGACTGGCTCACACGTGCAGGCAATGTCGATGACTGTATCGTGGACCTGCTCTGGTTGAGACTGGGTGATCAAAACCTACGCCACCGAGCGGCTGCCACCGATGCGATAGTATTTCTTGCCAGACACGAGCGCTTGGCTCTACTGGAACAGCTTGTCGCACGTCGAAACAGCCGCGATGTCCCGACGCTGAAGGCTGCACAAGGAGAGTTCCGCTTTCTTGATGCAAAACTGTCGCTTGCCCTGGGACTTCTGAGCGGCTTGCAATCGACGCAGGCACCGCCCCTGCGCGTCATTCTCCAGAGCATGCTCGACCCGCAAACGTGCCACCCCCTTCTGCGCCAACTTGCATTGGAAGCCGGTGCGACTCATGAGCCTAACTCACCTGGCACAGCCGCTGTATCCAAACCTTTACCATGGGAAAGTCTGCAAGGACCAGAAGCGGTACTGGCCGAAGCGCAAGAACACGAACCCGTCTACTTGCCAAGGCTGGCCAAGGCTTTTGCCTTGAAGCCCGAGGTAGTTGCCACACGAATTGGAGCGAAGATGATTGAATGGGGGGCAGCAATGCCGAATCTCGACCTGGATAAACCTCAACTAGAGGACGAGACGCCCTCCTCTCGCTACCGATCAGCTTTCCGCCAGCGCAGCTTTTTGGAGCATCTGCGCTGGCACGCGTTACTGACAGTAGGAGGGGAGTTCGCCGATGTATACCGCAGTTCTTCGCGTTTATTTGATGAAGAAGAATGGGCATCGCTGGTACGAGATGCCTGGGATGAGTACGGGGTCATATGGTCTTGATTACTCAAGGGTAGCGATCGTGTCCCAGGAAGTGGTAG
>NZ_JALLIY010000044.1 GCF_023242315.1 Pseudomonas sp. MWU13-2105
AGTGTCGAGTGTGTAACGAGTGAAAGTGGTCATCGCAGTTTTCCTTGAGTGGGTCAGCAAGAGTGCTGGGGCTATCTTGCTGCTCTTGGCGGGGCTGCGGAACGTCGCGGCGGGGCATATGATTCATGCGATTTGGGAATAAAGCAGGACATGGACGTATTGTCCGGCTGGCGATTTTAGAATCTCGCGGTCAATGGAAATGATGACGGATTTATTTTGCCGCAGCCCAATACGTTATCTCTGAGTGATCGTAATGCACTTCGGGTAGATCGCCATCTAGCTTGGGGCTGTGAACGATCCTCTATGCCGACTGAAATTTTTCGACTTACATACCTCCGCCATGTTGTCGCTGATACCCAATTGACCCGGCTACCGAAATTTGGCTGACCCAAGCCTTGGCGTTGTAAGTATTAGCAGGTCTGACTTTGAGTTGATCACTGATGGAGCAGCTTTAAGTCGGCATCTGGGTTAACTCTGCATCAGCGATAACAGCTTCGGCTTCCACGGCAGAAAAGTACGCGTCTGAGATTGAAAACCGTGTTTCGAGCAGAGGGTTCAGGACTCAGTTTTCACGTGGCAGCGTGCAAAAATGACGTTTTCACCACTCAATGCATGGTCCGTCAGCCCAGGTCGACTTTTTCAACAGAATCGGCCATCTGCAGCCACTCATAAAGGCCATGAAGTCCCAGGGCTGATCAGATACTGGCCTGCTCCCTAAAGCCGTCCTTACCTCCACGGACTCCCTGCTCAGTAAGGTTCCGAATTCAGTTGCCTGGCCTCATGGGGCGATCTTCCATTCCATTCCTTGAAGGCGCGAGTAAAGGCGCTGTGCTCCGAATAGCCCAGCAGCATGGCGATATCCACGATTTGCAGGCGTGGATCGCGCAGGTACGACAGCGCCAGTTCCTGGCGAACCAGGTTCAGTTCATGACGAAAGCTGGTACCGGCCTCTTGTAGACGGCGCTGTAGCGTGCGTGACGAGGTGCCCAGTTGGGGGCTTATCCGCTCTATACTCGGCTCACCTTTGCGCAGGGCATGGGTGATGACCTTGCGCAGCTGTTCCACGAACTCCTCTTGCTGTGGTAACTGCGCCAGTAGGCGATCCGCATGCTGTTCCAACAGGGAGACCAGCACCGGATCGGGGCTTTTTAAGGGCAACTCAAGCAGTTGCGCGGAGAAACGCAGGACCGCCTCGACCTGGCCGAAGCGTACCGGGCAGCCGAAGAAAGCTTCATACGGGCTGAGGTCGAGGGGCCCGGGGTGACTGAAATCGATCCGCAACGGATTGGCGGTGCCGCGCACTAAGGCACGGCAGAACTGCACGATGGCAACCATACCAACTTCGTTCACCAAGGGGCCGGGCTGATACTGGCTGACATCCCAGACCAGCTCGAACCAACCATCGCCGTCGCGGCGAGTCATGGGAATGACGTCGTATACCAGGCGAATGTAGCGTTCCAAGCGTTGCAGAGCTGTACCGAGATTACCGCAGGCCAGCAGCACCGATCCGAGCACACCGATATGCCGGGCGCTGATGGTTTGACCGAGGTGCAGTCCTAACAGTGGATCGCCTAATACTTGCGCCGCTCTCACCAACAAGCGATCCCAGCATTCCACGTTAACGCCGCCGGCCCCCTCTTGGGTAGGTGTGGGCCAGGGCTGGCCAAGTACCGACTCGGGCTCATGACCGAGCGCCTCCAGGTATTCATAAAGCAGTTGCACGTAGGTCTCTGGCACCACGCGCCGATACAAAGGCTGGCTCATCGGGCCTCTTTAGGCTGGTTGGCCTTTTGTTGTTTGGCGCAAAGTGTCAAGCGGGGCGTCGGATACCGTCAAGCCTTCCTTGCGGCAGCTGTCGAGAATGACGGCACCCCAGCCATTCCAGCAGATGCCGTTCATGAGCACGATCACCGATCTTTTCGCACCGGCGACAATCCAGTTCCTCTCCAACGGTTCGCGTTGTGTTGCCGACTTTTATCGCCCATTGGGCGCCGGACCTTTCCCGATGGTGGTGATGGCACATGGACTTGGCGGGACGCGCAAGATGCGTCTGCCTGCCTTTGCCGAACGCTTCGCCGCCGCCGGCTACGCTTGCATGGTGTTCGACTATCGCCACTTCGGCGACAGCGAAGGCGAGCCACGGCAACTGCTGGATATCGACCGCCAGCTCGAGGACTGGAAAGCCGCGATAGATCACGCTCGCCACCTCGCGGATGTCGACCCGCAGCGGATTGTTATATGGGGCACTTCGTTTGGTGGCGGCCATGTGCTGGCCACCGCCGCCGATGATGCCAGGGTGACCGCAGTCATCTCCCAATGTCCTTTCACCGACGGCCTGAGCTCCTTTCTGGCCACCGAACCCCTGGTGTCACTTCGACTCACCGTGTTGGCCTTGACCGACCGCATGGGCTCGTGGTTCGGCGCCAAGCCCATTTTTGTGCCGCTTACCGGTCAACCCGGAGATACGGCATTCATGACATCGCCGGATGCCTGGAGTGGCTATAACGGACTGATCCCGTCGGGTGCGCGTATCCGCAAAGAGGCCGCTGCGCGCTTTGCCTTGGACATCATTCGCTACTACCCAGGGCACAGCACGCCACGTATCCAGGTCCCCGTGCTGTTTTGCGTGTGTGATACCGACAGCGTGGCACCGGCGAAGCGGACGCTGCGTCACGCCCGACGCGCGCCACGTCATGAGATCAAGCGCTATGCCCATGGGCATTTCGATATTTATGTGGGCGAAGCCTTCGAGCAGGTGGTGAGTGATCAACTCGACTTCCTCAAGCGCAACGTGCCAAGCATCCCAACGAAGAGATAAGAATATGTACCATCTTAAAGGCAAAGTGGTGCTGATCACCGGCGCAGCTGGCGGCATCGGTGCCGCCAGTGCACGCGAACTCTATGCGCATGGCGCCAGCCTTGTGCTAACCGATACCTCGCAGGAGGCGGTGGACCAACTGGCTCAGGAGTTCAATAGCCAACGTGTGTTGCCGCTGGCGTTCGACGTTACTGACGCCGAGGCGGCAAAGACAGTGGTGCGGCAGGCAGTTGAACACTTCGGCCGTCTCGATGTGGCCTTCGCCAATGCCGGCATCTCCTGGCGAGGTGTACCGGCGACCCTACGCACCTGCGACGAAGTGGAGTTCCGCCGCATCATTGAAGTGGATCTGTTTGGGGTGTGGCACACGATGCGCGCCGCACTGCCGGAAGTCGTGCGCAACCGGGGTCAGGTGCTGGTCACGTCGTCGACCTATGCCTACTTGAACGGCGTGGCCAACGCGCCCTATGCCGCGAGCAAGGCGGCGGTGGAGTCGCTGACCCGCTCGCTGCGCGCTGAGTTGAGTGCGACCGGGGCCAGCGCCAGCGTGCTCTATCCCGGCTGGACGGCGACCGCTATTGCCAAGGTTGCCTTCGGTGGCAACGCCATCGCCACCCAGATGAACGAGGCCCTATTGCCGGCCTTTCTGCATCGGGCGATTGCACCGGAAAAGGTGGCACGTGGCATGGTGCGCGGTCTGCAAAAGCGCCAGCCGCGCATCGTGGTACCGGCTCGCTGGGCGCCCATCTCCCTGATGCGGGGCCTGTTCAACGTTTTCACCGACTGGCATCTGGCACGCCATGCCCGCCTGCAAAGATTGCTCCACGAGTTGGAAGAATCCGTTCGTACCCAGACACCAAGTTGATGTCCTACTACTTGCATAAGGTTCACATATGAAAAGCTACTCGCTGAACGGCCGCGTCATCGCCATCACCGGCGCCACAGGGGGGCTCGGCAGGGCCGCCGCGCAGGCACTGCGCGACAAAGGCGCGAAGCTGGTCTTGCTAGATCTTGATCTGGATAGCCTGAGCGTTATGGCTGCGGCGTTGGGTGGACCTGATGTCGCCGCCGGTTGGGTGGCCAACGTGCGCTCGATTGAGAGTCTGGAGACAGCTCTGAAGAAGGCTGCGCAGCACTTCGGCGCAATTGATGTCGTGGTCGCCGGCGCTGGCGTCAGCTCGGTGGTTGCCCTGGAGTACATCGATCCAGCCACGTTTGAGCGGGTCATCGATATCAACCTTAACGGCGTGGCCCGCACCTTCCGCGCTGCGCTGCCCTACGTTAAGGGGCGCCAGGGCTATCTACTGGCCATCTCGTCCATGGCCGCTTTCGTTCATTCGCCATTGAATACAGCCTACACCGCCAGCAAGGCTGGAGTTTGGGCCCTATGTAACAGTTTGCGCCTGGAGCTTCGTCAGCACGGCGTGGGCGTCGGATCACTCCACCCGACCTTCTTCCAGACGCCGATGATGGAGGCAGTCATCGCTGGGCCGTCTTCCACCCTAGTCTGGAACAATCATCAGGGGATCTGGCAGTTCGTAGCACTGGAGAGGGTGGTCACCGCCCTGGTGGAGTGCATTGAGCAGAGGCGTGACCTAGTGACGGTGCCACGCAGCCAAGGGCTGGTGGCGAGAGCGCCAGGCTTGCTACGCCGACTTATTGAGCGGATCGGCTTTAATGCTGGCAAAGTCGCAGAAGCGGTAAGACTCAGTGATGAATGCAAGGTCTTGTGAGATCAGCGTAGCAGGTTGGACAAAGGGCCGCTTCTGGCCGATTCTGTTGAAAAAGTCGGTTTCGGTTTTCACGGCAGAAAAATACGCGTCTGAGATTGAAATCCGTGTCTTGAGCAGCGGGTGCAGGACTCAGATTTCACGTAGCAGCGTGCAAAAATGACGTTTTCACCGCTCAATACATGGACCGTCGGCCCTGGTCGACTTTTTCAACAGAATCGGCCGAAAGCTGTCTTCGATTTTTGCAGTGGAAAGCTACGAATACGGAAATGGTGACGGATTTATTTTGGTCGCAGCCCAAGACGTCATCCCTGAATGATCGTAATGCACTTCGGGTAGATCGCCATCTAGCTTGGGGCTGTGAACGATCTTCTATGCCGACTGAAATTTTTCGACTTACATACCTCCGCCACTCACATTGCGGCTCCCTACTGTGCGCGCTACCTTTTCCCTGTCGCTGCCAACTCAGCGACCGGGCCTGGAAACCTGTGGAACAATGGGCGCATAGGCGCCACCATTCATCACGACTGCTGGTGCTTTTTTGTGCCAGTCTCCGCGTGTTATGGCGGCTGTGCGCGGGAGGCCCTTGGGTCTGCCGGGTTTTCCTATTGTCCCGGTTTCCAGCCTGCGTACAGCTGCCACCCATTCGCCTGGAAACGAACGTGGTAGCTCCCTCACATTAGGAGTCCTGCGTATGTACGTTTTTGATGGATCGACTTTGCATGTTCCAGCCCCCGGCACCCAGGTCCACGCTGGAGGTGTCCAATGACGAATCTACCCACAAGTAAAACCCTAGGCGTCATCACCTTTTCCCAGTGTGGCTCCCAAGGACGTGAGCTATTTCGCGTAAACCCTGGCGTTCCCATTCTGGAAGCCATGGAGCACGCCTCCCTCCTGCTCTATTGCGCCAAAGCACTCTCCCTCGATGCTGCCCTGGAAAGCGACGGCGAACGCTACGCTTGGGCATCGCATTACCTGGGCGAGATGGGTAAGGCCGTCATCGACGATTTGACGCAGGGAATGTTGCGCGGGGAGAGGGGGTAAAGACCGGGCGATCTTCGATTGATGTCGGGATTGGCGGCGGCGCATGGCAGGCTCATCGCGTTATCGTTCATCGCCAGCAAGCCGGCTCCTACAGGATTGCGGTGCCTTTTCGCTTTTCTGTGGGCGAAAAAAAAGACCTTGAAATTCAAGGTCTTTTTTTAAGATGGTGCCCGAGGGAGACTCGTGCGCTCTATATAATTCGTGCCTTGTAGAGGAATTATACAGTTAGGGATACAGATAGGGATACACGGTTCTGAGTGTTGTTCGATTTTACTCTCTTGAGCAGGGGAAGGTAGAGGCATTCCGGCAAGCGTCTAGCTTGCCTACAAATCCGGTCTACGGTGGCTTGACGCAGATAGGTTGTAGCTAGGACCACTACATTCCAAGTGAGGATGCTAAGCGGACGTCAAATGTCATCCGCTTTGGCTCAACTCATCTGAAATTGGAAAAAGGTATTAAAGGTCTTTCACAAGGTTACGAACATCACGAAGAGTATAAAACCAACTGAGATCCTTCCGTTTTTTTGCTTCATTGTAAGTGTCTCGAATGCCAAAGAATGCTCCAAATGGGTTGATTCCAGGAATTCCGGGTATGTTTGCTAGCATTGACTCTATGGCCACTTTTTTAAGCTTTGGGCGGTAGCGCTCTATAATATCTTCAGCGGCTTTGGCTTCAAGCAGGGCCAGTTCTGCTTGAGCTGAAATTTTATCTGTGTTAGGTGTGGAGGCGACTTCACTTAATTTTGATCTCAGCTTTTCAAATCGGCCAGATTTCTTGATATTTATAATCTCAGCCCACGGCACTGATGAAAGGCTCGGGATGCTAGCTTCGAATAAACTAAATGGCTCGACCTGGTTTTGTGGGCTTGAATTGAATATGCGTGCAGCACTCATTGCCACGCGCTCGTCATAACTTGCCTCCAGCATGCATTCAACTTCTTGTTGGATGCACTCCCATAGACCAACCGTGTTGATCGCTACTCTCGCTCTGCCTTCAGCATGCTCAACATCTCCGCCACTGAACTCTTCTAGCTTCCAATCCCGCTTGATGTGTGCCAGTAAAATGTTATGTGCATATTGCTCAGGGTTTTGTGGGTCAGGGTATGTGAAATTCTCGTACTCATTACCCCACCGTGGATAACCTGAAGGCCTTGATTCCTCATATGCTTCAAGTAGGTCGCTAGAAACCCGATCTTGCAGCGGAATAAATATATCTGTAAGTGATGAGGTTTGCTCTTTGCTTAATGATTCACTGCCTGATATTTGAGTTGCGTAGTTATTTCGTCTGTAGTCGTTTGGTACGTCTAGCATTACTTCGTCGTGCCACAAGAAGCAGATTTTCATGTGGTCATTTCTGAAGTCATCCTTAAGTGCAGCGAAATAGCTTACAAATGTTCTGCTGGTGCCCATTTTATAAGAGTGTCCTTTTTGTGTGGCTTTTAATGTTGCGAAGGTATGGGGTTTGGCTGAGTCAGAACGTACTTTCTTATCGTCGGCGTGTCTAGTGACTGAGCGGCTTGAGGCTTCTTGTTGAACCGCTTTTGAGCCGCTTCCTTCCTGCTGCCTTAGGGCATGCGTTGGTCAGTGGAATTCATTCGGTCACAGGTGCCACCTCAGAAACTGCCAGGGCCCCTGGGGATTAGCTCTTTACACGGGGTCGGAAACCCGCGGGATCTTGGTAGCGACAGCTACCCCAGCTTACTGAAATTTCAACGTTGAAATTGAAAGGATTTTGCAGAAAAAAGGGGATCGTTACCGTGTTGGTAAAGATGCCCTTTTGTGTTGCTGAAAACGCGAGCAAGGTGTTCGTCAACCGGGTCAACTCCGTCAACCTGTCAACTAACTTCAAATATCCAGCCGCTAGCACGAACGCGCGGGTTATCTGCCCCGTGCCCCTCAGAAATGCCCAGGGTCCCACGCGACATCTCAGCACATTGTGCAATCGCACTGGTGAACCGTAGTTCACTAAGCAGGTCATCCTTCCGCCAACAGGATCACGCGGGTTTCTGACCCCGTGTGTACCTCATTGACTCAGGGGGCCTGGCACCTGCTGGATCCTCCTCGCTGGTGGGATTCATACTTATGAGGAGCGGGGGTGGATACCTCTCAAATGCCGTGTTACTCGTGTAACGATCTAGATCAACTACTTGAATTTAAAGGACAAAATCAATGCAACACCGCTTTGGATCGTCCTGTGTGAGCAGTGTTACCCATGTGAGTCGGTGTGTAACGCATCTAGCCAAATGGCAGAGGCTAAGGAACTGCGGACCCCAAGGTCTGCTGTCGGCCAAAAGCGGACGTGCAGAATGTAGAAAATAAATCCGCTACCGTTTGCTGGATGAAAAAGGAGATTGAGTCAGCCTGACTATTCATCTGGGATGCAGACTG
>NZ_JALLIY010000045.1 GCF_023242315.1 Pseudomonas sp. MWU13-2105
CGGCGAGATCGAAGCGCGCCTGGCCAAACACCCCGAGGTGCAGGAAACGGTGGTGATGGCCCGCGAGGACGTGCCGGGCGAAACCCGCCTGGTGGCGTACTTCACCCCGGCCACCGCTGGAGTGGTGCCGGATAGCGGAACCCTGCGCGCCTATCTGCAAGGACTGCTGCCGGACTACATGTTGCCTGCGGCCTATATGCAGCTCGACGCCTTGCCGCTGACCCCCAATGGCAAGCTCGACCGCAAGGCCCTGCCGGTGCCGGACAGCAGCGCCTACGCCTCGCGTGTCTACGAGGCCCCGGTGGGTGAGGTCGAAACCCGCTTGGCGGCGCTCTGGGTCGACTTGCTCAAGGTCGAACGAGTCGGGCGTCAGGATCACTTCTTCGAACTCGGCGGCCACTCGTTGCTGGCGGTGAGCCTGATCGAGCGGATGCGCCAGGCCAACCTGGAAGCCGATGTGCGGGTACTGTTCGGCCAGCCGACGCTGGCCGAGGTGGCCGCCTCGGTAGGTACCACACAACGGCTGGAGGTGCCGCAGACGAAGATTCCGCTGCTCAATCGCAAACGCCGTATCTGAAGCCCCGGCACGGCCCGCCCGCTTGGCAAGCGGTCGGGCCGGCGCCTCTCCGGCTCTTTTCCCCTCCTGTGCACCCCCCGGCTGGGCGAGCTTGCGGCACGCCTTGTCCCGGCTTCCCATGACAGACAGTCGCCCATGGATGCTCTAATTTTCGAGACCTGTGGGGAGCATGGCGAATGGGATGTCTCGCATGTGTCAGTGGACCGCAGCCCTTTGTAGCTGCGGACCCGATCACGCCTGCGCCCGGATTCCCGTGCTGTCTTCGAACCTCGAAGCCCCTCCGATTTTTTATCGCGCCAAACGCTGTCTCCGACACCGAGCCTTTTGGGTCGTCAACCCTCTCCGAAATGATAAACAGCAGGTTATTCGATGCACTTCAGCGAATTGATGGCAGTTCTTTCCACGCACGCGATCCGTCTTCAACAGGAAGAAGATGATCTGGTGATTCTCGGTGACGATGAGGGCCTTGACAGCGCCGTACTCGACAGTCTCGGCGTGCACAAGGCGGAACTGCTCAAGCTGGTGGCACGAAACGGCGGGGACTGGCTGAGCCCGGCCTTCCGCATTACCGCGCAAATGCTGCCGCTGGCCAACCTCGACCAGGCGGCGATCGACCGCATCGTCGAGGCGGTACCGGGCGGTGCCGGCAATGTCCAGGACATCTATCCGTTGGCGCCCCTGCAGGAAGGCATTCTCTACCATCACCTGGCCGCCGGGCAGGGCGACCCCTATGTACTGCGGGCGCTGTTCGGTGCCGATAACCGCGAGCGCCTGGACGATTTCGCCCAGGCCCTGCAAGCGGTGATCGAACGCCACGATATCCTGCGCACCGCGATGGTCTGGGAAGGTCTCGACGAACCGGTGCAGGTGGTGCTGCGCGAAGCCAACCTGGCGGTGGATGAGCTTGAACTGGTGGATGCTGACGGCGATATCGAAACCCAATTGCGCGAACGCTACGATTCCCGGCATTACCGCCTCGACCTGCGCCAGGCGCCGCTGATGCGCCTGGTCTGCGCCGAGGACCGGGCCAATGCGCGCTGGGTGGCGATCCTGCTGTTCCATCACATCGCCATCGACCATGCCGCGCTGGAGCTGGTGCAGTACGAGATGCAGGCCTACCTGCTCGGCGAAGGCCATGCCTTGCCTGAGGCGGTGCCGTATCGCAACTATGTGGCGCAGGTCCGGCTGGGTGCCGGGGCCGATGTTCATGAAGGCTTTTTCCGCGACATGCTGGCGGACGTCGATGAACCGACACTGCCGTTTGGCGTGGTCGAAATCCCGCGCGACGAGCCGCTGATCGAAGAGGTCCGCGTGCCGCTCGAGGCCGCTTTGAGCCGGCGCCTGCGGGTCCAGGCCCGGCAGTTGGGGGTCAGCGCCGCGAGCCTGCATCACCTGGCCTGGGCACGGGTGGTGGGCGCCGTTTCGGGCAAGTCGGACGTGGTCTTCGGCACCGTGCTGATGGGCCGGATGCAGGGCGGCGAGGGCGCCGACCGGGCCCTGGGGATGTTTATCAATACCTTGCCGTTGCGGGTGAAACTTGAAGGTCACGGAGTCCGTGAAGGGGTCAGGACCACCCACGCGCGCCTGACTGCCTTGCTCGGCCACGAGCACGCCTCCCTGGCCCTGGCCCAACGCTGCAGCGGCGTGGCCGCGCCGGCGCCATTGTTCAGTTCGCTGCTCAACTACCGCCACAGCGCTAGCGAGTCGCTGGCTTCGGCCGAAACCGTGCGGGCCTGGGCCGGTTTGCACAGCCTTGGCGGCGAAGAACAGAGCACCTACCCGATCACCCTGTCGGTGGACGACCTGGGCGAAGATTTCAGCCTGGCGGTCCAGGCCCTGGTGGAAATCGGTGCGCAGCGCGTCGGCGACTATATGCTGGCGGCCCTTGGCGCCCTGGTCGAGGCGCTGGAGCAACAGCCACAAACGCCCTTGCAGCATCTGGACATTCTTCCGCCGGCCGAGCGCCGGCAAGTGCTGCACGGCTTCAATGCCACGGCGCGTGACTATCCGCGGCACAGCAGCCTGCAGGCCCTGTTCGAACAGCAAGTGGTGGCGCGGCCCGATGCAGTGGCCGCCGTCCAGGATGACCGGAGCTTGACCTACCAGCAGCTCAATAGCCGGGCCAATGGCCTGGCCCGCCACCTGATCGGCCTCGGCGTACAGCCGGGCGAGCGGGTGGCGCTGCTGCTGGAGCGCTCCTTCGACCTGCTGGCCGGCCAGTTGGCGATCATCAAGTGCGGCGCCGCCTATGTGCCGCTGGATATCAATGCGCCGGCCGAACGCCAGGCATTCATGCTGCACGACAGCGCCGCGCGGCAGGTATTGACCCTGAGCGGCAGCCCGCTGCCCGAAGGTATCCAGCGGGTCGATCTGGACACCCTGGAACTGGACGCCGAGGTGCCGAACCCGGCGTCGGCCGGGTCCGCCGAGTCGGTGGCCTATATCATGTATACCTCCGGCTCCACCGGCACGCCCAAGGGGGTACTGGTGCCGCACCGGGCCGTCAGCCGCCTGGTACTCAACAACGGTTATGCCGATTTCAATGCCGGCGACCGCGTGGCCTTCGCGTCCAACCCGTCCTTCGACGCGAGCACCCTGGATGTCTGGGCGCCGCTGCTCAACGGCGGTTGCGTGGTGGTGGTGGAACAGTCAGTGTTGCTGTCCTTGGACGAATTCCGTGCCCTGTTGTTGGCACAATCGGTCAGCGTGCTGTGGATGACCGCCGGCCTGTTCCATCAATATGCCGGCGGCCTGATGGAAGCCTTTGGCCGCTTGCGCTACCTGATCGTCGGCGGCGATGTACTGGACCCGGCGGTGATCGCCCGGGTGCTGGAAGAGGGCGCCCCGCGGCATCTGCTCAACGGCTATGGTCCGACCGAAGCCACCACCTTCTCCACGACCTACGAAATTACCTCGGTGGGCAACGCTGGTATCCCCATCGGCCGACCGATCGGCAACAGCCAGGTCTATGTCCTCGATGCCTTGCGCCAACCGGTGGCCGTGGGCGTGGCCGGCGAGTTGTATATCGGCGGGCAGGGCGTGGCCAAGGGTTATCTGAACCGCCCGGAACTGACGGCCATGCAGTTCGTCGCCGACCCCTTCAACGCCGAGGCCGGGGCACTGCTGTACCGTACCGGCGACCTGGCGCGCTGGAGCGCGGACGGGCTTGTCGAGTACCTGGGGCGTAACGACGACCAGGTGAAGATTCGCGGTTTCCGTATCGAACTGGGCGAGATCGAAGCGCGGCTGGGTGCTTGCCCGGGCGTCAGGGAAGCGGTGGTGCTGGCCCGCCAGGATGAGCCCGGACATAAACGTCTGGTGGCTTACCTGGTTGCCGAGGCCGGCAGCACCTTGTCGGTGCCGGAACTGCGTCGCGAACTGGCGGCGTCCTTGGCCGAATACATGGTACCCAGTGCTTTCGTCGTTCTCGAAGCGTTCCCGCTGACCGCCAACGGCAAGCTCGATCGCCGGGCCTTGCCGACGCCGGACGCCGATGCCTATGCCAGCCGTGAGTTCCAGGCGCCCGAGGGCGAACTGGAAATCACCCTGGCGCGGCTGTGGTCCGAGTTGCTGAAAGTCGAACGGGTTGGACGTCACGACCACTTCTTCGAACTCGGTGGGCACTCGCTGCTCGCCGTGAGCCTGATCGAGCGCATGCGCCAGTTGGGCCTGAGTGCCGATGTACGCGTGCTGTTCAGCCAGCCGACCCTGGCCGCGCTGGCCGCCGCTGTCGGCGGCGGCCGTGAAGTCAGCGTGCCGGCCAACCTGATTGGCCAAGGTTGCGAACGGATCACTCCGGACCTGCTGCCGCTGGCCAACCTGACCCAGGCGCAGATCGACCAGGTGGTGGCGACGGTGCCGGGCGGTACCGCCAATGTGCAGGATATCTATCCGCTGGCACCCCTGCAGGAGGGGATTCTCTATCACCACCTGGCGGCCCGGGCCGGCGACCCCTACGTGTTGCAGGCCCAGTTCGGCTTTGACGACCGCGAGCGCCTGGAGTCCTTTGTCCTGGCCTTGCAGATGGTCATCGACCGCCATGACATCCTGCGTACCGGGGTGGTCTGGGAAGGCCTGGATTCACCCGTGCAAGTGGTCTGGCGCGAGGCGCGCCTGCATCTTGATGAGCTCGAACTCGACCCCTCCGCCGGCGATATCGGTGCGCAACTACACAGCCGGTTCGACCCGCGCCACTACCGCCTGGACGTGAGCGAGGCGCCGCTGATGCGCCTGGCCTATGCCGAAGATCCGCTCAACCAGCGGATCAGCGCGATGCTGCTGTTCCATCACATGGCCCTGGACCATATGGCGATGGAGGTGGTGCAGCACGAAATGCAGGCCTGGCTGCTCGGCGAGACCGAAGCCTTGCCGGCGCCGGTGCCGTATCGCAACTATGTGGCCCAGGCGCGCCTGGGGGTCAGCCCGGCCGATCATGAAGCGTTTTTCCGCGACATGCTCGGTGAGGTGGAGGAACCGACCCTGCCGTTCGGCTTGCAGGATGTGCAGGGCGATGGCAGCGCTATCGAGGAAGCGGTCCAGGCGCTGGACGCCGGGTTGGACCAGCGCCTGCGGGCCCAGGCCCGGCAGTTGGGGGTGAGCGTCGCCAGCCTGGTGCACCTGGCCTGGGCCCAGGTGCTGGGCAAGGTTTCCGGGCGCCGCGATGTGGTGTTCGGTACTGTGCTGATGGGCCGGATGCAGGGCGGCGAGGGGGCCGACCGGGCATTGGGGATGTTTATCAATACCTTGCCGCTGCGGGTTGCCGTCGGCGGACAGGGCGTGCGGGCCGGGGTCAAGGCGACCCATGCGCGGCTGACCGCGTTGCTCGGCCATGAACATGCGTCCCTGGCCCTGGCCCAGCGTTGCAGCGGCGTGGCCGCGCCGACGCCATTGTTCAGTGCCTTGCTCAACTACCGTCATAGTGCGGTCGGCAGTGTTTCGGAGCGGGCCGTGCAGGCCTGGCAGGGTATCCATGCCCTGAGTGGCGAGGAACGGACCAACTATCCGCTGACGCTGAACGTCGACGACCTGGGTGAGGGTTTCAACCTGACCACCCTGGTGGCGTCGTCGATTGGTGCGCAGCGGGTGTGCGCTTATATGCACACGGCGCTGGAGCAGTTGGTGGAGGCTTTGGAGCAGACGCCACAGGCGTCGTTGCAGGGCCTGTCGATCCTGCCGGCCAAC
>NZ_JALLIY010000046.1 GCF_023242315.1 Pseudomonas sp. MWU13-2105
CGCTTCAAAGAGACCATGCAAGGTCAGATCCGGCGGATAGTCGACGGCGGTGGCATTGAAGGCTTCCAGCAACTGCCGACGTTCAACCTCCGGCAGCACCGGCAAGTCCTGCAACAGCGCCTGGGGCGTCTGCTCCAGGGCATCGACCAGACTGAGCAAGGCCCGCTGCATATAGGCGCAGATTCGTTCGGCCGCGATCAGCGGGACAGTCTGGGCGGTCAACAGGAAGTCTTCGCCCTGATCGTCGACGTTGAGGGTCAGCGGATAGTTGGTGCGTTCCTCACCGCCCAGGGCCTGCATGCCGTGCCAGGCCGTCAGCGCCTCGTCGGTCACGACAACGCTGCTGTGGCGATAGTTGAGCAAGGCACTGAACAACGGCAGCGGCGCGCTGACGCCGCTGCAACGCTGGGCCAGCGCCAGGGACGCATGCTCATGGCCGAGCAACGCGGTCAGTTCGGCGTGGGTGGTCTTGACCCCTTCCCGTGCACTGCAAGCGCCGAGCACCACCCGCAGCGGCAAGGTATTGATAAACATGCCGAGGGCACGGTCGGCGCCATCACCGCCCTGCATCCGGCCCATCAGCACCGTGCCGAACACCACGTCATCGCGGGCCGAAACCCGACCCAGCACCTGTGCCCAGGCCAGATGCACCAGGCTCGCGGCGCTCACGCCCAGTTGGCGGGCCTGGGCCCGCAATCGGCGCCCCAGCGCAACCCCCACGGCCAGGCGGGCTTCATCGATACCTTGAACCTCGACCTGCGGCAAACCGAACGGCAGGGTCGGTTCGTCGACAGCGCCGAGCCGTTCGCGGAAGAAGCGCTCGTGCTCCTCCTCGCTCACGCCCAGGCGAGCCTGGGCCACATAGTTGCGATAGGGGACCGGCGCGCCCAGTTGCGCCTGCTGCCCCAGCAGACAGGCCTGCATCTCATGCTGCACCACATCCATCGCAGTGTGGTCCATGGCCAGATGATGGAACAACAGCAAGGCCAGCCAGCGCTGGTTCTCCGCGTCCCAGGCCTGGACCAGACGCAGCATCGGCGCCTGACGAATATCCAGGCGATAGTGCCGCGAGTCGAAACGCTGGTGCAGTTGGCTCGCAACGGCACCACCTTGCGGGTCCGGCTCCAGGCTTTCACGTACCAGTTGCGCCTGACGCCTGACCACCTGCACCGGCTCGTCAAGACCTTCCCAGGCCAGCGCGGTACGCAGGATGTCATGACGCTGGATCACGAACTGCAAGGCCCCGGCGAACTCTTCCAGGCGTTCCCGGCTGTCGAAGGCGAACTGCGATTGCAGCACGTAGGGGTCGCCCTGTTCGGCGCTGAGGTGGTGATAGAGGATGCCCGCCTGCAACGGCGCCAGGGCATAGATGTCCTGGACGTTGGCAACGCCACCCGGCACCGTGGCCACGATCCGCTCGATGGCGGCCTGGTCGAGGTTCGCCAGCGGCAACAGTTCAGGGGTGATACGCGAACAATCGAGGCCGATGAGATTGGCCGGCACGCGGATTTCCCGGCCACTGCCCACCGCAGCGGCCAGTGCGGCCAGGGTCGGCCGGCTGAACAGCACCCGCACATCGGCGCTCAGCCCCACCTGGCGCATGCGCTCTATCAGCGTCACCGCCAGCAGCGAATGGCCGCCCAATTCGAAGAAGTGGTCATGTCGACCCACTTGCTCGACCTTGAGCAGTTCGGCCCACAACTGCGCCAGCAGGCTTTCGGTTTCCCCTTCGGGCGCCTCGTAGCCACGGCTGATCAGCGCCCGCTCGTCCGGCGCCGGTAGCGCCTTGCGATCCAGCTTGCCGTTGGCCGTCAGCGGCAGGCGCTCAAGGCGCACATAGGCCATGGGCACCATGTATTCCGGCAACTGCGCATGTAAATGAGCACGCAGTGTGTCAATCCGCTCCACCGCCCCGGCAAAGGCCGGGGTGAAATAGGCCACCAGGCGCTTGTCGCCGGGGATTTCCTGGCGGCACAGCACCACGGCTTCCTTGACCTCGGGATGTTCGGCCAGGCGCGCTTCGATCTCGCCCAGTTCGACCCGGAAGCCACGAATCTTAACCTGGTCGTCGTTGCGCCCCAGGTATTCCAGATTGCCATCGGCACGCCAGCGCGCCAGGTCGCCGGTGCGGTACAAACGCGCCTGCGGGTCGCTGTCGAAGGGATCGGCGACAAATTTTTCCCGGGTCAACTCATCCCGGTTCAGATACCCCTTGGCCACCCCCAGGCCACCGATATACAGCTCACCGATCACGCCCAGCGGCACGGGCTGCGCCTGGGCATCGAGCACATAGAGACGACCGTTGCCCACCGGCCGGCCAATCGGCAGGCTGCCGCTGTCTGCCCTGGTGATTTCATAAGTCGCGGAGAAAGTCGTGGCTTCGGTCGGACCGTAGCCATTGAGCAGGTGCTCCGGAGCCGCATTGGCCAAGACCCGCGCGATCACCGCCGGGTCCAGCACATCGCCACCGACAATCAGGTAGCGCAGGCGCGAGAACGCATCGCCCAGGCCCGCGGCGTATTGATGGAACAGGCCGGCGGTCATCCACAGTACCGTCACCGCCTGTTCCAGCAACAGGCGCTGGAAGTTTTCCGGGGAGAGCAAGTCGGCCTGGCCGATCACCACCACGCAGCCGCCATTGAGCAGCGGCGCCCAGACGTCAAGGGTACTGGCGTCGAACGCCGGGTTGGAGGCAAACGCCACCCGGTCCCGGGCATTGAACTCGGCATAACCGTTGTTGATCACCAGGCGACTGATGGCCCGATGCGGCACCAGCACACCCTTGGGCGTGCCGGTGGAACCGGAGGTGTACATGATGTAGGCCACGCTTTCGCTGGACTGCGGCATCGCCAGGTCATCGCTGTCCAGGCGCTCCAGGCTCAGTTGATCGAGGTCAACGCGTTGCACGCGGGTATCCAGCGGTACCTGGCTACGGGTCAGCAGGACCCGTGCCTGGCTGTCCTCGATCATAAAGCCCTGGCGCTCAAGCGGGGCGTTGATATCCAGCGGCACATAGACCGCGCCACACTTGAGCGCCGCCAGTTGGCTGAGCAGCAACTCATGGGAGCGCTCCAGCAGGATCGCCACGCTGTCGCCCGGTTGCACACCGAGACCGCGCAGATGCCGGGCCAGACGGTTGGCCCGGGTATTGAGTTCGGCGTAGGTCAACGACACGCCATCGTGGATCGCCGCACAAGCCTCGGGCCGCGCCCGCACCTGGGCTTCGAACAGCCCATGGACGGTTTGCGCCCGCGGGTAATCGCGAGCGCTGGCATTGAACCCCAGCAACAGTTGCTCGCGCTCGGCGGCGGGCAGGATCGACAGCTGCGCCAACGGCAAGGCCGGCGTTTTTTCCAGGGCCTCGACCAGGCTTTCCAGGGCCCGGAGCATATAGCCGCAGACCCGTTGCGCCCCGGTCCCGGCCAGGGTGCCGACATGCAGGGAGAAGTCTTCGCCCAGATCGTCCACCGAGAGGGTCAGCGGGTAGTTGGTGCGCTCTTCGCCACCGAGCATCTCGATGCCGTTCCAGGCCGGCAGGTCCGCGCTACCACTGGCCAAGTGCCGATAGTTCAGCAACGCGCTGAACAACGGGGTCGGCGCCGCCACGCCGCTGCAACGTTGCGCCAGGGTCAGCGGGGCATGTTCGTGACCGAGCAAGGCGGTGAGTCGCGAGTGGGTGGCCTTGAGTCCTTCGCGCACACCCAACCCGGCCACCGCCACACGCAACGGCAAGGTATTGATAAACATCCCCAGCGCACGGTCGGCGCCCTCGCCGCCTTGCAGGCGACCGAGCAGGACGGTGCCGAAGACCACTTCGTCCTTGCCCGAGACAGCACCGAGCACCCGGGCCCAGGCCAGATGGCAAAGGCTGGCGGCACTGACGCCCAACTGCCGCGCCTGGTTCCGCAGGCGGCGGCTGAGGCCACTGTCCACGGCACAGCGGGCCTCTTCGATATCCCGGCCATCGCCCTGTACATCCTGCAGGCCGAAGGGCAAGGTCGGGTCGTCGATATCGCCGAGCATCTCGCGGAAGAACTGCTCGTGCTCGGTCTGGCTCACGCCCAGACGCGATTGGGCCACATAGTTGCGGTACGGGATCGAGGCCGGCAGCTGCGCCTGGCGATCCTGCATATGCGCTTCGATTTCCGCCACCAGCGCCCCCAGGGAGGTGGCGTCGTTGACCAGATGATGGTACTGCAAGAGGCCGATCCAGCGTCGGCTGGACTGATCCTGTCCATAGTCCAGGCGCAGCATCGGGGCCTGGCGGATATCCAGACGGGTCTGCGGCGAGTCGAGGCACCCGCGCAGTTGTTTGGCGATATCGCCGGCAAGCGGCTTCGGCGACACTTCATTCAGCACCAGGGTCGCCTGGCGCCAGACCACTTGCAGCGGCGCGTCGAGACCTTCCCAGACCACAGCGGTGCGCAGGATATCGTGGCGTTCAATCACCCCTTGCAATGCCTGGGCGAAGGCGTCGAGCCTATCGCGGCTGTCGAAGGCGAACAGTGCGTGTTGCAGATACGGATCTACATGATCCACGGCCAGGAGATGGTGATAGAGGATGCCTTCCTGCAACGGCGCCAGCGGATAGATATCCTGCACGTTCGCCGCACCGCCGGGCACTTTTGCCACAACTCGGTCGATAGCGGCTTGGTCGAGATTGACCAGGGGCAGCATGTCCGGGGTGATGTGCGCGCAAGGGGTCGGAATGGCATTGACCGGAACGACGATTTCCCGCCCACCGCCCACCGCAGCGGCCAGGGCCGCCAGGGTCGGTTGACTGAACAGCACGCGGACATCAGCGCCCAGGCCGGCCTGACGCATACGTTCGATCAGGCTGACGGCCAGCAACGAATGGCCGCCCAGGTCGAAGAAGTGATCGTGGCGCCCGACCCGCTCGACGCTGAGCAGTTGCATCCAGATCCGTGCCAGGGTGGTTTCGGTTTCGCCCTGGGGCGCTTCATAACCACGGCGGATCAGCGCATCGCTGTCCGGGGCCGGCAGGGCCTTGCGGTCGAGTTTGCCGTTCGGGGTCAGCGGCATGGCCTCCAGCATCACGTAGATGGCGGGAACCATGTACTCCGGCAACTG
>NZ_JALLIY010000047.1 GCF_023242315.1 Pseudomonas sp. MWU13-2105
AGCTTCAAAGAGGCCATGCAAGGTCAGGTCCTGAGGGTAATCAACCGCAGTGGCATTGAAATCTTCCAGCAACTGCCCGCGCTGCTCCTCGTCCAGCAACGGAATCTCCGCGATCAGCGCCCGCTCATCGGCCACCATCCCACGCAGCATGGCTTCCAGATAACCCAGGCAACGCCGCATGGTGCTTTCGTCGAACAACGCCGTGGCGTATTCCAAGGTCCCGAACAGACGATCGCCCACCTCGGTCATGTCCAGCAGCACATCGAATTTGGCCGTGCGACTGGTCACCCCGACGCCTTGCAGGGTCATATCACCCAGCGCCAGATCGACGTCCTCGGTGTTCTGCCAGGACAACATCGCCTGGAAAATCGGGCTGTGGGACAGGCTGCGCTGCGGACGAACCACTTCCACCACCTGCTCGAACGGCAGGTCCTGGTTGGCCTGGGCGCCCAGGGTCTGACGCTTGACCTGTTGCAGCAAGGCTTCGACGCTCAACGCTGCCGGGACTTCAACCCGCACCGCCAGGGTGTTGACGAAGAAACCGATCAGGTCCTCGACCTCCGCGCGCAGACGGTTGGCCGCCGGCGTACCGATCACCACGTCATCCTGTCCGGACAGCCGGCTCAGCACCGCGGCCCAGGCGGCCATGACCGTCATGAACAAGGTGGTGCCCTGGCGCTGGCTGAGGGCCTTGAGACCACGGGTCAGGTCGGCATCGAGGGCCAGGCCCAACAGATGCCCGCTGTAGTCCTGCTGCGCCGGACGTGGCCGGTCGCTCGGCAAGGCCAGCAAGACCGGCGCACCGGCCAGGGCCTGTTGCCAATATTGCCCTTGCTGTTGCAGCACTTCACCGCTCAGCCAGTTGCGCTGCCAAACCGCATAGTCGGCGTACTGCACCGGCAAGGCCGGCAACGGATCTTCCGCGCCCTGGCGGAAGGCCTCGTAAAGCACGCCCAGTTCGCGGGTCAGGACCCCGGCGGACCAGCCGTCCGAGATGATATGGTGCAAGGTCACCAGCAGCACATGGTCGTCATCGGCCATGCGCACCAGACGCCCGCGCACCAGCGGACCACGGACCAGGTCGAAGCGCTCGCGAGCCTCTTCGGCGGCGATGGCCAACAGCTCCTCTTCCGCCTCCGCCTGGCCGGCCAGCACATGCAATTGCAGGTTGAAGCCAATGTCAGCCGGGGCGATACGTTGTTCCGCATCCTGCCCCTGCAGTTGCACAAAGGTCGTACGCAGCGATTCGTGACGGGCAACGATACGATCCAGCGCCCGCTTGAGAGCAATACGATCCAGGGCACCACGCAAGCGCAGCCCGGCGGGAATGTGATAGGCCGAACTGCCGCCGTCCAGTTGCGCCAGGAACCACAGACGCTGCTGGGCGAACGACAACGGCAAGGCCTGCTCACGGGACACCGGCACGATCGGCGGCTGGCTGCTGCCGGCGGCTTGCGCCAGCACCTGGGCCATTGCCGCCAGCTCTGGCTGGGCGAAGATATCCGCCAGGCTCAGCTCTACGCCCAGGCGTTGACGCACCTGGGAAATCAAGCGCATGGCCAGCAGCGAGTGCCCACCGAGGTCGAAGAAGTGGTCGTGACGCCCCACCTGCTGCAGATTCAGCAGGTTCTGCCAGATCTGCGCCAAGGCCGTCTCGGTGGCGCTTTGCGGGGCGACATGCTCGCGACTGGCAAAAGCCTCGTCAGCCGGGGCCGGCAAGGCCTTGCGGTCGAGCTTGCGGTTCGCTGTCAACGGCAGCGCGTCGAGAATCACGAAGGCACTCGGCAGCATGTACTCGGCCAGTTGCGGCGCCAGTTCTGCGCGCAAGCCGGCGACATCCAGACTCGCCTCCGGCTGGGCGACCACATAGGCCACCAGGCGTTTTTCCCCGGGACGGTCTTCCCGGGCGATCACCGCTGCTTCCTTGACCCCGGAGCAACCGCCGAGGCGCGCCTCGATTTCCCCCAGTTCAATGCGGAAACCACGGACCTTGACCTGGAAGTCATTGCGGCCCAGGTATTCGATACGACCGTCGGCCATATAGCGCGCCAGGTCGCCCGTTTTATACATCCGGGCGTCAGGGCCGGCGCTGAACGGATCAGCGAGGAAGCGCTCGGCGTTGACTTGCTCGAGATTCAAGTAGCCCCGCGCTACACCATCGCCACCAATAAAGATTTCACCCGCCACGCCATACGGCACGGGTTGCTGATGGGCATCGAGCAGATAAATCCGGGTGTTGGCCATCGGCTTGCCGATGGTTGCGTTGCCGCTGCCCTCACTGCCGGCCAGCGCATCGTGGGAGACATAAGCGGCGGTGCAGGACACCGTAGCCTCGGTCGGACCATAGGTGTTGACCAATCGGGTATGCGCCGGACGGACTTCATCCCAGAGCTTGAGCTTCTGCGCCGACAGGGCATCACCAGTGACGTTGATCAGGCGCACATCGGCCAGACGCTGCGCGGCGACCTGTGGCTGGCTGTGCCATTCGGCGGCCAGGGTGTGCCAGTGCGCAGCGGTCATATGCAGGAAGGTCGGATGAATGCCGCGATCCTCCGTGCCCTCGCTGCCGAAGATCTCCCGACTTGGCGCCAGGGTGGCCCCGGCCAGCAGCGCCGGGAAGATTTCCTCCACCGACAGGTCGAAGTTCAAGGTGTTCTGTTGCAGCACGGTATCAGCAGGAGCCAGGCCGAACAGGCGCGCGGCGTCGAGGCTGTAGTTGACCAGGCCACGGTGTTCGATCATCACTCCTTTCGGATTGCCGGTAGAGCCGGAGGTATAGATCACATAGGCCAGATTGCGCGCGCCCAGGGCAGCTACCACAGGATTGTCGTCACGCTCGCTGAAGCCCCGGCGCTGATCGTCGTCCAGCAACACCAGCGGCAGATCCAGCACCGGCAAACGGCCTTGCAATGCACGCTGGGTCAGCAAGGCCGACGGCTTGCTGTCCTCGATCATGTAGACCAGGCGCTCGGCCGGGTAAGCCGGGTCCAGAGGCACATAGGCCGCACCGGCCTTGAGCACACCCAACAGGCCAACCATCATCTCCACACCGCGTTCGACGCAGATCGCCACCCGATCGTCCGGGCCGATGCCCAGGCCGATCAGGTGATGGGCCAGGCGGTTGGCTTCGCGGTTCAGCTCGGCGTAGCTCAGGCGCTGCGACTGGAACGCCATCGCGATAGCCTCCGGTTGCGCCAGGACCTGTTCTTCAAACAGCTGATGAATCGTGCTGTCCTGCGGATAAGGCACCTCGGTCGCGTTGAGCCCCACCAGCAGGTGCTCACGCTCGACGGCATCGAGCAACGGCACGCGCTCCAGCACTTGGCTGTCGTCGGCAACCATGGCTTCCAGCAAACGCTGGAAGTAACCGAGGTAACGAAGCATGGTGCTTTCGTCAAACAGTGCCGTGGCGTATTCCAGCGAACCGAGCAGCCGACCTTGGGCCTCGCCCAGATCCAGCGAGATATCGAACTTGGCCAGGGTCTGGCTTGCACCCAGGCCTTCGAGCTGCAGATCGCCGAGGGCGAAGTCCGCGCCGCCCATGTCCTGCCAGGTCAGCATCGCCTGGAACACCGGGCTGTGGGACAGGCTGCGCAGCGGCTTGATCACTTCCACCACTTGCTCGAACGGCAGGTCCTGATGCGCCTGGGCGCCCAGGGTCGCGGTCTTGACCCGCGCCAACAGAGCCTCGGTCGTCGGTTGCGCGCTGAGGTCGACACGGATCGCCAGGGTATTGACGAACAGGCCGATCAGCCCTTCGACTTCACTGCGCATGCGGTTGGCCACCGGCGAACCGATCACCACGTCGTCCTGTCCGGCCAGACGCCCCAGCAGCGCGGCCCAGGCGGCCATGACGGTCATGTACAAGGTGGTGCCGTGACGCTGGCCGAGGGCCTTGAGGCCACGGGTCAGGTTTTCATCGAAGGTCACCGGCAGCGCGGCGCCGGTATAGTCCTGTTGTGCCGGACGCACCCGGTCGGTAGGCAGCATCAACAGTGCCGGCGCTTCTGCCAGGGCCTGCTGCCAATAGCCGCACTGCTTTTGCAGCAGCTCGCCACTGAGCCAGCGACGCTGCCAGACGGCGTAGTCGAGGTAATGCAACGCCAACGGCGCCAACGGGTCATCCTGGCCCTGAGTGAACGCTTCGTAGAGCGCAGCCAGTTCGCGGGTCAGTACGGCAATCGACCAGCCATCGGAGACGATATGGTGCATGGTCAGCAGCAGGACATGGTGGTCCTCGGCCATACGGATCAGACGGCCACGGATCAACGGCCCCTGTTCCAGGTCGAAGGCTTGCACCGCCTCCTCGTTGGCCAGGACCTGGAGTTTCTCCTCGGCCGCCGCCAGCCCCTGCAAATCGTGCAGTTGCAGACTGAAACCGGCGTCCGCCGAGGCGATCCGCTGCAATGGCTGTTCGTCATCACCGAGGATAAAGGTGGTGCGCAAGCCTTCGTGGCGCGCGACGATGCGCTCCAGCGCCCGTTGCAGGGCCACGCGGTCAAGGGTGCCACGCAGGCTGAGGCCGGCGGGCATATGGTAGGCCGCGCTGGCACCTTCCATCTGCGCAAGGAACCACAGACGCTGCTGGGCGAAGGACAACGGCCAGGCCTGGTCACGTGCCACCGGCATGATTTCCGGCAACGTGCTGCGCCCGGCCTGGGCAAGCACCTGGGCCAGGGCCGTCAGTTCCGGATGGGCAAACAGTTGCGCCAGGCCCACCTCGACCCCCAGACGCTGGCGGATCTGCGAAATCAGACGCATCGCCAGCAACGAGTGACCACCCAGTTCGAAGAACTGGTCATGCCGGCCGACCCGGGACAGGCCCAGCAGTTCCTGCCAGAGCTGGGCCAGGGCGATTTCGATATCGCCTTGCGGCGCTTCGTAGCCACGGCTGATCAGCGCATCGCTGTCCGGGGCCGGCAGGGCCTTGCGATCGAGCTTGCCGTTCGGGGTCAGCGGCATGGACTCAAGCAGCACGTAGGCCGCCGGAACCATGTACTCCGGCAACTGTTCCTGCAGGTGCA
>NZ_JALLIY010000048.1 GCF_023242315.1 Pseudomonas sp. MWU13-2105
TGTGGCTTCAATTGGAACGCGCCTTTGTAACGGCGGCATTTGAATTTTCTGCATCCTCCTCATGACTGCCAACGCCCACCATGGCTCGAAAGCAGCCTGCCATCAACGGTCCCGTTCAACCAGTGGGATCGAACACAGGGACAGTGGCGCTCGCAGCCTCTCACAGAAGCAGTCAACTTCAGAGACCGGCAAGAGAACTCTCTTTCCATTGAGTGAAATTTCCTAGAAAATCCTGACCGCTTGTTTGCGCCTGATCTCGCGGCTAGGCTTCGACTCGTCACTGCTCATCAGTGATCGGGTTTAGTCGCCCGCGAAACTACGGCGCACTGCGTCCCCTTTGAGACAGGCGTTTTTTATCGCCTGCACAATATGGTGGCCGTGCGCAGGGCACCCTCGGGTGCGCCGGTTCCCTAGTTTCCGGTCGACTAACCTGCGTATGGCCGCCACCCATCGTTTAGTCGCGATCTGCGGCGGCTCCATTCAAACTAGGGAGTTACGCCACATGTTCAAACCCACCCCGAATCCGCCTGTTTTCTCCAACGTTGAATCCATCGACCCTCGTATCGCCGACCGGGCTTTGTCTCACTACAACCTCGGCCCGGGCGCAGGATCAAAACCTGCCCCTGTCACCACGCTGCACGATCATCTGCATGAACCCAGGCACCAGGAAGACGCCCTGGCCAACGTCTACTCAATTCTGCAATCCGCCGCGGCCACGGCCTATGAGCACGCCGACAACCAGACCGGTTCGAACCGCAAGGTGGCGATGGGTGTGGTGCATTTGATTGAGCTGGCACAGCTGAAGATGGACTCGGTGCTGGATGAGCAAGCAGTCAGCACCGGCGGCTGACTACGTTCTGCGGAGAGCGGAAAGCCTGGCTTTCCGCTCGTTCGAGTCTGAAGTTCAACGGCCATGTCAGCCCGCCTCAGGCGATTGCCTGCGCCCTGCTCGGACCGACCCCATGCTGTGTGCGACGCAGTTGAACCACCACAGCCTGAATCAAGATAATGATCACTGCCGCCGCATAAATGGCTGCCGTTGCGCACCTGTGATGCCTGTGCGCTGACAGACTGTCAACTTGCTGAATGGATTGCTGAATGTTCAAGCAAGCGGTCTGAGAAACTTCACTTGAACCGAGGATGATGTCAAGGTAATAGCCTAGTGTCTTGATCAATTCGGCCAGAGCCACGTGCTTCACCGCTTGGTCAATTTCAAATGGACTTGCTGTGTTAGACATTCAGGGAAATGTGATGCTTATGCGCTGGTGTGCCCCGTGGCTGTTGTACCTTGCTGTGAGCCAGGTTTGGGCTGTGGAAGCCGGACCCCAGAAGTTGATCACTTCAATTGTCGGCGATACGAGCGTCCAAGTGTCCGTGCTGAAGTCTAAGTCTCAGTCGGATGATGACGAAAAAATCGTGACCTTGACGCGAGAAGGTTCCCAGCCGATCACGCTCAGAAACTTCGACTTCGACGTGCTCTACACAGACCCCGACCCCACCCATGCACCGAACATGATCGTGGTGGGCCGCACTGGTGGCGCTAATTGTTGCCATACGTTGCACATCATCAGTTTTGCTCCATCACTGCATAAACAAGATATCGAGGCTTACAACTCGGATCAGTTCGATATGCAGGAGGTTGCTCATGGCGGACCGGTATTGGGTTTCTTCGATTTCAGTTTCGCGTTTTGGTACCACTCATTCGCAGGCAGCCCTGCACCGCCGGTCTCGCTCAGTTGGGATGCCATACAAGGACGCTATGTGCTGAACGTCGCTGGCATGCGCAAACCGGCGCCATCGGATGTCGAGCTGGAGGAAGATACGCAGGCGCTCCTGCTGGAAGAGGTCGGTACCAACGATCTGTGGCCACCCGCCCTGCTATGGCGTGACATGCTGACGTACATCTATTCAGGCAACAGTGCGTCGGCCCGAACCTTGATGGATACAGCATGGCAACCGAAATGGGGTGAAAAACAGCTGTTTTTTACCTGCTTTAGCCAGAAGCTGCACACAGGCTGGCTCTGGAACTACATGGACATCGGTCACTTAATGAAGGCCGACGGCGACTTTCCCAAACCTATAAGTGTACCTGCGGGCTGTGGACGGTCAGCCCCGGAGCGGACCCCGACGAGTCATATATAACAAAGTCCTCGCCGGTTGTAAGTCGTATACCATTTCCGTTTTTTGGCAAGGATGTGCCATGCCCCTCCGAGACTGAACGCCTAGCAAGCAGTTTATTGATCTGTATTCGTAGCGCTCGGTTTTCCCAGAGTTCAAGGAGTGTTGAAATGATTAAGCGTGCTCTGGTTATGGCGTGTCTGATACCAACGATTGCGTCTGCCGCGAGTTTCGATTGCGACAAAGCCCATTCACCGTTGGAAAAAGCTGTGTGCGCCGATCCGGCGTTATCAAACCTGGATAGCTCAATCGCAACGTCGTATAACGCCGCGATGCAACGCCTGTCATCGAAGGGACAGACCATCCTGCGAGACGGACAACGACAATGGTTGCACTTCATTCGCGATCTCTGTTTCACGCCTCAGGATGCCTCCGAAGTCGGACTCTGCCTGACTAGGCACTATACGGATCGCCTCAAGGACCTTTCTACCGCGGCGGTTACGATCGGCCCCTACCTGTTCAGCCGCAGCGACTATTTTTCCGCGACCACTCTCGACAAAGCTGGCCAGCCTTACGAAATTCACGCCGGCGCACCACGAATCGATACACCACTGTCGCCGACGATTGCATTGTGGAATACGACAATGGCAAAACAGGCGATGGACGCGGTTGGCTCGGGTTGTGACTCTGGGCATGGCGACCAATACTTCGGCGTTGAAGTAACCTCCGCGTTTGCAAACGTGATCAGCGCCAGGGCGACAGACTGGGAATACTGCCATGGCACGCCGCACGGCCATGGCGGAAATACCGGCGTCACTTACCTTATCCAGCCGCATCTCCATGCTCTTGAAGCTGCGGATCTATTCGACATAGGCACCGCGTGGAAAGACTTTTTGACCAGTCGAAGCTACGAGGTCATCGAAAAGAAAGCTAAAGGCACCCCAGTAAAACGCGACCGGGTCGAGCGCGCAGCCATCAACATCCGAGGCTGGACACTTACGCAAGACGGCCTGTTGATCACTATTGATCCCTACGCTGTACTCGCCTACGCGTTTGGGACGACCGAGGTCATCATCCCATGGCGCGACCTAAAGCCCTTTCTTGCGCCAAACGCGCCTATTCCACCCCAGACCTGAGTTTGTAGATGCCATCGGCCACGTACCTCAAGCGACGGCATCAGGGTGGCCGGTTTTTACGCAGGTCAAGACTCGGAGCTAGGTGTGCGGTCTGCTGAAGTCCCCCGGCCCCATGCTGTACTGACGCCAACGACCTGAAAAAACTTGTAGCAGTTGGGTTTTTGACAGCTCCCGGCGGCGTTATTCATTGTGTCGGGGGTGTACGGCTGACTTTGTCAGCCACATGCCACGTAGCGTGGATCCGGGAGGCGACGATGCGCCATTGCGTATTGATCCACTCTCCAAGTCGCAACGCTTCCCGTAGCACGACCGATCGACCTCTGTCGGTCGAAGCACTGCTATTCACTGTCTCCCCCCATGCGGGCCTTGCCCTGCCTTGAACCTGGAGGTCCGATGAAGCTGGAAACGGCTTTGTACAAAGCGTTGGTCGCGGCCAACGTCTCAGAAGAAAACACTGTCGCCGTCATCGATGCGCTGGAGAAAAAAATGAGTTCAACCTCTGCTCCCGAAGCCAATGCCTCGGGACGTCATACCGAGCTGCAAGCGGAGATCGCGCTGCTCCGTACTGAAATGAGAGCCCTGTTCTACAGGCTTGAACTACGGATCGCCCAACTGGCAATCGTCATGGGCACCGTCATCATCGTAGGGCTTCTTATCGGCTTTAAGTCGCTGCGCTAACCCCATCAGCTTCCCCTTCCACGTGGGGAGTCCTTCCCCGTCGGGCGAAGTGTTCTCCGCGTTCAGTTTCATGAATCTGGAGCGCCGCTATGCCCTACATCTGCTGCAACGCGTTTTCGCAA
>NZ_JALLIY010000005.1 GCF_023242315.1 Pseudomonas sp. MWU13-2105
GTGACGCCGGGCAACCGCTGGCAAACCTGCCATGGCTCGATGTGGAGCAGCGCGAACAACTGCTGACGACTTTCAATCCGCCACAAGCCACCCTGGACGAACAACCGCAGCGCTTGCCCCAGCGGGTCTTCGAAGCCCAGGCGGCGCTCACTCCGCACGCCGTGGCACTGGTCTGCGCCGGACAGAACCTCGATTACGCCGAGCTCAATGCCCGGGCCAACCGCATCGCCCATCGCCTGATCGCCCTCGGCGTGCGGCCTGACGACACCGTCGGCCTCTGTGCCCGGCGCAGCCCGGAAATGGTCATCGGCCTGCTCGGTATCCTCAAGGCCGGCGCTGCCTACGTGCCCCTGGACCCGCAATACCCGGCGCAACGCCTGGTCCATATGCTCGCCGATAGCGCGCCACGGGCCCTGGTGTTCCAGCAAGGACTGGACGAACTGCCACTACCCGAGGGCCTGGCGACCGTTGAACTGAACGACCCGACGCTGCTCGACGTGGCGGCTCACAACCCGCAAGTAGCAGAGCTGAACTTCGGCCACCTGGCCTATGTGATCTACACCTCGGGCTCCACCGGCTTGCCCAAGGGCGTGATGGTGGAACATCGCGGCCTGCGCAACCTGCTCGACTGGTACCTCGAGGACCTCGCGCTGCATGCCGGGGATGCGGTGCTGCTGGCCTCCTCCTACAACTTCGACCTGACCCAGAAGAACATCCTCGCGCCGCTGATGGTCGGCGCCGCACTGCACCTGGCCGAAGAACCGTTCAACCCCGCGGCCATCGTCGCGCAGATCGCCGAGGCCGGCGTCACTCACATCAACATGTCACCGAGTGCCTTCCACGCCCTGGTGGATGCCGATCCGGAGCAGGCCCTGGCCTGCCTGAAACGCGTGGTCCTGGGGGGCGAGCCGATCCAGATCGCCATGCTGGAAAAACTCGCCCAACCACGCCCGGCGGTGATCAACAGCTACGGTCCCACCGAGTGCAGTGACGTGGTCGCCTGGCACACGGCGGACACGGACCTGGCGACCTACCAGGAGCGCTCGATCCCGATTGGCCGGCCGATCCGCAATATGCAACTGCATGTGCTCGACAGCCACGGGCAATTGCTGCCGGTGGGGGTACGTGGCGAGATCCATATCGGCGGCGTCGGCGTTGCCCGTGGTTATCTGAATCTGCCGCAACTGAGTGCCGAGCGTTTTATCCGCGACCCGTTCTCCACCCAGGCCAATGCCCGCCTGTACAAGACCGGTGATATCGGTCGCTGGCTGCCCGACGGTACCCTGGAATACCTCGGACGCAATGACGACCAGGTGAAAATCCGTGGCCTGCGCGTCGAACTGGGGGAAATCGAAGCGGCCCTCGCCGCCCTGCCGGGGGTGCGCGAAGCGGCGGTGATCGCCCGCGAACAGCAGGCCGCACAAGCCGACAGCAAGCGCCTGGTCGCCTACCTGTGCGGCGAACCGGCCAGCGCCGAGCAATTGCGCGCCGAACTGCTGAGCCGCCTGCCCAACCACATGGTGCCGAGCGCCTTCGTGGTGCTGGATGTCCTGCCCCTGACCGCCAACGGCAAGCTCGACCGTCGGGCGCTGCCGGAGCCCGGCCAGGACGCCTACGCCAGCCGCACCTACGAGGCCCCCCAGGGCCCGGTGGAACAAGCTATCGCCGAGATCTGGCAGCAATTGCTCGGGTTGGAGCGTGTCGGTCGCCACGACGGTTTCTTCGAACTCGGCGGCCATTCGCTGATGGCGGTCAGCCTGATCGAACGCCTGCGCGAACAAGGCCTGAGCACCGATGTCCGGCGAGTCTTCAGCGCCCCGAGCCTGCGCGAACTGGCCCGGTCGATGAACCAGGCCGATGAGATCCGCTTCCAGACTCCGGCCAACCGGATTCCGGCCGATTGCACCCGGCTGACCCCGGACCTGCTGCCGCTGGTGACCCTGAACGCCACGCAACTGGAGCGAATCGTCGCCGCCGTACCTGGCGGGGCCGCCAATATCCAGGACATCTACCCGCTGGCGCCGCTGCAGGAAGGCATTCTCTTCCACCACCTGCTCGGCCATGAGGGTGACGCCTACCTGGTGCGCTCGATGCTCGAGTTCGACGACCGCCAGCACCTCGACGCCTTTATCAGCGCCCTGCAGGTGGTGATCGGGCGCCATGACATCCTGCGCACCGCCGTGCACTGGGATGGCCTGCCCCAGGCGGTGCAAGTGGTGCAACGCCAGGCGCGCCTGCCGGTGCACAGTGTCACCCTGGACAGCGACAAGGACGCGCTGGAACAGTTGCGCAACCTCAACGACCCACGGCAATTGCGCCTGGACCTGCGCCAGGCGCCGTTGATGCGCGCCTGCATCGCCCGCGACCCGCACTCCGAGCGCTGGTTGCTGGCGCTGCTCAACCACCATATGGCCAGCGACCATGTGACCCTGGAAATCGTCCTGGAAGAAATCCACGCGATTCTCCACGGCCGGGCCGACAGCCTGCCGGCACCGCAACCCTACCGCGACTTCATCGCCCAGACCCAGGCCACTCCGGCCGAAGTCCATGAGGCCTACTTCCGCCGCCGCCTGGCCGATGTCGACGCGCCCACCGCGCCTTTCGACCTGCTGGAAATCCAGGGCGACGGCAACCACATCGAAGAGGCCGAGGTGCACCTGAGCGATGAGCTCAGCCGGCGTATCCGGGCCCAGGCCCGCGAACGCGGGATGACCCCGGCGGTGCTGTTCCATGTGGCCTGGGCCCAGGTCCTGGCCCGCTGCACTGGCCGTGACGACGTGGTCTTCGGCACCGTGGTCGCCGGTCGCCTGCAAGGTTCGGCGGGTGCCGAACGGGCCCTCGGGGTGTTTATCAATACCCTGCCGGTGCGGGTCCGACTGGCCGACCACGGCGCCCACGAGCTGGTCCTGGCGACCCACCACGACCTCGGCGAACTGCTCGCCCACGAACAGGCGTCACTGGCCCTGGCCCAGCGTTGCAGCGGCGTGGCCACGGCCCTGCCGCTGTTTACCAGCCTGCTCAACTACCGCCACCAGAGCGATGACAACCAGTTGCAATGGCCGGGCATGCGCATGCTCGGCAGCGCCGAGCGGACCAACTACCCGCTGACCCTCTCGGTCAACGATTACGGCGAGGCCCTGGGCCTGCTGGTGCAAAGCGTGCGGCCGGTGGATCCGCAACGGCTCTGCGCCCTGATGCAGCGGGCCCTGGAGCAACTGACCCAGGCGCTGATGTACACGCCGAAGATCCCGCTGACACAACTGGATGTGCTGCCGTCGGCGGAACGCACCCTGTTGCTGGAGACCTTCAACCAGAACCGCCTGGATTACCCGACGGACGCCTGCATCCAGCAGCTGTTCGAAGAGCAGGTGCGCTGGACGCCGGAGGCCATCGCCCTGGTCGATGCCCGGGGCAGCCTTGACTATGCCGGGCTCAACGCCCGCGCCAACCACCTGGCCCAGCAGTTGATCGCGGCCGGCACCCAGCCGGGTGACCTGATCGCCATCTGCGTCGAGCGCGGCGCGGCGATGATCGTCAGCATCCTCGCCATCCTCAAGGCCGGCGCCGCCTATGTGCCGCTGGACCCGACCTACCCGGCCGAACGCCTTGCCGCGATTGTCGAGGATGCCCAGCCGCGCCTGCTGCTGGCCGATCCGCTCGGACGCGCAGCGGTGGGCGAACTGAGTGGCGCGACCCGCTACCTGGCACTCGAACAGGCCGATACGTTGACGCCGGCAACCGATCTGGAGAATCCGCAATTCGCCGCCGACGCCCTGACCTCGGCGCACCTGGCCTATGTGATCTACACCTCCGGGTCCACCGGCAAGCCCAAGGGCGTGATGATCGAGCATCGCAACCTGGTGTCCTCGACCCTGGCCCGCTGCGCGGTCTACGCCCCGAACGAGGAGCGGCGCTTCCTGCTGCTGTCCTCGATTGCCTTCGACAGCTCGGTGGCGGGGATCTTCGGCACCCTGGTCAGCGGCGGCACCTTGTGCATCCCGGATGCCGAGACCGCCCGCGACCCGCAAGCCATCGCCCGCTTTATCGACGCCAAGGCGATTACCACCCTGCTCTGCGTGCCGTCCCTGGGCCGCCTGGTGCTGGGCAGCCTGACCAATGGCAAGGGACACGCCAGCCTGCGCGAGATGATTGTCGCCGGCGAAGCCTGCCCGCCACTGTTGGCGCAGGAATGCGCAAGCTTCGAACCGGCCATCAGCCTGTACAACGAATACGGTCCCACCGAAGGCACGGTCTGGGCCACGGTGCACCGCTGCGGCGGTGATGAACAGGGCACGGTGCCGATCGGCCGGGCCATCCCCAACACCCGCCTGTACCTGCTCGATCCGCAGGGCCAGCCGGTGCCCCTGGGCGTTTCCGGTGAGCTGTACATCGGCGGCGAAGGGATTGCCCGTGGCTACCTGAACCGGCCGCAGTTGAACGCCGAGCACTTCCTCGCCGACCCGTTCGGCCTCGGCGACGACGCACGGATGTACCGTACCGGCGACCTGGTGCGGATGCGCGCCGACGGCGTGCTCGAGTTCCTCGGGCGTAACGACCAGCAGGTGAAGATCCGCGGCTTCCGTATCGAACCCGGAGAAATCGAAGCCTTGATGCTGACCCTGCCGGGTGTACGCGAGGCGGCGGTGATCGCTCGCGAGGATGTTCCGGGCAGCACCCGCCTGGTGGCCTACCTGAGCGTCGAGCCGCACCTGGCCGGGCGCAATGCCAGCCAGACCCTGCGTCCGTACCTCAGCTCGCAACTGCCGGACTACATGGTGCCGTCGGCCTTCGTGCTGGTCGAGCAACTGCCGCTGAGCCCCAACGGCAAGCTCGACCGTCGCGCCCTGCCGGCCCCGGCCGCCGAGGACTTCGCCCACCGCGAATACGAAGCGCCCAACGATGAGACCGAAACCCTGCTGGCGGCGATCTGGGCTGACCTGCTCGGCCTGGAACGCATCGGCCGGCATGACGACTTCTTCGAACTCGGCGGGCATTCGCTGCTGGCGGTGCAGGTCACCCTGCGGGCCCGCGAGACCTTCGGTGTCGAAGTGCCTCTGAGGGGCCTGTTCGAACACCCGTCGCTGCAGGCCCTGGCCGACCTGGTCACCACCTTGCAACTGGCGCAGTACGAGTCGGACGAACTGCTGGACCTGCAACAAGAAATGGCTTCGCTGTCTGAAAGCGAACTGCTCGCTATCGTCTCCAAGGATGCTTGATAAATTGAACTCACATAACGATAGTCTCGACCAGTTGAAACGTGCCGCCATGCTGCGCCTGCTCAAGCAGCGCGGCGCCACGCGGAGCGTCGATACCCCCCAGGACGACATGGTTGCCGTGGACCGCGAAGGTCCGTTGGCGCTGTCGTTCGCCCAGCAACGCCTGTGGTTCCTCGATCAGTTGGACCCGACGGCCAGCGCCGCCTACCACATGCCGGCCTGCCTGGTGCTGCGCGGCAGCCTTGATCACAACGCACTCAAGGCCGCCCTGGATCGCCTGGTGGCCCGTCATGAAAGCCTGCGCACCACCTTCCGCCGCGACGGCGAGCAGCCGGTGCAAGTCATCGCCCCGGCCGACTGCGGTTTCAGCCTGGCGGAACACGATCTGCGCCAGTTACCCCGGGAACAGGCCGAAGCACAGGCCGCCGAACTGAGCGAACAGGAAGCGACGGCAGCGTTCGACTTGCTCCACGGGCCGCTGATCCGTGGCAGCCTGCTGCGCCTGGCCGACGATGAACACCGCCTGCTGATCACCCAGCACCACATCATCTCCGACGGTTGGTCGATCGGTGTGCTGGTCAAGGAATTCGCCGCACTGTACCAGGCGTTCAGCAGCGGCCAGGCCGATCCCCTGCCGGCCCTGGCCCTGCAATACGCCGACTACGCGGCCTGGCAGCGCCGGCACCTGGAAGGTGAACGCCTGGGCCAGCACGTCGAGTTCTGGCGCAGTCACCTGGCCGGGGCCCCGGCCCTGCTCTCGCTGCCCACCGACCGGCCGCGCCCGGCGGTACAGAACTACCGTGGTGCGACCCTGAGCTTCGATTTGCCCGTGGCCCTGTCCACGGCCATCACGCGCTTCGCCCAGTCCCGCGCCGCGACCCCGTTCATGACCCTGATGGCCGCCTGGGCCGTATTGCTCGGCCGGATCAGCGGCCAGCAGGACGTGGTGATCGGCACCGTCACCGCCAACCGCGACCGCCAGGACGTGCAGGCGCTGATCGGTTTCTTCGTCAACACCCTGGCCCTGCGCGTGCGCCTGGACGCCAACCCGACCCTCGACCAGATGCTGCAACAGGTCAAGGAGTTGATGCTGGAGTCCGCCAGTCGCCAGGACACGCCGTTCGAGCAAGTGGTCGAGGCTCTCAAGCCGCCGCGCAGCGCCAGCCACAGCCCGGTGTTCCAGACCATGCTCTACACCAACGCCGGCGGTGCCGGCGGGCAGCTGCAACTACCGGGGCTGAACCTGGAATTCCTGCCGTCACACAAGGACAACACCCAGCACGACCTGTCGTTGCATATCGACGAAGGCGGTTCGAGCCTGTCCTGCAGCCTGTCGTACTCCACCGCGCTGTTCGACGCCAGCACCGTCGAACGCCTGGCGGCGCGCTTCGAGCGCCTGCTGCGCTGCTTTACCGAGGCCCCGCAAACCCGCATCGGCGCCCTGGAGCTGGACCCGGCCCTGGCCCTGCCCGAGGTCAGCGCCCTGGCACCGCTTCCGGCGCGCATGCCGCTGTCCTATCACCAGGAACGGGTCTGGTTCGTCGACACCTTCGAAACCGGCTACCTGTACGCGGCCAACCCGGTCTATCACAACGTCGCGCTGCTGCTGGAGATCTTCGGTGAATTGCAGGTCCCGGCCCTGCAAACCGCCCTCGACGGGCTGCTGGCCCGCCACGCCATCCTGCGCTGCCGGGTGCATTCCGACGGTGCCAGTGCCTGGCAGAGCTTCGACGGCCCGGCCAGCCTCGCGCTGGAGCAACTGCAGAGCACCCCGGGCGAGATGCGCAGCCGCGCCCTGGCCGAAACCCGCCGCCCGCTGGAGATGAACGGCGGCAGCCTGGTGCGCGCCAGCCTGGTGCGCGCCGACGAGAAAAATGCCGTGCTGGCCCTGGCCGTGCATCACCTGCTGGCCGACCGCACGTCCATGCAACTGATCAAGCGCGACCTGCTGGCACTCTATGAAGCCGCCTGCGCCGAGCGCGAGGCCGCGCTGCCGGCACTGTCCCTGGGTTACGGCGACTTCGCCGCCTGGCAGCGCCAGTTGCCGGCCGCCGTGCGGGAAAACCTGCGGGCCTACTGGAGCTATCAACTGCGCGGCAAGCTGCAGGCCCTGGAGCTGCCGCTCAACCGCCCACGAGCCGCGGTGCATGTGTTCAGCGAAGCCACCCATGAGTTCGTCATCGAGGCCGCGCTGGCCCGGCGCCTGGACAACCTGGCCCGGGAAGTCGGTGTCAGCACCGACAGCCTGGCCCTGAGTGCCTTCACCGCCCTGCTGCGGCGCTACGCCGGGCACGATGAACTGGTGATCGGCACTACCGCGGCCTGTCGCGAACCGGCCCTGCAGGACGTGGTCGGCCCGCTCGACAACCTGCTGGTGATCCGTGGCGCCTGCGACAGCGAGACCACCCTGCAGGCGTTGCTGGAACAGACCGCCGGGACCCTGGCCGACGCCCGTCACCATCGGCACATGCAATTCGACCAACTGGTGCTGGCCCTCAATCCGGCCAAGGACATGAGCCGTACCGCCCTGTTCGACGTACTGTTCAACTTCCAGCAGTTGACCGACAACCGCGCCCTGGTGGCGGGCCTCGAAGTCAACAGCCTGGAAACCAACCTGGGCTACGGCAAGAACGACCTGCACCTGCTGATCAGCGCAGGCGAGCAACACTGGAACGGCCACCTGGCCTACAACGCCGACTTCTTCGACGCCGAATTCATCCAGCAACTGATGCGCCATTACGTGCGCCTGCTGCAGGCCTTTGTCGACACCCCGCAACAGCGCGTCGACGATGTCGCCCTGCTGGATGCGGTCGAGCGCCAACGGCAGGTCCTCGACTTCAACAACACCGAGGCGGCCTGGCCCGACAGCCTGACCCTGCAGCAGATCTTCGAGGCACAGGTCCAGCGGACCCCGGACAATATCGCCGTCAACCTCGGCGAGGAACGCCTGAGCTACCGCCAGCTCAACGAGCAGGCCAACCGCCTCGCGCATCGTTTGCGTAACGCCGGGGTGCAGCCGCAGGAGCTGGTGGCGATTGTCCTCGACCGTTCGCTGGCGATGATCGTCGCCACCCTGGCGGTGCTCAAGGCCGGCGCCGCCTATGTACCGATCGACCCTGGTGCGCCGGCCGAGCGCATCGCCTATGTGCTGCGTGACAGCGGCGCGCGCAAGGCCGTCGCCGGCCAGGACATGAGCCCGGCCCTGCTGGCACTCGGCATCGAGGTCTTCGCCCCCGAGTCCACCAAAGCGCCGTGCAACAACGCCGAGGGCGCGGCCAACCTGCCCAACGTCAACGCCCCGGAGCATCTCTGCTATGTGATCTACACCTCGGGCTCCACCGGCGAACCCAAGGGGGCGCTGCTGGAACACCGCAACGTCGTGCGCCTGATGCACAACAATCGTTCGGAATTCACCTTCAACGCCGACGATGTCTGGTCGCTGTTCCACTCCAACGCCTTCGACTTCTCGGTCTGGGAGATGTACGGCGCCCTGCTCCATGGCGGTCGCCTGACCCTGGTGCCCGAAGCCCTGCGCCGCGATCCGGCGCAGTTGCTGGACTTCCTCGAACGCGAGCAGGTGACGGTGCTCAACCAGACGCCGTCGGCCTTCCTGCAACTCAGCGGCGCCGCCCTGGCCCGCGGCGATGTGCGCCTGGAACACTTGCGCTATGTGATCTTCGGCGGTGAAAGCCTGGAGCTGGGCAAGCTCGACGCCTTCCATCGGACCTTCGCCCATGTGGCGCTGGTGAACATGTACGGCATCACCGAAACCTGCGTGCACGTGACCTACAAGGCCATCGGCGCGGCGGATATCGCCGCCGGCATTTCCAATGTCGGCCGGCCGATCCCGACCACCGTGGCCTATGTCCTCGACGCCCAGCAAAGGTTGCTGCCGATCGGCGTGGCCGGGGAAATCTGCGTCGGCGGCCTCGGTGTCGGCCGTGGTTACCTGAACCGTCCGCAGCTGAGCGCCGAACGCTTTATCGCCGACCCGCTGCGTCCCGGCGAGCGCCTGTACCGCTCCGGCGACCTGGGCAAGTTGCTGGACAACGGCGAAATCATTCACCTGGGGCGGATGGACGCCCAGGTGAAGATTCGCGGTTTCCGTATCGAACTAGGGGAAATCGAGGCCAAGCTGCTGGCCTGTGACGGCGTGCGCGAAGCCCGGGTCCTGGCCCGAGATGACCTGAGCCAGGGCAAGCGCCTGATCGCCTACCTGATCGCCAAGCCCTCCGTCCGCCTGGAAGTGGCGGCCTTGCGCAAGCAACTGGGCGCCACCCTGCCCGACTATATGATCCCCAGCGCCTTTGTCAGCCTGGCGGCCTACCCGCTGACCGGCAACGGCAAGCTGGACCAGGACGCACTGCCGGCACCGGACCTGGACGCCATGTCCGAGCGCGGCTACAGCGCCCCCGAAGGCGCCACCGAACACGCCCTGGCGCAGATCTTCCAGGAGCTGCTGGGCCTGGAACGCGTGGGCCGGCATGACGGTTTCTTCGAGCTCGGCGGTCACTCCCTGCTGGCCGCGCAACTGGTTTCCCGGGTACGCCAGCAACTGGGCGGCGAGATGATGCTGCGCCAGCTGTTCAGCCACCCCAGCGTGGCCGAACTGGCACGGGTGGTCGGCGGCCTGCAAGCAACCGACCACGACAGCATCGGGCCGGTCGAGCGCAATGCGCCGTTGGCGCTGTCGTTCTCCCAGCAACGCCTGTGGTTCCTCGACCAACTCGACCCGGGCGCCAGCAGCGCCTACCACATGCCGATGTCGCTGCTGTTGCGCGGCGATCTCGACCGGGCCGCGCTCAAGGCCGCTCTAGACCGCCTGGTAGAGCGCCACGAAAGCCTGCGCACCACCTTCGCCCGCCACGGCGAACAGCCGGTGCAGATCATCGCCGCGGCGGACTGCGGTTTCGTCCTCGTCGAACAGGACCTGCGCACGCTGTCCTACGAACAGGCCAGCCTCAGTGCCTCGCGCATCGGCAACAGCGAAGCCACCGCCCCCTTCGACCTGCACCAGGGCCCGCTGATTCGCGGGCGCCTGCTGCGCCTGGCGGATGACGAGCACGTCCTGCTGATCACCCAGCACCACATCATCTCCGACGGTTGGTCGGTGGGGGTGCTGGTCAAGGAATTCGCCGCCCTTTACCAAGCCTTCAGCCAGCAGCAGGAAGACCCGCTGCCGGCCCTGTCGATCCAGTATGCCGACTACGCCGCCTGGCAACGCCGGACCTTTACCGGCGAACGCCTGGCCGAGCAGGCCGAGTTCTGGCGCGGGCACCTGGGCGGCGCCCCGGCGCTGCTGTCGCTGCCCACCGACCGGCCACGCCCGGCGGTGCAGAGCTACCGTGGCGGCGATGTACCGGTGCAGATCGATGCATTGCTGTACCAGCGCCTGGAACGCTTCTGCCAGGCCCACAACATCACCCTGTTCATGGGCCTGCTGAGTGCCTGGTCGGTGTTGATGGCACGTCTGGGCAACGAACGCGACGTGGTGATCGGGGTGCCGACCGCCAACCGTGGCCGGACCGAAACCGAGAACCTGATCGGCTTCTTCGTCAACACCCTGGCCCTGCGCGTCGATCTCGGGCAGAACCCGAGCGTGGCGCAACTGCTGGAGCAGGTCCGCCAGACCACCCTGGCCGCCCACGAGCACCAGGATATTCCGTTCGAGCAAGTGATCGAGGCCTTGCAGCCGCCGCGCTCGCTGAGCCACAACCCGCTGTGCCAGGTCGCCCTGTCGCTGGACAATACCCCGGCCGGCGTCGAACTGAGCCTACCGGGCCTGAGCCTGGTGCCCGTGGCCCAGGCCCACGAAACCGCGCAATTCGACCTGATGCTGACCCTCGGCACCAGCGACGGCAGCCTGTCCGGGGTGATCGAGTACGCCAGCGACCTGTTCGACCGTTCGACCGTCGAGCGCTTCGCCCAGCACTTCCAGATCCTCCTCGAAGCCATGCTCGAGGATGTCGCGCAACCGGTACTCGGCCTGCCATTGCTGAGCCCGGCACAGCGCCAGGCCTCGCCGGCGCTGCTGCCACCCAAGGCGGTATTCGCCGCGGGGCCACTGATTCACCAGCGCTTCGAAACCCAGGCCGCCAACCACCCGCAGCGCACCGCCCTGGTCTACGGTGAACAGACCTTGACTTACCAGGCCCTCAACCGCCGCGCCAACGGCATTGCCCGCGCCCTGCTCGGCCAGGGAGTGCGCCCGGATGATCGGGTGGCGATCCTCGCCCTGCGCGGCGTCGATATGCTCTGCGCGGTACTGGCCGTGCTCAAGGCCGGTGCCGCCTACGTGCCGCTGGACCCGGCCTACCCGGCCGAACGTCTCGCCTACCTGCTGGACGACAGCGCGCCGGTGGCGCTGCTGGCGCAGTCGGCCTGCCTCGACGCCCTGCTGGCGCACGACGTGCCGGTGCTGAAGCTCGACGAACTGAACCGCGAAGACGCGGCCGCCGACAGCGCCCTGGACCGGAACCCGCAGGCCGACGAGCTGGGCTTGGGGCCACAGCACCTGGCCTACGTCATCTACACCTCGGGGTCCACCGGCCTGCCCAAGGGCGTACTGGTGGAGCACGGCAATGTCGCGCGGCTGTTCGATGCCACCGCCGAGCTGTTCGACTTCGACCACAACGACACCTGGACGCTGTTCCACTCCTTCGCCTTCGACTTCTCGGTCTGGGAAATCTGGGGCGCCCTGAGTCATGGCGGCAAGCTGGTGATCGTGCCGAGCGACGTGGCCCGTTCGCCGGATGACTTCTACGCGCTGGTCTGCCGCCAGCAGGTCAGCGTGTTGAACCAGACGCCGAGCGCCTTCCGCCAGTTTATCGAGGCGCGCGGCCGCAGCGAGGAGGAGCACGCCCTGCGCGAAGTCATCTTCGGCGGCGAAGCCCTGGACTTCCGCAGCCTGCGGCCGTGGACCGCGAGTACCCCGCTGGCGCGTACCCGCCTGGTGAACATGTACGGCATCACCGAGATCACCGTACACGCCACCTACTACCCGGTCAGCCAGGCCGAGATCGACACTGCGGCACCGAGCCTGATCGGCCCGGCGCTGCCGGACCTGTGCCTGCGCATTCTCGACGACTACCAGCAACCCGTGCCGGTGGGGGTCAATGGCGAGATCTATATCGGTGGCGCCGGGGTCGCCCGGCATTACCTGAACCGTGAGGCGCTGAACGCCGAACGCTTTATCGCCGACCCTTACTCCGATGTGCCGGGCGCGCGCCTGTATCGCACCGGCGACGTGGCCCGCTACCGCGCCGATGGCGGCGTGGTCTACGTCGGCCGCAACGACTCGCAGATCAAGATCCGCGGCTTCCGTATCGAGCTGGGTGAGATCGAGGCGCAATTGCTGGCCTGCGCCGAAGTCCGCGAAGCCCTGGTGATCGTCCGTGAGGACCAGCCCGGCGACAAACGCCTGGTGGCCTACCTGATCGCCGAAGACGGCAGTGCTCCCGCGTCCTCGGCCCTGCGCAGCCAACTGGCCAGCGTGCTGGCCGAACATATGCTGCCGAGCGCCTTCGTGCCCCTTGAGGCCTGGCCGCTGACCACCAACGGCAAGCTCGACCGCGCGGCCCTGCCGGCACCGGACCTGTCCGCCGCCGTCAGCCGCCACTACGAAGCACCGCTGGGAGCGATCGAAACCACCCTGGCCTGCGCCTGGCAGGAATTGCTCGGCGTTGAGCGGGTCGGGCGCCAGGATCACTTCTTCGAACTCGGCGGTCACTCCTTCCTGGTCATCAGCCTGATCGAGCGCCTGCGCCAGGCCGGCCTGCAACTGGATGTGCGCACCGTGTTCTCGGCACCGACCCTGCAAGCCATGGCCACCGTCCTCGCCGGCGGCAGCAGCGCCGAACGGGTGGTGCCGGCCAACCTGATCCCGGCCGATTGCACCGCGCTGACCCCGCAGATGCTGCCACTGGTGACGCTGAGCCAGCAGGAAATCGAACAGATCGTCGCCGATGTTCACGGTGGCGCCGCCAACGTGCAGGACATCTACCCACTGTCGTCCCTGCAGGAAGGCATCCTCTTCCACCACCTGTTGCAGGCCGAAGGCGACGCCTACCTGATGCGCACCGTAGTGACCTTCAGCACTCGCGCACTGCTCGACAACTTCCTCGCCGCCGTGCAGGTGGTGATCAACCGCCATGACATCCTGCGTACCGCCCTGCGCTGGCATGGCCTGCCGCAACCAGTGCAGGTGGTCCATCGCCGGGCCCAACTGCCGGTGATCAACCTCGACACCGCGCCCGGTGAAGACGCCTTGCAGAAGTTGCGCGAGCGCACCGATACCCATCATCTGCGCCTGGACCTGCAACAGGCACCGCTGATCGCCGCGCACGTCACCTACGATGCCCAGCGCGAACAGTGGCTGCTGGCATTGCTCGACCACCACCTGGTCAGCGACAACGTCACCCTGCGCCTGATCATGCTGGAGATCCAGGCGGTGCTGGCCGGCCAGGCCGAGAGCCTGCCGCCGTCGCAGCCCTACCGCAACTTCATCGCCCAGGCCGCCAGCGTCTCCCAGGCCGAGCACGAGGCCTACTTCCGCCGCCTGCTGGCCGATGTCGACGCCACCACCGCGCCGTATGGCGTGCTCGATGTGCGCGGCAACGGCGCCGGGATCCAGCGGGCGGTGCAGCACCTGAGCGAAGATCTCAGCGCCCGGGTCTATCGCACCGCGCGCGCCCAGGGCGTGCCGACCTCGGTATTGTTCCATGCGGCCTGGGGCCTGGTGGTCGCGGCCACCAGCGGGCGCGACGACGGAATCTTCGGTACCGTGCTGTCCGGGCGCTCCCAGGGCACCACCGGTGCCGACCATGCGCTGGGGATGTTCATCAACACCCTGCCGATGCGTATTCGCCTGCAACACCATAGCGTGGCCGATATCGTCCAGGACGCCTACCAGCAGCTCAGTGAGCTGCTGACCCACGAGCAGGCGCCGTTGGCCCTGGCCCAGCGCTGCAGCGCGGTGGATGCGTCGTTGCCGCTGTTCACGGTGATCCTCAACTGCCGTCACGGCGACCTGGTGAATGCCTCCGGGGAGAACGTCGAGGACATGGGCGAGCATGAAGGTATCCACTTCATCGCCTCGGAAACCCGCACCAACTACCCGATCGAGATTGCCGTGGCCAACGTGGCCAGCGGTTTCTCGCTGACCGCACAGTCCATCAGCGGTATCGATCCGCAGCGTATCGCCGCCTATCTGGGCCAGGCCGTTGCCGAATTGGTCGAGGCGCTTGAGCAAGACCCGGCACGTCCGGCCAGCAGCCTGCAAGTGCTGCCCGAAGCCGAGCGGCAATTGCTGCTCAACCGCTTCAACAACACCGCCACCGGGTTTGCTCCGGCAGAGCCGATCCACGCCTTGTTCGAAACCCAGGTTCGCGCCAATCCCGAGGCTATCGCCCTGGTCTGCGAAGACCGCCAACTGAGCTATCGCCAGCTCAACCGTCGCGCCAACCATCTGGCCCGGCAACTGCTGGCCCTCGGCGTGCAACCGGATGAGCGCGTGGCCATCTGCGCCGAGCGCAGCCTGGACATGATTGTCGGGTTGCTCGGCGTACTCAAGGCCGGTGCCGCCTATGTGCCGATCGACCCGGCGCATCCCGCCGACCGCATGGCCTTCATGCTGCGGGACAGCCAACCACGAGCCTTGTTGACTCAGACCGCACTCACCCTGCCGGCTGGCGACACGCCGCTGTTGCTGCTCGATACCGCCGAATCACTGCGTGCCGCAGACGACGACGCCTTCGATAACAACCCGACAGTCCCGGGACTGACAGCGGAAAACCTGGCCTATGTGATCTACACCTCCGGCTCCACCGGCCAGTCCAAGGGCGTGATGGTCGAACACCGTTCGGTGTTCAACTTCTGGAACGTGCTGACCCGCACCACCCACCAGCATTGCCCGACACCAGCCACCGTGGCCCTCAACGCCGGTTTCTTTTTCGACATGTCGATCAAGGGCATCTCGCAGCTGTTTTCCGGGCACAAGCTGGTGATCATCCCGCAACTGATCCGTGCCAGCGGCAGCGAACTGCTGGACTTCCTCGAAGCCCATCAGGTGCATGCCTTCGACTCCACTCCATCGCAGCTCGATACCCTGCTCTGCGCCGGCCTGCTGGAACGCCGCAGCTACCAGCCGATCAGCGTGCTGCTGGGCGGTGAAGCGATCAATGCCAGCACCTGGGAGAAGCTGCGCAACTGCCCGACCATTCACTTCTACAACATGTACGGCCCGACCGAATGCACGGTCGACGCCACCATCGACCTGATCCGCGATCTCGGCGAAAAACCGAGCATCGGCCGGCCGATCGCCAATGTCCAGGTGCATGTCCTCGATGTCCGTGGCGAACCGGCACCGTTGGGCGTGGCCGGGGAAATCCATATCGGCGGTGCCGGTGTGGCTCGTGGTTACCTCAATCGCGACGAGCTGAGCGCCGAGCGTTTCATCGTTGACCGCTTCTCTCAAGTCGCAAACGCGCGCCTGTACAAGACCGGCGACCTCGGCCGCTGGCTGGCCGACGGCACCCTGGAGTACCTGGGCCGTAACGACTTCCAGGTGAAGATCCGTGGTTTCCGGATCGAACTGGGTGAAATCGAAAACGCCTTGCTGGCGGTTCCGGGTATCCGCGAAGCCGTAGTGATCGCCCGCGACGACAGCCAGGGCGACTCGGACAACCAGCGCCTGGTCGCCTATGTCTGCGGCGAGCCGGTGCCGGCCGAACACCTGCGCGGCGAATTGCTCAAGCACCTGCCCGAGTACATGGTGCCCAGCGCCTTCGTCCATCTGGATGCCCTGCCGCTGACCGCCAACGGCAAGCTCGACCGCCGCGCCCTGCCCGCCCCCGGCCAGGACGCCCTGGCCAGCAAGGCCTACGAGGCGCCGCAAGGCGACACCGAAGTGGCCATCGCCGAGATCTGGAAAGGCTTGCTGCACCTGGATCAGGTCGGGCGCAACGACGGCTTCCTCGAACTCGGCGGCCATTCGCTGTTGGCCGTGCAGTTGCTCTCGCGGCTACGGCGCAAGCTCGGCGCGCGGATCACCCTGCGCGAGCTGTTCGACGCACCGACCGTGCGTGGCCTGGCCGCGCTGGTCAACGCCACGGCGCCGAGCGAGGCGCAGTCGATTCCCCTGGCCAACCGCTCGGGCCGCCTGCCGCTGTCGTTCTCCCAGCAACGCCTGTGGTTCCTCGATCACCTGGATCACGCCGCCGGCGCCGCCTACCACCTGCCGATGGCCTTGCGCCTGAGCGGCACGCTGGACAAGGCCGCCTTGCACGCCACCCTCGATCGCCTGGTGGCGCGCCACGAAACCCTGCGCACGCGCTTTGAACTGGTGGACGGCGAACCGCTGCAAAAAATCGCCCCGGCCGATACCCGCTTCCCACTGCTGCAGCAGGACCTGCGCAAACTGCCGGCCGATGAGCGTGCGGCGACCCTGGCCCGTCTCGGCCAGGACAACGCCACGCAGCTATTCGACCTGAACCAGGGCCCGCTGTTGCGCGGCCAGCTGCTGCAGATGGCCGACGAGGAACATGTGCTGCTGATCACCCTGCATCACATCGTCTCCGACGGCTGGTCCAACAGTGTCCTGGCCCATGAGGTGAGCGTGCTGTACAGCGCGTTCAGCCAGGGTCACAAAGACCCGTTTCCGGCCCTGGCCCTGCAATACGTGGATTACGCCGCCTGGCAGCGGCAATCCCTCGACGGCCCGGCGCTGCAAGCCCAGGTCGACTTCTGGCGCCGGCACCTGGAAGGCGCGCCGAGCCTGCTGAACCTGCCACTGGATCGCCCGCGTCCGGCCATCCAGAGCTATGCCGGCGGAATCGTCAACTGCGCCTTCTCACCAGCCCTCAGTACCGATCTGCGAGCCTTCAGCCAGGCCCAGGGCAGCACGCTGTTCATGGTGCTGCTGGCCGGCTGGTCGGTGCTGATGAGCCACCTCAGCGGCCAGGCCGACGTGGTGATCGGCACCCCGGTCGCCAACCGCCAACGTCCGGAGCTGGAGCCGTTGATCGGCTTCTTCGCCAACACCCTGGCGCTGCGTGTCGCCAGCGGCCGCGACAGCCGGGTCGCCGAGCTGCTCGGGCAGATCAAGGACCTGACACTGGCCGCCTACAGCCATCAGGACCTACCGTTCGAGCAAGTGGTCAGTGCCTTGCAGCCGACCCGCAGCATGAGCCACAGCCCGCTGTTCCAGGTGATGCTGAGCCTGGACAACACGCCACCGGCACCGTTGCAACTGCCCGGCCTGCAAGTCGAGTCGCTCGACAGCGCGCACCGCACCACCCAGTTCGACCTGTCGCTTTCGCTGGTCGACACCGGCGAACGCATCGGCGGCAGCCTGCAATACGCCAGCGATCTGTTCGACAGCGAAACCGTGCTGGCCATCGCCGGGCTGTTTGCCAAGGTCCTGGAGAACCTGGTGAGCGACGCACAGCAGTCGATCGGCCAAGTGCTGGAGAACACCCCGAGACTGCCGCGCGCGGCCAATGCCGAGGTCGCCCCCGCCGCCATTGCAGAACAGCCGCCCGAGGCACTGCCTTACGAAGCGCCCCAGGGTGACACCGAAATCGCCATCGCCAACCTCTGGAAGGACTTGTTCAAGCTGGAACAGATCAGTCGACATGACGACTTCTTCAGCCTCGGCGGTATTTCGCTGATGGCGGTGCAGATGGCCTCGCGCTTGCGCAAGGTGCTCGGCAAGCCGATCGCGGTGCGCGATCTGTTCGTCGAACCGACCATCGCCGGTTTCGCCCGGGCCCTGGACGGCCAGGCCCGCCCCGGCCAGCACAGCAACCTGGTGCCGGTCCGCCGCACAGGCTCGCAACGACCGCTGTTCCTGGTCCATCCGCTGGGTGGCGAAGTGCAATATGTCCGCGACCTGGCCCCGGTGCTCGACCCCCAGCTACCGGTCTACGGCCTCGCCGCCAGCGGCCTGGGCGCTGGAGAAACGCCGTTGTTCGAAGTGGCGGCCATGGCCACGCGTTACCTCGCGGCGATTCGCCAGGTCCAGCCACAAGGGCCTTACCGGATCGCCGGCTGGTCGGCCGGCGGCCTGATCGCCTATGAAATGGCCCGTCAGCTGCAAGCCGGCGGCGAGCAACTGGAGTTCCTCGGCATCATTGACGCCTCGGCCCGCCCCGGGCCCGCCGCTGCGGAGTCCTTGAGCGAAGGGCAATTCCTGATGGCCTGGCTGCCCGAGCAGGTCGAGCCCGAGGTACGCCGACAACTGAGCGAACTGGCGCAGGAAAACGCCATCGAGGCGATGCTGGCACTGTGCATGGCCTACCAACTGCTGCCAGAGGAACTGCCCCGGGACGTCGATGCCGGCCTGTTGCGCAGCCACCTCACGGTGGCCTATGCGACTCGCCTGGCCGTCGGTGCCTATGTCAGCCCACCCGCGCCGCTCAAGGTGACGCTGTTTACCGCCAGCGGACAGGAACGCAGTGACCCGCTGCTGGGCTGGAGCGCCCTGCTCGACGCGCCGATCAGCCACACGGCGTTGCCCGGCAGCCACAACACACTGGTCAAGGCGCCCTATGTCAGCGCGCTGGGCCAGGCCATTTCCCAGGCGTTGAAGACGAGTGCCCAGTCATGAAACGGACGGATAAACGCTTTTCATTCTCAAAAATACCAGCGTCAGCTCAACAGCGCCGATTTGGCGGCGTAGGATGTCCCTGTTTTCCACTACAGACTTCTCCTACACAACTGAGCTTAATTATCACTCCAGACTGAATCGTTTTTTGTGAATGGATTCACAGGTGATATCTGACCTTCCAGATATCAAGGCTAGAAATGGTTTGAGCGTCCCGGGGGGACGGACGGACTTCGTATCCCCCGACGACAGAATTGCAAGCTACTTCTGATATGCAGGATCAGCATATGACTCAACAAGTGACTGCCAAAGATGTAGAGAAATCCCACATTTACCTGGAACTGGGAAAACTGGTTTCCAGCGTCGGAAACGAAACGTTTCTGAGCAATATGCATCAGTTGATCAACGCCTCGGTGGCGGTCAGCCGGGTCGAACTCAGCGAATGGACCGTCGACGACGGCCAGGCGGCGGTGGTCGATGTGCAACTGCTGGGCGCCGCGGGTGCCGAGTTGAGCCCGCAGATGCACGCGGTGTGCCCGACCAATGCCAAGCACCGCAACGACCATCCCCTGGTCAAGCGGGTGCTGGAGGTGGAAGACGCGCTGCTGATCCACCTCAATGCACGGATGAAAAACGAGAAGGACAACAACTGCCTCGGCACGTCCCATCAGTGCAGTCTGATTTCGCGCAAGGCCAATCGTTGCTGCGTGATCTCGTTGCACCGTCCGCGGGTCGATCGCGACTACTCCCTGCAAGAGCTGTCCTTTTTGAAATACCTCTCCGAGACCTTGTTGCCCCTGGCCGAACGGCACGCCCGTGCCCATCGCCAATCCAGTGTGAAAAGCCCTGGCGGGACAACCGCGCGCAGCCTGGTTGCCCTGGAACAGACGCAACTGCAACGCGAGTTCAACGAGCGTTTGAATGCCTGCGAAGTCACGCTCTCAGTGCGGGAAAAGGAGGTCTGCCTGGGACTGCTTGCCGGCGGCACAGTACCTGAGATCGCAGAAAAACTCTGCGTCAAGAACAGTTCCATCGAAACCTACCTCAAGCGTTCCGCGGCCAAGCTGGGTGTCAGCGGGCGACATGGGTTGGCCAAGTGGATGATAGGAGCATAATGAACAAATCCCTGAGCCCATGGCTGGCCATGGCCTTTGCCTTGAGCGGCTGCTCGCTGATCCCCGACTACCAGCGCCCCGCCGCGCCGGTCGCCGCACAGTATCCACAGACGCCCGCCTACGCCCCGGCCCAGTCCGCTGCGCTGGCCGCGGACGTCGGCTGGCGCGAGCTGTTCCGCGATCCGACACTGCAACAACTGATCGAAAGCGCTGTACTCAACAACCGCGATTTGCGCGTGGCGGCCCTCAATGTCGAGGCCTATCAGGCGCAATACCGCATCCAGCGCGCCGACCTGTTCCCGGCGATCAGCGCCAATGGCACCGGCACCCGCCAGCGCCAACCGGCAAGCATTACACAAACCGGCAGCGCGGTGACCAGTGGCAGCTACTCGGCGACACTGGGGATCAGTGCCTATGAACTGGACTTGTTCGGCCGGATCCGCGCCCTCAGTGACCAGGCCTCGCTGACCTACCTGTCCAGCGAAGAAGCACGCCGCAGTACCCAGTTGAGCCTGGTGGCCAGTGTCGCCAACGCCTACCTGACCTGGCGCGCCGACCAGGAACTGCTGGCGTTGACCCAGGACACGCTCAATTCCTACGAGAAAAGCCTGCGCCTGACCGAACGCAGCCAACAAGTCGGCACCGCCTCATCCCTGGCCCTGGCCCAATCGCGCACGTCGGTGGAAAGCGCGCGGACGAGCCTGGCGACCTTTCAGCGCCAGGTCGCCCAGGACCTCAACAACCTGACCTTGCTGGTAGGCACCGCGGTCGCGGACACTCCGTCCGGCCGTCCATTGGCCGCCGACTGGTTCGCCGAAGTGCCGGCCGGCCTGCCTTCGGACCTGCTGCAGCGGCGCCCGGACATTCTCCAGGCCGAATATCAGTTGCAGTCGGCCAATGCCAGCATCGGTGCGGCGCGGGCGGCGTTTTTCCCGAGCATCACCCTGACCGCCAACGCGGGCACTTCCAGCAATGAACTGTCCGGGCTGTTCAAGGGCGGTTCGGGGGGCTGGTTGTTTCAACCGCAGATCAATATCCCGATTTTCAATGCCGGCAGCCTGCAGGCGAGCCTGGATTACTCGAAGATCCAGAAGGACATCCGCGTTTCGCAGTACGAGAAATCGATCCAGACCGCCTTCCAGGAAGTTTCCGATGGCCTGGCGGCACGCCAGACCTACAAGAATCAACTGAAGGCGCAGAACGATCTGGTGCAGGCCAACCAGGAATATTACCGCCTGGCGGAGCGCCGCTATCGCATCGGCGTCGACAACAGCCTGACCTTTCTCGATGCCCAGCGCTCACTGTTCAGCGCCCAGCAGACCCTGATCACCGACCGTTTGTCCCAACTGACCGCCGAGGTCAATCTGTACAAGGCGCTCGGCGGGGGTTGGACGGAACGGACAGCCAAAACCTTGTAACCTTGCGAGATCACTGAAGATGGGCACATTCGAACCTGGGGCACGTGTACGCCTTCGCTCGGGCGGCAAGATAATGGTGGTCACGCATGGCGAGACCACCGCCCCTCTCACCGACACCTTGCTGGTGTTGTGCGAGTACCGGGCCAAGAACCGTCTGGTACAGGGTTTCTACTCCGCCCGGGACCTGATCCTCGCGCCCCGGGAGGCGCTGCCGGCCAATCAGGGTTGAACACGGCCCTGTAGGAGCTGGCGCTCTCAAGAGCTCATTGGCTGACGGGCATTGCACCTGCACCTGGCATGACCTGCCGAGCCTGGGCCGGACTGGCGCTGGCAACAAAGTCCCGCTCACGCAACAGCACCAGCGCGATCAGCGAGACCACCCCGGTGCCGACATAGAAGTACCAGGGCGAGGTAATGTCCCCGGTCAGCTTGATCAACCCGGTGGAAATCAGCGGTGCGCTGCCACCGAAGACCGCCACCGGGATGTTGTACGCCACCGCGATACCGGTCGATCGGATGCGCGTGGGCAGCAGCTCGCTCATCAGTGCGTAGGTCGACGAAGCATAAAGCCCGAACAGGATCGCCACCGCCATCAGCGGCCAGAAAAACGACGCCGCCGTCGCGCTTGGTGCCGACTTGAATAGCCAGTACATCGCCAGGGTCGCCAAGGTGCCCACCACCAGCAGGAACGGCTTGCGCCCGTAGCGATCGGTGAATGCGCCGCCGAACGGCATGACGAAGGCCGCCGAGAAGCTGGCGGTGAAGACATAGAGCAAGGTCGTGCCACTGTCGAACTTGAGAATGCTCGACATGTAGGTCGAGGCAAAGGTCAGCACCAGGTAAAAGATCGAGCTGTGCAGGGTGATGATAAAGAACACCAGGGCAATCGCCCGCTTCCATTGCCAGACCTCGCGCAGCGGCGCCTTCGAGGTCTGCCCGGCGCGCAGCAAGGCGAGGAACTCGGGGCTGTCTTCGAGCTTCAGGCGGATGTACATCGAGATAAGGCCGAGGGGCGCCGCCAGCAGGAACGGAATACGCCAGCCCCAGTCCTGCATCAGTTCGGCGCCCAAGGTCCAGGTCATGCCGTTGGCCACCGCCCCGCCCAGGAGCAAGCCGAGCACCGCGGTCACCATCAACCAGCAAGTGGCAAAACCGCGCCGCCCGGGCCCTGCATACTCGGAGATGAAACTGGTGATGGTACCGATCTCGCCGCCGGCGGAAAAACCCTGCACGCAGCGAATCAACACCAGCAGGATCGGCGCGGCGATCCCCAGCGTCGCATAGGTCGGCAACAGCCCCAGCAGGCAGGTGGAACCGGCCATCATCACCAGCACGGTGATCAAAGTCTTGCGCCGGCCGATCTTGTCCGCCAGCGGCCCGAAGAACAAACCACCCAAGGGGCGGATGAAAAAGCTCAGGGCAAAGGCGGCGAAACTGGCCAACAGGCTGGTGGTGGGGTCGTCGGAGACGAAGAACGACTTGCCGATATAGACGGCGAGAAAACCGTAGACACCGTAGTCGTACCACTCGATCAAGTGGCCGGAGGTCGCACCGATAAACGCCCGGCGCCGTTGCCGGGCCGGGTCTTTGTGTGGCATGCCCATGAAAGGGACTCCTGTCTGATGGCTATCCGTAAAAAGGGTATTCAGGGAACACGGGTGTCATTGGCGCTGGTCTTCAACCAGAGGCGTAGCTCGGTCTTGAGGATCTTGCCATAGCTGTTCCTTGGCAGCTCGCTGCGAAACACGTACTTCTTCGGTTTCTTGAACGAGGCCATGCGCTCGATGAACCAGGCATTGAGGGACGACTCATCGAGCGTCCCGGCCATGCGCGCAACGACGAACGCTACCACCGATTCGCCCCACTGTGTATCCGGTTCGCCGACCACGCAGACTTCGAAGACCCCCGGGTGTTGTGCCAGCACCTCCTCGACTTCTCGCGGGTAGACGTTGCAGCCGCCGGAGATGATCACATCCTTGGAGCGGTCGGTCAGCGTCAGGTAGCCGGCGTCGTCGATAAAACCCACGTCACCGGTCAGCAGCCAGCCATCCACCAGGGTCTGCTGCGTCGCCAACTCGTTGCGCCAATAGCCGTGCATGACAGTGGCGCCACGCACGGCGATTTCGCCCATCTGCCCCGGCGGTAGCGGCCGGAGCCCGGGGTCGAGAATACGGATTTCCACACACGACTGGGCACGGCCCACGGACGCGGCCAGCAAGGCCCAGTCGGGGTTCTGGCGATCGGCGATCAACTCGCGGGACAAGGCGCTGATGGTCATCGGGCTCTCGCCCTGGCCATAGATCTGCACCAGTCGCGGACCGAAGGTGTCCAGCGCATCCTCAAGGTCCGCCAGGTACATCGGCGCGCCGCCATAGACGATGGTCTTGATGCCCTCGCCGCCGTAGCCCTGCCGGCGCGCCTGCTCGACCATGCGCTTGAGCATGGTCGGCGCGGCGAACAAGCTGACATGGCCCAATCCGCTCGCCAGCGCGAACAACTCGTCGGCCTTGAAACCACGGGATTCCGGAACCACATGCCGTGCGGCACGGCGCACATGGATAAAGTTGTAGAGGCCGGCGCCATGGGACATCGGCGCCGCATAGACCACCGCATCCTCGGCGCTGACCGGATCGACATCCAACGGATAACACAGCGACATGGCCGTCAGGTTGCCATGACTGAGCATCACGCCCTTGGAGCGGCCGGTGGTGCCGGAGGTGTAGAACAGCCAGGCAAGGTCGTCGGCTTGCCGCGGACAAGGCGTGACCGGGGCCGCCGAAGCGATCGAGGCAAACGAGCCCATGTCCTCCCGATCCAGCTCCAGGCAGTCCTGGGGCAAGAGTCCGGGCGCGAACACCTGGCCGCCATCGGTGAAAATCAGCCGCGCCTGGGCATTGCCGGCGATCCAGCCGGCCTCGGCGGCGTGCAGCTTGCAATTGATCGGCACCGCCACCGCGCCGATCCACCAGATGGCGTAGAGCAACTCGAGATACTCGCAACAGTTCTTCATGAACAGCGCGACACGCTCGCCGGGGACGATCCCGTGCTCCTCGATCAGGTACCCGGCCCGGTGCCGGACCAAGGCGACAAAGGCGCCATAGTTGGCGACTTGCCGTGCCCCTTCGAACAAGGCGGGACGCTCCGGGCACCGCTGGCCCGCATCGTCCAGCCAGTTGGCGATATTCATGCTCAGCTCCTGCGTGCCTGGAGAACCGAGGCGTAGTTGGCGACCGCCATGCCGCCCATGTTGAACACCAGGCCGAACTCGGGGTTCGCCGCGGCCAGGCCGATGGGCTCGCCAGTCAGTTGCCGGAAAGCCAGGGCATGCATCGAGACGCCGGTCGCGCCCACCGGATGGCCCTTGGCCTTGAGCCCGCCGGAAAGATTCACCGGCAGGCGCCCGCCCGGGCGCACGGTGCCGTCATCCAGGGCGCGATGCCCCTCGCCCTTGGGCGCCAGGCCCATGGCTTCGTAGATCAACAGCTCGGCGATGGTGAAACAGTCGTGGACCTCGGCAAACCCAAGGTCGCCGAGGGTCACACTGGCGCCACGCAGGGCCGCGTGGATCGCCCGCTGCGGCCCTTCGAAGGCGAGGATGTCGCGGCGCGCGATGGGCAGGATATCGTTGACCTGCGCCGTCGAGCGGATCCGCACTTCGCGTCGAAACTGCCGGGCGCGCTTGGCCGAAGCCAGGACAATGGCCGCCGCGCCGTCGCTGATCAGCGAACAATCGGTCAGGCGCAGCGACGGCGCGACCAGCGGGTTGCACTGGGAGACATTGTTGCAGTGCTCGAAATCCATCACCCGGTGCATCTGCGCCAGGGGGTTGGCCATGGCATTGGCGTGGTTCTTCGAGGCAATCGCGGCCATGGACGCCATCGGGCAGTGGTAACGCTCGCGGTACTGCTGCGCGGCGAGGCCGAACAGTTGCGGAAAACTCAGCCCCGCCTCCTCGCTGTCGTTCTGGTAGCCGGCACCGGCCAGGGCCCGGGTGACTTCGGCCGTAGAGTTGGCCGTCATCTTCTCGGCCCCCACCACCAGCACCAACTCGGCGGAACCGGAGAGAATCGCGTTGATCCCCGCCTGAATCGCCGCCGAGCCCGAAGCACAGGCGTTTTCACAGCGGGTGGCGGGCTTGAAACGCAGCCCCGGGTCGGCTTGCAGCAGCAACGAGCTGGCGAAACCGTCCGCGACCATGCCCGAATTGAAATGCCCGAGGAACAGTGCATCGATCTGCGCCGCGTCGATCGCGGCGTCCGTCAGCGCCTGGCGGGTCACTTGAACGATCAGATCTTCCAGGGTGGAACCGTCTAAGCGGCCAAAACGCGAGTGGCCGGCCGCAACGATGGAGACACAATCATGAATCATGGTGATTTTCTTCTTGGCATGGATCAGGCTTTGCTTACAATGGCGCACCGCAGGTAGCACTCGCCAGTTAGTACAATTACGTACGAGGGTACGTAGTGACTGCGGGCCGAAAATCGCCAGTATCGGACTTACCTTGAGGCAGGATGCCAATGACCGTCTTCACGCAACAACTGAAAGACCTTCAGCGCCTGGCATTCATGGTCTCGCCCGCAGCGCAATTGATCACCGGCAACCGCGTGATGCTCGATTGCAACGAGGCCTTCCTGGAATTGTTCGGCTACCCGCGCGAAGAGCTGGTGGGGCAGTCGACCCTGCTGATCTACCCGTCCCAGGCGGACTACAAGACCATCGGCAATCGCAGCCGCAACTGGCTGCGCCGCAGCAAGAGCGGCTCCTACGCCGATGAACGCTTTATGCAGCACAAGAACGGCGAGGTGTTCTGGGCCAGGTCCCAGGGCTATACCCTGACCCCGGACGATCCGTTCAAGCTGATGGTCTGGCATTTCGAGCGCCTGGACCGGGCGCATCACAGCACGGTGGACCTCACGCCGCGGGAACGGGAGGTGTCGATGCATATCGTCAATGGCCTGACCTGCAAGGAAGTGGCCAGGAAACTGGCGATTTCCCACCGGACCGTGGAAGTCCATCGCGCCCGCCTGATGAAAAAGATGCAGGCCAAGAACAGCGCGGACCTGGTGTCGAAGATCATCTTTGTCGATTGAGGCAAAGTCCTTCGTTTTTTTTTCGAAAGCGGCTCAACCAGCGGTATCAGCCCGGACCAGGCAAAGCGATTATCCGGCGTATTGCTCGCGCTAAACCGGGCAGAGACATCCAGATGATGTGAACCTTCCTGGTTGGAGGCTACACGCGCTAGAAGGTGAAATGTCAGGACTCTGGCCAATCACCGTGACCGCCAACTGGCGTGTAATCTTCCGTTTCGTAGGAACGGACGTCGAATTGGTCAACTACTTGGACTACCACTGAACGGAGTTCCTTCATGGGCATGCCCCCATCAGCCCAGATCTTGCTGTAAGACTGGAGCGCGCTGGCATCAGTACTGCACGTCTCTGGCTGAGTATTCAGGCAGACGGTGGAGCATCGAGAACAGCCCACTATCGAACGTTATACCCAGGCGGGCTGATGCAAAGTTGGGGGCAACCTGCGCTCAGATCGTTCCCGGCGTTGCGGGAACGATCTGACAAAACCAGGCCCTAGCGCTTGGCCAGTTCCATGATCATGCGGCTCAGCAGATAGATCCGGGGCGACACGCTTTCCACCTCGGCGTATTCCTCGGGGGTATGGATATTACCGCCGACAATGCCGAAGCCATCCAGCGTCGGCGTGCCCACGCCCGCCGACAGGCTGGCATCCGCCGCCCCGCCGCTGCCCTCGATAGTCAGCTTGCGGCCCAGTTCACCGTAGATCCCCTGGGCGATGGTCACCAGCGCATCCGACTCGGCGGTTTCCGGCATCGGCGGCAAACCGCGCAACAGGCTGGTCTTGACCTCGGTTTCCGGAATCAGCTTGTTGGCCGAAACCCGTGCCAGGTCCTTCTCGATCCGATCGAACTCCTCCGGCAATGCCGCCCGCACATCGGCCTTGGCGGTGGCCTGGTCAGGGATCACATTGATCCGGTCCCCGGCCTTGAGCACGGTGAAGTTGATGGTGGTCTTCTTCTCTTCATCGCCCAACTTGCTCAGTTGCAGGATCTGGTGGGCTGCTTCCATGGCCGCGTTGCGTCCCAACTCCGGTGCCACGCCGGCGTGCGCGGCCTTGCCCTTGATCTCGACTACTGCGGTGGCGCTGCCCTTGCGCCAGACCACCAGGCCATCGGCCGGACGACCGGGTTCCAGGTTCAGGGTCACGTCGTGGGCCTTGGCGGTGTTCCGGATCAGTTCGGAGGCGATCTCCGAGCCGGTTTCCTCGCTGGCGTCGAGCAGGAAGGTGATTTGCGCGTAGTCCTGGAAGTTCTGGTTCTTCAGCACTTTGAGGGCATAGATCCCGGCGACGATGCCGCCCTTGTCATCCATTACGCCAGGGCCGTAGGCGCGACCGTCCTTGATCTGGAATGGACGCTCGCTTGCCGAGCCTTCCTTGAACACGGTGTCCATATGCGCCATCAACAGGATTTTGGCCTTGCCGGTGCCCTTGAAGGTAGCGAGTACGTGGCTGTTACGGGCGTGTGCGTCGGGCACCAGTTCAATGGTCGCGCCGAGTTTTTTCAGCTCATCAACGGTGATATCGCGTACCTGGGTCAGGCCCGGCTCGTAGCCGGAACCCGAATCGATATTGACCAGGCGTTCCAGCAACTTCAGGGCTTCGGCCTTGTACTGTTCGGCGTCGGCCTGGATTTGTTTATGGGGTTCGGCGCTCCAGGCCGGTGCGGTGAAACCGCAGGCGAGCGCCAGGCCGAGGGTGGTGGCCAATACGGTGCGGGGGAGATTGAACGTCATGAACGGATCCTTGTTTTTTATTGGAGTGTTGCATGTCTACCGGTTGCTTCATCCTCGCTACATCTTGATGCCCGTCAGGGTGTAACACATTGGCACAGCCCAATAGCCGTCTTCATAGATGTCATAGATCTCTTCCCGGTTGGAGTGCGGGTACTCCGAAAAATGACTGATGCGCAAACCGGCACTGATCGTGCCGGTGATGATTTCAGCCAGGGTATGAGGATGCCAGTAGCTGCTGATGCCGTTGGCCTCGGCTTGGCCTTCGTAGACGATGGTTTTGTCTTCAACGATTGGGCCGGTCTGGAAGTAGGAGCTGGAGATTCTCCACCGGTCGGTAGACTCGGGGTCCAGCATCTCCAGAAAGGGATGTGTTTCGTAGATCACCAGCGTGCCGCCCGGCCTGAGCGTCTTCGCTGCGTGGACGAAGAATGCCTTGATGTCTGGCATCCAGTTCAGGACGCCGATGGTGATCAGGGCGATATCGAAACTTTCGTGAAGATCGGCCGGTAACTCATGCACATCGGATTCGACGAATGTCGGTGTATGGGGGGAGCGTGCCGTCAGCTCGCGGGCCTGATCCAGAAAGGCCGAGGCCTGGTCCAGCCCCACGACGGTTCGGGCGCCCAAGGCAAATAACGAAAGTGATTCGCGGCCGTTGTTGCAGCCCAGTTGGATAACGTCCTTGCCGGCGATACCGACCTCACGCAAGCGCTCGGTCAGGGTTGCATCCAGGCATGAAAAGTCCGGCATGCCGACTGATTCGAGGAGAGTCGTCCAGGCGCGGCTGGTTCTGTGGTGGTCGGCGGAGGCGTTCCAGGCGTCTCGATTGCTGCTGATGACGCTCTTGGCGGATGACATGTTCTAGTTCCCTTAGAATGATTCTTCGTCTGCAATAAATCTCGACCGGGCTGTCTTGCCTGAGTCTTACGCAATGCTCATTGCGTCTAATACAGAGTTGAACGATCTTCAAAGCGTACGTGAATTGGCGGGTACAAGGAAGGCAGCAAGATTTGCGTTGGCCTTAAACGAAAAAGAGATCAAGCAGCCAAATACTTGATCTCTCTGAGTGGGGAAACGGGAGCAGATTTATTTGCTCACAGCCTCAATCAATCGACAGTTTGTCCACTGCGTGAGGACAGCTGATTGGATGGGGCCGCACACTCAAGCAAGGCGTCCACCACTGCACGCGCCACCTCCACCGAATGCAGCATGCCCCAGAACAACGCCCGCTCGACGGGGTTGGTATGCAGGCTGATTTCGTCGCCATTGAGTTCAGCCGTTTCGAGCAGATTCGAAACGTAGATCAGTGCGTCATGGGCATTGACGCCCGGTTGGATGGCGAACAGCGTGGGTTTGTACGGGGCTTCGGGGGTGACGGGTTTGGAGCAGGTGAACGCGAGGGTGTCGAGTAATCGAGGGGGATTGGTCGGGACCGGCTCAGGCTCATCGGAGAGTTTGCGCAAGTACAGGCTTCTGTCGGCGGTACTGAGGGTTTTACGAACGGCCGGCGGATCGGGGGTGATCTTCTTTGACATGGTGACGCTCCTTCTTCTTAAGAATGAAGCTCGTCATCTCAGGCTGCAAAACGAAAGGTGGCGAGCCGTACACAGGTTTGCAGACCGGGAAGAAGGAACCGGCAGGCCGAAGCCTCCTGCGCACAGCTCGCCATAACACGAGCATAAAAATACCGCATACGCGGCGCTGTGCGCCTTCTTCGAAACCGGGCTGCAAAACCCGCGTCGCTGAATTTGCAGCGACAGCGGAACTGTAGTCCTGGCGTTTGGCGCACGCAATATTCTCCCACGCCTGAAGCATGTGGGAAATATGAGTTTTTTCGGCAGTCCATTTCGCGTATTGATTGAGCGCTACTGAGCCGCGCGCGCTAAAGCGAAGACCCAAGCCTTACCCCATACTGATGAAAACACGTCGATCAGCAACGGAGGATGTCAGGAAAGCAGGCATCCGAAGAGAGTTAAGTGCCAATCAAATGCGTCCCCTTTTCCGAGGTACATCTGCGAGGCGGGATAAGCGCTTGATTGAATCGCTCCCGCACTGCAAGCGGGAGCGACCGGAACCTTACTGAGCCTGGATCAACTTGCTTTCGCTGACACCGGCACGGCCGGTTTTGTCGTCGACAACTTGCAGATTGTTGCGGGCCTTGATGAAACCTACTTTCACTTCCTGCCAGACAAAATAGTTCTTGCCGGCTTCAGCCGTAAGTTTCAACTCGGAATCGTTTTCTGCCGAAGACACCAACGTCTGCTGGCCCGCCGGGACAGAGAGCATCAGGTAAGACTTGGCAACGGTCTGCCCTACTGGCTTGCCGTTGAGCGCGACGGGCATTTTCACGCCGGCGCCCATGCTTTCGTTGCGATAAACGTAGATGTTGGCTTTGTCGGGGCTGACCTGAAACGTCTTGGCTTGAGCGTCCTGGTTGTCGTCAGCCATTTTTACCGAAGCGCAGCCAGCGGTAAGGGCGGTCAGTGCCAGCAAAGCGGTGAAGATGAACTGCTTGAACATTGTGTATCTCCATTTTTTGATGAGTCCAACGAACCGTTATCGGCAGCGCTCGACAAAAGGCAATGAGCCATCATTGAAAAAACGGAAATAATTTCATCAGCGTGTGATGCCAGTGCCGCTAAGGAAACTCCGAACAAGCCCCCAAACGTGCTGAAATACAGTCTCATCAGCAGAGTCTGCTCATCGCCTCCTTTACCGCGAAAACGTCCCAACGAGGCATCCAAAACAGCACCGCTGGCGAGAAAAACGATTCCCACCAACCGGCAGATGGGAAAGCCCAGCCCGGCTTTTTGCCCACGAGATTGCGGGTAGGCTTCTTGGTTGGCCGGTGTATCCGGCAGGGTGACCGTGGTGCCGTCCACGAGGCGCACAGGCCGCCCCCTCCAACGCCATGACGACGGAGCCTGGTTGCTCATTGATGACCCCGTGGAGCGCAACAAGGTTGAAACCATCTCCACCGGCAACCGCGCTCTGGCTTTGCAGTAAGCGCCGGTATGAATGCTGTTGGATTTCAAACCCTCGCAGGAGCGTTTGATAGACAAATCATTCACGGCATTCTGGCAGGACCGATCGGCGCTCATCGCCTGGGCCCAAAAAAACATCGACAGTGTTTCGGTCGGCGGGAATAGCCGCTGGCGATGCTTGGGTATCGACGACTCGATACCCCGCAGTAGCTCTGGATTGGTGAGCAGCTTGAAGAAAGCATGAGCATTGCTGTTCGTGGCGTGCTGGCGCATACGTTGCTGTTGATGCCGGACGATTTGGCGTCTACGATTCACTCGGGCTGTGTCCTTGCTTGATCGGTGTGTGTTCGCAACTATCACCGTAGACCAAGACCAACCCTTTTTCATTTTTTGCAGCTATATCAGTCAGTTAGCCGTTAAGTAAGTGCCATTCGGGACGGATTTATTTTCTGTTTATTCACTGCCGACCCTTGGCACCCACCGACAAAATCAAATAAATCCGTCCCCCTTTTTAGTTCTTCTGCTCCAATTCAGAAAAAATCTCTCGCATACTACTTATCATCAGCGTTTACCTGTTGTCACGTTAACCTTCACACCGGGAAATTTCTGTTCGAACTGACAAATAACCCCACTACAAGACACACACACTGGAGAAACGGGAGCAGATTTATTTGCTCATTGCCTCAATCAATCGACAGGTTGTCCACTGCGTGAGGACAGCTGATTGGACGGGGCCGCGCCCTCAAGCAAGGCGTCCACCACTGCACGCGCCACCTCCACCGAATGCAGCATGCCCCAGAACAACGCCCGCTCGACGGGGTTGGTATGCAGGCTGATTTCGTCGCCATTGAGTTCAGCCGTTTCGAGCAGGTTCGAAACGTAGCTCAGCGCGTCTTGGGCGTTGATGCCCGGCTGGATGGCGAACAGCGTGGGTTTGTAGGGGGCTTCGGGGATGACGGGTTTGGCGCAAGTGAACGCGAGGGTATCGAGCAATCGAGGGGGATTGATCGGGACTGACTCAGGCCCGTTGGATGGGTTATCTGAGAGTTTACGCAGGTAGATGCTTCTGTCAGCGGTACTGAGGGTTTTGCTAACAATCGGCGGATCGGGGGTGATCTTCTTAGTCATGGTGACGCTCCTTTTCATGAATGGAAGTTCGTCACCCACGCTGCAAAACGAAAGGTGGCGAGCCGTACACAGGTTTGCAGACCGGGAAAAGGAACCGGCAGGCCGAAGCCTCCTGCGCACAGCTCGCCATAACACGAGCGTAAAAATGCCGCTTACGCGGCGCTGTGCGCCTTTTCGAGCCGGGCTGCAAAACCCGATGTCGCTGAATTTGCAGCGACAGTCGAACTGTAGCCCTGACGTTTGGCGCACGCAATATTCTCCCATGCCTGAAGCGTGTGGGAAATATGAGTTTTTTCGGAAGGCTATTTCGTGTGCTGATTGAGGGTTGCTGGGCTGCGCCTGGAGGCACAAAAAACGGCCTATTCGAACGCCTACAACGCGTCATCTTTCATGCGCCAATTCATGGCTTTATGCTATCATTGAACACCATATGTATTACCGTAGCAAAGGACGGCCTCGTGGTAAGAGTCAACATCAAGCGCCTCGCATTAATATTTCTACTTTTCTCCACAGTTGGTGCAAACGCCGAGAGTTTCAAAATCACCTCCGAAAGCGAAGCGCTATATTTTAAGGCATTACCTTACCTTGATGAGATCGACAAAGAAGACAACGATTTTTTCAGAAAGTACGGTCGTCGCTCTTCTGAAACGAAACCTTCCGAGGATCAAAAGAAACAATATCGGGAACGATTGACATCACTTTTAAATAAAGGAATCCCTCTACTCAAACAATCAGCTGATGAAGGCAATCCAGCCGCGCAGTACCGCCTGGCCTGGATTTCTTCGCGATTTGAACCTCGTGAAAAAGTCGTTGATAAAATCTGTACGCTGCTAAAATCCAGTCTGAGCCACGGGTTTGCCCCAGCAGGTACACAGATGCTCATGTATTGCTTTGATGATGTCAAAACAACTGAATTCCGTTCACTGATCGACGCCTTACCAAATGATGAAAACTCACTTCGCAAGTATTACCCGCAATCAACAATTATGGCGATCTGTGACATGTTTCATGGGGTCCGAGATAGCGATGCAATCGTCTCGCTTGATGAGAAAGACACTCGCGCCAATCTCTACATGTCTCTTGCCACTCAAATGTCTAGACAGAGCCTGAAGCAGGAGAGACTCCACTACCTTCAAAAAGCCGCCCAGTATGGATGTAAGGACGCAATAGAAAGACTTAGAACTCCAATCGGTAGTTGAAAGATACGAATTTTCCATCAAGCACAAATTAGAGCTCTGAAGGTCATGGCGCAAAGGTGAGACGCTGTGTACTTATAGCCATTTTTATTCAATTACCCCGTTATGGAGACTTTATGCGCCCCTATGGCCTGTTCTACGTTCTACTTGGTTGGATGCTCACCGGCTGCAGCATTCCTTATCAAACACCTGAAGCCCTGAGACAGATTGAGCACGACCTGAAGATTCCCCAGGGTTCGATGCAGGCCCTGAGCCAAACCAACTGGTGCTACCTGCCCTATGGTTCGGATCATGGTGGCGACGGACAGTGCAGGGCCGTGCAAGGCTTGGGAATCCTTGCCAGCGATGGCTTGATACTGAGCACTTATTCAGGCGGTAGCTATCAACGCTTCATCACCCTGCGCACCAGCGATGTACTCTGCATCAAGACCTTCCGTGGCCGCGAAGCCGCCGAGAGCTTCTTTGCCTTCACACAAGCTGGTGCCACACAGATCATCCCGATGACCGCCAACGGGCATCTCAACACCCCAATAAAAATCCAGTTTCTGGATTACCTGATCGGCCAGAACCAGCCAAGCGCAATGGGTTCCGATAAGAGCTATGTCCGCGACACCGGAAAAAAGTCCTACTCTGCAGGTACTGTCCCGGGTACGAAAATACCCTACTTCTCTTCAACGGCGGTCACGGAAGTCTTCAATCCCTGCCCGAAAAACTAAGGCGCCGCCGGTCTGTTTCATATCGACTAGGTGCCATCATCCCGCACCAGACAACGTTTACTGCTGATTCCTGGGCGGCCCTCAACGAAATTAAATAAATTTGTCCTCTTTTCACGCTCGTACTGATTGAGGGCTGCGGGGCTGCGCCTCGTGCCATAAAGCGAAGACCCAAGTCTTACCCCTCGTTAAGGACAACACGTTGTTAAGCAAGGACAGAGATCACTCCCCAAGAAACCGTCCTGCAAATCGCCAGCTCTGCGGGGAGTGGCGCGTTTCTACAATTAAATCCCCCTTCTTTACATTTATGTGGCGCTGTAATGGAATCAACGCTGGATCCGTCACTATGGTGTCTTCAGATGCAACGGTATAGGTAAATCCGAGCCTGCTGTTGAAGCCGTTATACAATTTGCAGTCAATGGTTGGCGAAGGGTCGACGCGGCCGACGCATTCCGTGACCCTCTCGGAGTAGAGAGGGCGGATTTTTTCCTTACTGTAGTAGGAAAGAATGAAGCCACTTCCGAATCGTCTAAATAGGAGTTTTGTATAACCGGCTGAATGTCCACCATCGTCAGTCAACTCCACGGGGCGTGTGAAATAGTCGAGGGCTTTGGCGGTTTCAATGTCCTGTGCCTTTTGTTGTTCAGGAGTCAACGGCGTAGCGCAGGATGCGACAAGGGTGGATGCGATTAGACATAGAAGAAGATGGCGCAGAGACATAAAAATTACCTACTCGTGAGATACTTTCCAGAAAGACCGTGCAAAATCCACGCACTGATTTAACGCTATAAATATGAAAAATTGTTCACCCCCTCTATCGCACAACACTCTGCGACATAGAGATTCTGGGACTACTTCACCGTATTCCAAAGTGCAATCTGGAGTTCCCCCACTAACACATCTGTATAGTCGTAGGGCATTTCTTGGATTATTACAACTCGCCAAAAGCACGAGCCAGACTGGACTATCTTGACTTTAAGTCGGGAACCTCCATCCTTAACCATCCCACCATAACCTTGCCAATATGGGTATTTTTCTTTTTCGAAAAAACGACCGCCACCCGAGAAGCTCATATAGGTCACCGCATTTTTTTGGAATGCACGCACATATTCATCCAGGGTAGAACCTGCCTGTTGTTGCATAGCAAAAACGACTACGGCATGACCAGTTCGTTCGGAAAACTCATACACTTGGTGGCCACCACCATTCACCCGAGCAGAAAACTTCCAACGCGAATCAAGCTTTGCTCTAAGTTTAGTAAGTGGATTTTCCCAATAGTAGCTCCTCTGCATGATGTGTTGTAGCACTTCACGCTGGGTAGCTTGATCCATAGAGCTAAATAATGTTATGCCTCCGTAAACGCCTACAAAGGCAAAACCAAAAGTAATTTTACGTACCCAGGTTAAAGGTTTTGAGCGCACTCGAAAATTCAAGGACTCATCATAGCTAGTTTGATGCCCCCCCCTAAGCCTGTGCGCTTGGTTCGCCATTGTAAATAGATTGACGAAAGGAACTCCGAAAGCGAACGCGCTGGCCCATATTGAAAAATTTCGGTTGAGATACTGAAGAAAGTTTAGCGACTTTGCAGCGGACGTTTCAACCTTTAGTCCAAGCCAAGCCTTACCGGGGGTGTTTCCGAACACCCGATACAACAAAGCATCCAATAACATTGCAATCGGGAGACATAGTATACTGAACAGCGGATTCGCTCCTGTCTTATGGATCCACTCAACGAAATTTGTGGAGCAACTACCTAATACAGCGCCCAATACTAAGATTGTGAGCCCCGCCTCCCACCACGTGTCAAAAATACGAGCGAAAAACCGAGGCCAGCGAGTTGCGGAGGAATCACCAGGCCTGCCAGGATCGGTGCTCCATAATAAAGACGGAGAATCTGCTGCCTTTAAGTCGTACGGCTCCGATACTTTATCCCGAGGCCGCCAAGGATCCATGCTTTCGTTCCACAGAATGTTTTTTGAACCAGCGCCCTTGGATTGGCAAGATCGCTTCAGCTTATCCACTTCGACTGACCCAGTTTTTTTGCCGTTATTGATACGCCACCAAGTGACCATTATTACTCCTTGCAGCCGACGAACATTAGACAGCACATGACATATACGGAAGCGCGAAAACTTGGCTTATCGAGAGTTAAGCGGACTTTCCGATCAGATACCACATGACTCCTGACGATTATAGAAAAAACAAACAAATCCGTTCTTTTTTTCGCCACCTACAATGCAAGCACTTCAAACAAGCATTCAATCAGGCTTTGTATCAACGTTACTCACGACCAACATCTACCATTTCGATCAATTTCATGCCACCGGCACTAACGCAAAAAGAATACCCCCCTTCGAAACATCATAACGCTCTATATACTCCTTAGCTTTCAAAGCACTCCGAACAACAAAGTCCGCTTCGGATTCGAAATTATTTTTATTGCAAAACCAGCTATCGTAGTTTTGTTCGATACAACCCGACTCCAGACTATAAACATCCCCCCCCAAAATAGCCACGCCCGCACTAGATAGACGAGCAATAGCTTCTATTGCCTGCACAGCGGTAAGTGCCCAATTGCGCACACCTATGGATTCTAACGAATCCCCCACACCTAAAATTGCATCAATTTCTTCTGACCAAAAACCCGCCAAAATTTACTCTCCTCGACTAGGCCTAAATAGACGATGATTTATAGAACCATCGGGCTCTTTAATGAACTCAAAAACCCCCTCTTTACCTTGGTAGTCACCAGGAATTTTTAGTATATCCCTGACGATGCCGTCCCTACCAGTAAGCTGCGTGACTGACACCATGCCGGGGGATTACTCACTGTTGGATGTGCTGGAGAGGATGTGCATCCGATCCGAAGTAGCCCGAAAGAGGTTATCCTGACCTTAAATCAGCTGGCCCTGGAAGCGGTCGTGATTCCACCGATATCGCTCAGGGTAAGAAAATACCCTACTTCTCTTCAGTGGCGGTCACAGAAGTCTTCAGTCCCTGCCCGGAAAACTAGGTCAGCGCCAGTTTGGTTCATATCGACTCGGCGCCCCCTCCCGCGCTAGACGGCAGATGCAGCCCAATCCGTTTCCTGCCAGGCCCTAATTGTATTTGGCAAACGGCGAGGCCAATCGGGCTTTTCAGGGCCAGATAAGATTCCCTGACACTTATCGATCACCAGTCAGATACTGAGAAGCTTGGAGTCGAACCAGACATCCTCGTATTGTTCCGTGATGAGAAACCTTGATCCAGGTGGAAGCCCCAAGTATGGGAGAAGCAGGGGCTCCCAATTTTCAACGTGCGAGACATGCAAAGGAGCAAAAAAATCTGAAGCATCAGAAAGTACCTCTCCAGCCCATATATACCAGCCACACGTTCCAAGCTCGGGTTTAATTCGCATGCCGTTCAACGGACGTACCCCATCCTTAACGTTAAGGGATATTCCAACTTTATGATTCAGATCACATCCAAAAAATTCCACACCCAACCTTGAACAAACTGCCCGCTGTACCGCTTCTATATTTTCTTTCATAGTCAAAATCCAAAATATTTTCTCATAGCCTTGCCAAATGCTCCTAGCTGTCCGCCCTGGCTTGCCGAACAACTTGGACAGTGGGGCTGGACGGCGTTGAGCGACCTTTGAGCCTGCGAGTCGACCGCTCCGTCCCTATAATACTGCACTACTAATGGATCAATGTGGTCAGCAACCTGACGACTTGTTATTGCTCCGCAATCAACACAAGGTCGCCCTTGCACAGAAGCCCTCTGATCTGCTCCTGGGCCAGCGTCTGGAGGACGAGCGTAGGGAATCGTTATGTTAGGGTTGGGGGTGAAATCCTCTCCGGGTACGCCCGATTTTGCCCCGCTCCCTCCTTTCCCCCCACCCAGAAGCCCCCTATCCCTAAGCCAATACCTGGGCTGAGTCCTGGGTCGACCTTAATCGTCTCATCCCCAAGGTCCTCTTGCTCCTGAACAGGAAGGTGCTCACCCAACTCTTTTCTTAATTCATGGTCTACGTCTTCTTGTGGGGTGTGATGTCCTTGCGCGTTGTACTTCTCCCCAGCCCCGCCAATCATGCTTCCCGTAGCAGCATCGCCACCCGCCAAAGACGCAGAAAGCAGCCCGATAATCTGGGCAGTCGCAATCTTGCCGCCCTGGTTGGTGACGGCACCGGTGGTGGTGACTGTCAGGGCAGTACCGCTGGACAGATTGCCGCTGCTGTTGTCGAGACTGCCGGCATTGACACTCAGGCTGCCGTCACTGGCGATCAGGCCCTGGAGGTTGGCCAGGGCGCCGTCCAAGGTAATGACCAAAGCCGATTTGCCGCTGAGCGTACCGCCGCTGTTGTCCAGGCTGCTGCCATTGAGTGTTGTGGTACCCGCCTTGCCGAGTAATTGGCCGCCATTGCGGTTGGTGACGGCGGCGACGCTCACATGCAGATCGTTGTCGGCCAGGACCTTGCCGTTGTCGTCATTGTTGAGCTGCTGGCCCACCAGGGTCACAGCCTGGGTGCTGGACAGCTCGCCGCCACGGTTATCGATTTGGCCGACCTTGAGGGTGGTGCCTTTGACGCCCCCGATCAGACCGGCGTGTGTATTGTCGAGGTTGTCACCACTGAGGTTCAGATTGCCTTGACTGACCAGTACGCCCGCCTGATTGCCAAAGGTCCGGACCGTCGCGACAAGATCGCCCTTGCTGGAGATCGTGCCGACGCCGTTCTCAAGGTTATCGACCGTCAGGTTGAGCGTGCCATCAGTGCTGAGCTGGCCGTTACTGTTGAGCAGATGGCCCAAGGTCGCCGTAAGCGCGGTCGAGCTGTTGATCAGGCCACCCAGGCCGTTGAGCGCCGTATCAACGGTCAGGTTCAGCTGGTCAGCGCTGAGGACCCGACCTTTGTTCTGGTTGTCGAGCGTCCCTGCGGTGACAGTGGCTTGCCGCTGCCCGCTCAAGGTACCGCCCTGGTTGCCCAGGGTTTGCGTGACGGTGACGCTCAAGTCGCGACTGGCGATAACGCTCTGGCCGGTGTTGCTGAAGTTCTGCGCCGTGACGCTGATATCACCCGTGCTGTTGCGCGTGTTGTCGGCGTTGACCCCGGCCTCGATGATGCCGTGGTTGGTCAACTGGCCGCCGCTGCCGAGGGTGATATTGTCCCTGGCCGCCAGGTTGTTCTGGCTATTCAGGTCACCCGTGGTCAGCACGCTCAAGCTGCTGCCGGCGTAGACCGGACCTTGGGCATCCAGGCTGGCGGCCTTCACATTGACGGCGCCACTGCCGGTGGCCTGGACCATGCTCAGTTGGCCGTTGGCATCGAGCTGGATATCACCGCCGCTGGCCGCCAGATTGCCGGCCAGTTTTACCCCGACCCCGGCTTCGGTACCCACCAGCTTGATGGCGCCGGCGTACATGCCACCCAGTGCAGAGGAGTCGATGGCCACTTGTGGCTTGGTGCTGCCGTCGTCGGCACGCGCCGTGGCGCTGAGCGTGCGGGCGTCGACATCGTTACGCCCGGCGATAACGGTCAGTTGCTTGGCATTGATCTGCGCATTGATGGTCGCGGCACGGGTGATGATTTCGAACTGGTCGATATTGCTGGCGTTGAGACCGGCGCCGTCGATGGACACGCTGCCCTGGTCAACCTGATAACCCGTGACCTGACCGTTGGTAATCACTGCCTTGCCGGTGGTCAGCGTCGCTTGCGGGGTGTTGATAAAGCCACAGCCGTTACAACTGATGCCATACGGGTTGGCCACGATCACATGGGCTGACTGCCCCGCCACCTCGGTGTAGCCGCGCAACTGGCTCGGACTGCCACCATTCACTTCGTTGAGAATGACGTTGGCCGCAACACCATTGAAATTCGGGTTGCCGAGAATGATCCCGCCCAGTTGAGTGGACTGGGTTCTATTCGTTGAGTTGTTGAGGATGACCCCGTTGGCCCCGACGTTGTAGTCGCTGAACTGGTTGTGCGACAGCCCCTGGGCATTCGGCGCGGCGATATTGACGATGGGCACGCCATTACCCGCTTGACCGAGCGTCGTCCCCGGCGCGTTGACCACGATCCCATCCGCCTGGGCCAGCAACGGTTGCCAGAACATCGCGTTCGCCAGAATGAACGCCAACCCGCGCTTGGGCAGGCCAAGGAAGTGCTCACGGTTTTTCAGGGCAGCAGAAGGCTGGCGAGCCAGGAAGGCAAACTGACGAACGTCCATGTCGGGATCTCAATGCAACGGAGGCGCGACAGGCGCCCGCAAGATAGCGTTATGCCATCAACCGGCGGCGATACTATGGCGCTATTTCAGTGGCGTCAATTTGTCCAGCATGAAATATATTCAAAATGTTTCATGACTTTTTTCGACCCGGAAAGGCCAGTTCAGAAGATGTTGCGGTAATTCGTTGATAAGTATCGAATCCGACACCAAACTACGCCGGCCTCTCGCCCGCACTTGGGCACGAGACGCCGCTATTGCTTCCGTCGAGACCTCCCCGCATGTCCACACTTGAAATCATTGCTGTCCTGGTCAATGTCCTCGGCGTCTGGCTGACCGCCCGGCGCATCCGCTGGTGCTGGCCGGTCAGCGTCGTTGCGGTGCTGCTCTACGCCTGGATTTTCTACGACGCCAAGCTGTATTCCGATACCTTGCTGCAAGGCGTCTTCGCCGTGTTGCAGGGGTATGGCTGGTGGCGCTGGAGCCAGGGCGGGCTGAGCGAGGGCAAGGTCCATGTCGCCCGATTGTCCTTGCGCGAAGGCCTGCTTGGCCTGCTTGGCGGAGCCCTGGGCGCGGCGCTGCTGGGGGCCCTGATGGTGCGGTTTACCGATGCGGCAGTGCCTTGGGTCGACGCCGCGCTCACCACCTTCAGCCTGGTGGCCAGCGTCTGGGCGGCACGCAAGTATGTCGCCAGCTGGTGGCTGTGGATCGTGCTGGACGTGATCTACGTCGGCCTGTTCCTGTTCAAGGACCTGCAACTGACGGCAGCGCTGTACGCCGGCTTCGTGGTGCTGGCGATCTATGGACTGCGGGCCTGGCGGCAAGATCTGAAATGCCAGGAACAACAGCCATTTCCGCGAGCCGGCGGACTCTAGTCGATCACGATGGCGACACGGCATCCGGGGACAAGCGCCTGAGCCCCGCCATCACAGGGCCTCAGCACACTGGACAACACATTTCCGATCTGCCGCCGCCGCCCTCAAGTTATTTGTGTCAACGTCGATACACTCCTGTACATAGAATAATTATCTTGCCTCAGGAGGTTCCATGACAGGGATATCGTCGATCAGCGCCTTGACGCTGAGCCCTTCCCAGCTTGTTGGTAATCTGCCGGCGGGCGTACAGCCTGCCGAAGCGACCGCGGCCATTTCCGCGCCCGCCTCCAGCGTGATTCTCGGCCAGACCAATGTGGTCGAAATCAACACCTACAATGCCCGCGGAGCCTTGCCTGACGCCGCGCCGACGCCCGTCTGGGAAAGAACTCCACTGGACAGGGTGTCGTTCACGATGGGCGGCAACCTCGCCAGCAAGTCCAACTCCGCCCGTTTTGCCGGCCTGGGTGCGGCGCTGCTGATGCAGCTGGCCGACACTAAAAAGGACATCTCGCAAACGGTGGTCCAGTCGACCGGCCTCAAGCCGCTCAACGCCGCCGAGGTTGCCGCCGCGCAAACCAGGCTGCACAGCAGCAATGCCGACAGCACGATCAGCCTGACCATCAAGACCGCCAGCGGTAAAACCGTGACCTTGAGCATGGCGAACCAGGACAGTGGAATGGCCGTGCAGGCCCAAGTGGAAGGCGGCGACCTCACGGATGAAGAGAGCGCGGCCCTGGCCAAGATGGCCAACGGTTTCCAGACCGCGATCGACGGTTTGACCGCCGAGACGCCCCAGCTGAAGCTGGATGCCCTGACCCAGTTCGACTCGAAGGTATTTTCGTCGGTCGACCTGAGCACCAAGCTCAAACTCGATGACAAGAACGTCCAGACCCTGGAGTTCCAATCCGATGGCCAGCAACGCTCGGTACGCATGAGTGGGCCTTCGGGCGATCTGCAAATGTCCGTGGACTTGAAGAACCAGGCGATTGTCGGCAATGCCACTCAACAGGCCAAGGCGATCCAGAGCTACCTCAAGCAGATCGATGCCGCCACCGCCCGGGGTAACGCTGACCGCGATTTGATGTCGATGTTCAAGGATGCGTTCTCCACCCTCAACAGCAACTATGCCGCGACCCGCACGGCAAGTACGCCGGCGACCGTCGACCCACTTGCACCCAGCGCTCTCGACCGCAACCTGTTGACCGGCCTGGCGGACTTCTCCGCGTCGGTGACGCAGATACCCCAGGCAAGCAACCCGATGCGTCCCAGCGAACGGGATACCTTCGCTTATAACCTGTCCCAAACCACTCGACTCAAGGGCCGCGATCCGCAGAACCGTTCCATCGAGCAGGACCAGCGATCGGACCTGAACGCCAGCTACCACAGGGCGCTGTACGCGGGCCAGAAGCTGAAGCTGACCAACCACGCGGACTCGCAGAACTATCTGTTCTATCGGGTCAACGACACAGCCAGCAGCCAAACCAATATCGGTTATGAAAAGGGTGAGTTGACCCAAGCGTCGGTGAGCCAGTCGGCCAGCCAATCGACGCAGATTTCCAAATACGTGATGGGCCATCTGATAGAGCAGAAAACGCTCCCCGTCAGCTCCTCGAAAACCCAGAGTTTCCTGGATGTGCTGGAACGCGCGCTGCACCCGGACAGCACGGACAAGACGCCATCGGGCGCTGCGCGCTTGAAGGAAATCCTGGCCGGCCTGCAGGACAAGATACTGCTGGATTCGTACCCGACAAAACTCAACAGCTGACCCTGGGGGTCAGCCTTACCCCAGTCACATGGGCAACAGGGCGGGGCTCTATCCGCCCTGTTGCCATGAATTTACCCGCGATATTCCTGACTCCCTCCTCGCTCGTCACCGTAGTAGCGGCCATGCTCACGCCCGCCACCGTGTCCGCCATCGTGCCAGTAAGGCCAACAGCCCCCCAGCAGAAGGGCGCCAGAAAGTACCAGGATCCATAGGCTCGTGCGTTTCATGTGATCGTTCTCCAGTGCAACGGATTAGCGGCTGCTCTCATTGCCATGGGCAAGTGTGGTTGGCACAGCAAAATCCCTGAATGCCGGGTAAAGAACGATGACACGCCACCGGCAGTTCGTCGGTTCGCTGCCGCGCTTAGTGGTAAGGTTGCAGACATAGATGCCGCCCCCTGATCCGGATAGACGAATATGAAAAACTTCGCATTCAAAGCGGCCATGCCCGCCATGTTGATGCTGGCCGTCCTCAGTGCCTCCTTCTCGACACAGACGATGGCCGCGAGCAGCTCCGACGCCGTCTCACAGGTGGCCGCCCGTCACGCCAAGAAATACGAAGACCTGGTAGAAAAGCGGATCAACGAACTGCACACCAAACTGAAGATCAGCGACAAGCAGTCCGCCCAGTGGGAGGCCTATGCGAAAACCATGCGTGACAATGCCCATGCCACCGATAAGGCCTACCTGGATCAGGCGCAGAAGCTGCCCTCGTTGAATGCCGATGACGCGATGCAGTCCTATGCCAGGCTGGCCCAGATGCACGCGGACAATCTGCGCAAGCTTGCCACCTCATTCAGCGTGCTGTACGGCACACTTTCGGCCGATCAGAAAAAGACCGCCGATAAACTGTTTCGCAGTGAGCGCGGGGAGCGGCACGAAGTCGCGGACAGATTTCATTGATCCAGTGCGGTGCGTTGTGCGCTACCGAACAGACGTGAGTCGGTAGCGATGCCTGATCCGATCAAAGCCCCGATTCAACGAGCGGTTGGGGTCACGGTCAGGTCCAGCCATTCACGCAGGAACTCGATCAGCGCCTGCACCGGCCGCGACCTCTGGCGATGCTGCGGGTAGACCGCCGATAACATCAGCGGCTCAGGGCAGAAGTCATCCAGCACCGATACCAGCCGCCCATCCTTCAAGGCCGAAGCGACAATGAAGGTCGGCAGATAGGTAATGCCCATGCCCGCGACGGCTGCGTCCTTGAGCAACTCGCCATTGTTGACCCGCATCCTTCCCGTGACATTGATGATCAATGGCTTGCCCTGCCCGGCGAAACGCCATTGCACCTGCCGGCCGTGGCCGTAAGGCAGGCAGTCATGACCCTGCAAATCCTCGGGCCTGGCCGGGGTGCCGCGCTCAGCCAGATAGGACGGGCTGGCGCAATACACCCGCGGGATGGAAGCGATGCGTCGAGCGATCAGCGTCGAATCTTCCAGCACCCCGATGCGCAACGCCAGGTCGTAGCCCTCCCCCAGCAGATCGACCGGACGGTCGCTGAGATCAACTTCAACCGTGACATCGCCATAGCGTTGCAAGAATGCCGGCAACACTTCGCCCAAGTGCGCCATGGCAAACGACAGCGGTGCACTCAAGCGAATGGTGCCACGGGGCTCGACGGTCTGGCCGGCGATGCCCTGCTCCACTTGCTCGACTTCACCTAGCAGACGCAAAGCCGACTCGTAATAACTCTGCCCCAGAGGCGTCATGTCCAGCCGCCGGGTCGAACGATTGATCAGCCGCACGCCCAGGCGCTCCTCCAGTTGCATCAGCCGGCGGCTGACAAACTGCTTGGACAGGCCCAACTGATCCGCCGCCGCGGTAAAGCTGCCGGAGTCCATGACCTGGCAAAAAATACGCATGTCTTCGAACGGGTTCATTGTCACTCTCTGGTTGACAGTCAACACGTTATAGCGGCTTTTCTGCTTTCTGACAGCCCATTTATCGGCGCCCGTGCCGCCGGCGCCGCACGGTTTCGTTGACCCAGCCCGATGCGTCGGTGACGCCTAAGAGGATGTGATGTTCAGGGGCTCTGACATGTACTGACTGATTCGCGAACGCAGCCAGCGCTCCGCCGGGTCGTTGTCGTGAACGCCGCTCCAGGCCATCGACAGTTGCGCCGCCTCGATGGGAAAAGGCGGTTCTTGCGCCCTCAAGGCACAGCCTTCAACCAATGCGCAAGCCGCGTAGTCGGGCACCGTGGCGATCATTTCGGTCCCGGCGAGCATCGCTCGCAAGCCACTGAACTGCGGAACCCCCAGCACCACGCGGCGGGTACGACCGACCTTGGCCAGGTCAAGGTCGATATTGCCGCTCAGGTCGCCGGAAAACGACACCATGGCGTGGGGCCGCTGACAGTATTCATCGAGCGTCAATTCACCAGGCCGATCGTCACCGCGCAACACCTTGCAGGCAATATCGCGCAGCTTCCGACGCTTGGCATTGGCCGGCAATTCGGTGGTGTAACTGACCCCGACGGAGATCTCCCCGGATGCCAGCAAGGACGGCATCAGCAGATAATTGGCCCGGCGCACCACCACAACGATCCCCGGCGCCTCCTTCTGCAGTTGCCCCAACAAAGGCGGAAACAAACCGAACTCGGCATCGTCCGAAAGACCGATGCGAAACACCTCGCAGCTCGTCGCCGGATCAAACGCCTTGGCCCGGCTGACAGCACCCGAGATGGTGTCCATTGCCGGTTGCAGCTCCTTGAGAATCGCCAACGCCCGCGCCGTCGGCTCCATCCCGCGACCGTTGCGCAACAGCAGCGGGTCGTCGAACAAATCCCGCAGGCGTCCCAGCGCGGCACTCACCGCCGGTTGTCCCATGAACAGTTTTTCTGCCACGCGGGTCAGGTTCTTTTCGAACATCAGGGCCTCGAAAATCACCAGCAGATTCATGTCGACGCGGCGCAGGTCGCTACGGTTCATCAGCACACTCCCATGGGCAAAGCGATCCTGAAGGACCGTCACATGCACCCCATGTTGCACTTGAACACGCCCGTCACAATTGCAGCGGTGTGCTGTCCTGGTGGTGTTTCGGCCCCTCGCCAGATGAAGGAATTAACAACGTTTAACTCGCGCGCCAGTGCCCCGCGACCAAGAATGAAGCCCTCTGTGCAGACCAGTTTTCTAAGGCGGGAAGCTGTTGGCCCAGCATGCAGTACGCCAGCGCATCCCCACCAATACGGATATATGCCATGGCCCACATTCAGTACAACGCCAGCCACGCAGCAACCACTGAAACGCGCAAAGCCACCGTGGGAGGCCTCTCTCCCTGGCGGGAAAGCCTGGTCAAGAAGCTGATCCACGACGGTCTCAGTGAAACACTGGAAGTGACCGAGCTGGCTCGGGCCTGCGCCCTGTCCCGCAGTCATTTCTCCAGGGCCTTCAAGTGCAGCACCGGCCTGTCGCCGCAGGACTGGATTCGGCGCCAGCGTATCGAACGGGCCAAGCAACTGATCCAGGACACCGACCTGACGTTGACTCAAATCAGCCTGGAATGCGGGTTCTGCGATCAGTCGCACTTCTGCCACATCTTCACCCGCAGCGAAGGCATCAACCCGTTTGCCTGGCGCTGCCGAACGGTCAGCTCCGCCCCGCTCAGCAGCAAAAGATCGTCCATGCGTGCGGCCGAACCCGCGACTGCAATCAGCCGTTGAGAAACGCCAGCAGATCCCCGGGTGCTTGGCTGATTCAAAGCGCCGGATGGCGCATGCGTTCGGCCAGGCGTGCCACCCTCTCACCCAGGCGCGCGGCAGTGCAGCGGTCTTCGGGAGGTGGCGCATGCTCGGGAGACTGTTCGACATTCGACTGGGCCATGGCCCCCAGGGAACTGCCCAGGCGATTCAATTGCCCATCGAACACGCCAGTGCTGGAGCGCGCCGGCAGCAGGTCGAGACCGACCCAGATCATCGAATGCTGGGCCGCGAAGACGGCCATCTGCAGCAAGGTGTTGAGCTTGTCGCCGCACAGGCTGCCGGAATTGGTGAACCCGGCAGCGAGTTTATCGCGCCAGGGCTGGGCCAGGTAGAACGACGCGGTGGCCTCCATAAACCGCTTGAAGGACGCCGAGGCGCTGCCCATGTAGGTCGGGGCACCAAAGATGATCGCATCGGCCTGGTGCAGGCGCTCCCAATGTTCGTCCACTTCCTCGACCGGAATCAGCCAGCAGACACTGCCCGAATGCCGCTCCACCCCCTGGGCCACCGCTTCGGCCATGACCCGGGTGTGGCCATAGCCACTGTGATAGACCACCACCACATTGCTCATTCCGGCGTCCTCCAGACGTGTTGATCCTTTTTGTTGCAAGAAGGCCGAGGCGTTCCGTTGAACTTGAAGAATTGGATTTTTGGGCGTAGACCGGATACAGGACGAGTTAAACGTTGTTAATTTTCCAGGGTGCGTGAAAAGCCACGACCCCGCTGCTGGCTAGCGCAGGCCCCGTAAACAGGGCGCCTGTCGGTGGTGACGGGATGACGCTCCGCCGTAGGTCAACGCGCCACCACATTGCGCTGGCGAAAAAACCTGGGAACATGTCCGGATACCGCGTGAGAGGAGGATTCAGGCCCGGGTGCCGGGTCCTTATCTACCCTCTGCCACCAGAAGCAGCAGGGCCGACCATCTGAGAAACAGCAGGAGTGAACCGTTGACCCTTTCCCCCGCGCAGGCCGTGCACTTCGGCCCCTACCGGATCTACCCTGGACAACGCCTGGTCATGGAGGGCGAGCAACCCCTGCGCCTGGGTCGACGCGCCATGGACATTCTGTTGATCCTGCTGGAGCACGCCGGGAATGTGGTCAGCAAGCAGCAACTGATCGCCCGGGTCTGGCCCAAAAGCGTGGTCGAAGACACCAACCTGCGGGTGCACATGGCCGCCCTGCGCAAGGCCCTCGGTGACGGCCAGGCCGGCCAGCGCTACATCGTCACCGTCGCTCAACGGGGCTACAGCTTTGTCGCGCCGTTCTCTGTCGAGTCCATCGGAGCAAGCCCGGAAAGCGACTCAGCCGAGCCGAGCGCTCATAACCTCCCGGTGCGGCGCACCCGCATGATCGGGCGCCAGGCGCTGGTGGAGAGCGTCGTGACGCAACTGGCCAACCAACGTTTCATCACCCTGGTCGGCCCCGGCGGCATCGGCAAGACCACGGTGGCCCTGCGCGTCGCCGAACAATTGATCGGTCACTACCAGGACGGCATCCGGCTGCTGGACCTGGCGCCGATCAATGACCCACTGATGATCAACGCGCATCTGGCGACGCTGCTGGGCCTGGCCCTGCACGACGATGAACCGATGAGCTGCCTGGCCACGTTTCTGCGCGGACGGCGGATGCTGCTGGTCATCGACAACTGCGAACATGTGATCGAGGCCATTGCACTGCTCTGCGAGAGCATCCTGCGTAGCGCGCCACACGTGCATATCCTGGCCACCAGCCGGGAGAGCCTGCGAGCCGAAGGGGAAATCGTGCAGCGCCTCGAATCGCTGGACTGCCCACCACCCATCGCCGTGCTGGACCGCACCCAGGCCCTGGGCTTTTCGGCCCTGCAATTGTTCGTCGAGCGGGCGATGGCCAGCCACGACCATTTCGAATTGAGCGATGCCGAACTGCCCCTGGCGATTGAAATCTGTCGGCGCCTGGACGGCATTCCATTGGCGCTCGAACTGGCTGCGGCGCAGGTCGCCAACCTCGGGCTCGATGGATTGCTGACACAACTGCAAGGCAGCTTTCGCCTGCTGACCCAAGGCTCCCAGGCGACGCTGGGCCGTCATCAGACCTTGCGTGCAACACTGGACTGGAGCTTCGAGCTGCTCACCCCCTGCGAGCAGGCCTGCCTGCGCCGGCTGGGGGTATTCAGGGGCGGTTTTACCCTGGAGTCGGCGGCGGCGGTGATCGTGGGCGAATACATCGAATCCAAGGTGGTTTTTGCCTCGATCACACAACTGGTGGCCAAGTCCTTGTTGAACGTGGAGGTCGGCGACGAAGAGGTATTTTATCGCCTGCTGGACACCACCCGCAGCTATGCGCTGGAAAAACTCGACCAGGCCGCTGAAACTCTGGCGACCCGCGAGCGCCACGCCGAGCGTTGCCTGGCCCTGATGCATCAGGCCCAGGAGGACTGGGAGCAAACCCCCTCCGAGCTGTGGATCGAGCGTTACGCCAGAAGCCTGGAAGACATCCGCGCGGCGCTCGACTGGGGCTTGAATGCCCACGGCCCGCAGCTGTTGGCAATCCGACTGACCGCGGCCTCCACGCCACTGTGGCAGGAACTGTCACTGTTAAAGGAACACGGTACCTCCGTGCGTAAAGCCCTGGCGCTGCTTGCCAGCACAGACGAGCCGTGCCCGCGTTTGAGCATGGCCCTCAAGCTGGCCCTCGGCAGCTCCTGCTATCACGCCCAGGGCGGCAGCACAGAAACGGTCGAAGCCTTCGTGCATGCCAGGGCTCTGGCCGAACAGTGCAACGATGTGGTCGGCCAGCTCAAGGCGGTGTCCGGGCACATGGCGGTCAACCTCAGTTGCGGCAACTACCGACAGGCCCTGGAGCAAAGCCAGCAGTTCGACCAACTGGGACTACACGGCGAAGCGCATGCCGCGATGTCCCTCAGCACCCACCGCCTGCGGGTGCTGGCCCTGCACTTTGCCGGCGATCAGCGGCAGGCGCGCGAGAATGCCGAGCAAGTCATCCAGCGCATGGCCCAGAGCGGGCACCTCAACCGTTTCACCTGCGGCTTCGGCGTGCAATACGACCAGAGCGTCGCCGCCCTGACGATCCTGGCGCGGATCCTCTGGTTGCAAGGCCATCCGGAAAAAGCCTGGCACACGGCTCGCCAAGCCCTGGACATCGCGATCCAGATCGATCACGGCACGTCCATCTGCTATACCCTGGCGCTGTCCGGCTGTCTGATCGCCCACTACAACGGCGACACCAGGACCGCCAGCGAACGCCTGCAACTGCTGCTGGAGCAGGCACAGAAGCATTCGGTCCTGCTGTTCTACACCTGGGCCAGGCACTATGCCCTGGTGATAGAGGGCGCCGAACGGAATACCCCACCGCCACCCAGCAGCGGCTTGATCAAGGAAATCATGGTGACGCTGGACCCCAGCTGCATCGATGACACCTTGCTGGAACGGGCCGAAGCCGGCACGGCGGGCTGGAGCACGGCGGAAATCCTGCGGGCCAGGGCCGATACGCTGCTGACGGCAAACTGCGCGAGCGAGGCCGAGACGGTTTTGCTCAAGGCATTGGCCGTGGCAAAAGCCCAAGGTGCCCTGGCCTGGGAGTTGCGCAGTGCCACCTCACTGGCACAGCTTTGGCAGCGCCAGGGGCACTACCAGCAAGCTCATGAGTTGCTCGCGCCGATCTACGCCCGGTTCACCGAAGGCTTTGCCACGCCGGATCTAACCAAAGTCCGGCAGTTGCTCGACGAGCTGCAGCGACACCGGGCCGCTTGACACCCAACGCGCCCGACTGAAATAGCGCGCATAACGTGTTTCAAACACCCGCAGCAACCCGCTGTGCTCAAGCTTTTCCAGGGCAAAGGTGCGGGTGGTGTTGAGAAGCCGGTAACGCGTCATACCATTCCCCTGCTCCACCGACAGCAGCGATTTGCGCGCCAGTCGCTCCACCACGTCCTCCAGACTGGTGGGGCGCAGCACCACACAACTGATGACGCCGATGGCCACCTCCAGCGTAACGGCCATTTTGAACACCGCCAGCCCCAGCAGCACGGTTTGCTCCAACGGGCTGAGCCGCTGATAGCTCCACTCCAGGGCGGATTTGAGGGTTTGATGCCGTGGAACGGCGGTGCGCCGACCTTGCGTCAGCAGTTGCAGGCAGTTGCCCAACTGGGCTTGCAGCCCCACCAGTGCCAGCGCATCGATCTGCGCCGCGGCCAGCTCGATGGCCAACGGCAAACCGTCGAGTCGACGGCAGATTTCGCGCACGACCTTGAGGTCCCGTTCGCGCAAGGTAAAGGCTGGCTGACAGGCCCGGGCCCGGCTGACAAACAGCTGCACTGCCGAATAGCCCATGACTTCCGCCACACTGTGCAACGCCGACGCGGGCGGCACGGCCAGGGGCGGCACAGGCTGCACGGTTTCTGCCAATGCCCGGAGCGGTTCGCGGCTGGTGACCAGGATCGACAGCCGTGGCGACGACACCAGCAATGCCTCGACCAGGGTTCGACAGCCTTCGAGCAGATGCTCGCAATTATCGAACACCAGCAAGGCATGCCATGGCATCAGGGCGTCCAGCCCCCCGTCCAGTTCAAGGGTGTGTAGCAGGTGCTCGATAAGCCGCGCCGGATCGTCGATGAGCGACAGATCAATGAGCCAGACACCGTCGCGGTAGTGCTGCAACAACAGTTCAGCGACACGCAAGGCCAGCGTGCTCTTGCCGATGCCGGCGGGGCCAACCAGGGTCATGAAACGGCGAACGGGCAACTGCCGGACCACACTGCCGACCATCGAGTCTCGACCGGTGACCGATGTCAGTCGCGCGGGCAAGTTATGCCGTTGCTTGTGCAGGCTGTCGATCGCCATCGGCGTGCCCCGCGCAAACCGCTGCACCGGGGCGATGAAGACATAACCGCGCTGGGGGATGTTGACGATGTAGCGTTGTCCCTCCTGGCCGTCACCCAGGGCCCGACGCAGGGCGGCGATGTGCACCCGCAGATTGATTTCCTCAACCACCGAGGTGGGCCAGACAAGCGCAATAAGTTCGTCCTTGCCGACCACCTTGCCGGCGCGCTCGACCAGCACCTGCAAAATATCCAGTGCCCGCCCGCCCATGCGCAGCGGCCGTTCACCGTCCAGAATCAATCTTTGCCCCAGGTGGAACACATAGGGACCGAAGCCCAACGGCGCATCGCTATTTAAATCTCTGAGGCTGTTCATGCACGCTCACATGCTGAAAACCTGGCCCGGCCCAAGGTACTGCCTCTTCCATTGCGCCCGTCTATCCAGGTTCCCGCAGCTCCATGGCTAAAAGTTCATGGATATCTTGGCAGGCATGGGTGACGGTACAACCGCCATGGGGGGAGCGTCACGGCCATCGCGGTGCGTGGAACGGACAAGAACGCTCTAGCTGGACTGTTCGCGGTACTGGGTGGGGGTCAAGCCCAGTTTTTCACTGAACAGAAAACGCATGTGCCGCACGCTGCCGAAGCCGCATTTGTAGGCCACGGTCTTGAGCGGCAAGTCGCTGGTTTCCAACAGGCGCCTGGCGCAGTCGATACGCGCGTTTTGCAGAAACGCCATCGGCGTCATGTGCACTTCCCGGGCAAATATCCGGGCGAAATGCCGTGCACTCATATTCGCCAGGCTGGCCATGCGTTCGACGCTGAAAACTTCATCGAGGTGTTCAAGCAGATGATTCTGCACCCGGGTCACCGGGGTTTCCTGCGGCGCCACCGCAGCCGTCAACGGACTGAACTGCGCCTGTCCGCCCTGGCGCTTCATCACCACCAGCAACACCTTGGCCACGTCCTGGGCGACTTTCTTGCCATGATCCTGGGCGACCACCGCCAGTGCCAGGTCAATGCCAGCGGTGACGCCGCCAGAGGTGATCAGGTTGCGGTCCTGGACGTAAATCTGGTCGATCTCCACCGTCGCCTTGGGGAAACCCTTGATCAACCGTTCCGTATAGTGCCAATGAGTAGTGACGCGATAGCCATCCAGTAGACCCGCGTTCCCCAGCACGAACGCCCCCGTGCAAATCGAGCCATAGACGGTTGCCCGGCGCACAGCGTTCTGGAGCCAGGCGAGCAGCGGCGGATGTTTTTCGTTGTAGGCCCCGGGGCCCCCAGGTACCAGCAACAGGTCATAGTCCCCGCACGCCTGGTCGATATGCAAGTCGGCCTGGACCCGGACACCGTTGGAAGCGCGCAGCGCACCGTGCTCGGTGCCGATCATCGACAGCTGATAGTGCTCGTCCGGGTCCAGATAACGATTGGCGATGGAAAACACCTCCATGGGCCCAGCCATGTCGAGCAGAAGAAAGTCCGGGAACAGCACCATTGCCACTGTTTTCATGGGTTGGAAATCACTGATATCAAAGAAATGGAAGCGTCACATCGTTGTTCAACAGTATGAGCAAGCGTAGCGCGATCATCGACTAAGAATACGTGATTCACGCCACACAATTGTCAACCTGAGCGAGACAGTATTTCAGTTTTCACCTACTTATTGCACTCAAAGGTAAACATTAACCTTCTCCTCACTCGGACGAATACACGTCCCCAAAGGAGATCTCATCATGCTGACCCTTCGCAAAGCTTCTGAGCGTGGCGCGGCCAATCACGGTTGGTTGAAGTCGTACCACACCTTTTCCTTCGCCAACTACCGCAACCCGCGGGAGCAGGGTTTTTCCGACCTGCTGGTGATCAACGACGACCGGGTGGCCGCCGGCAAGGGGTTCGGCCAACACCCACATCGGGACATGGAGATTTTCTCCTATGTGCTCGAAGGCGCCCTGGAACACAAGGACACCCTCGGCACCGGTTCGGTGATCCGCCCTGGCGATGTGCAATTGATGAGCGCCGGCAGCGGTGTGGCGCATAGCGAGTACAACCACTCGGCAAACCGGCCGGTGCACTTCCTGCAAATCTGGATCGTGCCGGACGTCGGCGGCGCCAAGCCGCGTTATCAGCAAGAGCACTTCAGTACCCAGAAAAAACGCGGCCGGCTGCAACTGATCATCTCGCCTGACGGGGCCAACGGCTCGCTCAGCGTGCGTCAGGATGCACGGGTTTATGCCGCGCTGATTGACGGCAAGGAAAGCGCCAGCCTGGAGTTGGCCGCCAACCGCTACGCCTATGTGCACGTGGCTCGGGGCAATGTCGAACTCAACGGCATGTCGTTGCAGGAAGGCGATGGCGTGCGGGTTCGGGATGAACAGCTGCTGACCTTGAGCAACGGCGTGGATGCCGAGGTGCTGGTGTTCGATCTGCGGCCTCAGGAACTGCCGCAGATGCCGTGAGTGTAGCGGGCCCGGGGCCTATACCCCGGGCTTCACTCATTTTGCCTATCGTTCACAGCCCTTGGCTCGCCCACTCCCTCATGGCCTGGGCAAACAATCTGAGCGTCGTCACCAGGACTCACGCTCGACGAGCGGGCACGCAACCCGGTGGGTCGTGGGGTCGTCCCGACGTTGAATCACGTGCTCGGCAGCACGACGCCCCATCTCGTAGTACGGTAGTTGCACAGTACTCAGCGGCGGATAGAACAACTCGGCCACCCCGATCATGTTGTCGTAACCAAGGACCGCCACGTCCTCTGGAATGCGCAGGCCACGGCTGAGCAGGTATTGATAGGCGACCAGCGCAATGCGGTCGTTGCCACAGATAAGCAGGTCAAACGCCGGCTTGCCATCCGGGCCGCGCAATTGCTGTTCCAGCGCGACCATTGTTTCCTGATAAGCATCGTCGGTCGACAGGTTGTATTGGGCAATATCGTCCAACGACAGGCGGACCTCGGCGAGGGCGCGAACCAACCCGCGCTGACGCCACTCCCAGGCCAGGCTGCTTTGCGGCAGGCTGATGCACAGCGGACGCCGGTAGCCGCGCTTCAAGGCGTTTTTTACCGCCTGATACTGACCCTCTTCATCGTCCGGTATGTAGCATGCAACGCCGGGTTGCGAACTGATGCAGTTGCTCAGCACCAGGGGCAGGCTGCGCAGTACCTGGGGAATTTCGACGGTGCGTAACTGCATGGCGCTGAAGATGATTCCGTCGGGTTGATGCGACAGCATCAGATCGATGGTTTGCTGGTTCGGCGGTGCTTCGAACACGTTGAGGATGAAAACGTTCCAGCCGTTTTCCCGTGCCGTGCGCTCCATTGACAGGAGCATTTCCACGGCGAAGGGCGTTGTCGCGGTATCAAGCGCGAAGACGCCAATGGTCTTGCCACTGGAGTGACCACCACGGATCTTGCGAGCGGAAAGGCTGGGGACATAACCCAGGGTCTCAATCGCTTGACGAACTTTCGCCAGGGTTTCCTGGTTCAGTTTTTCCGGGGTGTTGAGTGCCCTGGAAACGGTCATGAAGGAAACCCCCGCCAGCCGTGCGACATCTTTAACTGAAGCCATTCGCGGGTGCCATTGCTTGTCAGGCTGGTCATCATGTCATGCTTGGTAAATGCATAACAGCACCATGCCCAGCGGCTGATGGCATCAATGGCACATCCGTTGGCATCAGAGCTTGAGATCGGCGAGATTCCAGACAGCAGTCTCCCCGAACCGCCCAGCCCCATTGACCGCGAATGCACTGACGGCGAGGCTGTCGGGCCGTGGATAAATACGACTGGTAAGGCTATAGGTGCCGTCGTCGACGAACACCTCGATGGACGAACGATCCAGAAAGACCCGCAGGGCGATCTGCTGCTGCCCCGGTGCCACCGGTACGCTACGAACACCGCTTACGCCTGCGCCCGAGCATTGCCTGTCGAGCACCAAGCGTCGAGCCATGGCATCGAAGTACAGCAATGTGCGTTCTTGCTGGTCTTCACTGCAACGCAGCGCCAGACCAAAGCGCTCAGCGGTACTACCCGCGAGGTCCAGTTCGAATTCAAGTTCCAGCAGTGCACCGCGTACATCGAGTGAGCAACTGCGTGATTCGATCACGCCGATCTGCAAAGTTCGTTTGGCTTGCCGTAGCGCTTTCAGTTCTCGGGCCGGACGCATGCGCAACCGTTCGCCGTCGCGACTCAACTCACGCGGCAACGAAAGCGCGCCACACCAGTGTTGCGCCTGGCTCGGCATCGGGCTGTCCCACATATCCATCCACGCCCAAAGCAAACGTCGCCCGTCTGGCGCCAGCAGTGTCTGCGCAGCATAAAAATCGTGACCGTGATCGAGCTCGTACAGCTTGCCGCACTCGCTCAAGTGCCCGCAGTCATCCAATTGGCCCAGCCGGTAGCTGTTCTGGAACTTGTTCCAGTTATCGTAGCCGTTGGGTTTCAAACCTTGCGGCGAATAGAGAAAGACGTCGCACCCGCCGAGCTCGAACAGGTCCGGACATTCCCACATGTAGCCGTCTGACTCGCGCACACCTTTCAGGGCGCAGCCCAGGTATTGCCAGTGGTGCAGGTCCTCGGAGCGATAGAGCAGCAGTTGCGGGTCATCTCCCTGGCGCGCCCCCAGGGCCATCCACCATTGCTCGCCTTGTCGCCAGACCTTGGGGTCACGGAAATGCATGATGTCCGGATCCGGTGCCGCCTCGATCACTGGCCCGTGTTTCGTGAACGAGAGGCCATCTGTGCTACTGGCCAGGCATTGGACCTGGCGAATGTTCTGGTCATCACCCGAAGCGCCCAACCAGGTGTGCCCGGTGTAGATCAGATAAAGCCGGTCATCCATGACCACCGCCGATCCTGAAAAACACCCGTCCCGATCGTAGTTATCACTGGGCGCCAAGGCGATGGGCAGATGCTCCCAATGCACCAGGTCGCGGCTCTTGGCGTGCCCCCAGTACATCGGGCCCCAGTGCGCAGAGTATGGGTGATGCTGGTAGAACACATGGTATTCACCGCGAAAATGGACCAACCCGTTCGGATCATTCATCCATCCCGCCGGAGGCGATAGGTGATAGCCGAGGCGATAGTCATCGCCGCGTTCGGGTATTTTTCTTTCGATGGCGCGATGCGCTTCATCCAGCAGTGCAGCGTGCATGGCTTGATCCTTACTAGGGTTCGTAACGAGTGGCGGATTGAACAATGGCAGGAAGCTCCAGCGGTTCGACAACCTTGGCTGGAGAAGATGTGCCGACAGGATCGGAGCGCAACAAGGTCCATGACAGCAGCAGGCAACCGCCGACCAGGCCAGCCATCAGCACGTAAACGCTCGAGAAACCGACATGGTCGTAGCCGTAGCCCACCAGCGGCGAAAGCAGCATCGCGGTCAATTGCTGGGCGAACTGGAATCCCACCAGATAGATCGAGGCGGACAGCCGCGAATCGAAGTTAATCGATATGTACTTGAATACCGAAACCAGGAGGATGGGCACTTCCAACGCATGCAACATCTTGCAGGCGGCGATGCTCCAGGCCTGCGTTGCCAGCCCGGAGCCAAGAATCCGGACGAACATGATGCTGCCCGCCAGAATCAGTCCGTATTTGGCGCCTGTACGGCTGACCAGCCATGGCGCGAACAACATCAATACCGCCTCAAGCAGCACCTGCGATGAATTCAGGTAGCCATAAGCACGGGTGCCCTGCTCCGGGGTCGGGAAGAAAGAGGAGAAATACACCGGAAACTGTTGTTCGTAGATCATGTAGATCCCGCACACACCGGTCAGGTACAAGCTGAATGCCCAAAAACGCGGCAGTCTCAGCAACTTCCACAGATCGTGCAGGCGCACGGGCTTCGCTGCCCCCTCGCCGGCTTGCACCCGGGGTTGACCGAAGCGGCTCAAATCCAGCCTGGAGAGGATCAACAAGAATGCAACGCCGGCAGCGCTGCTCAGGTAAAACGCGATGTCCGGGTCAATGTTGAAGACCACGCCAACCACGCCCGTCGCGCTGGCCCAGCCCAGCGACCCCCACATTCTGGTGGTCCCGAACTCAAGGTCCGCATGACGCGACAATCGCTCCGTATAGGACTCGATCACGCCCACGCCCGCGAGCATGGCCAAGGCCAGAAAAGCCGCGCCGACCACCGCCCCCAACACCACGTTCTGAGCCAGCAGATGGGCATATACGTAAATCGCAAACGGGGCCGACGCACAGAGCAGGAGGCCGATCCACACCAGCAGTTTTTTCGACAGGCCAAGCCGATCCTGAAGCGCGCCATAGAACGGCTGAATCAGCAGCGCCGCAATGGCGTTGGCCGCGAAAACAAAGCCGATTTCCGTGCCATTCAGGCCGATGACTCGATGCAGCCAGATCGAGAACAGCGAGTAGCTGGATGACCACGAGAAGAAGAAAAAATACAGCAAACCACTGATGAGCCAGTACTCACGTTTCATTGAAATCGGCATCGAACAGTCCTCTTGTTTTTATTTTAGTTAACGTTAACATCGCAACACATTACGCGTCCTGGACGGGCTCGTTGTCAAGTGGGTTGAGTGCAACTGCCGGTGATATCGCGATGAGCAAGCTGGGCAAAAGCCGCGCTACCGGCGGCTCCAGGAGCACTTGCGGTCTCTGGCAAAGGCCTGTTGGACCAGGGACAAGGACTCGTCTGAAAGGTGTGTAGTGCCCCAATACAAAAACAAGAGGGTCAGCATGCGTAATACGCCGCTTCTGGGTATCTTTGCCCTGCTTTTTTCAACCACCAACCTGCTTGCCGAACCGGCCTTGACCGTTGAGGAGCGTCTCGCTCAGTTGGAGGCCAGGACCGCCACCGCCGAGAAGCGAGCGGCGGCGGCTGAAACCGATGCTGTCCAATTGCACAGGGAGGTCGAGCGCCTCAAGAGTCAGCTCGCCGTCAATGCCGCGTCACCTACACCAGCACAATTGCCTCTAGGCGAGAGAGTCGCCCGGATTGAAACACGCCAGCAGTCCATGGAGCAGCGCACCTCCACCCTCGCCTCCTCAGTTGATTCGATCCAGGACGTCACGCAAGGTTTCTCCTTTAGCGCGTATGCCCGTTCCGGGATGATGAGCGATGGCCGAGGCGCCGGTCGGGGTGGCCCCAACATCACCCCTGCCGGGTCGATTGGTGGGTCGGTTGGGCGGCTTGGCAATGAGGTGGACACCTACGCAGAGGCGAAACTCTCGAAACAAAGCCAAGCCGACAACGGCACGCGCTCCAAGTACCTGTTTGAGATCGCAGACGGCGTGGAAACACCCAACGATTGGACCGCAGCGCAAAGCTCGCTCAATGTGCGCCAGTCCTATGCCGAACTCAGCCATCTGGCGTCATTCCAGAATACGCCCATGTTGCGCGACGCGACCTTATGGGCCGGCAAGCGCTTTGATCGAGACAATTACGACATCCATTGGCTCGACCGGGGCATTGTGTTCCTGGCCGGGACCGGCGGTGGGATCTACGACGTACGCCTTGCCGATGACTGGCGGATCAATGCCTCCCTGATGAGCCGTTCCTACGGCGATTTCGGCACGGAGGAAAACAAGGACATCAGGAGCTATGTCGCGACCCTCAACCAGTTTTTCGATGATGGTCGCTGGCAGCTCATGCTCAATGGCATTGCTTCAAGGCAGAACGACGCCAAGCTGATGGCGGGCGGCACCCGGCTGAATGCATCGGGATTCAGCCCTGCCGAAAGCGGCTCGCATGGCATGTTCGCCTACCATCGGCCAGACTTTTTTGGTCGTGAAGGCTATTTCAAAGCGGCGTTGCTGTACGGCAAAGGGCTGGGAGCGGAGGTCAACAACATTGGCGCCGATGGCGACTTGCTTGAACAGGCCCAGACGTTGCGGCTGGCACTCTATGGCCATACTCGCCTGAATGACGATTGGCGTATCGCGCCGGCCCTGATTGCCGAGCATAGCCAGGATCGCTATGTCCCCGGCGACGACTATCGCTACTTGACGCTCAACGTGCGATTGGCCAATGAACTGAGCCGCAACTTCGAAATGCAATATGAGCTGAGCTGGCAGACCATGGACTTGGATGCGCGGGGTTATGCCGGCCGCCATACAGCCGACGGCGACTATTGGAAATTCACGTTGGCGCCCACCTTCAAGCTGCAAACCGGCGACTTCTTCACGCGCCCTGAGTTGCGCCTGTTCGCCACCTATATGAACTGGTCCAGGAGCCTCGATAACTTCAGCTCAACCGATGATTTCGGCCAGAAGGGCTTCAGGTCTGGAGGCGTCTGGCAACTGGGGGTGCAAATGGAAACCTGGTTCTAGCGGTGCCGCCATGGGAAGCTGAAGTAGACATTTAAGCCGGCCCGATCTGCTGGCTTCTCCGGCAGATCGGCCATGCACTAACTTCGGCCCGGCTGGTCCGCGGCAGAGTCCCCCGCCACGCCCAGATAGTAGTTCTGCAACTGCTCACGTCCGGCCAACTCGGCTGCCGAACCGGCATCCACCACCCGGCCGTTCTCCAGCACAAAAGCATACTGAGCGTAATCCAGGGCAATGTTGATGTTTTGCTCCGCCACCAGCAGACTCAACCCCTCCTCCTGATTGAGCCGGGCGAGGATTTCGAAGATTTCCTCGACCACTTGGGGCGCCAGGCCCATAGACGGTTCATCAAGCAGCAAGAGTCGCGGCTCGGACATCAGGGCACGCCCGATGGCGACCATTTGCTGCTCGCCACCTGAGGTGTAGCCGGCCAGGCGCTTGCGTAGCAGCCGCAACCTGGGGAAGTACGTGTAGATGCGCTCCAGACGTTGACTCAGCACCTTGCGCGATGGCCGCCCGACAAATCCACCGATCAGCAGGTTTTGCTCGACACCCAGGTGAGTGAAGCAGTGCCGCCCTTCAAGTACCTGGGCCAGCCCCGCCAACACCAGGCTGGCGGGGTCTGCATCGGTAATGACTTGCCCCTGATACAGAACCCTGCCCTTGGTCACCTCACCGCGCTCGGCCCGCACAAGACTGGAAATCGCCTTCAGGGTGGTGCTTTTGCCTGCACCATTTGCTCCAAGCAAAGCTACCATCTGCCCCTTGCCGACCTGCAGCGATACATCGCGCAAGGCGAGAATCGACTGTTCGTAGAAAACTTCGACCTGTTCCACGCTCAGCAACGGCGGGGCGGCCTGTAGGCTCTGGTTCATCGGGCCCTATTGCTCCTGGCTGCAGTTGCGCGGGGTAATGCCTTTTTCCTTTGCATACTGGGCCGCGGAAGCCTCGATGATCGGCCGCAGTAAAGCACGGTCGGCCTGGACCCAGTCACTGATCAGGTTCCAGCGCTGACCGTCCCATTGCTGAAAGCGCACGGCACCACCGCCTTCATGATCGGAGCAAGACAGTTTCAATGGCTGCACCAGCCCTTTGGCACCCAATGCCTGCAAGCGAGCGTCATCGAGACTCAGGTGCTCGAAGCCCCAACGCACCTGCTCACCAGTCAGCGGTTTGTCACCATACTTTTCCTGAGCCAGACGCACGGCTTCGACGTTGAGAATGCCGTTCACCACGCCGAGGTTGTAGTACACGGTACCAAAGCGCTTCGGATCGGCCAGGTTACCCTTGCCGGCATCCACCACGCTCTGTTTGATACCTTGCAGCACCGGGAAGTCTGTCCCCGATGGATGGGTGGTGATGGAGATGTACCCTTTGGCGGCGGCCCCTGCCGGTACCACGTCTTCCTCCGAGTTACTCCAGATATTGCCAATGATGTGATCCGCCGGGTAGCCGACCTTTTGCGCCGACTTCAACGCCACCGGGTTCATCACCCCCCAGCCGCGCAGGATCACCCAGTCAGGCTTGAGGCGGCGGATGTTCAGCCACTGGGACTGCTGCTCGTTACCGGGATGCGGGACTTCCAGCAGGGTCAGTTCAAAGCCGGCGTTTTTTGCCAAGGTTTCCAGCACGCCATTGGTTTCCTTGCCATACGGCGAACCATGGTAAAGCACGGCTATTTTCTTGCCCTTGAGCTTGTCTGCTCCGCCTTCGCGCTGGCCAATGTAATTGATGATCGCCGACACTTCCGAATAGGGGTTGAGCTGCAACGGAAACACATAGGGGAAGACGCTGCCGTCGGTGGAGTCCGTACGCCCATGGTTGATGGTGATCAACGGCAGCTTGTCAGCCGTCGAACGCTCGATCGTTGCATAAGCAATACCCACCGACAGCGGGTTGGTGGCGGCCGCTGGCGCACCGTTGAGGCCGCCTTTGAGGCGCTCATAGCATTCAACCCCCTTCTCCACCACGTACTCGGTTTCGCATTCACTCCAAGTCAGCTTGACGCCGTTCACTCCGCCCTTGGCGTTGATGTATTGCAGATAGTCGATAAACCCACCGAAGAAGCCGGTGCCCCCAGCGGCGTACGGCCCGACCCGATAGCTCTGCAAAGGAAAGTACTGTTCGTTGTCAGCCTGGGCGCCGGCGCTGAGTCCTGCTGTGATAAAGGCCAAGCCTAACGCCAGGCGGCGCAGCGGTGTGCGGTGAGTCATAAAGGCAGTTCCTCGTGGGGATCGATGTGGTCAGGGATAAAACAAGTCAGTAACGCAGCGGCCAGACCCGAGCCCGTTGGCGCAAGCGTTGCCAGAGTCGGGCCAGCCCCTCGGGTTCCTTGATCAGGAAAGCGATGATCAGCGCGCCGAAGAGCATCTTTTGAATGTTTTCCAACTGGCCGGAGTCGATCAACCCAGCGGGTAAAAGCGCGCAAAGATTGGCCAGCAGGATCGGAAACAAGACGATGAAGGCAGCCCCAAGAAAGTTGCCGAGCACACTGCCCAGGCCGCCGATGATGATGATGAACAGCACTTGGAACGAGCGGCTGAGGTCAAAGCCATGGGGCTCCACCGTCCCCAGGTAGGCAAACGCCCAGAGCGAGCCCGCGATGCCCAGGTAAAAGCCACTGATGGCAAACGCCAGCAGCTTGGCCTTGAACAGGCGGATGCCGATCACTGCGGCGGCCGTGTCCATGTCACGTACCGCCATCCAGTTGCGACCCAACTCGCTGCGCACCAGGTTCTTGCCCAACCAGAACAACACCACCACCCAGCTCAAGGTCAACAGATAACGACCGCGGGGCGAGCTGAAGTCCAGTCCGGCAATCAGCAGCGGTGGCGAGGTGATGACCCCGGACGCGTTGTCATTGGTGAACCAACTGAACCGGGTCAGTACCCACTCCACGACGAACTGAGCGGCCAACGTCGCAACCAGCAGGTAAAACCCCTTGATCCTGAGGCTCGGCAACCCGAAGAGCACAGCCACCAGCGCCGCGATGCCTCCTCCCAGTAAAAAACTCACCAACAAGGGCATACCCGGTACCCGCAATTGGAGGTTGTAGGCCGCAAAAGCTCCCACCGCCATGAACGCCGCCGAGCCCAGGGATAATTGCCCGGCGTAGCCGGTCAGTACATTGAGTCCCAGCCCCGCCAGGGATAGCACCAGCAGCGGAACCAGAATCGCGCTGAACCAATAGTCATTGCCCAGCCAGGGCACCGCGGTAAAAGCAAAGCCCAGTAGCAGCCACAGGCCCAGACGGTCCTGGCGCAGGCGAAACGTGCGGCGCTCGGCCGAGTAGGTGGTGCTCAGTTGACCGGCTTCTTGATAAAGCATGGAGGCATTCCTTGAAAAAATCAGACCCGCTCAATCGCCCGCTCGCCGAACAACCCGGCAGGACGCACCAGCAAAAACAACAAGGCGAGGACGTAAGGCACCCAGTTTTCGATCCCGCTGCCGATGATCGGGCCGAGGTAGATCTCCGCGACTTTTTCCGCCGCGCCAATAATCAAGCCTCCGACAATCGCCCCGCCGATCGAGGAAAAGCCACCGATGATCAGCACCGGCAAGGCCTTGAGCACCACCAGCGAAAGAGAGAACTGCACCCCAAGCCGGGCTCCCCAAAGCAGTCCGGCCACCAAACCAACGAACCCCGCCACTGCCCAGACCAGTGCCCAGATCCGTGGCAGACGAATGCCCACAGCCAGGGACGCCAGCGGATCGTCGGCGACCGCGCGCAAGGACAATCCAACCCGAGTTTTGTTGAACAGCAGCGACAGGGCGATGACCAGGGTGGCGGCGGTGCCCGCAGCAAACAGGTCGAACTGCGAGAGCAGCATGCCGCGGATTTCAAGTGGCTCATCGGCAATGCCCAGCTCAAGCCCGTGGACCTGTGCGCCCCAGAGGAACTGCGCGAGGCCTTCGACCATGTAAGACAGCCCGAGGGTGGCCATGAACAGAATGATCGGCGGACGATTGACCAGAGGCCGAAGCACCATTTTCTCGATCAGCAAGGCCAGCACCACCATGCTTGCCAGTGTCGCGACAAAGGCCCAGAAGAATGGAACGCCTCGCTCGAGCAAACTGACGAAGGTCAGTGCGGCGAACAGCACCATCGCCCCCTGGGCGAAATTGAACACGCCGGATGCCTTGTAGATCAGCACAAAACCAATGGCGACCAAGGCGTACATGACGCCTGCCAACAGGCCGCCAATCAGCACTTCAAAGAAAAATTCCATGCTCAATGGCTCCCCGTGCGGGTACGCCGCGAGCCCAAGTAGGCCGCGATCACATCAGGGTTCGCGCGCACCTGTTCAGGGGTGCCATCGCCAATTTTTCGGCCGTAATCGAGCACCACCACGTGGTCACAAAGCCCCATGACCACTCCGATGTCGTGCTCGATCAGCACGACAGTGGTGCCGAACTCACGATTGATGTCACGGATGAACTGGCTCATCTCCCCCTTCTCTTCAGCGTTCATCCCGGCCATGGGCTCGTCCAGCAACAACAGTTTCGGCTCCGCCGCCAGCGCTCGGGCCAGCTCCACGCGTTTCTGCAGTCCATACGGCAATTTGCCTACAAGCACATGGCGCCAGGGATGGATGCGCAAGAACTCAATGATCTGTTCTGCGCGGAGGCGCTGCTCGTCGTCCTCGCGAGGGGCACGGCCCAAGCGCAGCATCTGCTCCACCCAACTGCTGCGGCGCTTGAGATTGCGCCCCGTCAGCACGTTGTCGAGAACGCTCATGCCCTTGAACAGCGCGATGTTTTGAAAGGTCCGGGCAATCCCACGCTCGGCGGCCTGGTGCGGACGCATGCGGCGCCGCGTCTGCCCGGCGTAGCTGACGCTACCGTCCTGGGCCTGGTAAACACCATTGATTACGTTCAGCAGCGAACTTTTGCCGGCACCATTGGGGCCGATAAGCGCGCAGATTTCCCCGGTCTTCACGGCGAAGCTGATGGAGGTGATGGCCTTGACGCCCTTGAACGACAAGGAGATGTCATCGAGCCGCAGTAATACGGATTCAGTCGGTGCGCTCATGGGGGGCTCGTCAGACGGAGTGGGAAATCAGGTGGGCCTGGGCTTCGTCGGGGTCCCACTGGGCAGGTGGCTCCTGCCAGTTTCGTGGACGGATACCCAAGGTACCGAAGAACTCGGCGCTCTCCCGGGTCAGCCCGGGCCCCACCAGCAACGGGACCCGCAAGCGGCTCATACCCAGTACGTCGAGCAAGGGCCTGCGGATCAACCAGTAGCCGAGCCAGCGTCGAAAAAAGCCCACATCCGATACGACTGCCCAGCGGTACAGTTGATAACCGAGCGTGCCCGGCAATGGCAGGCGCTCACGAGCCCACTGCTCCAGCCGCGCGTAGGATTCTCGAGTACCCAGCACCAGGGTTGGCCCCAGCTCGCGGCGGTCGGTATCGCGGGTGGACAAGGCTTCAGGAAAGTTGAGGCAGAATCCGGCGCTCAGCCACGGGGCTAACAGGTAACGAGCTTGACCGCTGGCGGCAAACACCCGAGCGGCCAACGCCTCTTCGCCCGCATTCAAACGCTCCTGTTCCACCAGCCCGCGGGCGCCCTCCAGCAACTGCCCATGGCTCATACGCCGGGACCGCTCATGCGCAGCGGAATAAAAAACAAAGGCCGTGCCCGATGATTCATTGGCCGGTGCCGGCACATCGGCCGTTACCCCGCGGGACAATTCGGAATAAGCGATCAACCCATGATCGGCGGCGGCATTCAGGCCACGCCCGTCCAGATACAGCAAGAGTCGTGGCGGGCCATCGACACTACGTATTTGCTGCACCGCGCCCAAGTCCTCAGCCAGCACAAAGCTTGGTTTCAGCCTGCTCAACAGCTTCCGATTGTCCAGCTCAGGGTCCAGTAGAGTGACACTGCCACCCAACCATTGCGCGGCCAGAGCCAGCAACAAAGCTTCGGCCCGGGCCTGGCTGATGACCAGGAAGTCATCATCGCGTCTGAACCCGCGCTGATGCAGCGCGGCCGCCAGACGACTGACATCCTGCGCCAGCTCGTTCCAGCTACGGGTGTGCCAGATACCCAGACGCTTGTAGCGCAGGGCGATCGCAGCGCCTCGGGTCCTCGCTTGCAGCAACAAGGCCTGGGGCAGTGTATGGGTCATGTGGCTATCCTTCGGAGTACTGTCTGCCAATGGCTATAGCAGTCTCCGTGCCACAAAATAAATACATATATATCAATCAGTTAACCAATATCACCGATACGAGATCCTGTATCGCCAGAGCACAGCCTGCTTAATCCCTGTTGCCTCAACAACAGCGCGTCCGTGGCCTCACCTGACCGAGCCACTGCGAGCATCTGTTGCCCAGACAACAACACATCAACACTTGGCTTCGGTCAGCAACAGCACTGCGCTTTGCGAAAACAGAACGAGTCATTACAAATCAAAGACTTAATAAAATGGCACGGTAGTTGCCATCTCAGGGCCATCGGCCACTGCCCCAGACTTGCCCAAGCAAGCAGCTCCTTTACGCAGCCGTGCCGGCCTTGCGTTGCACTATCCGTCGCCTCTTTACCTGACCCAAGGGAACAGGCGTCTCACTGTTGCAGCGAGGACCGTGTTGATGAGTCTCGATATTTTTTGGTTTCTGCCCACTTCCGGCGATACACGTTATTTGGGCCGGTCCGACAGCGGCCGGCCGGCCACCAACGTTTACATGCGGCAAATCGCGGTAGCCGCCGAAAGCCTCGGCTATGACGGCCTGTTGATTCCCACGGGGAGCAGTTGCCTGGACCCTTGGATCACCGCCGCCAGCCTGGTACCTGTGACCCACCGTATAAAGCTGTTGGTGGCGTTGCGCACGTCTCTGGGCAACCCAACAGCATCGGCCCGCCAGGCGGCCACCCTGGACCAAGCCTGCAACGGTCGCCTGCTGCTCAATGTGGTAGCCGGTGGCGACGCCACGGAATTGGCGGCCGACGGCATCTTTCTCGACCACGATCAGCGTTACGAAGCCGCTGGTGAGTTCCTCACGGTTTGGCGTCAGCTACTCAGCGGCGAGACCGTGGACTTTGCCGGCAAGCACGTGCGGGTCGAGGGTGCGCAGAACTTCTTCAAACCCGTTCAACAACCACACCCTCCTTTATATTTTGGCGGGTCTTCAGCGCCCGCCCATGAACTGGCAGCCCAGCATGTGGATGCTTACCTGACGTGGGGCGAGCCGCCTGCCGCCGTGGCCGAGAAGATCGCGGATGTTCGGAAACGGGCGGAACAATACGGCCGCACCGTGCATTTCGGCGTGCGCTTGCACGTGATTGTGCGTGAAACCAACGAGCAGGCGTGGGCCGCCGCAGAGGAGCTGATCAGCCACCTCGACGACGACACCATCGAAGACGCGCAGAAGAACTACGCCAAGATGGACTCCGAAGGCCAGCGCCGGATGGCCGCCTTGCACGGCGGGCAACGCGACAAGCTGGAGGTCTCTCCCAATTTATGGGCTGGTGTGGGGCTGGTGCGCGGAGGCGCCGGCACTGCGCTGGTGGGCGACCCCAAGACCGTGGCCACTCGTCTGCAAGAATACGCCGACCTTGGGGTCGACCGTTTTGTGCTGTCCGGCTACCCCCACCTGGAAGAAGCCTTCCGCTTCGCCGAGCTGGTCTTCCCGCTGTTGGGTAAACAACCGGTCACGATCCAGGATCAAGTACTGACCGGAGGCGCGTTTGACATTCGGGCAAGTAAAAAACTGACCGCAGACGAGGTCGCGGCATGACGGTGATGGATATGCATTACCCCCCGGCGTTCCTGCATGACCGCTTCCGGGCCAAGGTCGCCCAGTCATTCCCGCGGTTGTCCGTCTAACCCCGTCTCTTTATGCGCGCAGGCAGGCCTGTCACTCAAGCCTGCCCGCCCTCTCTCTTTTTCAAGGAGTTCCCTGTGACCTCTCCCAATGATCCTGTTCAGATAGGCCGTCGGCTGGCGGCCGACTGGTCGACCACGGCCGCCGAACGCGACGAACGCGGCGGCACCCCGAAAGCCGAGCGCGATGCCCTGCGCGACAGCGGCCTGCTCACCCTGAGTATTCCCCTTGAATTGGGCGGCCTCGGGGCCAGTTGGAGTGACACCTTGAACATGGTGCGCGAGTTCGCCAAGGTCGACAGTTCGATGGCCCATGTGTTTGGCTTCCAACACTTGATGCTGGCCACCGTGCGCCTGTTTTCCCGGCCCGATCAGTGGCAGCACTGGCTGGAGCAAACGGTCCGGCAGCGCTGGTTCTGGGGTAACGCTCTCAACCCGCTGGACACGCGTACCCTCGCCACCCGAGTTGATGGCGGACGGGAGTTTTCAGGGATGAAAAGCTTTTGTTCCGGGGCCTGCGACTCCGACCAGCTGATTGCTTCGGCGTTGGACGAAGGCCCCGCAGGCAAGCTGCTGATTGCGGCGATCCCCACTCGGCGCGCCGGCATTACCTTGCTCGACGACTGGAACAACATGGGCCAACGCCAGACCGACAGCGGCAGCGCTCGCTTCGAGAAGGTGTGGGTGGCAGAGGATGAACTGCTGCTGGAACCCGGTCCCTTGAGTACGGTGTTTTCCGGCCTGCGACCGCTGTTGGCGCAACTGACGTTCGTCAATCTGTTCCTCGGCATTGCCGAAGGGGCCTTTGAACAGGCTCGTCACTATACAACCCATGAGGCACGGCCCTGGTTCAAGGCCGAGGTCGGCCAGGCGGTCGACGATCCTTATGTACTGGCCCATTACGGGGAGTTCTGGGCGGGCCTGGAGGCGGTACGTGCCCTGGCCGAACGGGCCAACGCCTTATTCGACAAGGCCTGGAACAGCGGCGAACAACTGGTTGCCAACGAGCGAGCAAACCTGGCCCTGGTCATTGGCAGTGCCAAGGTCCATGCCACCCGGGTAGGCCTGGACCTGTGCTCGCGGCTGTTTGAAGTGACCGGCGCCCGCGCCACCAACGCTACTCGGCGCTTCGACCGCTACTGGCGCAATCTTCGGACCCAAACCCTGCACGACCCATTGGACTACCGCATACGTGAACTCGGCGAGTGGGCCTTGAAGCAAAAGCCACCCACGCCGAGTTTCTATTCGTGACTCACGCCATCACGTCAAGCCAGGGTCACTGTTCACCACCACCCACCTGAACGACAAAGTGTTCACCCAGCAATACCTTGCCAGATCACCAGCCCCCCCAAACCCCTTTGATTTCGGGGCTTTTGGCACTAGGCACAGACTGTGCAACGAGGCCTGGAAACCAATGTTCATGCGCCCGGCGCGCTCAATGAACCTAGACAGCAGGAGTTAATCGACTATGGCCTCTCGCATTATCCTCAATGCGTTTGAAATGACCTGCGTGAGTCATCAGGCAGCAGGCACTTGGCGTCACCCGGACAGCCAGGCATGGAAATACAAGGACCTCGACTATTGGGTTGAACTCGCCAAGCTGCTTGAACGTGGCTATTTCGACTCGATATTTATTGCCGACGTGGTCGGTGTCTATGACGTCTATCGCGGCTCGGTGGAAACCTCATTGCTCGATGCCGATCAGGTGCCGGTCAACGACCCCTTCTTTCAAGTGCCGGCAATGGCCACCGTCACCAAGCACCTGGGCTTCGGTGTCACTGCCGCGCTGACCTACGAACAACCTTACGCCCTGGCTCGAAAGTTCTCGACCCTCGACCACCTGACCAAGGGCCGCGTGGCTTGGAACGTGGTGACCTCGTACCTCAACAGCGCGGCGGTCAACCTGGGCCTCAAGCAACAGATCTCCCACGATGAACGCTATGACATCGCCGATGAGTTTCTGGATGTCACCTACAAATTGTGGGAAGGCTCCTGGGATGAGGACGCGGTACTGCGCGACCGTGAACGCGGCATTTTTACCGATCCGGCCAAGGTCCACCCAATCGGCCACAAAGGTAAGTACTTCGATGTACCGGGCATTCACTTGTCCGAACCCTCACCACAGCGCACCCCGGTGATTTTCCAGGCCGGGGCCTCTAGCCGTGGCAGGGCCTTCGCCGCCAAGCATGCCGAAGGCGTGTTCATCAGCCCGGCCACCGCCGAGCAGGCACGTGAAGTTTCCGATGACATCCGCAACCGCGCCGTGGAAGCCGGCCGTACCCGCGACTCGGTCAAGGTCTTCACGCTGTTGACGGTGATTACCGGTGAAAGCGATGAAGCCGCACGGGCCAAATACAACGAATACCTGAGCTACAGCAACGGCGAAGGCATGCTGTCGTTTTACGGCGGCTGGACCGGGATCGATTTTTCCGACTACGACCCAGACCAACCTCTGGAAGCGATCGACAACGACAGCATCCGCTCAGTGCTGGAGTTGCTTGCCACTGCCGACCCCGAACGCAAATGGACCCCGCGCGACATCATCAAACACCGCAGCATCGGTGGCCTGGGCCCGGTATTGGTCGGCGGTCCCAAAACCGTATCCGACGAATTGGAGCGCTGGGTGGATGTCGGCGGTATCGACGGTTTCAACCTGGCCTACGCCATCACTCCCGGGACCTTTGAAGACTTCGTCGAGTTCATCGTTCCGGAACTTCAACGCCGAGGCCGTGTACGCACGTCCTATGAAGGCAGCACCCTGCGGGAAAACCTGCTTGATGGCGATTCGGCCTATGCCGCAGCGGACCACCCAGCAGCACGTTATCGCGGTGCGTTCAAGGATGGCGCCAACACCACCGACCAGACCAAACCGTCGAAATTCTCTGACTTGACCTAACCCTCACTTGCGCTGAAGAGGAACCCACTCCATGTCCAGCTTCCCTACCCTGAACACACTGTCTGTTGGCACTGATTACGAAGCACTTGCACAACGCTTTCGGCCGATTTTCAGCCGCATTGCCGAAGGTGCGGTCGAGCGCGAGCGCGACCGTACATTGCCGTTCGAACCGATCAAATGGCTCAAGGAAGCAGGGTTCGGTGCCGTGCGTATTCCCGTCGAATACGGCGGCGCCGGTGCCTCTTTGCCCCAACTGTTCCAATTGCTGATCGAATTGGCCGCCGCTGACTCCAACGTGCCACAAGCCTTGCGCGGCCACTTCGCTTTTGTGGAGGATCGTCTGAATGCCCAAGCATTCAGCCCCCAGGACGTCTGGTTCAAGCGCTTTGTTGCCGGAGAGCTGGTAGGCAATGCCTGGACTGAGGTGGGCGACGTGAAACTCGGTCAGGTGTTTACCCGCATAAGCCTCCAGGGCACGCAGTGGGTTGCCAATGGCAGCAAGTACTACAGCACCGGGAGCCTGTTCGCCGACTGGATCGATCTCTATGCCCAACGGGATGACACCGGCGCCGACGTGATCGCAGCGGTCCGCGTACAGCAGCCGGGTGTGCGTCAAAGCGATGATTGGGATGGCTTCGGTCAGCGCACCACCGGCAGCGGCACATCCGTGTTTGAAAATGCCGTGGTGGAGGAAGAAAACCTGATCGACTTCTCCACGCGCTTCAAATACCAGACGGCGTTCTACCAACTGACGCTGCTAGCGGTACTGGTAGGGTCTGGCCGCGCGGCAGTGCGCGAAATTGCTGAACAAGTGCGTAACCGCACCCGGGTGTTCAGCCACGGCAATGCACTGTCGGCCCGTGACGATGCACAGGTGCAGCAAGTAGTGGGCAAAGCCTCTGCCCAGATATACGCCGCCGAAGCCACAGCCTTGCGCGCCGCGCAAGCCTCGCAATGGGCTTATGTGGCGCATTTCGGTCGAGATGAAGACAACGAGCGCGCGGCCAACATCGCCGCGGAGCTGGAGTCGGCCCAAGGCCAAGTGGTCATTTCCGAGTTGGTGCTTCGCGCCACAAGCGATCTGTTCAATGCCTTGAGTGCATCAGCTACCCGCAGCACCCTTCAGCTTGACCGACACTGGCGTAATGCCCGCACAGCGGCCTCGCATAATCCGTTAATCTACAAAGAGCGGATCATCGGTGACTGGGAAATCAACGGTACCGAGCCGCCCTTTGTGTGGCAAATTGGCGGTGGCACTGCCCAAAACCGTTAAACATTGGCGGTATGTCCCCGCCTGCACCGCGAGACGTTCGCGGTGTTGTGCCCACTAAAATCATCGATGGCATCCGCCGACAGGCGGGTGTCACGAAAGGCCGTTTTGTCCATAACGTCAGAGCAAGGATGATAAGCAAATATTAATTAGCGTCTCCTCGCGAGTATCTCTCACCCCACAAGGGTCGTAGCGATGATCTTCTCATCCGTTTTGGTCAGCTTACTTTTTGTCTAACGGGTGGTTACGTCCGTCACTCACCGGCACCATGCCCAAGTCTGCAGGGTCAACACCGTCCAAGCAGCCAACATTGTAGGCGCACTGTGACGGATCGATTCGCCTGATGTGGTGGGTGTAGACCCCACAGACGGAGCAGAAACAGTGGCAGGCCTGTTGGGTATTGAAGCGATAGCTCTTCAGCACATCAACCCCTTTCAGGATCCTCAGGCCCGTAAGGGGAACGGTGCCCATGACGGCGCCTCTCCTCTTGCAGAGTGAGCAGTTGCATCGTTTCGGATCAACCACGCCGTTCGGTAACTCCAGCTCAAGTACCACCTCTCCACAGAAGTAGCGGCGTACCTGAACGCCGCCTACTCATCAAGGGGTGCGAGCTAGAGTCGCTTTATAGCAGAGAGATGGGGTAATTAATGAAGATCCGGTTTTCATCAAACTCATTGGTACTGAAACTCCTGCGAATACTCGAATTCCGCCATCTAAAGCTGAGATTTTTTAGCGCGCCGGACTGCACCACATAGGCCAACTCCGATTCTCGACCCCATTCCTTGCCATCTGTGATCGAACCGCTGTGGACATTATCCCCGCTGATATATCGGTTCATTAATGTCAGGCCCGGAACACCGAACACAGCGAAGTCAAGGTCATGGCGTACCTGCCATGAGCGCTCCCGAGCATTATCAAAACTGGAGTTATAACTATCGTTGGCCAACGTTCCACCACTGGTGCCGTTGACCCGCATCCACGCGCTGTCACCGGTGAGTTTTTGCAGGCCCACATAGAAGGTGTTGCCTTTGTACTTGGCCGAAAGCAGCGCGGAAACGGTTTTGTTGTCCAGATCGCCGGCCAGGGCTCTGCCGTCTTCCTTGCCACTGAACAAGCCCAGGTTGGCGCCCAGGGTCCAGTCGCCCACCGGCTGGCTGTGGGTGAGGTTGACGTACTGTTGCTGGTAGATGTCAGTCAGCTCGGCGTACCACAGGCCGACCTGGGTGCGCTTGTCATTGAAGGTGTACTCGCCGCCGCCGAAGTTGAAACGGTCGGAGGTGAACGCGGCTTTGCCGTTCATGAACATGTCTTCCATGTTCCCGTCGTTGCGTGGGCTATTGCCACGGAACTGACCGCCATAGAGGGTCAGGCCGGCGATCTCGTTGGAGGTCACCTGGCCGCCACGAAACGTCTGCGGCAGGGAACGGCCATCGTCGGAGCGCAGGATCGGTAACACGGGCATCCATTCACCCACCTTCAATTCAGTCTTCGACAGCTTGGTTTTCAGCGCCACGCCCAGACGCCCAAAGTTATCGGCGGGGCGGCCGTCGTCGTGGATCGGCAACAGTTGGGTACCGCCGGTGCCTTTGCCACCATCAAGCTTTTGGGAATAAAGACCCAATACATCAACACCGAATCCTATCGGCCCAGCGGTATAACCAGAGCGAGCATCAAGGATGAAGCTCTGTGTCCACTCCTCGGCTTTGTTCTGTGGTGCGGTGCTCTTGGGATAGGCAGGATTGATGAAGTTGCGATTGATGTAAGCGTTGCGCAAATTGAGGGTGGCCGTAGCGCCATCGACAAAGCCGCTATTTTGGTCAGCTTGAACAGCGGCTGACGAACCCGCGCAGAACGCAAGAGTCAGACTGATCAGAGATTGATGTGCAGGCACGCGGCGGATAGTAACCGAGTAGCGCATGATGTTTCCTCACAATGAGTTATTATTGTTTTTGTTGCGTTTTTTAGCTCGTGACAACGCATGCACAGACGGCTCGAAGAGCCAACTTCCGAGTGATTGTGGAAATTCTTATCTGCCTTGTAATAGTTCGCCATTAAACAATTTGATAATTATTTAATGGCGCCGCAAGCAATACCCGAGCGTGCGCAGACGCGAGCCTGACTCAATGCCTGTAATGGCACGCTCGTGGAAAATTGCTTGAGAACAACGACTGGAAGTTAAAACGTGCTCGAACGGTCGGCGATCAACCCGCACTCCCTGGTGTTTTGCAACGTGTGTATTCCAATTGATAAAGCGTGCTTTCCGCTCCCATCGATTGCCCCTCCAACAGCCGTTGCAACTGCGCCACAAAAGACTCGCCGGCGACACGAACGTAGTCGGGTGCGCAGCCTTCGATCATGACGATCCAGGCCGGTATCTGGGTCCCTTCGGAGCGAGCCTTTTTCTCTGCGGTTTCAACCTTGCTCACGGCCTCATCAGCCACACACAAATGCACGCCCGTAATACCCTGTTTATCCGCAAGGGGAGGCAGCACGCGTTGGCGCAATGCGTCTGACACCGATTTATGCTGCCCTTCGACAACATCGAAACGAACCGTTAACAAATACGCGCCCTGCCCCACACCGCTGGTGTAAGTGACTTCGCAAATGGATCGCGCGACGTTGCGATAAGATTTCACCGATTGCTGGGTCCACGCCGTCGGCGTGTTGAGACGCGATAAATAATCCTGCCCTCCCAACACCTGCACAGAATCAGCCTCATAAAGGTTGAAATAAGTTGGTCCGGCATCCAAAGCGATGTACCGGCGTCCCCGCAAAAAGCCCGGAATTCCAGCCCGCTCGGGCATGTGCTCACGGTTATGCCACTCATAGAACTCGTCCCGCGCTTCGGGCAAAAGATCATGCCAGATCGCGACTACACCTGTTCCTGCAAAGCTCATAGCGTTTTCCTTTAGTGATAGTCAGTCAACATTGGGATGGCGACCCGCGCCCCATGCAGCCCCCATTTCAGCAACGTAAGGAACCACGGTCTGAAATTGTTCACCCAACCCTTGGCCGCCGACACGCATGGTGTCACCCGCCTTGAGGAATACCGGTGGCTTCTGCCCGAGCCCCACACCTGGCGGCGTACCGGTAATAATGACGTCACCCGGCATTAGCGGCATGAAGCGACTGAGGTAGGCGACAATATGTGCGACGCTGAAAATCATCGTACGGGTATTGCCGGTCTGGAGACGTTTGCCGTTCACGTCGAGCCAGAGGTCAAGTGCCTGCGGATCGGTAATTTCGTCACGGGTGACTAACCAAGGTCCCAGTGGAGCGAAAGAAAAACCACTTTTCCCCTTGGCCCACTGACCTTCGTACTCAAGCTGATAAGCCCGCTCGGAAACATCATTGGCCAGGCAATAACCGGCAATGTGATTCAACGCCTGCGACTCATCGATCTGCCAGGCAGGCGTACCGATGACGATGGCCAGTTCGACTTCCCAATCCAGTTTCTGAGCGCCCGTTGGCAAGATGACCGGGTCATTGGGTCCGCTGATGGACGCGGTGTGTTTGTTGAAGACCACCGGTTGGCTCGGGATAGGCGTATTCGTCTCAGCCGCGTGATCGGAGTAGTTCAGACCGATGCAAATCAGGTTCGGTACACTGCCTACGCATGGACCAAGACGCGTGCCAGGCGCCACCACTGGTAGCTTTTCAACGTCAACCGCGCGCAGTTTTTCAAGCACTGACGGGCTCAGGGCCGACGCATCGATGTCATCGACAATGCCTGAGAGGTCTCGAACGATCCCTTGCGAATCCAAGATTCCCGGCTGTTCCTGCCCCGGTAAACCAAAACGAACTAAGCGCATTTGTTACTCCTCCAGCGTTGAGAAATGGACAGACAATGAGCCTGCTTCGCCGAACTGAACATGCAGTGGCTGGTTAACGGGCACATCGAGAACACCTGCATAGGACCCGGTGATAATCACCTGCCCCGCTTGCAGCCCTATCCCTTGTGTAGACAGAAAATTGGCCAGCCAGACGATCGGCAACAACGGATCCCCGTCCGGATGGCGGCCCTTGATTTTCAGGGGCTCCGACGTTGCATCGCTCAGGGTGATATCCAGTTCAGAGGGCATGCTGGCCGGGTTCGACAGCGTGATTGGCGCCCCAAGTACCAGGCCGTGATTGAATAGACCATCCGCGAGCAATTGCTCGAACGGCAGCGTGTGTGGTTCGATATAACGGCAGTCGATCACTTCCAATGCCAAGTGCACGTCGCTGATCGCAGCAGCGATCTGTTCAGTGGTATAAGGCTCGACACGTGCCGGCAAATCATGGGCCAGGACGCACGCCAATTCGGGCTCGATGCGCGCCTTATCGGCGTCAGCGGCCAGTCGGTAACGTTCGCCTTTTACAATGCTGTCGCTGTAGATCGGGGCTACGATCCACCTACCAGCCGGCGGTAATGCACACTTCCAGCCCCCCACGGTTTTTCCAGCCAATGGGCCCACATGTTGCTGGATGGCAAAACCTTGTGCGAGGCTGCTCGGCAGGTTCGGACCAGGCAAGGATGCCAGCCGAATCCCCTCCAGCCGTGCACGGACCAGAGCGGCAGCAGCGACTTCCAGCCCTGCCCCCGCCTTGGCCCATGCAGGTGCGAGTTGGCTCATACGCTCTCCGAATGCACGTTGTTCTGGCGCGGCCAAACCGTACCCAGCTTGTTGGCTGCCTCTTCCAGCAGGGCATGCAATTCGTCATAACGTTCAGGCTGCATACGCAACACCGGGCCGGCGATACTCATCGTGCCGACCACAGTGCCGGACGGAACCAGCTTGACCGGTACGGCAATCGCCCAAACACCCGCCTCGGCTTCTTCAACGACCAAGCCATACCCACGCTTTCGGGTCTGCGCCAACTCGGCCAACAAGCCTTCGATGCTGTTGATCGCTTTCGGCCCGTGCCCCATCCCGGCGTCAGCTTTCCCCAGCCCGCTACGCAGCGCGTGCTCAATGGCCAGCTCATCAGACATCGTTGCCAGCCAGGCTTTGCCATTGGCGGTTGCGTAGAGATTGATCGGTTTATCCATGGCCGGCGAATACATAAGCCCCGGCGCGGCGCCTTGGGCCGAAGACAACCAGGACAAGGTGCCCTCGTTGACCACCGTCAACCGCACCAACTCATGACATTGAATAGCCACTTTCTCGATGATCGGCTGGACCAATTCAGGCAAGCCAATTCCATGTAAATAGCGCTGCCCCAACAGTGCCAGCTTCAGTGTCAAGCGGTACTGCGACGTGGCCTCATCCTGCTCCGCCCACCCTTGCTCGACTAACTGAGCAAGCACTCGATGGGCAGGCCCCTTCTCCAAGCCCAGCTCGGCTGCGATATCGGACATCCGCATCCAGCGAGCCTCACGAGCCAGCAGTTCAATCGCCTCCAGGCAACGGTCAACAGCACCTTTAACGACTCTCATATTTTTCTCGACTTATCTTTGACAATGGGGTGGATTCGAGCAACATTGTTCGTACTGGAACCGTGTTCCAATAATATGCAGGCGTCCCCGGATAAGTCAAACCCGCTTGCACCGGGTTGGCCTTATCGAGACAGAGCGGGCCACGCAGCCGGGTATCCGGGACGTGGGACGCCTGACAGAGATAAAAACCGAACCCTTCGGGTCCGGCTCTTTATCCATAGACAAGCGCCTGTGCATGTTCAATCTTTGCGGAAGAACGCCCAATGCATCTCACCACCCTGCCTTATCTACAGAAGTCCGCGGGCAGCAAGATTGTGCATCATTGCCCGCAAGCCGAAAGTCCAGGGCGCAGCCTCATGGCTGTAGGTGACGGTGTTGCGCAGCGTGCCCAGCAACGGACTACCGATGCTGACCTCATCACCCTGCTTATGAGTGAAGCCGCTTCCCGGCTCCTCACGATCCTGGGTAGGCGCAAACAATGTCCCGAGAAAAAGCATGAAGCCATCCGGGTATTGGTGATCACCGCCGACAGTCTGGGCCACGAGATCCAACGGGTCACGGCTGATCAGGGCCATGGAACTGCTGCCTTCAAGCGTAAAGCCGTCGTCGCCCTGGACTTGCAGATCCACGACGCAGTTGCGCACGTCATCGAGCGTAAACGCTTCATCGAACAGACGAATAAATGGGCCGATCGCACAGGACGCATTGTTGTCCTTGGCCTTGCTCAACAGCAGCGCGCTGCGGCCTTCGAAATCACGCAAATTGACGTCATTGCCCAAGGTGACGCCATGCACTTGGCCTCGACTGTTCACCGCCAGCACAATTTCCGGTTCTGGGTTGTTCCACTCAGACTTGCGATGAATTCCGATTTCGCTACCGCTGCCCACTGCGGCCAGAACCGGTGCCTTCGTGAAAATCTCCGCATCCGGGCCGATACCGACCTCCAGGTATTGCGACCACATACCCTGCTTGATCAGCACAGTTTTAAGGCGCATCGCTTCTGGCGAGCCCGGCTTGATTGCCCGCAAGTTATCGCCTATTGCGTCGTGCACCAAGCGACGAACACTTTCGGCTTTGGCAGCATCGCCTCGGGCCTGCTCCTCGATTACCCGCTCAATCATGCTGGACGCGAACGTCACCCCGGCCGCCTTGATGACTTGCAGATCCGCCGGAGGCAACAGCGATGCCTTGTCAGGATCGGCATGGCTGCCGGTATTCCCGAGCAACGCCTCGACAGTCCCGATGTATCTGCCAGGCACCTGACGAACCGCCAACAACGGCGAGGTGTGTTCCAGCAATTCGCTGATTGTCGAAAAAGCTTCAGAAAGATCAAACACACCTTCATCGCGCAGCACCACCGGCGAGGGTCCTGCAATCGCACCCGGGATCCAGGCACGACCGATCAGCGTTCCGGCCAAGCCATCCACTGGCAGAGTGTTTTCGCGCGTCAGTTTCAAATTCGCCATAAAGCTTCCAGATCAGTCAGCCATCAGAGCCGTAAAGCTAATGGACCGCCCCCGCAAATCCCAATGAAAGAATCTCACTCATCAATGCTGTTTCGTTATCGACAGACAAGGCCTCATCCAATGGAAAACGATCAAATTACTTTTGGCAGTGTCACCCGATGGCTGAAGATCAAACATCTGGTACTGGTCAATAGCCTGGCCAAGACCCGCAATATGCACACCACCGCAGAACACATGAATGTCACGCAACCGGCCATCAGTAAATTGCTTCGCGATCTGGAAATGCTCTTGGGTTTCCCGCTGTTTGAGCGCCAAACGCGCAACCTGGTCCTTACTGAACTGGGGGAGTTCGTGGCCCGTTATGCACGCATTACCCTGGAAGACACGGAATCGTTCGTCGATCAGGTCAACAAATTGCGTAAAGGCGGGCATGGTCATTTAAAAATCGGCACCATTTTCGCCGCAACATCAGTGGTGCTGCCTGAGGCGATCGCCAGCATTAAGCGGGAGCGTCCGCTCCTTTCTATCGAGGTGATCGAACAAACCAGCAATCACCTGCTGGAAATGCTCGAACAAAAAAAGCTCGATTTAATCATTGCACGCTTCACGGATGAGGATTGTCAGCCGTTCGAATTTACATCGCTGGGACCTGAGCCCTTTTGCCTTGTCGCGAACAGCACACATCCCTTATGCCGACTGGAGGAGGTCCCCACTGAAGCACTCAGCGAATGGCCATGGGTCATGTATCCCTTTAATACGCCGATCCGACAACGCATGGAGCGCGCTTTCACGTTGTTCAAGGTCGTCCCGCCAACCAACACAGTGGAGACGATTTCCATGCAAACCTTCCTACAGTTGCTTCAGTCTGGCCCCATGCTCGCCATGCTCCCCGAGTCCATGGTCCAGTCGCAACTACAAAATGGACAACTTAAAATCCTCAACACGCCCTTCAAAGTTGAATCCCAGGATTACGGTGTGATCACTCGCAAGGATGAACCCCTGTCAGAGCCGACACGGACGTTTATTGCGACCTTATTAGCGTTCGCCAGGCAGCGGCAAACGGCTACAGGGAAGAAACACCGCAGCAATCTCAAAAAAAGTCGATGAGGCAAAGTTATCGAGCAATCGAAAGCTCTCATTAGGCAGCCATTTCCATGAATCCTATAGTGCCGACACAAAAGTGCGGCGCTATTAGCGACCGCGCACCACCCAGCAGCCCGTGAGGATGCGATGGAACTGATCATGAAAACCGGCGCAGCAGCTGTGCTGCGCTTGAACCCGCTGGACGATGTGCTGATTGCACGCCGGCCGCTACTCGCAGGGGAAATCCTTGAGCCAGAAGGCGTGACCATCCGGCAAGCGATCGTCCCGGGCCATAAAGTTGCCTCCCGCCGTATCGAAGCCGGTCAACCGGTGAGGCGCTACGGGCAAATCATTGGTTTTGCTGTTGTCGCAATAGAAGCAGGCGAGCACATCCATGTGCACAACTTGGCGATGGGGCAATTCACTCGAGATTATGCTTTCAGCGTCGATGCGAAGCCCAACGTCAAGCCGAATGAAGCCCCGTCGTTCATGGGTATCGTCCGCCCGGATGGACGAGTCGCGACGCGCAACTACATCGGCATTCTTACCTCAGTGAATTGCTCTGCCACAGTAGCCCGGGCCATCGCGGACCATTTTCGTCGGGACATCAATCCCGCCGCACTGCAAGCGTTTCCAAACGTCGACGGTGTTGTCGCTCTCACGCATTCCGCCGGCTGCGCCGTTGATCCTGCGGGCGAAGGTTTGAGCATGTTGCGCAGGACATTGGCGGGGTATGCGACCCATGCCAACTTTGCGGCCGTGCTGGTGATCGGGTTGGGCTGCGAGACGAACCAAATCGACTCATTACTCACGACGCAAGGACTGACCCGCAGTAATACTCTGCGCACGTTCAACATCCAGGACTGTGGCGGTACGTCCAAGGCCATCGCCAGTGGCATTGGCCAGGTGAAGGAATTGCTCGGCGAGGCCAATCAGATTCAGCGTGAATCGGTTAGCGCCCGACATCTGACCGTTGGGCTTCAGTGCGGTGGCTCGGATGGCTACTCCGGTATTACTGCCAACCCTGCGCTGGGCAATGCGGTGGATCGCCTGGTCGCCTGCGGCGGTACCGCGATTCTTTCCGAAACACCAGAAATATACGGCGCCGAACACTTGCTAACGCGGCGGGCTGTCAACCGTGAAGTCGGCGAAAAACTCATCGCCCGAATTCAATGGTGGGAACGCTACTGCGAGCGTATGGGGGCTGAGTTGAACAATAACCCCTCTGCCGGCAACAAGGCAGGTGGCTTGACCACCATTCTGGAAAAGTCGCTGGGCGCTGTGGCAAAGGCGGGCTCGAGCAACCTGATGGATGTCTACGAATACGCTCAGGCCGTCACGGCCAATGGGCTGGTTTTCATGGACACCCCTGGCTATGACCCCGTCTCCGCTACCGGTCAGGTCGCCGGGGGCGCCAACCTGATTGCATTTACCACCGGTCGCGGATCGGCCTATGGCTGCGCCCCTGCCCCATCAATCAAGCTGGCGACCAATAGCGCCTTATGGGCTCGTCAACGAGAAGACATGGACATCAACTGCGGCGAAATAGCCGAAGACACTTTGACCATTGAGGCGTGCGGTGCAGCGATCTTTGAAACCATGCTACGCATTGCCTCGGGCGAACGCAGCATGAGCGAACAACACGGATACGGACAAAATGAGTTCGTGCCTTGGCAGATCGGCGCCGTCACCTGATTTTCAGTCCTGGGAATGCCTCGCCCACCTATCTTTTGCACAGTCAACCTGGAGACAACGATGTCCCTCATCACAGGCCAGAATTTTATCGGCGGTCAGCGCCGCGCCGCCGGCAGTATCATCGTCAAGAGTGTGGATGCCAGCACGGGGGAGACCTTGCCCTATGCCTTCCACCAGGCGACCCCGCAAGAAGTCGAGGACGCAGCCCATGCCGCCTACAACGCGTTTTCCAGCTACCGCAGCCTGAGCGCGAGCAAACGGGCTGAATTTCTCGATGCCATTGCTGAAGAGCTAGAGGCTTTGGACGATGAGTTTATTGCGCTGGTTTGCCGTGAAACAGCATTGCCTGTAGCCCGCATCCAGGGCGAACGCGCACGTACCAGCGGTCAAATGCGCCTGTTTGCAAACGTACTGCGGCGTGGCGATTTCTATGGGGCTCGCATCGACCAAGCGCTACCCCTTCGCAAACCGTTGCCGCGCCCTGACCTTCGCCAGTACCGCACCGCAATCGGTCCGGTTGCGGTGTTTGGTGCAAGTAATTTTCCGTTGGCCTTCTCCACGGCCGGCGGCGATACCGCCTCGGCACTCGCGGCTGGGTGTCCGGTGGTATTCAAAGCCCATAGCGGCCACATGGCTACTGCAGAACAAGTCGCCACCGCGATTATCCGGGCGGCCGAGCGCAGCGGCATGCCCGCCGGTGTCTTCAACATGATTTATGGCAGTGGCGTAGGCGAAGCCTTGGTAAAACACCCGCTCATCAAGGGAGTTGGTTTTACCGGCTCGCTCAAAGGCGGGCGAGCATTGTGCGATATGGCCGCCGCTCGCCCCGAGCCCATTCCAGTCTTCGCCGAGATGTCGAGCATCAACCCAGTTGTGATCCTGCCTCAGGCACTCTCGCGTCGAGCTGACAGTATCGCTCACGACCTTGCCGCCTCGGTGGTTCAAGGTTGTGGGCAGTTTTGCACCAATCCCGGGCTGGTAGTTGGCATTCGTTCGGCTGCATTCAGTGCCTTCCAGAATAGAGTGGCAGCGTTGATAAACGACCAACCTGCACAAACAATGCTCAACGCAGGCACCCTGCGTAGCTATGCTGCTGGCTTGGAGAGCCTGCACGCGCACCCCAACATCGTGCACCTGGCTGGCAGCAACCAACAGGGTCACCAAGCCCAGCCACAGTTGTTCAAGGCCGACGTAGAGTTGTTGCTTAACGACGACAAGGTTCTTCAAGAAGAAATCTTCGGCCCCACATCTATCTTCATCGAGGTCACTGACCAGGCGCAACTCAACGCAGCCATCAATGCCTTTCACGGACAATTGACCGCAACCTTGATTGGCGAGCCAGAAGACCTTACGCAGTTCGTAGAGTTGACGGCTTTGTTGGAGATGAAGGTTGGCCGCATCCTCATCAATGGCTACCCAACAGGTGTCGAGGTCTGCGATTCAATGGTGCACGGCGGCCCTTATCCTGCCACGTCCGATAGCCGCGGCACTTCGGTCGGCACCTTGGCCATCGACCGCTTTCTGAGACCGGTGTGCTTTCAGAACTACCCCGACGCGTTGCTTCCCGATGCACTCAAGAACACCAATCCTCTGAACATTTTCAGGCTCGTCGACGGCCATCTCTCTCGAGACACCTTATAAGCCCGGGGGCCGCAACACGACGGCCTATAGGCAGCTTCAAGGTACTTGACGGGATAAGCGCCGCACTCCCGTCAGGTCACTGCGCGGAGCCGCCCCCATCGCAGCGTAGCGAAACCGGCGCTGCGAGTTCCGTCATTGAAGTCATAGCCGCTCTCACCATTGATTTCAACCAGTCAACTGATCCATTGACAATCGGCACATAAAAGTAACAAAATTACTAATGGAACATCGTTACAATAATAAATCACGATACCGGAGACATGTCATGAGCCAAAGCATCCTGGGCGATCCACATTCCAAGCGTCAGTCAAGAAAGGCCGCAGCGAGCGGCTGGATAGGCTCAGCGCTGGAGTACTACGACTTTTTTATCTACGCCACCGCGGCAGCGCTACTTTTCCCGCAGCTGTTCTTTCCTTCAGACAACCCAACGGTTGGGATTATCATTTCGCTGGCTAGCTTCGGCGTTGGTTATATCGCCCGGCCGCTAGGCGCTGTGGTCTTAGGGCACATGGGCGACCGACATGGACGCAAGACGGTGCTCGTCTACTGCATGTTCATGATGGGCGCGTCGACGATGAGCATCGGTCTGCTTCCTACCTATGCACAGATCGGTATCTGGGCCCCAGCCCTATTGATACTGTTGCGTCTGATTCAAGGTTTTGCGGTCGCGGGTGAAGTGTCTTGCGCAAGCTCCATGACCCTGGAACATGCGCCTGATGGGCGTCGCGGTTACTTCGCAAGTTTTACCCTTCAAGGCGTCCAAGCCGGGCAACTTCTAGCCGCCGCGATTTTCCTGCCCCTTGCCCAGTTCATGCCAGCCGATCAGTTTGCTTCTTGGGGCTGGCGGATTCCATTCCTGCTCAGCGCAGTGGTGCTCGTCATAGGGTGGATCATCCGGCGTCAGGTTCATGAGGCGCCGGTCTTCACTGAGGCGCAGACACACACCGAGCCCCGCAAGCTACCTGTGATCGAAGTTCTCACGCAGAGTTGGGGAGATCTGCTACGAGTCATCTGCATGGCGCTCTCTGCGGTACTTGCAATCGTCGCCTCTGTATTCGGTGCGACCTATGCAGTGCAGCCCTCCTACGGCATTGGATTTCCTTCCGGCTTATTCATGTGGATACCGGTGCTAGGCAATATATGCGCAGTCATACTTATCCCCTACGTTGGTAAACTCTCCGATAAAATTGGCCGCAAGCCTCCGGTGATTGTTGGCGTTCTGTGCGGCGGCATATTGTCATTTGGCTACCTCTATGCGATCAGCATTCACAATATGTGGCTTTCGCTGATGCTATCGCTGCTCATGTGGGGTGTGGCTTACCAAGGTTTTAATGGCGTGTTCCCGAGTTTGTTCCCGGAACTGTTCCGTACACGGGTACGTGTGACCGGCATGGCTATTGGACAGAACATAGGCGTGGCATGCACAGCGTTTCTGCCGGCCCTTTTCGTATCTGTTGCGCCTCCCGGTAGCGATAATATCCCTCTAAAAATTGGGGCACTGACTTTTGGCATCTGTGTAATCTCCGCTATCGCCGCTATTACTACCCGGGAAACCTTCCGGATTCGTCTGAAAGACCTCGGTGACCCCAATGCTGTCCCGATGTCAGAGGAGGAATACGAACAGGTGCGGGAAAAATCCAATCCCAAGTCAAACGCCAATGCCTCCAATCAAGCGTTTAAAAAATCGGCGCCAGTGATGCGCTCCTGACGACCGCACCCTTTCATCACCGCCGTGCTGCTCAGTTTTTCTGCGCGGCGCTTCGAACAGCACGGCAGTGAATACGCACGCCCTGTCAGGGGTGGATTCCGATATCCGCATACCGGCAACTGACGTGCAATAGCCAACTACAAGTAGGTTGACATGCATCCACGCATCACAGGCACCACACGAATATATGGATTGATAGGTGATCCACTCAAGAGCGCCAAGTCTCCAATGCTGTTGAATAAGCTATTTGCCGAAGCACAGGCTGACGCCATCTGCATTCCGTTGGAGATCGGCACAGGGGACCTGGCTGAGTTTGTCAGAGGCGTGCGAGCCGTGCGCAACCTCGCTGGACTTCTGGTCACCATGCCGCACAAGCAGAACATGCTGGACATCGTGGATGTGCTCCACCCTACTGCGCGCCAGATCGGCGCAATCAACGTCGTTCGTTGTGACAATGACGGGCGCTGGGTGGGCGCCGTGTTCGACGGACTTGGCTGCGTACTTGGCATGCAGCGTCAGGGAGTTTCCCTGGTGGGGAAATCTGTTCTGCTTATAGGCGCTGGCGGCTCGGGACGGGCAATCGCGTTTGCCGTTGCCGCGGCTGGCGCACGATCATTGGTCATTTCCGATCTGGATCCGCACCGCGCCTCGGACCTTGCGCACCGCGTCGCCAAAGAGGGTCCGTGCGCTGTGTATGCAGGCCCAACTGACCCAGCAGGTCATGACATCGTTATCAATGCCACCCCACTCGGCATGAACCCTGATGATCCAATGCCTATAGACGCAACGCGGCTGGCCCCAGCGACGGTGGTGGTCGATATCATCACCAGGTCCGAGCCGACTGCCCTGCTGCTTGAGGCGCAATCGCGCGGCTGCCAAACCCTCGATGGCCAGCCCATGCACGTAGGCCAAGCCCTGCTGGCATTGAGTTTTCTAGGTTTCGAAGATATCGAGCGTCGCTACTCAACCGGATTGTGAGGCTTCAGACAACATACCCCGGCTCCTCCCCCCCGCCCCTCATAACCTTGATTGAAACTGTTAGCGGCGTGCACAGCCTCGGTATGTGCACGTTTACGTGCGCCTGTTGAAAATAGCTCTGTGTTCAGCCGGTACACGCCCACCAAGCAAAACGAAACCGACTTCCGTTCATAATCGCCTCGTGATAGCCTGCCCTGCAACCTCGAAAAGATGCCTGGCGCGCTGTCATGGTCGAGCTCGACCCGCAACCCCGCGGGTATCGGCAAGCGGGTCAACATACTTATTGATAAGGAATGAATGCTTGAAAGTCGTTCTTTTGGAAGTTAGCCACTGGCACACCCCGCTCTACCTTGATGCCCTTGAGCGTCTGCCTGATGTGGCCGTCACCGCGGTATCCGACGCCACCGGGTCGCGTGGTCCCACCCTCGCCCAGCGCTTCGGAGCGCGACGCTACGATCACTGGAAAACCCTGCTCGATAACGAAGGAGCTGATTTCGCCTTCGCCTTTGGCCCGCATGACGAGTTGTATGCCATGGGCAAGGCATTGATCGAGCGCAACATTCCGTTCGCGATGGAGAAGCCCTGCGGGCTTACCCAGCATGAAGTGCTGGACCTGCACCGACGTGCCGAAGCAGCCGGCGTATTCGTGGCAGTGCCGTTGGTTTGGAGGCACAGTGAATTACTGAACCGCGTCAAGCATGCGGCATTGCAGAGTGGCGCCAAATGGAGAACCCAGTCGTTTCGATTCAACGCCGGCCCGCCCGGACGCTACTTGACGAACAGTTGCTCCTGGATGCTTGACCCGAAACGCTCGGGTGGCGGATGCACGATCAACCTTGCCCCTCATTTCGTCGATCTGGCGCAGGAAATGTCCGGAGAGCGCATATGCAGCGTGTCCGCCGTAATGCATCGCGACCCGCAGCTGACCGCCGTAGAGATCGCCTCAATGATGACCCTGGTGACCGAGAGCGGCTGCATCTGCACCATCGAAACTGGCTACAATTACCCGGCTAACACGCCAGAGCAACGGGAGTACTCGTTTTCATTGTCAACCGATCAGTTCTACGTGCGCTCGACTCCGGACGGCTTGCGGCTGATCGACGCGGCTGGCGAGGCAAGTGACCTGACCATGAGCCTGAACTCAGACGTGTATTACGACAACTTCGTAACCGATGTCCTGACCCCTGACCGCGAGACAGCCTATACCGGTGCCGGGCTTGCAACCATGCACCACGTCATGCGCATCATCGAGGCGGCCTATGAGTCAGACCGCCTCGGTGGCATTCCCATCACGCTCCAGCACCCCTGACACGACGTTGACTGGCCATTGCCGGCAAAAAAGAGGACTTAAAAATTGTCACACATTGGCCGCTACTTCAACACCTTGGAACTGCTGCTGTCCCACCCGGACGGTCTCGCCCTGTCTGAAATCGGCGAGCAGACCCAAGTTGCCATGGCCACGGCCCACCGCATATTGAGCGCGCTGCGAGAAAGAGGCTACGTTTACCAGGACGAACAGGACCATTACCGCCTGACGCTAAAAATCCCCAGCATGGGCGTAAACTTCATCTCTGAAACGGGCTTCGCCAGGATCATGCAACCCTTGCTCAACGAGCTGGCCAGCGAAACCGGCGAGCACGTCCGGTTGGCGGCAGTTGCAGCAGATCATCTGACCTGGGTGTTGCAAGCCACGCAAAACACCAGAGGGCTTCAGTACCGCCGAGCCCTGGATGAAAAAATCATTCCCCACACAACCGCGGCGGGCAAAGTATGGCTTTCCACTATGCGCGATGAACGCGCCATGCGAATCCTCGCCGCCTGGGACATCGAGAACAGCCGAGACTACGCAGGGCCCAATGCACGCGTTTCGATTCGCGACATCTTTGATGACATCGCTCAGATCCGCAAAGAGGGGCACGCGATAGTTCGAGAAGAAGGTGAAGTGGGTGTGTGTGTCGTGGCGGTTGCTGTATTCAATACCTCGCAGCCAGACAACTCCGGCCCGATAGCCACCCTGAGCGTCGCCGGTCCCATCGCACGCATGCGGGAGGAAACCCTGAGTGCTCATATCGAACATTTGAAGCGCTCGGCAATCAGGGTAGGCGAATGCTGGTCGCTCTGGACTTCGGTCAGTGGTGATGATTCGCTACTTCTGCGGTAGTACCGCGCACATCGTCGCGATCATGACTGGCTCCAGCAGGCCGAAGCCTGCGAAGCCTCTATGATCGCGCGCGCGTGTTGCTGGTGTAAACGCTGTCACCTGGACCCGTTGCGGGCCTCAAGGCTGCTTGAACTATCCGGTCGCAGGCGGTAGCGACAAGCGACCGGTAGCCGATTACGGAATTTTCCAGCCCTTGGCACGCAGATCCTGCACGCCCTTGTTCAGTTCATACAAAGCATTTTCTTCGCGGATGATTTCCAGCACGCAGTTTTCAATACCGCAGGTCGCGTGAACGGCCTCGCCCAACCCGATAAAATCCACTACACCGGTGCCGACTGGATCATGCCCCCACACGTCCGTACCCGTATCGGACACATGCACAAAGTCGATGCAGGCGTGATAAGCCAGCAGACTCGCCACCGGATCTTCACCGATGTAAGCAGCATTGGCGATGTCGTAGACGACCCTGACCACATCATCGTTGAGAGTGCCTACGACCTCCGCCAATTCCGGCATGGTGGGGGTAAAGCAGTACGGGGTGTTTTCCAGCAGTAAGCGCACGCCCGCCTGTTTGGCCATTGGAATCAGGACCGCCAGGCTCTCGTACATCCAATCATAGGTTTTCTCGAGCGGCGGGGAAATCATGGGGCGCCTGGTGCCGGGGGATATCACCACTTCCTGAGTATCCCAAGCGGCAGCCAAGTCAATTACCGACTTGATGTGCTCGATGCTCTTCTGACGCATATTCGCGGCGGGACTGGCCAGATTGAGGTCATAGCCGCCGGCGTTGAGGGATCTGATCTTCGCACCGTATTCATGAAGACGCGCCCTTGCAGCGGAACGCTCTGCGGTCGAGATCTCTACCGGCCAGCAATGTGGCGAGCTGACGGGCACCTCGAACACGCGATGCCCGTGCTCGGCCAACTGTGCAATCGCATCAATTGCCGTGGATGACCACAGATAGGAAAACGTGCTGATGATCATATCGAAACATCCTTTCAGTTGAGTATTCGCTGGAGTGAAACGGGCCATTCGTATTATGGATTTTGTTCCTGGACCACTATCGCTAGAGGGAAGACGCGACGATGGATGGATCTGGATAGCTAGCCACTGCACTGGCAAGGGTATCCGACTGCGAAAAAAACGATATCGGAATCAAATTCCATTGTCAATTTGATTGCAAAGTGAAATCTATTTTCGTATTTTACAAACCTCTTTTACCTCAATGTCCAACTATAAGAAGGAGTGCCCAATGAGAGCTTTGGTCAGTGGCGGTAGTAGCGGTATCGGTGCGTCTGCATGCCTGAGGATCGCGGAGGCGGCCCTTGCCCGAGGCTCGCAGCCGAAAATTGCGGTATGCGGGCACCAACTCACGACTACGCAGGAAAAAGTCGTTCGATCCATCGAGGCCATGGGCGGCATCGCCATCGCATTGTCAGGGGATCTCGGCGACCCCAAGGTACCAAGCCAACTTGTGGCAGCTGCAGTGGCAGAGTTCGGAGGGCTCGACGTGTTGGTGGCGAATGCCGGCATCGCCAGCCCTGGCGCAATCTGCGATTTGTCCATTGAGGACTGGGACGACATGTTCTCCGTCAATCTTCGCGGCGCATGGCTGCTGGCCAAAGCCAGCTACCCGCATTTGCGCGAGAGCCGAGGCTCGGCGTGCTTTACCTCGTCGATGTCCGGCCAGATTCCACATGCCGGCTCAGGCGCATACAGCCCCACCAAGGCAGCATTGACAATGCTGGCCCAGACGCTCGCGCTGGAGTGGGCTCCTGACGGGATCCGTGTCAACGTGGTGTCCCCGGGCATGACCCATACGCCGATGTCGGAAAAAATGTATGCCGACCCCCAGATCAAGAAAGCACGGGAAGCAATCATTCCGCTGGCGAGAATCGGCGAGCCCGTGGATATCGCGAACGTGATCGAATTTCTCGTTAGCCCCTTATCGGCATATGTCACGGGACAGGATATATGTGTCGATGGGGGCTTCTCCAAATCGATACTGAGTCATATCCCGGGGCGACCGAGCTCCAAATCATAAGCACAACTGCTTTAGAGTGAGCTCAGCAATCAGATCGGAAGGTGTGTCAACGAAACGACCGCGATCTATTCCAAATGCGCCGACCACAGTAATCAACCAGTCCTCCCCCTGCTCACTGCGATCTTCTCCTCCCCCACTGCCATCGTCACCCGCGATGGCAGGCTCGTGAATGGCTGATATACGAACTGCTTTTGCCTCTCCTAACATCGGTCACACATGACCACTCGTGTGCCGATCGCCTTTCAGCACACGGGCTCCAAGAATAAAAACGCAAACCCGCGAGGTTGAACCATGAAAACCCTAGCCGCCAGTTCCTCGGCGCAAGCTCTTGTCGTTGACGGAGTCGGCCAACTGACAGCCCCGCAGCGTTATCTGACGCTGGGGGGCTCCTGGGCCGCCTGGCTGTTTGACGCTCTGGATGCCACTGTCTTCGGTTTTGTACTTTTGGCGGTCTCCAAGACCTTCGCCGTCGGCCTGGGTGACGTCGTCTCCACGGTTGCCTGGTTTTTGCTGGCCACCGGGATCGGTGGCTTCTTCCTCGGCAACATTTCCGACAAGATCGGTCGCAAGAAAACCATGATGCTGTCGGTGTTTGTCTACGGTACCGGTACCTTGCTTTGTGGTTTTGCCGACAGCCTGTGGCAACTCAATCTATTCCGTTTTTGCGTCGGCATCGCGGTGGGTGGACTGTGGTCCGCGGCTGCCGCGCTGGTGTCGGAAATCTGGCCGACGGCCGGGCGTGCCAAGGCCTTTGCAGTGATGCAGACCGGTTGGTCGGGTGGTGGTCTGCTGGCGGCGATTTTCGCCTGGACGTTCCTCGATGGCGGCAACCCTGAATCCTGGCGCACCTTGTTCATCTACGCCTCGATTCCGGCCTATTTCACCCTGGTGTTCATCTGGCTGTTCGTCAAGGAATCGCCAGTATGGCTAGCCAACCGCGAGTTCATGCGCCGTAACACCGACAAGGGAGGGCTGATGGAAATCTTCCGTCCGCAGTATCTGAAAGTGACCCTGCTGGGTCTGGGCATTTCGGTACTGGGCATGTACGGCTACTGGATCATCACCACCTTCATGCCGGCTTACCTGCAGAGCATCCTGAACGTGCGCATCGATCAGGCTCCGGTGTTTGTCATCTGGATTGGTATCGGCGCCACCATCGGTTATTTAGCCTACGGCTACCTGGCGGAATGCATCGGTCGTCGCTTGTCGTTCGCAGTGTTTTTTTGCGGCATGGCGATCATGGTGCCGGTCTTTGCCTACTCGGTGACCTTGATGCCATTGACCGAAGGCAAGCTGCTGTTCACCACCCAGAACGTCATCACCCTCGGTTCGCTGGCGGCACTGTTGGGCTTCTTCACCGGCTATTTCAGCGGGTTCGGCGCCTGGTACTCGGAGTTGTTCCCGACCAGCATCCGTTCAACCGCGTCGGGTTTCTGTTTCAACTTCGGCCGGGTCGGCGCCATCGCCGGCATCAAGCTGGTTCCGGTGCTGATTCCGCTCATTGGCTTCACCGCCACCATTTCCCTTGCCTCTATTTCCTACGTCATCGCCGCTGTCATGGTGTTCACGCTGCAGGAAACCAAAGGCGTTCAACTCACCAGCGGCAACTGATCCGACCGTTCAAAGGAAAAACCCATGAAAAACTTTCGCATCGGCCAAATCGTCCCCAGCTCCAACACGACGATGGAAACCGAAATCCCAGCCATGCTGACTTCGCGCTACGAACTGTTTCCCGAAGAGCACTTTACCTTTCACTCTTCACGCATGCGCATGATGCATGTTAGCCCCGAAGAGCTGAAAAAGATGGACATCGACAGCGACCGTTGCGCGCTTGAACTGAGCGATGCGCGAGTGGATGTCATGGCCTATGCCTGCCTGGTGGCGATCATGTGCCAAGGGCCTGGCTATCATAAAGTCTCGCAAGAGCGTTTAAGCAAAACTGTCGCGTCCAATCAATCGCTCGCACCAGTGCTCAGTTCTGCCGGTGCACTGATCGATAGCCTGAACATGCTCGACTACAAGAAGGTCTCGATCATTACTCCGTACATGAAGCCGCTGACCCAGCAGGTCATCGACTACATCGAAGCGGCCGGAATCGAAGTGACCGACTCCATTAGCCTGGAGGTTTCCGACAATCTCGAAGTCGGGCGTCTGGACCCGATGAATCTGGTGGCTCATGCAGACAAACTGAACATCGGCCAGGCCGATGGCGTGGTGTTGTCCTGCTGTGTGCAAATGCCGTCGCTACCCGCGATCCAGCTTGTCCAGGATCGCCTCGACAAACCCGTGCTGTCGGCATCGGTCGCCACCGTTTACCAAATGTTGAAAACCCTTGGCCTCAAGGCACAAGTACCCAACGCCGGCTATCTGTTGTCCGGGGCATTCTGAGTCAATGCCGAAGGAGGTACTATGCTGGTCATTCAGGCCAAACCAGTACTTCCCATGAAGCTCGATCCGGTCTCGTTGCGACTCTTTGTCAGTGTCGTTGAAGAAGGCACCATTGCTGCCGCCGCCAAACGCGAACACATCGCCGCAGCGGCGGTCAGCAAACGGCTCAGCGAGCTGGAAGAACTGCTCGACTCGAAACTGCTCAACCGCACCAACAAAGGCATCACCCCCACCGATGCCGGTCTGTCGCTACTGTTCATGGCTCGCAGTGCATTGAACAACCTCAATGAAATCGTCGTGCAGATGCGTGACTACTCCCATGGCCGCCGTGGCTCGGTGCATGTCCTGGCCAATATTTCCGCTATCACCCAATTCCTCCCGAGCGTGATCAGGTCGTTCATGGACCTGTACCCACTGATCAACATCAGCCTCGAAGAAAAGCAAAGCCTGGCCATCACCAAAGCAGTGTCCGAAAATCGCACCGACATTGGCATCTTCACCCGTCTTCCGCACGGTGCCGATATCGAGGTTTTCCCGTTTCGTACCGATCGCCTGGTGTTACTTGTTCCCCTTGGGCATCCGCTGGCGACACGCCACTGCGTCAAATTCAGCGAAACCCTGGATAGCGAATACATCGCCTTGCACAGCGGCACTCATCTCAACTTTCAATTGATCAAAGCGGCCAACGACTTGGGACGCTCGCTGAAAATCCGTATGGAAGTCTCCAGCTACGACGCGCTATGCCTGATGGTTCAGGCCGGCCTGGGCATTGGCATCATGCCCGAGGGGAGCGCGGCGATTTACAAAATGGACGGGGCGAAGGCGATCAGTCTGGATGAGCCGTGGGCCTCCCGCGAACTCAGCGTGTGCGTGAGGGCGCGAGCGGCGTTGTCGGTCGCGGCGGGATTGTTCCTGGAGCACTTGCTCAAAATGTAGTGATACGGTGAAGGGAACAGCAAGACCGCCTCACGCCATCACTCATGCACCTGTCTTGGGCAAGTGCGCAGCACGCATAGGCCAAAAGGCCGAAGCCGCACCGCCTAGCGCAGAAAAAAGGGGCCGCCCCTGCATTCACTTGACGGCGGAGTTCAGCACTTTGAAGCCATCAAAATCAACAGCGTGCGCTCGATGGCACCCCATCTCGCACAAGGCCGAGGCCATTCGAGCAGGGAAAGCTCTGTACCACGTGACGTGTGTCATGACGCCAAAGATTGGTACTAAGTGGTGATTGCCTGCTCATCGTCGGCCCGGAGCTCGTCCAATACTGAGCGCGCCGGACGCGGTGCGCCGAGATGCAGGTAACGTAGCTCTTCCATAAAGGCACTCCAAAGTGAAGGGCCGCCCTTTTCCAGCACCTCCGCGCGCAAAGAAGCCTCCTTGCTCGGATGCGTATGCCGAACACCCCAGGCAGCCATATGTGCGAGCAGAGGTACAAGCTGTATTGCCGCTTCCGTGAGGCTGTAAATTCCTTTCTGTTGATGATTCGGATCCGGACATCGTGTCAGCAGGCCAGACGCGGTCAAGCGCTTCAGCCGACTTGCAAGGATGTTCGTGGCGATGCCTTCCTGATTTTTCTCCAGCAGGGCGCCATAAGTGCGTCTGTTCTCAAACATAACATCACGGATAACGATCAGGCTCCAGCGGTCGCCGGTCTGCTCAAGCGTCAGGTTGATCGGGCAGCCCGATCGTCTTGTTTGCTGCACTGCTATTCCCCTTAATTTTCTACTTGCATTATGCAAGTGGCGCGAATATTATTCAACCACTTGCACTATGCAAGTGCTATGACAGGTCTGGCGGGTCAGCAAAACAATCGAACATCCGGGCTTTCATCCCGGGTAACAGCGGCAATTCGGTGCTGCGTATGGCCGAAATGGCGGTTACAGCGACATGGCACGATGAGCTGGCGTTTCGCCGAAGATCATTACAGTTGTACGGACCAACATACCCCACCACACAGCCGTGGGAGATGGCGAAATTTAATCCGCCTACCCTCCCCTCAACCCAACAGATAACGAAGAGAGGACAAACCAATGAGCACCGAAGAGAGAAACAGGAATTTCGTGCTGGAAGCGTTTGATACGCTGTTCAACAAGCGCGACTATGCCGCGGCCGAACGCTTCTGGTCGCCCGACTATATCCAGCACAGTGCCTATATCGCGCCCGGTCGCGAAGGCCTGTTTGATCTCGTCAAGGCAGCGCCCGCCGAGTTTCGCTACGAAAATGGGTTGGCCGTGGCCTCGGGCGACTATGTCGTACTTCATGGCCGCTTCTCAGGATTCGGCGCCCCGACAAACTGGATCGTGGTCGACATAGTCCGCATCGAAAACGGCCAGCTCGCCGAACACTGGGATGTTATCCAAGACGAGGCCACGCGCGACGGTTCGAAAAGTGGGCTCCCGATGTTTGGCGACAGCTTTCCGAACTGATCCTACTGCGCCGCCTCTGGCGGCGGCGGCCAATTTTTCCTGAGAACAATGACCATGACTGATGCAAAAACATTGCTGTTAGACCTTCTTGCCGTTGTCCCCGACGGCAAAAAATGTGCTGAGCTGTTCGCCGAGGACGGCGTGCTGGAACTCCCATTCCTCCATTCGCTCGGTATTCCGACCCGCCATCAGGGGCGCGAAGCCATCGCGAAGCTCTATGATTTTGTCGGCGGCAACCTTTATCCCGGCTTCAGCTTCAAACCCGAGAATACTACGGTGCTGATCGACACGAAGGATCAGGTGTACGCCGAGTATCTGGCGGAAACGCGCGCGGCGTCGACCGGACGTCTCATCCATCACTTGTTCACGGGATACCTCGTTGCCGAGGGCGGCAAAATCAAGTTGCTTCGCGAGTCTCTTAACACGGTGGCCGCGGCACAGGCACTCTACCCAAACGGCGCTGCTGACCTGCCGCCACCCGAGTCGGAGATTTTCTCGGTTCCTCCGGGATATGAAAGCTAGGGTTGCCGAGGCCGCTGAGGCAGCGCACATATCGAAACGCACTTCATCGCCTCGTTTAACCTGAACAACACAACCGAGGAAACGCTCATGCCAGTATTCCACGTCCACATTCCGGCCCAAAAATTCTCTAGCGAAGAGAAACGCGCGCTGGCGGATGCCTTGAATCTCGCTCTTCATGAAGCCATGGATACACCCAAGGATGACCGTTTCGTCATCATCAGTGAGCACAAGGACGATGAGCTTTTCATCCATCCGACTTTTCCTGACATGAAAAGATCTGACAAGCGCATGGTCGTAACGGTGACGATAGGCACGAGCAGGACAGTGGAGCAGAAACGCAAGCTCGCGGAGCTGGTCACCCGTTACGCGGTAGAAAAGGTGGGCGTCAGCCAGGACGATATCAGCCTGATCATGTATGCCGTTCCCTTGGAGAACATGAGCTTCGGCGGTGGCAAGCTGGTCTCTGACATTGACCTCTCCATGCCTTGGGTAAACAAGTAAGAAATACGAAAGCTGCCCCGTTCTTTAGAGACGGTGCAGCAGAATTGACGCGAAACGAATGTCTCGTTCGTTTCTCAGGCGCGGGGCTCATGCGGCTCCGATCCGACACCATGCTGTGGACGGGTATCGGGATGAATGCAGCCATCACTTCGACCGTGCTGTTGCGCACGCGCACCGAGCCGGAGGCACTGTAGGCGGCAGTCCTTGCGCTCGTCCCAAAAGAGGTAAAGCTATGACCGATTGGCATTTCTACGAACCGGCACAGGGACATTCCCTGCGGCACGATCCGCTCAACGCCATCGTCGCTCCGCGCCCGATTGGCTGGATCAGTACTGTTTCCAATGAAGGCGTACACAACCTCGCTCCCTACAGCTTTTTTAACCTGTTCAGCTACAAGCCGCCGATTATCGGCTTTTGCTCGCTTGGCGCGAAGGACTCACTCGCCAATGCGCGGGCGACCGGCGAGTTCGTATGGAATCTGGTGACGCGAGATCTCGCCGAGGCGATGAACACCTCTGCGGCGATGGTGCCAACGGACGTCGATGAATTCGAGTTGGCCAAGTTGGAGACGCTGCCCTCAGTAAAAGTACGGCCACCGCGCGTTGCGGCAAGCCCGGTGCAGTTTGAATGCGTGGTCACCCAGATCGTGCAGCTTGAGGCGCAAGGCGGTGCTGCGCTCCCGGCGTGGCTGGTGTTGGGTGAAGTAGTAGCGATCCACATTGACCAGCAACTGATCAAAGACGGTGTGTATCAGACTGCGCAGGCACACCCAATCCTGCGCGGAGGTGGGCCGGCCGACTACTTCGAAATCGGCGCGGAACAGCTCTTCAAGCTTGAGCGCCCAGGCAATTGACCTGGCATCGAGTGACCGAGGCAAAACAGTGAAAGGCATGAACTGCCGCCGCGCATAGGGTTTACCGCGCCGCCCGACCTCTTTCTACAAGGAGAACTTCCATGTTTCGACGTACCGATATCGCGTTCGAAGCCGAGGGCAGCGTCACGCTGCGCGGCTGGCTCTATATTCCCACCGGCGACACCACCCCCTATCCTGCCATCACGATGGCGCATGGTTATGCCGGCGTGAAGGAGCACGGCCTGGAGCCATTCGCTGAGAAATTTGCCTCCAACGGCTTTGTCGTCCTCCTGCACGATCACCGCAACTTCGGCACCAGCGAAGGCACGCCGCGCCAGGATATCGATCCATGGTGTCAGATCGCCGATTGGCGACGCGCGATCAGCTTCCTCGAAGACCAGGACGCCGTCGACGCGAAGCGCATCGGCTTATGGGGCACGAGCTATTCCGGCGGTCACGCACTCGTGCTTGGCGCAACCGAACGCCGCTTGCGTGCGGTCGTCGCGCAGGTGCCGACGATCAGCGGCTTCGAGCAAGGACTGCGCCGCATTCCGCCCGATGCTGTCGCCTCCATCGAGGATGCCTTCACGGCGGACGAGCGTGCGCAAGCACGCGGCGAGCCGCCGCGTAGACAGGCAATCGTCAGCGCCGATCCGGCCGTCCCTGCTTCGTACCGCACCAAGGAAGCCATCGAGTTCTATCTGCAGCCCGTACCCGACGGCGCCTGGGAGAACAGCGTCACGGTACGCTCGACACGCGCCGCGCGCATGTACGAACCGGGCACGTGGATTACGCGCGTGTCTCCCACGCCGCTGCTGATGATCGTCGCGCTGCAAGACACGATTACGCTGACCGATCTCGAACTGGCCGCCTACGAGCGCGCCCTTGAGCCGAAGCGCCTCGTGACGATCCCCGGCGGCCACTTCGATCCGTACATCAGCAGATTCGATCAATCAAGTACCGCCGCGCTGGACTGGTTCAAGGAGCACCTCTCCTAACCTCAACTTGCGACGACGCAGGAGCCCGACATGTCTCATCTCACCCATACTATCGAGAACGGCATAGCAACGATCATTCTTGATCGCTCGCCGCAAAACCGCATTGACGACCAGATGGTTGACGAACTGGCTACGGCAGTCAGCGCGATCGAACGCAGTGACGCACGCGTCGTGCTGGTGCGCGCCGAAGGCGAGAGCTTCAGCTTTGGCGGCGACATCATGTCCTGGCCCGATGACACCCCCCGCCAGTTGAGTGCTCGCTTCGAGGGTTACATGGACGTATTCAATCGCTTCGAACGTCTGCCCTTGCCTGTCATCGCCGTGGTGCAAGGCTTGTGCGCAGGCGGTGGTTTCGAACTGGCGTTGCGCGCCGATGTAATCTTTGCCGCCGAAAGCGCAACATTCTGCCATCCGGAACAGTCGCTTGCCTTAGTGACGCTGTTGGGCGGCATCTACCGCGTCGCCGAACGTGCAGGACGCGTACGAGCCATGGAATGGGCGCTGACTTCCGAGCGTGTCCCCGCCGCGACGATGGAGCGCTTCGGCGTAATCAGCCGCGTCGTCGCCGATGCCGAACTGCTTGCAGCGGCGCATGCCTTCGCCGCGAAGTTCATACATGGCCCCACACGCGCCCACGCCGCCCACAAGGCCTTGTTGCGTGCCTGGGGCAACGGCGGTGTCCAGGCGGCCGACGATGTGATGTTCAACATTGCCATGCCCTTATTCGAGACAGAAGACGTTAAGAACGGGCTTGCTTCGGCCATCAGGGCCTTGAAGGCCGGTACGCCGCGCCTGGAGCTCGAATTCAAGGGGCGTTGATTTCCGCTGAGCAAACCGAGTCGAGGTGCGGAACACGCACGCATTGCTGGCGCGGGTGGTCTAGGCGCATAAGAGGATCGGAGCGCTGGAGGCGGCATGAAACGATCAGCGTCACTATCGTTACCAAGGTACACTACGGGCGCTGAAGGCACTGGCTCATGACGTCAATCCGCGTACAGGCGGATCGCGATTGAAACGCCCCTCATCACGGCATCCACACGCTTCCTTGAGACTAATCTGCGGGCAACCACCCAGGGACATGCGCTTCTGCTTGCCTGCCCAGTAATACCTGAAGGCCGCCACATTGAGCTCAAGCCCATCCGTGTCGCCGAGGGAGTAATCGTTGCCGGTAATTCTGGCTTGCCGAACGGCGATATCCGAGAGTGCCATAGCAAGCTCCTGATCAGAGTCAGGGCCAGACCACCGGTTTCCAGGAAACCAGTGCATTTCATCGAGCCTTCAAGAAATGGACTGGCGTCAGCCCCGGCGCCTATCGACGCGGCCACCTGGAGGAATAAGCCTCCTACTACGCCCCCGCCCCACCCCGTTCAGTTCGGCGCATTGCGTTGCACACATGCCCAAACAGCTCACACAAATTGGTGCCACCCGACATGGGCGGCACCTCATCGCCCTCCTAGAATGTCGCAAAGTACACTTCACCAACAACAATAAGGCTGAAGGAGACACGTCATGCAATCAGTGAACGTCTATACGCTCGCGGGCGAATCCACATTCAACCGTTTTCACCGTGCTCGGAGCCATTTTCCTCGGCACACTGGCTGACCGTATCGGCCGTCCGAAAATGATCGCGATCTGTGTTGCGCTGTTCGGCCTGTTTACCGCCGCCGCCGGACTTACCAGTGATCCCATCACCTTCAGCATTTCGCGCTTTATCGCAGGCATCGGCGGCGTACTGCCGATAGTCACCGCGCAGATGGGTGAATTCTCACCGGCCAAGCTGCGTACGCGGTTGGTCACTCTGGTATTCGCAGGCTACTCCGTGGGCGGCATTCTCTTTATTTCTACCCCACGCCCATCCGCTCCACCGGTGTGGGGTTCGCATCAGGCGTTGGTCGGATCGGAGCAATCATCGCGCCGGTGTTGATCGACAGGCTCGTTTCATTGGCTTTGCCTCTCGAACAAAACTTCATGCTGATCGCGTTGGCGGGCCTGATCGGGCAAACTCTCATCAGGTCGGCAAATTACCGGCCCGGCCCCACTGACTGCTCACCTTGAACGGAGCCCGCTAAAAGGATGCGTATCTTGAATCGCTTGTCACCACCGCCACTGCCTGTGCAAGAAACCCAGCGCACTGTCGACTGGGCAATCATGTCACGGCGCAGCGTCAGGGCCTTTTTGCCGACAGCCGTGCCCTATGAGGAAATCGAAGCGATTCTGGATGTCGCACGCTTCAGTGCCTCGGGTGTAAACATGCAACCCTGGCAAGTGCACGTTGTAACCGGTGAAGCGAAAGAGCGTCTGTCGATGGCCATCAGCGCCATCGACAACGACCCACAGCTCAGCAGCGACATGCAGGAGCCCTACACTTACTACCCGAACAAATGGGTCACGCCTTACATCGATCGCCGGCGCAAGGTGGGTTGGGACCTCTACGGGCTGCTTGGGATCGCTAAAGGTGAAAAACAACGCATGCACCAACAGCACGGGCGCAATTACCGGTTCTTCGACGCACCGGTCGGCTTGCTATTTACCGTGGACAAAGTGTTGGAGCAAGGCAGCCTTCTGGACTACGGCATGTTTTTGCAAAACGTCATGTTGGCGGCACGCGGGAGGGGTTTGCACACCTGCCCGCAGGCCGCATTTCTCAAATACCACAACGTCATTTCAGAGATGTTGAGCATTCCCGCCGACCAGATGCTGGTGTGTGGCATGAGCCTTGGCTATGCCGACGCCAAGGCCATTGAAAACACTCTGGTTACCGATCGGGAACCGGTCAGCGCTTTCGCCATTTTTCATCATAATAGTAAGGAGACCTGCCCATGATCAGTGCAGCGTACGCAAGTGGACTTGATCACGTCATCGACGCTTGCCCCTCCTCAGGCCTCGTAGGATAGAAAGGGGGGCCCTTTTTTCCGAAGCCGCAGGCCTGGGTATCGCCGAGGCAGGCTTCTTACCTGGAGTGCTACTTTATCTAACATTCTGGATTCCAGCAGCCGCGGTGTTGATCGTGATCGCGGTGAAGCGGCAGCAAAGCATGGTTCGGTCTAAAGCCGACTGACAGCTGATGAAGGATCTCACTACATCACAATCAGCAGTTTGAAAGGCCGCATTGACTATTTATGAAAGGGGATTGGCTCTCCAGTCACGCGCCCTTGACATGCCGGGCTTGCGGCCATTTTCCTGGTCGGTGAGGATTCATCCTCACTAGGACTTCAGCATCCATGCTTGCGCGCCTGTGGGCCGTAGGGTTAAGCCAGGACGGCGCAACTCGGTGTGCACCCAAGTCCAGTCAGGCATAGGACGTTGATTACTGGGCCCTGTCGGCGCTGGCGGGAAGAGACATCGTTCGATGTTCAGCGTCTGACAATACCGTTGGCCAGTAAGCCCACTCATCCCAACATAGAAAAAGCGACTAATAGTATTTTTTTTACAACCTGCGGATCCTCACCACGGGATATCTGTGACGAAGCATTACTTAACTGTGCATCGATATAGGTAGATGCAAACTCTGATGACATGTCTGCAGAAAACTCACATTTGGCCTTTGAACGCTCCACCCATTTCCTGTAAGCAGTTAATGCTTGCTCCTGAATGAAATCGATTTGTGCTCGTGTTGCTTCACCCAAGTGCATGCGTGATTCGCGCATCTTTATCAAAAGACATCCCTTTGGGATTTCTTGATCATCACTCACTGAGGTGGCAAATGACACTAGATTGTCAAGCGTCTCTCGAAACGGCATTTCTGTGTTTAACATCTGCAGCACAGAATCCAGCACCTGTTCCTGATATTTAAGAATAACAGCTTTCATCAAGCCATCTTCATTCCAGAATTCACGATAAAGACCTGGCTTCGATATATCACATCTCCTGCAAATTTCATTGAGGGATAAGTTGCGTATACCCTCTTTCCAATAGGCATCCATTGCGACCTCCAGAACGTGATCACGGTCTAGGGTCTTAGGTCGCCCCCTTGAAGGTTTTGTTGGATCTAAGCTCATTTCGTACCACCTGGTATTTTAACTTGACACGGGATACCCCACATCTTATTATACCAGTCGGTACTTAATTGACAACCCAGCAGGAAAGAAAATATGAGTGATATACAAAAAAACGTAATCATCACAGGTAGCAGCAGTGGATTTGGCCTAAAAGCAGTGAAAGACTTTGCAGATAAGGGCTACCGAGTGTTCGCCACCATGCGTGGCACAGAAGGCAAGAACGCGGCAGTCAAGACCGAGCTGGAAGCGTATAGCAAGCTCATCCACGTTGTAGATATGGATGTCACCAGCGACGAATCCGTCAAAACAGCCATTTCAAATCTGCTGGCCAAAGCGGGCAAGATTGATATTTTGATTAACAATGCAGGCGTAATGTACCTTGGTATTACGGAGGCATTTAGTATTGCCCAAGCCAGGGAACAGATGGAAACCAACTACTATGGCGCTATGCGCATTATACAGGCTGTCTTACCCGCTATGCGGGAAGCCAAGTCCGGTTTGATCATTAACACCTCATCAATGGTCGGCCAGATTTCGGCGCCGTATTTCTCTACATACGCCGCCACCAAGCATGCTTTGGAAGGCTACGTCCAAGGTTTACGTTACGAAGTGGCACCCTTCGGTATTGATGTTGCCATCGTGCAACCAGGCCCGTTCCCTACAGGTCTAAGTACAGGAGGGCAAGAGCCTTCCCGTATTGACGTGCTGGACAGCTATGGTGAACTAGCAAAGATACCTGCCGCCATGTTCGCAGAATTCGCGAAATTTATGCAGTCTGACCAAGCACCAGATCCACAATTGGTCGTAGATACTTATTTAGCGCTGGCAGATATGCCTGCTGGCAAACGTCCTACACGCACAACGGTCGGCATGGTTTGGGGGGTTGATGAAATTAACGCTGCCAAGCAACCCATTCAAGACCGTGTTTTAAAAGAAATGCAACTGGACAATATTTTAGGTGGCGCTGACGCGTAACTTCCAGTATCAGGGCAAACTATTTCTTGCCCTGTTTCAGCCATATCATAATCGCATTACTCCTCGAGAGGCATCCAGTAGCAATTCTTTAGTTCCGATTAACGCTGCTCAATTGAAAGAGCGAAGATCTAAGCGCTAACGGCCACTACGCGGACTGCATAACACTTCGAAGCGAGTAATTTTAGCCACTAGTCACCCCCCTCTTGGGGCAATGAGCATATAATGAAAGTTACACTTCTCTATAGCGGTCTTCTTGCAATCTGGTTCGTCGCACTCAGTATCCGAGTAATTATTGGAAGAATAGCTCCTGGCAGTCCTAGTCTTGGCGACGGCGGCAATCCCGTCATGTTTCGGCGCATTAGAGGGCACGGCAATTTCGCTGAGTACGTTCCACTGGCGCTCGTCCTGATTGGGTTTCTAGAGTTAAGCGGCTCACCGCAATGGCAACTACACGCACTCGGCTCAGTACTATTTGCTGGGCGTATTCTGCATGGCTATGCACTTTCATTTACAAACAACAATCCATTTGGCCGTAACGCCGGCATTCTTGCAACTCTTTTAGTACTGTCCATTTCGGCAGTGCTTTGCATTTGTAGGTATTTTGGTTCGGCCTAACTAGGCGTTCAACGCGGTCAGTTTACAGTGGAGCATCTGCTTCGCAAATTTCACGTTTCATTGCAAACCACTCCGCCGGCAAGCCAGCTACGTTCTTATCGTTGCCATTAGCAGTCTTAACGATACCATTCACTGTAAGCTCCCGGCGCCCGATCAATGCGATGTGGTGCCCCTGCAGCAACCGGCGAACGATGTTGTCATAGTCGATCAGCAGGTAATCGCGCTGTCATCGGCTCCTCCTTGCCGTCCCTCAAAGACCTCGAGAGCCTCTGCCAAGTCCTCAAGGTCGGATTGAGACTCATAGCAGTACCCCTCGAGCTGAACACGCAGCACCTCAACCTCTGCCCAGCCCTCCAGGCGGCAAGCCAGTTCGTACAGAAAACCACGGCTGCCCAACAACTCTTTCGCGCGCGCCACCGGATCCATTCCATAATGGCGCTTTAGATTTGTAGTTCTTTTCCACGAGGCTTTCTGTCAGTAAAGGCACCTCATCAAAAGGGAAAAACAAGCGCACGCAGTGAGACGTTCACTTCGAATATGACCCCATTGAGGAAAGTGTCGCCGCGATCACTGACGCGAAAAGGCAACACAACACCCGTCCGTTGCGCCTCAGGCGCTGATGTTTCATGCGCTGCACTCCAGGTCATCACGGGCACAAGATTCGGACGTGAACAACCCACCTTGCTATCCTGCTGCCCGAGGTTGCTACAAGCGACTTCATGGATGACATGGCGGCGCAAAACGTGTGAATGCCCGCATGGAAACTGCCAAACAGCACAACCTGAAACACGAGGACATGAACGGTGAGAGTTGTCATTGCGTTGTTGTTGGGCCTGCTACCGGTTCTGGTTCGGGCTGTTTATCGTTCGAGAAATCGCCAGGGCCCATCGTGGTGATATTGCGCTGAGCCAGGATGCGCTGGGCGACACGCTCTTCAATATCCACTCTCCAATCATCAGTCCGTCCCTCTGCTCCCTTCACAACCTTCCTACACTCTCTCTATTGAGCCGCCCTTTGCCCGCGGCCTAAACTCGCCGGCCCTCACACGAGAGATCCCCCCTCATGACAGCACCCGCCTCCCCCGTTGCCGGGTCGGACCACCGCTGGCTCGCCTTGATCGTCCTGTGCCTCGGGGTCCTGATGATCGTGCTCGACACCACCATCGTTAACGTCGCGCTGCCGTCGATCCAGACCGACCTGCACTTCACGCAAACCTCCCTCGCCTGGGTGGTGAACGCCTATATGCTGACCTTCGGCGGCTTCCTGCTACTGGGCGGGCGCCTGGGTGATCTCTACGGCCATCGACGCCTGTTCCTGCTCGGCATCGGCTTCTTCACCCTGGCCTCGCTGGCCTGTGGCCTGGCCCATAACCAGGAAACGCTGATCTGGGCCCGGGCCTTCCAAGGCCTGGCCGCCGCCGTGGTCACCGCCGTGGCCCTGTCGCTGATCATGGACCTGTTCAGCGAGCCGGCCGACCGGGCCAAGGCCATGGGCGTCTATGGATTTGTCTGCGCCGGCGGCGGCAGCCTCGGCGCCCTGCTCGGCGGCCTGCTCACCAGCACCTTGAGCTGGCACTGGATCTTCCTGGTCAACCTGCCCATCGGCGTGCTGGTCATCGCGCTGTCCCTGCGCCTGCTCTCGAAAACCCTCAACCGGCACCCGTCCCGCGATCTGGACGTGGCCGGCGCCCTCAGCGTGACCGCCTCGCTGATGCTGGCGGTCTACGCCATCGTCAATGGCAACGAGATGGGCTGGACGTCGCTGCGCACCGTTGCGCAACTGTTGATTGCCGCCGGCCTGCTGCTGGCCTTCCTGGTCATCGAGACCCGGGTGAAAGCACCGCTGATGCCCTTGCGCCTGTTCCGCCTGCGCAACCTGGCCATCGCCAATATCATTGGTGTGCTCTGGGCCGCCGCGATGTTTGCCTGGTTCTTCCTGTCGGCGCTGTACATGCAGTTGGTGCTGGGCTACACGCCCTGGGAGGTGGGGCTCGCGTTCCTGCCCGCGAACCTGATCATGGCGATCTTTTCCCTGGGGATCTCGGCCAGGCTGGTGATGCGTTTCGGCATTCGCCTGCCCCTGGCCGTCGGATTGGCCCTGGCGACCCTCGGCCTGCTGCTGTTCGCCCAGGCCCCGGTCGATGGCAATTTCCTCCACCACGTCCTTCCGGGCATGCTGTTGCTGGGATTGGGTGCAGGTATCGCATTCAACCCACTGCTGCTGGCGGCGATGAATGATGTCGCGCCGTCCGAGTCGGGACTGGCGTCCGGCGTGGTCAATACGGCCTTCATGATGGGCGGCGCGCTGGGACTGGCGGCACTGGCCAGCCTGGCCGCGGCGCGCAGCGAACTGCATCTGGCGGCAGGCGCGCCGGTTCTCTCAGCCCTCAACGACGGGTATCAGAGTGCCTTTCTGGTGGGCGCGCTGTTTTCCGCGCTGGGCGCCGGCCTTGCCGCGGCGATGATACGCAGCAAGACCAGTGAACACCTGGACGGTGTCCAGGCCTAGCTCGCGGCCTGCTGTTTGAGTCGATCGATATCGGCCATGAATCTTTCCGCCGGCAAGGGGTGCCCCAGCAAGTAACCTTGCAGGGAGTCACACCCCAGGCGGGTGAGAAAGTTCTGCTGCATATCGGTCTCCACCCCTTCGGCGACGATCCGCAACCCCAGCGCCTGCCCCAGGGCGACAATCGCCGAGACGATCGCCGCATCGTCGCTGTCATGCTCCAGGTCGCGGACAAAGCCACGATCGATCTTCAGCTCGTTGGCCGGAAGACGCTTGAGGTACATCAGGCTCGAATAGCCGGTGCCAAAATCGTCGATGGACAGGTCCACGCCCATGTCCGAGAGCTGCTGCAACACCGCCATGCTTGCGTCGGCGTCATTCATGGCGGTGGTTTCGGTGATTTCCAGGGTCAGGCTGTTGGCCGGCAACTGATGCCGCTCCAGGGCACCGGCCACACTGTCGACCAGGCCAGCATGGCAAAACTGCAGGGCCGAGAGATTCACCGCGATCCGCCAGTGCTGGTAACCCTGCTCATACCATAGGCGCATCTGTCGACACGCTTCGTTCAGCACCCAGTCACCGATGGGGATGATCAGGCCGGTCTTTTCCGCCAGGGTGATGAACTTGTCCGGCAGCAACAGCCCCTCCTCGGGATGCTCCCAGCGCAACAGGGCCTCGGCACCGACCGGCGTGCCCTTGAGGGCATCGAACTTGGGTTGGTAATACAGGCGGAACTGCTGCTGTTCCAGGGCCTGGCGCAGGTCCTGCAACAGTTGCAATTGCTTGAGGGCGTTGTTGTTCATCGATGCGTCGAAAAAACTGTGGCCATTCTTGCCGGCGCCCTTGGCGTGATACATCGCCGCATCGGCGTTCATCAGCAGCTCCTCGGCGGTCTGGCCGTTGCCCGGGTACAGCACGATCCCGAGGCTCGCGGAAATCAGCAGATCGTGACCGGCCACCCGAAATGGCAGGGACATCAGGCTGACCTGACGGGAGGCCACTTGCAGCGCATCGTCCGGCTCGGCCAGTTGCACCAGCAGCACGAACTCATCGCCGCCGATACGCGCCAGGGTGTCCTGGCTGCGCAGGTCCTCACGCAGACGCAGGGCGACTTCGCGTAGCAACTGATCGCCCATATGGTGACCGAACGCATCGTTGACCGGCTTGAAGCCATCCAGATCGATGAACATCAGCGCAAAGCAACCGCCCTCGGCCGTGGCCTTGTGCATCGCCTGGTCGATCCGGTCCGCCAGCAGCACCCGGTTCGGCAAGCCGGTCAAGGTATCGTGCAACGCCAACTGGACGAGCTCCTGGTTCGCCTGGCTCAGCGAGTCGGCCAGCACGGCGGTGCGGGCTTCGAGCCGCGCATCGAGCAGCGAGGTCAACAGCGCGATGGACAACACCGCCAGGCTGGTCACCAGCACCAGATTGTCCAGGCCCTTGCCGGACAAGCCGCTGCCCAGCGCCCCGCAGAAACTGCCCTGGCTGAAGTTGGCGGCCGCCATGCCGGTGTAGTGCATGCCGACAATCGCCAGGCCCATGATCACCGCCGCCCCACTGCGGGCCAGGCGCACGTAGGGGGTATTGCGCCGCAGGCGAAAGGCAATCCACAAGGCCGCCGCGGAGGCGCCCACGGCAATCGCCAGCGAGGCACCGAACAGGGTCGGGTCGTAATCGATGCCGGGCTGCATCTTCAACGCCGCCATACCACAATAGTGCATGGCGCTGATGCCGGCCCCCATGACCAGGGCCCCCAAGGCCAATTGCAGCGCCGGCAGGCGCGGCTGGCTGACCAGCCACAGGGCGAAGCCGCTGGAAAGAATCGCGATCAACAGCGACAGCAGCGTAAGTGGCCCGTCGAAGGCCAAGGCGATGGGCAGCTTGAACGCCAGCATGCCGATAAAGTGCATGGACCATATGCCCACGCCCATCGCCAGGGCGCCGCCAGCCATCCACAGGTATGCCGCCCGACCACGTGCCGTGGCAATACGCCCGGTCAGGTCCAGCGCGGTATAAGAGGCCAGGATCGCCACACAAAGGGAAATGAAGGCCAGTACGGGAGAATAGCTACCAATGAGCATGACGAATCTCTGAAACATCGAACCGGGCAAGCCCCGGGCTCGGTGAAAAAACAGCGGATTGCACCGGCGTCCCCATGGAGCGCACGGCGCAATATTGGCTACTTGCCATTATTCAGGAGGACCCGCTCGCCGTACAGCTGAGCGCCCTGTGAAGACCGACCAACGGCACGCTTTATGCGGGATGCGCAAGCGAGACCACCTCGACATCATTAGACCCGCCGGTCACCTCAACGAGGATAGTCGATCATGGGGGAGTCGCTCCGCTCCTGGAACTTGATCAGCACCCTTGCGCGGGAAACTCACGTTTGACCCGCTCGATATAACGCGCCACGGCCGGGGCCTTTTCGAAGCGCCGATGGATCAGCGACAACCAGGAACTCGCCGCGCAGCCGTGGATCGGTCGATACACCACATTCGGCAGGTTCACATGCCCGATCACCGACTCAGGCACCACCGCCACGCCCTGGCCCAGCGAAACCGCCGCGATCACCGCCACCAGCCCGCCAGGTTGTGGCCCCAGCTTCGGCGCATAACCGCCCTCGGCGGCGACCTGCAGGGTGCCACTGATCTGCTCCGGGAGGATAAAGGTTTCGTTCTGCAAATGTTCGGCAGTGATCTGTTTCAAACGACACAACCAGGCATCGTCCGCCACGGCCAGCACAAACCCCTCGGCATTCAGGCGCACCGCGTCCACGCTCTCGGGCAAGGACATCGGCGAGCGCACATAACCGATATCGAAACGGCCCTCGGCGATCAGTCCCGGCAACACCGCCATCGGGCTCTCGCGCGTCGTGAGACTGACCTCGGCGAACTCCCGGCTGAAGGCCTTGACCTGACGCTGCAACACTCCGGAGTACACCGCCGACGCCACATAGCCGAGTTCGATATGTCCCACTTCACCGCGCCCGGCCCGCTGCGCATTGCGCTGGGCGAACTCGAACTGGCGCACCGTCGCCTCCGCTTCCGGCAGCAACGCCGCACCGGCTTCAGTGAGGCTGACCTCGCGCTGCCCGCGCAAAAACAGCCGGGTGCCGAGAGCGGCTTCCATATCCTGGATCTGTCGACTCAGGGTCGGCGGCGCAATACCCAGCTGCTCGGCCGCCCGGGTGAAATTGCGTTGCCGGGCCACCGCCAGGAAATAACGGAAATGACGAATCTCCATACAGGCATTAGTTCAAAGGTAATGAAGTTCGGAAGCTCACCTAACAAAGCCGCGCGCGACCCACGATAAGCTCTTCTACCGCCACAGTAGAGAGCTTGCACCATGCCCGTCAAATCCGCTGACCTCCTGTCCTATGCTTGCCTGAGCCTGCCACTGGCGGCAACGGCCGATTCATCCCCCAACATTGCCCACAAGGCAATCCTGGATCCGGAGCTGCCCCGCACGCGGTTCAAGGACGCCATCGCCGCCCTGCCGTCGCAGGCCCAGCCATGAGCCGGGTCAGCCCGCGCTTGACGCTGCTGACCGCTTCCGGCGTCTGCTCGCTGATTGTCCTCGACACCAACATCGTCGCCGTCACCCTGCCGAGCATTGCCCGCGACCTGGGGGCCAACTTCGCCGATATCGAATGGGTGGTCAGTGCCTACATGCTGGCCTTCGCTGCCCTGCTGCTGCCGGCAGGAAGCATCGCCGACCGCTTCGGCCGGCGTAAAACCCTGCTCTGTGGCCTGACCCTGTTCATCCTCGCCTCGCTGGGTTGCGGCGCGGCCCCTGACAGCCTGTTCCTCGATATCGCCCGCGCCATCAAGGGCGTCGGCGCCGCGCTGCTGCTGACCTCCGCCCTCGCCTCCATCGGCCACGTCTTTCACGACGAGGCCGAGCGGGCCAAGGCCTGGGCGTTCTGGGGCGCGTGCATGGGCGTGGCCATGACCGCCGCTCCGACGCTTGGCGGGCTGATTACCCAGTACCTGGGCTGGCGCTGGATTTTCTACCTCAACCTGCCAGTGGGCCTGTTGCTGATGGCGATGGTCCGCCACGCCGTGCCGGAGTCCCGCGACAGCCTGGCGGCGCGCCTCGATCCCTGGGGCAGCCTGGCCTTCAGCGGCGCGCTGCTGTGCCTGATCTGGGGTTTGATCGAAGCCAATCGCATCGGTTGGAACAACCCGCTGACCTACGCCCGACTACTGGGAGGCGCCGCGCTGCTGGGACTCTTCGTGTTTATCGAACAGGTACAGCAACGGCCGATGGTCGACCTGCAACTGTTCCGTCATCCACGATTTATCGGCGCCTTGCTGGGGATGTTCGCCTATGCCGGCTGCGCCCAGGTGATGATGACCCTACTGCCATTCTATCTGCAGAACGGCCTGGGCTTTTCCGCCGTGGCTTCAGGCCTGGGCATGCTGCCGTTCGCCCTGGCCATGCTGATCTGCCCACGCGTCGGTATTCGCCTGGCCTCGCGCTTTGCCCCGGCGACAATGATGGCCTGCGGCCTGACCCTGGTCGGCTGCGGCAACCTGTTCAGCGCCTGGGCGGTCGGCAGCGGCAGTTATCTGCCGTTCGCCCTGGCGATTACCGTGACCGGTGCCGGTGCCGGCTTGCTCAACGGCGACACCCAGAAGAACATCATGGCCTGCGTGCCCCGGGAACGGGCCGGCATGGCCTCGGGCATGAGCACCACCATGCGTTTCAGCGCGATCATGCTGACCATCGGTGTGTTCGGTGCCTTGCTCGCCAGCCATACCGAGCAATTGCTCCAGGCCAGCCTCGGCGCGCACGCCGCGCCTTGGCTCGATCAGGCCCGGGCGATTGCCTCGCGGGTGGTCGCCGGTGACATGCCGGCGGCCATGGCAACGCTGCCGGAATCAGCGCGCGAGGTGGTCCAGCCCCTGGCCCGTGCGGCCTTCGTCGGCGGCTTTGGCACGGTGCTCTGGGTCGCGGGGTTGCTGGCATTGTCGGGAGCCTTGGTGGTGGGCAGTCTGATGCGCCACCCCCTGCCCGTCAGCCGACCCTATTCGTTGGCCGGGGAATAAACCCGTACGGGGCTCGTCGTACGGGCACTGAAATTATTCAGCAGCCCAAATGAGCGCCCCATCATGAAAAATGTCCTGATTACCCTGACCCTGATCGCCATGAGCAGCATTGCCAGCCTCGCCAGCGCCGCTGAGCAGGACAACCCCAAAGTCGAGGATTACCGCTATTCGACTCACCTGGATGTCGCCAAGGTCCTCGCCACTTCGGACACCCAATACTGCGGCATCGGCCCACGGGAAATGACCTACGAAGACCATCAGGGCACGGTTCACACCCTGCGTTACCAAGCCTTCGGCAACTATTGCAACAACGAAAATTGACAGGCCCCTACAGTGGCGGCCTTGGTTGCGGGGACTGGATCGACGCCAGTACCCGCTCGGCATTGTCCGAGCAACTGACCCCCTCGGGCCGGTTGCGGATGCTGTTGACGATCCCCAGCAACTGCAACTTGCTATGGGCCAGGCGCGCCTGCATGGCTTCGATCTGCTCGATCTTGCGCTCCAGACTGTCGACCATGACCTCATGGCCCAAGCCCCCGGTCTCGGCCACCGGCACCAAGGCCCGCAACTCCTCGAGACTGAAACCCGCCTGCTGTGCGCATTGAATGATCGACAAGGTCTGCAATACCTCGACCGGGTACTCACGGTAGCCGTTGGCCTGGCGCTGCACCTTGCGAATCAATCCCTGGGCTTCATAGAACCTGATCTTCGACGCCGCCAGGCCACTGCGCAGGGCCAGTTCACCGATCTTCATAAAAGGCCTCGAATGGACGCTTGACATTAAAGTTAAGTTTAAGCTTAGCCTGAACTCCCCACTGCCCCGGAGTCAAGCATGTCACCCTTTCAAGCGTTGCTTCTGCCCAATGGCGTCCAGATCCCGAATCGCATCGCCAAGGCCGCCATGGAAGAGAACATGGCCGACCTGGATAACGCGCCTTCCGCTCAACTGATGGAACTCTACCGTGCCTGGGCCGACGGCGAACCGGGTTTGCTGCTGACGGGTAACGTGATGATCGACCGTCGCGCCATGACCGGCCCAGGCGGTGTGGTGCTGGAAGATGAGCGGCACCTGGATAAATTCCGCCAGTGGGCCGCCATCGGCCGGGCCAAGGGCGCGCAGTTCTGGATGCAGATCAACCATCCCGGGCGCCAGACCATGGCCAATCTCGGCCAGACCGCCTGGGCACCGTCCGCGGTAGCGCTGGACCTGGGTGGGTTCTCGAAGATGTTCGCCGAGCCTCGGCCCATGAGCGAAGCCGACATCGACGAGGTGATCGGGCGTTTCGCCACCAGTGCCCGTCTCGCCGAGCAAGCGGGCTTCAGCGGGGTGCAGATCCACGCCGCCCACGGTTACCTGATCAGCCAGTTCCTCTCGCCGCTGAGCAACCGGCGCAGCGACCGCTGGGGCGGCTCGCTGGAAAATCGCGCACGCCTGTTGCTGTCGGTGGTCACGGCGGTCCGGGCGCTGGTCTCGCCGAGCTTTTGCGTGGCGGTCAAACTCAACTCGGCGGACTTCCAGCGCGGCGGCTTCGACGCCGACGATGCCCGCCAGGTGATCGAATGGCTCAACGATTTGCCGGTGGACCTGATCGAACTCTCGGGCGGCAGCTATGAGGCCCCGGCCATGCAAGGCGAAGCACGGGATGGCCGGACCCTGGCGCGGGAAGCTTATTTCATGGAAATGGCCGGCGAGTTGGCGAAGGTAGCAAGAATGCCGGTGATGGTCACCGGCGGCATCCGGCGCTTGCCCATCGTCGAGCAGGTGCTGGACAGCGGCATCGCCATGGCCGGTATCGCCACTGCGCTGGCGGTGGATCCGTACCTGCCCCGGCACTGGCGCGAAGGCCGCGACAGCCATCCGCAACTGCCGCCGATCCTCTGGAAGAAAAAGCCGCTGGCAGCCTTGGCGAGCATGGCGGTGGTCAAGTTCCAACTGCAGCGCCTGAGCAAGGGCAAGCGCCCTCACCCCGAAGTTTCGGCGGCGTGGGCGCTGCTGCTGGATCGGTTGTTTATCGGGCGGCGGACGAAGCAGTATCGCGCGGCGATGAAAAACCTGAGTACCTGATCGCGTTAGCGCCCGGAAAACCGCAACCGCGACAGCATTCTCAAATCACCCTCCTTGTAATACCCATCGCTCCAGCTGTTGTCCGGCGACAACGGCTGGACCTGCTTGAGTTCCAGCTTCTTCGCGTAATAGCGGAACCGGTAATGCTCGTAGAAGCGCAGGATTTCCAACCCATAACGATCAGCCAGATCGACGTCGCCACGGATCACCAGGTAGTTCTCGTCATTGCCGTCGCTGGCGCCGACACTGAGATTGTGGCTGCCGCTGATAATGGTCGGGGCATCGGTGGTGAAGTCGGTGACGATGGCCTTGGTGTGCACCAGCAGGTTGCCCTTCTGGCCCAGGAGACCTTCCTTGATCCACCCCTCCAGACCGGTATTGAGCAACGCCGTGGCGACGAAATCGTCGGTACGGTCGGCGTGAATCCCGGAGATGCTGCTGGCGGTATTCTGCAGGCCGAAACGCAGCACATCGTCATGGGGCTTGCCGAGCAAGGCGTCGAGGATTTCCTGGGGCAAGGCGAAGGCCGTGGCGAACAGCACGTCCTTTTGCGCCGCGGTAATGATCTGCACGAACTCCTTCAGATCGCCCTGGCCGGTACGCGGGGAAAACCCGACGAACAGCGGCTGGCTCGGGTCCATGGGATTGTTCTGGGTAATCCATTTGCGAGTCGCCGCCACATCCGCCGGCGCGGCCCAGATCTCCTCGAAGACCTGGGTGTACTCATTGGCCAGCCGGCTGTCCTCAAGCACATGCACCACATTGGCCTGGCGATACACGCCGTTGGCGGTGAAGTTGGTACTGCCGCAGAGCACCGCTTCAGGCCGGTACTCGCCACCGGCATCACGTTGGCTGAGAACGATGAACTTGTCATGGAAGATATTGCTGGTGACCCGCCCGCGCTTGCTCTCGGCCGGAATCGGCGCCAGGCTCTGCTCGTTCAGGGTGGTGTCCTCATCACCGACCTTGGCGTGGTACAGCACGCGAATCCGCACACCGCGCTGCTGCGCCGCATTCACCGCATCGACAATCGCCTGCAACTGATACTCGTAGATGGCGATATCCAGGCCCCACTGCGCATCCGTCGCCCGGGCGATAAAACCGAGCAGTTCTTCCAGCAGGCCGTTTTCCAGCCACAGGCGCGCGGCAGCGGGCCAGGCCTCGATGGGCAGGTTTTTCTGGGTGGTGATCAATTTGTCGAGGTCGGGAAACTTGCGTTCGAAACCCTGGCTGGCCGCCACCGCACGGTTGAAGATCACCCGTTGGCCCTTGGGCAGGCCATTGTCGGTGGTCACCGTCAACGCCAGTGACTCACCCAGTTGCGGGGCATCAGGCGTGCCGTAGGCCAGGTACACCCGATAGTTGCAGGTGCTCCCGGGCTCGACGTTGTAATCGGCCCAACGAAATTTCTGCAACGGCGCCAGATTGCTCGGGGTCGCGTGGTACTGGGGGAAGGTATGTGCCTTGCCGGGGAACGTCAGGCTGTTGAACAGGAACTCCCAGGGCTGGGTGCCCTCCTGGCGTTCGATGGCAAAACCGAGCAGGCCGGCCCGCCGCGACTCGGCAAGGTCGATGGCCAGTAACACACCACTGGTCCCGGCGTAGGCCTTGACCCGAAAATCGTCCTGGGCATTGCTCTGAAGTACGCGCATGCATCACATCCTTGGGAAGTCCGCTGAGGTATTCGAGCGTAGCGAATTTTTATGACGCCAGGCGATTAACGTGCCGGCCTGCAACATGAAATTTTCCACCCGAGGTTTCTACCGCGCTACCTTGATCGGCGATAAGCGCCGGGTTAACGTCTACGCCCGAACCAGAGAGGACATGCCATGGAATCACCCTTGCACCCCAGCGTAGGGCCGGCCCTCAGCTTCAATGGCGGCTTCGTCGACACCCTGGGCTTCCTCGCCTTGCAGGGTCTGTTCACCGCCCATGTCACCGGCAACTTCGTCACCCTGGGCGTGAGCATTGTCCATGGCACCTCCGGCGCATTGCCCAAGCTGATCGCGCTGCCGGTGTTCGTGCTGGTGGTGGGGCTGACGCACCTGGCCGCGGTGGCCATCCATCAACGAGGACTGGCACCGCTACGTCTGCTGCTGGTCACCCATACCCTGTTGCTCGCGGCTTTTGCCTTGCTGGCGATTCTCTGGGGCCCCTTTACCGACGGTGACAGTACGACAGCGCTGATCACCGGCATGACCGGGGTCACCGCCATGGCCATCCAGAACGCGATTTCCCGCCAGCATATGAAAGGCACCCCGCCGACCACGCTGATGACGGGCAACGTCACCCAGTTCGCAGTCGATGCGTTCGCCCTGTGGACCGAGCGCGACATACAGCAACGGGCAATCATCAAACAACGTCTGAAACCGATTTGCTCGACACTGCTGGCCTTTGCCTCAGGCTGCGTCAGCGCCGCCTTGCTCTATCTGGCCTGGGGCTTATGGGCGCTGATCCTGCCGGTGGTGGTCGCCGTGGGCGTCTGCCTGGGTGTCTACCGCGGCGACCGGCTCAAGCCGTAACTAGCGCCTGCTCCTCAGTGCCCGTGCGCCGCTGGATGAGTGTGAGCCTGCAATGAATCGGGCACCCCGGTACGAACCAGCCCGCCCTCTTCGATCCAGGCGCAGGTTTGCTCATAGGCACGCTGCAACAGGGCGTCGGTCTGGCTGAAGTCAAAGACCGAGATCCCCAAGGGGCACAAGGGCGCTACCACGTGAATACCTGCCCGGTGCGCGTAGAGCTCGATGTCACGCACCAACTGCCGCATGCTCATCAGGTTCAACGTGTGCAGTGCCAAGGCCACCAGGCCGGCAGGCGGTTGCGGGCAGGCGCAGCCGAAACCCGTCGGCACCACCACGATGCGGTTGGCACCCAGGTCGACCGCACTGGCAATCGGTGTATTACTCGCCACGCCACCGTCGATCAACAGCTTGTCGCCAATTCTCACACAAGGAAATACCAGGGGGATCGCCGCGCTGGCCAGCAGCGCCTGCTCCGCACTGCCGCTGGACAATAGCTCTTCAGCCCCCGTCAGCAGGTTGGTGGTGACGATATGCAGTGGCAGCACCGTGTCTTCGATCCGTGCCACGGGCAACGCTCGCTTGACCAGTCGCTCCAGCGCCGTGGCCTGCAACAGAAAGCCGCGCCGATTGATCAGTGCCCCCAGGGTGTCGAGCAACGACAAGGGAAACACATCACCTTTGCGCAAACTGCGCCAGAAATCCGCCAGCTCCGCCACACCCTGTGCGGTCGGCCGCGCGGCAAAGTAGGCGCCGTTGATGGCTCCGACCGAGGCGCCGATCACCAGATCGAAGCTCACCCGGGCTTCCACCAGGGCCTTGAGCATACCCACTTGGACAGCGCCGAGGCTGCCGCCTCCAGCGAGCACGAGGGCAGTTTTGACAGCATGCATGGCAGGCCTCGCTCGTACTCAATGACCGTCATACAGGAGCATAGCTGGCAGCTTGAAACACAACGAGATAGCCAACTAGTATTCGGTCAGGACTCCAGTACTTGCACGCGAACGGAGACCGTGGCCCCTTCCTCTCCTTGAAATCGCATTGCTCATGAAGTTTCAAGATGCCAGCGTGTCCAACGCAGTGACCCGCCCAAGCGATAGGAGCTGCCAAGTTTCCTCACCGTATCAAAAGGACAAGATCAATGAAGCTTATCGGTATGCTGGACTCTCCCTACGTGCGTCGGGTCGCCATTACCCTCAAGCACCTGGGCATCGCCTTCGAACACCAGTCGATCTCGGTGTTTCGCGACTTCGAGCGCTTTGCGCAGATCAACCCGGTGGTGAAGGCCCCGACCCTGGTTTGCGACAGCGGTGAAGTGTTGATGGATTCCGGGCTGATCATCGAGTACCTGACGCTGATCGCCGGCCCTGGCCCGACCTATGCCAGCCTGGCCGAGCAGGTGCGCGGGCTGCGCCTGACCGGGCTGGCCCTGGCGGCCTGTGAAAAATCGGTGCAGATCGTCTATGAGAAGAACCTGCGCCCGGCGGAAAAACAGCACGGGCCCTGGCTCGAACGGGTTGCTGGCCAACTGCACGCCGCCTACACGCAAATCGAGCACGAACTGGCGCGCCAGCCGCTGCCGCAGAACGGCACGATTCATCAGGAAGGCATCAGCCTGGCGGTTGCCTGGAGCTTCAGCAAGATGATGCTCCCCGAGCAATGCCCCGCGACACGCTATCCGCATCTGCAACAATTCACCGCTTATGCCGAAGACCTGGAAATATTCCTGAGCACCCCGGCAACCTGATTCCCTCCACCCTTTAATACGTTCTTGCAGCGCCTCGGCGGTCAGTGAGCCGACCGCCGAGGCGCAGCCATAGTGGCAAACTGGCATTTCGCCAAAACTCGACAATACTTGGCGCGAACGGACTTTTTCAGTTGTTCTTTCTCCTCGAAATGGAGTTCGCCATGAAGTCGCAAGAACTGGAACTTGACGTGGCCGTGGTCGGCGGCGGCGTCTCAGGCACCTACAGTGCCTGGCGCCTGCAACAGGTCCATGGCGATACGCAAAATATCGCCCTGTTCGAATACAGCGACCGGATCGGCGGACGCCTGTTCAGTATCAATCTGCCGGGCCTGCCCAATGTGGTTGCCGAAGTCGGCGGCATGCGCTACATCCCCGGCCCCGACGGCCACGTGCTGGTGGACAACCTGGTCAAGCACCTCAAGCTGCCCAGCCAGGATTTCCCCATGGGCGCACCGAAGCCGGTCTATTCGAAGAACAATCTGTTTTACCTGCGCGGCAAGCGCTTCCGTTATCGCGACTTCGTCGAAGCCCCGGAAAAGATCCCCTACGACCTGGCCTGGTCCGAGCGCGGCTTCTGCCCCGAGGACCTGCAAGTCAAGGTGATGAACTACGTGTACCCGGGTTTCGACAAGCTCAGCCTGTGCCAGCAGATGCAGGTCACGGTATTCGGCAAGGAAATCTGGCGCTATGGCTTCTGGGACCTGCTCTATCGGGTGATGAGCAACGAAGGTTACCAGTTCATGAAGGACGCCGGCGGCTACGACGCCAACGTCGCCAACGCCAGCGCCGTGACCCAGTTGCCCGCCACCGAGTACACCGACACCACCGAGTTCCTGACACTGGCCAAGGGTTTCCAGAGCCTGCCCCTGACCCTCGCGGCAAAATTTGCCAAGCTGCCAGGCAAACTGCCAGGCAAGCAACGGGTGCAGATGAACCAGCGGCTGACCGCCATCACCTACGCCAAGGACGCCGACTTTCCCTACCGCCTGCACTTCCAGACCACCACCACGGAGGACGGCAGCACCCGCGACAGCGGCGGCCAATCGGTGGTCAAGGCGAAGAAAATCATCCTGGCCATGCCACGCCGCGCCTTGGAACTGATCGATTCGGAATTTTTCAGCGATCCCTGGCTCAAGGACAATCTCGGCTCGGTACTGGTGCAATCGGCGTTCAAGCTCTTCCTTGCCTATGAACAGCCCTGGTGGCGCTCCCTCGGGCTGGTGGCCGGGCGTTCGGTGACCGACCTGCCGGTGCGGCAGATCTACTACATGGGCACCGAATGCGAACAGCAAGGCGGCGAGCCGACGCTCAACTCGTTGCTGATGGCCTCCTACAACGACATCGGCACCGTACCGTTCTGGAAAGGCCTGGAAGGTGGCGCGCCGTTCGTTGGCCACACCCCCGCGAACCTGGCCGGCCTGCTCAAGGCCGAGCCGGTGGTGCCCAGGACCCAGTTCAGGGTCAGCGACGAAATGGTCCGGGTGGCGCAGATGCAGGTCACCCAGGTCCATGACCAGGTGGAACTGCCGCGTCCCTATTCGGCGGTCTATCACGCCTGGGACGCCGACCCGTACGGTGGCGGCTGGCATGAATGGAAAGCCAATTACCGGCTCGACCAGATCATCTGCCGCATGCGCCGGCCAGTGGAAAACCAGCAGATCCATATCGTCGGCGAGGCCTACTCCTATGGCCAGGGCTGGGTCGAAGGCGCCCTGACCGTGGCCGAATCGACACTCCAGGACTTCTTCGGGCTCAAGCGTCCGACCTGGTTATCCAAGCACTACGCCCTGTTGCCGGTGCCAACCCCCGACGGCTGTGCCCTGGAACCGGGCCAGCGCCCAGCCTGCAAGGATTGCGCGAACACATTGAATGAAGTGACGCAATTTGCCTACAAGGGGATCGACCATGGCAATACGTAGAGACTTTACTGTCGCTGACTACCTGCTGGCGCGGCTCCTTCAACTGGGAGTGCACAAGGTGTTCCAGGTCCCCGGCGATTATGTGTCGGGATTCATGGACGCCCTGGAGAAATCCACCGATATCCAGCCGGTCGGCGAAGTCAATGAAATGAGCGCCGCCTATGCCGCCGACGGTTATGCCCGCTACGCCGGGATCGGCGCGGTGTCGCTGCAATACGGTGTCGGCACCTTCAGCGCGGTGAACGCCATTGCCGGCGCCTATGTCGAGCGCAACCCGGTGGTGGTCATCAGCGCCAGCCCGTCGGCGAAGAATCGCCAGATCATCTGGTCCGCGGACGTCCTGTTCCACCACTCCACCGGCGACCTGGAAGTCGGGCGCAAGGTATTCGAGAACATCACCGTCGCCTGCGAGCTGCTGGACGACAGCCGTACTGCGCCGGCACTGATCGACCGGGCGCTGGTTGCCGCCATCAGCCAGCGCCGGCCGATCTATCTGGAAGCCTGGCAGAACGTCTGGGGCGAACCCTGCGAGGAGCCCGTCGGCGAACTCTCTGCCGTGCCGGCCGCCTGTGACCTGCTGTCGTTGGACGCGGCGGTCGAGACCTCGGTAAAACGCCTGCGCGAAGCGAAAAAGCCGTTGATCATGCTCGGCATCGAGATTGCCCGTTTCGGCCTGCAAAAGCAGGCGCTGCACCTGATCGAAGCCAGCGGCCTGTCGTTCACCACCTCACTGGAAGCCAAGACCGTTGTCGACGAAAACCACCCGCAGTTCATCGGCACCTATGCCGGTACTGCCTCACGATTGTGGACCCAGGAACTGGTGGACCAGACCGACTGCATCCTGGCCATCGGGGTCATCTTCACCGATGACTACCTGCAACTGCTGAAAAAGGATTTCGGCCAGATCATCCTGGTCAACACCCAGCTGGCCCGCACCGGGCTGCAGTATTACCCGCATGTTCCGTTGCCGCAGTACCTCACCGCGCTGACCAGCGCACTCGGCCTGGACGACGACTTCCCGCTCCCCTTGCGGCCACGCGAGCCGCTCTCGCCACTGCTCAGGACCAGCGCCGCGGACACGCCGCTGACTTACGAACGCTTCCTCGACACCCTCGCCGACTTCGCCCGCGAACAACGCCTGTGGGACAACAGTGCGCTGATCCTCGGTGAAAGCTCGGCGTTGTATGCCGCCAGCAATATCATGGGCATGCCGGAAAACAGCTTTGTCGCCGATGCCATCTGGGGCTCCCTTGGTCACGAGACCGGTTGCGCCCTGGGTGTGGCCCTGGGCGGCCAGCGCCGGCCGCTGGTGGTCGCCGGCGACGGCGGCTTCATGATGATGTGCCAGTCGCTGTCGACCCTGGTGCGCAATCGCGTGAACGCCGTGGTATTCGTCATGAGCAACGAGGTCTATGCCATCGAGCAAGCCTTCGTGAATATCAACGCGTTCAAGGAACACGGTGAGTTCGCACCGTTCGACATCCTCCCCGGCTGGGACTACCTGGCCCTGGCCAAGGGCTTCGGCGCCAAGGGCTACAAGGTCTCGACCCTGGGTGAGTTGCGCGAACTGCTGCTCAAACTGCTGGTGATCGACGAGACCGTGCTGGTCCAGGTGGTCATCCCGCAAAAGGACCTGGCGCCACAGATCGAACGACTCGCGTCCTGAAGGAGCATTCATTACATGGCTGTATTGCGTCTTGCTGTCGCTGCCCTGCTACTCACCGGCCTGTCCGTGGCCCAGGCCCATACCCATGGCGCCGAAACGGCCGAAGGTCCGAAGCGTTTCACCCCGGTCTCGCCCGACACCCCGTACCTCGACGTCCTGCACCAATGCGTCAGCCAGCAAGACACCGACCAGGGCCAATTGCTCTCGGGCCTGGGCGGCACACGCTACCCGATGGTCAGCCTGAAGGATGCCGCCCAGGTCGAAGCCTTCTATAGCCAGGGCATCGCCCTGCAATATGGCTTCAACTTCTCCGAAGCGATCCGCGCTTTTTACCAGGCCAGCCGGTTCGACGAAGGCTCGGCGATGCCTTATTGGGGCATTGCCTTGTCGGCCAATTCCAATATCAACAGCGACGCCACCCCCGGTTGCGACCAACTGGCCTATCGCTCGGCACAGATCGCCCTGGAACATGCCAATGCCCGCCTCAAGGACCCGGACGCCAAGGCCCGCTTCAGCGAAGCGCAACTGCAGCGTGAAGTCGATTACGCCAAGGCGTTCCTGAGCGCCTACACCCTCAAGGACGGCAAGGTCAGCCTCGACGATGAAGGCAAACGGCACTACGCCGACGCCATGAAGGAGCTGTCGCAGACTTATTTCGACGACCTCGATGCCGCCACCCTCTACGCCGACGCGCTGCTCAACCTGACCCCGTGGAAATGGTGGGACGGCGAGGCGGCGGTATCCAATGAGGTCCAGCCGACACCGGCGGCCTATGAAGCGCTGCAGGTGCTCAACCGCGTGCTGGTGCAGGACAAGCAGCATACCGGCGCCAATCACTTCTATATCCACGCCATCGAGGAGTCACCGTTCCCCGACAGCGGGCTGCCCATGGCCAATCGCTTCCGCGACCAGAACCCGGCCATCGGGCACCTGGTGCACATGGCCTCGCACATCTACCAGCGCACCGGCAATAACGCCCTGGCCAGCGTCGCCAACTACACGGCGGTCTCGGTGGATCGCGCCTATGCCCATCAGGTCGGCCCGCAGAGCCCCTACCCGCTGCATTACCTGGGCCACAACATTCACTTCCTGATCTGGACCCTGTCCATCGAGGGCCGCCAGAACGAAGCCATGAACATGGCTGAGGAACTGGTGGAAAACACCACGCAGTATTCGGCGCTGGAGTTCCTCTGCCGGCAGTACCCCGACGAGATCCGCACCAAGTCCGACTACTTCTATGCCGTGCCCTATTACTTCGCCGTGCGTTTCCAGGACTGGGCCGCGCTGGCGCGTATCGAACCGAAGATCGAGCAAGGCCTGAAGACCATCAACGATACCTGCAGCCAGGCCGACAAGGATTGGCAGCCATTGACCGCGCCGTATACCCGGGTCATGGCCGCCTATGCCAAGGCCTATCGAGAACTGGCCCGGGACGGGCTGGACAACGCGGCCGCCAACGATGCGTTGAAAGGCTACTGGCAGGCGGTGACGGGCACCTTGAAAGCCACACCGGATCTGAACTACGGCAACAACAAGGCGACGGAATTGTTCCGCATCGCCAATCTGATCCTGCTGAACAAGGCCCAGGACAGCAGCCATGGCAAGCTCGACCTGGCGTCACTGCGGGAAACCGGGGCGAAGGTCTTCGGCAAGGATCCTTCGCAAGCCCTGGCCACCGATCTCAAGTCACTCCAGGGCAATAACCAGGAACAGATCATCGGCGCCTGGCGCAAGGCGGTCGCCATCCAGGATGCCTTGAACTACAACGAGCCACCGGACTGGTATTACACCTTGCGTGAATCCCTGGGCTACGCGCTGCTGGCCCAGGGCAAGGCGAGCGAAGCCGAAAGGGTTTTCCGTGAAGACCTGGCGGGCAATCGCCTCAGCGGTCGTTCGCTCAACGGGCTGAAACTCAGCCTGCAACAGCAGCCGGGCAAGCCAATACCGGCACGGCTCGACGAACAACTGCAGAATGCCTGGCGCAACGCGACCATCAGTGCCGCGCCGGACTGATCAACGTGAAAAGCGCAACCGGAATGGCCAACGCCATTGCGGGACCCGGTTGCGCTGCAAGCGTTCGAGGACCATCCAGGCCATGGTCAACAGCATCAGCAACAGGTGTCCCTGTTCGGCCAACATTGGCAATAGCATCAATGCCCAGCATGAACCCACGCACCAGGCGCCACTGACGACACCATACTTCAGGCAATCCCTGAAAAAGCCGAAACCGAACGCGGAAATACGCGGTTGATGATGACAGCGGTTCAGGCACCGTTGCTTGGCGGGCGAAGCCTGCCAGAGCAAACAGATCAACAAGCCGCCGATCAGGGCCCGCGACGGCTCGCCCCCCAGCAGCACCCGGGCACCCACCGTCATTGCCAACAACCCCGCTCCCGCCAGTATCCAGACACTGCCGAAACCAACCACGAACAGACCCAACGCCTGCCAGCGCCGTCTCGACAGGCTGACTCGCCACAGATGCTCCAGGGGATGCGCCAGCAGCAAGGGCATCATCGCCAGCAGCATCAGTGTCCAGCCCCCCAACAACGCCAGCGGGGGATTGAACAGCAATGCCTGTTCAATCCCCTGCAGGCTCGCGGTATAACCCGGCGGCGGCCAACTTCCGCAGAACGCCGGAACGGAGAGATCCCTCACTCCGCCTGCCAACCAGCCCCACCCGACCAGACTGATCAGAGTCAGCCATCGCCGTGAGCCCTGGATCAGCGCCGCGACCAGAAAGTAACTCGGCATCCCCTAGCTGCCCAGACGGTAGATGCTCACCCGACCGATCGTGAACTGATCGGCCGGTACAACGGTCGACACGGGGATAAAACGAACCTTCAACTGAGACAGGTCCTGTACCCCTTCCAAGTGCAGCGCGTCGATGATGTGGGTGATTTCCAGCACCTGACCAACGCCGTTACCGCCATGATCGCCATCCGGTTTACTGGCCTTGCGCACACCGAACAGCGCGAGCGTGCCTGCCAGCAATTGCGGATAACTGGCCGGATCAACGCCATCGGGCAGATTGATATAGACATGAAACACCGCCGAATCACTTTTACCGCGAATGTTTTCCATATTGAGAAACACGCGATCAGGGAGCTGGGGATCTGCGGATAGCCCGGCGACCTTCAGACTGGTGAACACTTTGCTCGAGGCGAGCTTATCCAGTTGAACCGGCGTTTCGACGCTGCCACGGCTCAAATCGACGGATGTCTGGCTAGCCCCGATCAGTTCGGCCGCGTCAGGTTCTCTCATCGCCAGCAACCTCGTGTGTTCGACGCTCAGCCCCTTCGCGGCGATCCCGAGGCGCAACAGGCGCTGTCTGACAGGCTCGACGCTGGATATAGGGTCCGAAGTATCCTCATAGATATAGTCGAGCCTGGGGGCCAGCGTGTCGACCATATCGCCAGCCTTGAACGTCCAGGGAGTACCCTCCACGGTCGGCATGATAAACACCAATCCGGGTATCACCGGGCCGTTGTACCAGGAAGGCAGGTCTGGATTCTGATGGTCGGGATTTCGCTTGCGCCAAACCTCCCACAAACGGTCGATGTTGGCATGATGAGCCCAGAAGATCGGGTCGAGGGCCGCCGTATCGGAGTCCCCCATCAAGCCATAGATCTTCGGATCAACCCCTTCTGAACCGCCGACAATGTTATGCACCACGTTGTGAGGCTGTTTCTCCAATCCTCCGGCCCCGGGATGATCGTGCGCGGACTTCGGCTCGGACCCACCGAAGCCTGCGGGCACACCATCGTATCGACCTTCGAATACAGGGTCGATCAAGGCCTTCAAGGCAATATCCACGGGATTGAGTTCGGTACCGAAGCGGCGCTCGACAAACAGTGGGTTCGGCGTGCCGTCGGGCAGTGTCCGGGCACTGAAGCACGCCGGAACTTTCAGGCTCTGAGTACTCTCATTGTAATTCCAGTAGGGAAACGCCCATTCCTTTGGTCCACCGAGCCCGACAATCGCCGAGCGTAGAATCTGCTCGACTGCGGCGGTATAACCCCGATGCCAGGGTAGGAAAAACCAGGTCGAGTGCTGGCATTGCCCCCAATAAACCGACTGTTCCTTCTCCGACGGCAATGCTTCGTCTTCCGTCAGATAGCCCGCGTCAATCCATAGATCCTTGTCGAAACCGTGGATCGCTGCCAGATACCGCCAACTGGTGGGATCTGCAATCGGGCGTTTCTTCAACTCGGCGACCCCGCGTGCATACCACAGCAGAGTCTCGCTCCAGTGCTCCCCCAACTTCTCTATATCAAGACGTACATGTGCCATGTTCGATCTCCCTGATAACTGATAGTCCATCGGGCCGGGGACTTGCGGGCCCGAAGGCAACAGTAGATCAGGTGATATCAATTTGCCTTGAGACCGTCTCCCCAATAGACAGACGGTCTCTGTTTTCCTGGCACATCCCCTCCTTTCAACAAGGGGCAGAGCGTGTCGGGCTTAGCCCGGCATGCACTGGAAGTCGCCCGTTTCGGCGACTTGCTTGCCATGGGAATCCATCAGGCGGGCGTTGACTTCCTGGCCCAGGCTCGATTCCACCAACTTGTAGTGCTCACCGGCCTTGAACTGGTTATAACTGACTTCTCCCGAGCAGTCCTGCTGGTTGCCATCGCCCCACGGCATTTCCACCAGCATCACGTCCAGCTTGTGGGCGCCAGGTGGCACTTCGAAGAAACGGCCGTCGTCGATTTTCTTGCCATCGACCTTCTCGGCAAGCATGTCGTTCGGCGCTTCATCCTGCAGACCGATCCAGGCCTCGCTCGGATCAGCCTTTGGCATGGGACCGGCACACGCGGACAACAGAAAGGCCAGGCCCAGGGTTGGCAGCAGCATCAGGGGTTTGAATGTCATGGTGTTCTACCTCAAAGATGAAAAAATCTGTCGGCTATCAAATGCAGGAAAACTTCCTGGACTGGGCCACGGTCACGCCATGGTCGTTCACCAGTTCAGCCCCGACATTGACACCGGCTCCCGATTCCACCAGGTGATAGCGCTTGCCGGCCTTGAACTGGTCGTATTCCACCTGGCCGGTACACTCGGGCTGCTCGGTATTACCATTGGCGCCCTGGACCAGCAGCACTTTCAGATCGTGCTTGCCCGGCGCCACTTCAAAGTAGCGGCCGTCGTCGACGCGTTTGCCATCCACACGCTCTGCCAGCAGGTCGTCGCTCGAGCCCTGGCCCAGACCGATCCAGGCTTCGCTCGGATCAGCCTTGGGCACCGGCGCCGCGCAGGCAGACAGCAGGCAAACCAGTCCAAGGGTCGAAATCAGCATCAGCGGCTTAAGTGTCATTGAATGAATTCCTCTCATATTCAAGTGCTATATCGCTGGACGGAAAACCCGTCTAATCGAGAGCAAGAGTGGCGAACCAGAGGCGTTTGTACAAATGAACACACATGAAGGGAATTTCAGTCCTTATCTAAAAGATCCTTCATGTTGGTGAAAGCCAAACGTTAAGTTCCAGACGCAAGACTGCCGGTGTTTGCAATTCCACTCCCCGGAGGTTCAGGCATGCTCGGGCTGGTAAAGACCGCACTGCTCAAGCCCTACACGTTTATCGTGTTGGCGATATTCATCTGCATCATCGGGCCGCTGGCGGCCCTGCGTACCCCCACCGACGTGTTTCCCGACATCGGTATCCCGGTGGTCGCGGTGGTCTGGCAATACAACGGCTTGTCCCCCGAGGACATGGCCGGCCGGGTGATCTACACCTACGAGCGCTCCCTGAGCACCACGGTCAACGACATCGAACATATCGAGTCGCAATCGCTGCCGGGCATGGGCATCGTCAAGATCTTCTTTCAACCGGGAGTGGACATCCGCACCGCAAACGCCCAGGTGACCGCGGTCTCGCAGACCGTACTCAAGCAAATGCCGCCGGGGATCACTCCGCCGCTGATCCTCAACTACAGCGCCTCGACGGTGCCGATCCTGCAGATGGCGTTTTCTAGCCCGACGCTGTCGGAAGCGAAGATCCGCGACCTGGTGCAGAACAATATCCGCCTGCCGCTGACCGCCGTACCGGGCCTGGCGATTCCGACACCGATGGGCGGCAAGCAACGCCAGATCACCCTCGACCTCGATCCCCAGGCGCTGGCCGCCAAGGGCCTCTCGGCACAGGATGTGGGCAACGCCCTGGCCGCGCAGAACCAGATCATTCCAGTGGGCACCGCCAAACTCGGCCCCTACGAATACACGGTACTGTTGAACAACAGCCCGAAAGTCATCGAAGAACTCAACGACCTGCCGATCAAGACCGTCGACGGAGCCCTGATCACCATCGGCCAGGTCGCCCACGTGCGTGACGGCTCGCCGCCGCAGACCAACATCGTGCGGGTCGACGGCCGCCGCGCCGTGCTGATGCCGGCGATGAAGAACGGCAATATCTCCACCCTGTCGATCGTCGACGGCATCCGTAACATGCTGCCGCTGATCAATGAGACCCTGCCGCCGGAGCTCAAGACTTCGTTGCTGGGTGACGCCTCGGTGTTCGTCAAGCAGTCGGTGGGCAGCGTGGCCCGCGAAGGCATCATCGCCGCCCTGCTGACCAGTGCGATGATCCTGCTGTTCCTCGGCAGCTGGCGCTCGACCCTGATCATCGCCGCCTCGATTCCCCTGGCAGTGCTCTCGGCCATCGCCCTGCTGGCCGCCACCGGCCAGACCCTCAACGTCATGACCCTCGGCGGGCTGGCGCTGGCGGTGGGGATCCTGGTGGACGATGCGACGGTGACCATCGAAAACATCAACTGGCACCTGGAACAGGGCAAGGCGGTCAACGACGCGATCCTCGACGGCGCGAAACAGATCGTCGGCCCGGCCTTCGTCTCGCTGCTGTGTATCTGCATCGTGTTCGTGCCGATGTTCATGCTCCAGGGCATCGCCGGCTTCCTGTTCCGGCCGATGGCCCTGGCGGTGATCTTCGCCATGGCCAGCTCCTTCATCCTCTCGCGGACCCTGGTGCCAACCCTGGCGATGTTCCTGCTCAAGCCCCATGTGGTCGAAGGTGGCAGCGGTCATCATCCGGAAGATGAATTCATCAACCATCACGAAGGCGAACAGCACCGCAAGCCACGCAATCGCCTGCTGCAAGGCGTGCTGAATTTCCAGCAGGGCTTCGAGCGCGGCTTCTCCACGGTACGCGATGTCTACCATGGCCTGCTGCAGCTCGCGCTGGGTTGCCGCAAGCGCTTCCTGCTGGGTTTCCTCGCCTGTGTGCTGGCGTCCTTCAGCCTGCTGCCGAGCCTGGGCGAAGACTTCTTCCCGGCCACCGACGCCGGCGCCCTGGCCCTGCACGTACGCCTGCCATTGGGCACGCGAATCGAGGAAAGCGCCGCCACCTTCGACCGCATAGAAGCGCGGATCCGCGAGGTGATTCCCGCCGAGGAGCTGGACAATATCGTCGACAACATCGGTATTCCATTGAGCGGTATCGACATGGCCTATAGCAGCAGCGGCACCATAGGCCCACAGGACGGCGATATCCAGGTCACCCTCAAGGCCGATCACCAGCCCACCGCCGACTACGTGAAAAAGCTCCGTACGGCCTTGCCGGAAAGCTTCCCCGGCAGCCATTTCGCCTTCCTCCCGGCGGATATCAGCAGCCAGATCCTCAACTTCGGCGCACCGGCGCCACTGGACGTGAAAATCTCCGGACGCAACGCCGAGGAAAACCGCACCTTCGCCCTCGAACTGCAACGACGCCTGCAACACGTACCGGGGATCGCCGACCTGCGGATCCAGCAATCGGTCGGCTACCCGTCGCTGGAAGTGAAGGTCGACCGCATGCGCGCCAAGGGCCTGGGCATCACCGAGCGTGACGTCACCAACAGCATGGTCGCCTCCCTGGCGGGCAGTTCCCAGGTGGCGCCGACCTTCTGGCTCAACCCGGCCAACGGCGTGTCCTATGGCGTGGTCGCGGCCACCCCGCAATACCGCCTGGATAGCCTGCCGTCACTGGAAGCGTTGCCGGTCACCGGTAGCAACGGCCAGTCGCAGATCCTCGGCGGCCTGGCGACCATCAATCGGGTGCAGAGCCCGGCGGTGGTCACCCACTACAACATCCAGCCGACCCTGGACATCTACGCCAGCGTGCAAGGCCGCGACCTCGGCGCGGTAGCCCATGACATCCAGAAGATCCTCGACGATGCCTCGGCCTTGCGCCCCAAGGGCGCGATTGTCAGCCTGCACGGGCAGATCGACGCCCTGCATGAAGCCTTCGGCGGCCTGAGCTTCGGCCTGCTCGGCGCGGTGGTGCTGATCTACCTGCTGATCGTGGTCAACTTCCAGTCCTGGGTCGATCCGTTCGTGATCATCACCGCCCTGCCCGCCGCCCTGGCCGGGATCGTCTGGATGCTGTTCCTGAGCGGCACCTCGCTGTCGGTACCGGCCCTGACCGGGGCCATCCTGTGCATGGGCGTGGCCACCGCCAACTCGATCCTGGTGGTGAGTTTCTGCCGCGAGCGCCTGGCCGAACACGGTGATGCCCTCAAAGCCGCCCTGGAGGCCGGCTACACCCGCTTCCGCCCGGTCTGCATGACCGCCCTGGCGATGATCATCGGCATGTTGCCGCTGGCCCTTTCCGAAGAACAGAACGCCCCCCTCGGACGCGCCGTGATCGGCGGTCTGATCCTGGCGACCACTGCCACCCTGCTGTTCGTCCCCGTGGTGTTCAGCCTGGTGCATGGCCGCCAACCTATTCGCGCCGTAGCTGGAGAAAACACCCATGACTGATCGCAAACCCTCGGGCAAACGCCTGCTTTACCTGGGCGTCGGCGGGATGACCCTGGCCGCCTTGCTGGTCGCCAACGGGATTGCCGCGCGAACCCGCCATGAAAAGTCCGTGACCGCCTGGACCGAAACCGCCGCCATTCCCATGGTCAGCGTCTTCCAGCCGGCGCAAAACGCCGCCGGCGACACCCTGCGCCTGCCGGCCCACCTGGAAGCCTGGAGCAAGGCGCCGATCCATGCACGGGTCAGCGGTTACCTGAAAAACTGGAAAACCGATATCGGCAGCCAGGTCCAGGCCGGCCAGATACTCGCCGAAATCGACAGCCCGGACCTCGACCAGCAGGTCGCCCAGGCCCATGCCCACCTGGTGCAGGAGCAGGCCAATGCGCGCCTGGCCGCGACCACCGCCACCCGTTGGCAGAACCTGGTGGAGACCCATTCGGTGTCGCGCCAGGAGGCCGATGAAAAGAGCTCCAACGCCGCCGCGGCCAAGGCCAATGTCGAAGCCGCGGCCGCCGACTACGCACGGCTGTCGGCGCTGGAAGCGTACAAGACCATCCGCGCGCCCTTCGCCGGCACCATCACCGCCCGCAACACCGATATCGGCCAGTTGATCAAGGCCGACAACGACAGCGATCCGGAGCTGTTCGACATCGCCGACACCCATCAACTGCGGCTCTACGTGCCGATCCCGCAAAACTACGCCAGCGTGATCCGGCCCGGTCTCGAGGTGAAACTGACGGTGCCGGAGCATCCGGGCCAGCAGTTCAACGCGAAACTGCTGGGCAACTCCACCGCGATCGACTCGCGCTCCGGCACCCTGCTCGCCCAGTTCGTCGCCGAGAACCCGGACAACGTCCTGCTGCCGGGCGACTATGCCGAGGCCACGCTGCCGATCCCGGCGGACACCCACGGCGTCAGCATTCCCGCCAGCGCCTTGATCTTCCGCGCCCAGGGGACCCAGGTGGCCGTGCTGGACGCCCAGTCCCATGTACACCTGCGCGATATCCATATCGGCCTGGACCTGGGTGAGCGCCTGGTTATCGACCAGGGCCTGAAGCCCGCCGACACCGTGATCGACAACCCGCCGGACGCCCTGCGCGAAGGCGACCCGGTGAAACTCGCCGACGCCGGAGGCCAACATGTCCCCAAGGCTTAAGCGCAGCGCCTGGCTCTTGATCGCGACCTTGCAGGGCTGCTCCCTGGCGCCGACCTACAAGCCGCCGCAACTCGACTTGCCCGAGCACTATCGCGAGCAGACCAGCGACGGCCCGTGGCACCTGGCACAACCGGACGACAAGCTGGCAGAGCAATGGTGGTCGCTGTTCCAGGACTCGCACCTCAACGAGTTGCAGCAGCGCCTGCTCAAGGCCAACCCGGACCTGGCCGCCGCCCTGGCGCACTACGACGGCGCGCAGGCCTACGCGAGCCAGTTGCACGCCGGGCTGTTTCCGCAGATCAGCGCCAGCGCACAACCCCTGCGCCAGCGCCAATCGGACAATCGGCCGTTGCGCGGCAGCACCCAGCCGGCGGTGTACAACAGCAACACCGCAGGCTTTGCGCTGAACTTCGACCTTGACCTGTGGGGCCGGATCCGCAACCAGGTGGCCGCCGGCGATGCCCAGGCCCAGGCCTCCGGCGACGACCTGGCGGTGGCGCGCCTGAGCCTGCAACAGCAGCTGGCGACCCTGTATATCCAGCTCAATGGCCTGGACGCCCAGAGCCGGATTCTCAGCAGTTCCCTGGATGACTATACCCAGGCCCTGCAACTGACCCGTGATCGCTACCAGGGCCAGATCGCCTCGGAACTCGACCTGACCCGCGCCCAGAGCCAATTGGCCGAGGCCCAGGCGCAACTGGACGAAGTGCGCGGCCAACGCAACCTGGCCGAACATGCGATTGCCGAACTGGTGGGCGAACCGGCCAGTGACTTCCAGTTGCCGCCGACCCAGGCGCTCCTGACAATTCCCAAGGTGCCCGGTGCCCTGCCCAGCAGCTTGCTGCAACGCCGCCCGGATATCGCCGCGGCGGAACGGCGGGTGTTTGCCGCCAATGCCGCGATCGGCGTGGCCAAGGCCGCCTGGTACCCGGACTTCAGCCTGACCGGCCTGCTCGGCGGCCAGACCCAGGGCAGCGGCAGCCTGCTGGCGACGGGCAATCGTTATTGGGCATTGGGGCCGCTGGTCAACCTGCCGATTTTCGACGGCGGCCGCCTCAGTGCCCAGGAGCACCAGGCCAAGGCAGAGTTCGACGAGGCTTCGGCCCACTACCGCAGCCAGGTCTTGCGCGCCGTGCGCGAAGTCGAGGACAACCTCGCGCAACTGCGCGACTTGCAGCACGAGGCCCAGGATGAGCAGGCAGCACTGGATGCGGCGCAGAATACCCAGACCCTGGCGATGAACAGCTACCAGGCCGGGGCGGTGAACTACCTGGACGTGGTGACGGCGCAGACTGCGGCATTGCAGGCGCAACGGCAATTGCAGGCGCTGCAGACCCGCCAGTTGCAGGCCAGCATCGGCCTGATGACAGCGTTGGGTGGCGGTTGGAGCACTCAGGGCTGACACTGATGTATCCTGTGGGAACGTTCTCGCTGCTACTCCCTTTTCGCTCCCACAGGGCAGCTTTCATGGAAAACCAACACCTCTTATACGCAGGCCCCCTGATCTCCCTCGCCCTGCTCTGGGTCGTTGCCGTGGTCACTCCAGGGCAAAATTTCTTCATCACCGCCCAACTCGCCGCCAGTAACTCGCGCAAGCACGGTCTGGTCTGCGCATTGGGTGTTGCCACGGGTACCATCCTCTGGGGCCTGGCCGGCGGGCTGGGGATCAAGTCGCTGTTTACCGCCGCGCCATCGCTGTACCTGGCGCTGAAAATCGCCGGTGGCGCTTACCTGATCTACCTCGGCGTCAAGCTGTTCCTACGCAAGCATCCCGCCAGCACCGACCAGCAGCCCGCGCTCGACAAAGCGCAACGCAGCCTGCTTTCGGCCTATAGTCGCGGTTTGCTAAGCAATATGACCAACCCCAAGGCCGCGCTGTTTGTCGCGACCATCTTTGCCGCGACCATGCCCAGCTCCCCGCCTGCCCCACTGCTGGCCATGGCCGTCGCGATCATGGCCAGCCTGTCGGTCTGCTGGTATTCCAGTGTCGCCCTGGTATTTGCCAGTACGCGGATGTCAGCCTTCTACAGTCGCTGCCGCAAAGGCCTCGACCGCTTTGCCGGAACTTGTTACCTGCTGTTCGGCGCTCATCTGTTGGCGAATCGCTGAGTCAGGGCCGCATAATCTCGCCATCCACCGCGTCGCCGATTTTCAGGAAATGCCCGCCGGCGACGTGGTGCAAGGTACGCAGCTCATCGTGCCCCTCAAAATGCCAGCGACCCTCACTGAACACCCGCGAATCAGCCTGGGCTGAAATGACTTCGGCCAGGAACAGGTCGTACTGCTCATGGTTGCGCGGCTCCGGCAGCAAGCGGCACTCCAGCCAGGCAACGCAGCCCTCCAGCATCGGTGCATCGACTTTCTCGCCCTTGAAGGTTTCCAGGCCGTAGGCATCGAACTTATCGCGATTATGACTCTGGCTCAGCTCAAGGCCGGAAGTGCTGCCAACGGTTTGCACAACATCGGCCTGGGCCACGCAAGGCACGTTGATCACAAAAGTCCCCGAGGCTTCCAGCAGACGCCGCGTCCAAGTGGATTTGTCGATCACCACCGCGACCTTCGGCGGTTCGAAATCCAGCGGCATGGCCCAGGCGGCCGCCATGATATTGCGCTGACCGTCGTGGGCAGCACTGACCAGCACCGTAGGGCCGTGATTGAGCAGGCGATAGGCTTTGGACAAGGGTACGGCGAGACGGTGTTCGGCGGACATAAACGATGTTTCCTGACAAAAATACAGAAGGAACATCCTAGGTGAGCACGCCCGGTAAACACAGCCCCCATCGGCCAAAGAAGCTGCATCGTTGCGTGTCAGTCGCGGCCCGGACAATTCAACCGCAAGAGTCGGAGTGTTCGCGCCCGGCGGACTTTCCAGACTGCACGCCTTACCGGATAGGCCTCGAGGCAACCTCATGCACACCCGAATTCAATCGCTGGACTGGCTGGCGATCCGCCAAGACCTGGACCAGCAAGGCAATGCCCTGTTACCCAATCTGCTCAGCCCGGAAGAATGCCTGGAACTGGCCGCGCTGTACCCACGCAAAGAACCTTTTCGCTCGCGGGTCATCATGGCCCGCCACGGCTTCGGCCAGGGTGAGTACCAATACTTCGCCTACCCGCTGCCGACACTGGTCCAGCAGCTTCGCACCGAGCTTTATCCAGCCCTGGCGGCGATTGCCAACGACTGGCACAAGCAGATGCAGATCACCGTCTCCTTCCCCTCGACCCACCAGGCCCTGCTCCAGCGTTGTCATGAAGCCGGCCAGCAACGCCCCACCCCGTTGCTGCTGCAATATGCGGCCGGCGACTACAACTGCCTGCACCAGGACCTCTACGGCGAACAGGTGTTTCCATTGCAAGTGGCCATCCTGCTGTCGCAGCCGGGAGAAGACTTCAGCGGTGGCGAGTTCGTCCTCACCGAGCAACGCCCGCGCATGCAGAGCCGCCCCCAGGTGGTCCCGCTGAAACAGGGCGACGCGGTGATCTTTGCCGTGTCCCAGCGCCCGGTTCACGGCACGCGGGGGTTCTATCGCGTGAACATGCGCCATGGCGTCAGCCGTGTGAATGCAGGCCAGCGGCATACCCTGGGCATCATCTTTCATGACGCCACCTGACATCCCACTCACAGTCGGTAGAATTCAACCGCAAGACACGGAGTTTTCCTGTCTCGCAGCGCCCCTAAGCTGAGCGAGAACTGAATCTTCCGATAGGAGAACACCATGAATACCTCGTCCCAAGGAAAAACCGTGGAAAAGGATCCGCGCTGGCAAGCGGTAGTGGCGCGGGACGCAAGCGCCGACGGGGACTTCGTCTATGGCGTCAGGACCACCGGCGTATATTGCCGCCCGAGCAGTGGCGCGCGTCGGCCCAATCCGGAAAATGTCGAGTTCTTCGATACCCCCGAGCAGGCCGAAGCTGCCGGCTACCGGCCAAGCCGGCGTGCCGCCGCCGACCAGACGTCGATCAACGAGCAACACGTGACCCTGGTGACCCGGGCCTGCCAACTCATTGAATCGTCCGACACCCCGCCCACACTCAATCCCCTGGCCGAACAACTGGGCCTGAGCCCTTTTCACTTCCATCGGGTCTTCAAGGCGGTCACCGGTCTCACGCCCAAGGCTTACGCCAGCGCCCACCGCGCTGGCAAACTGCGGGCACAGCTGGCCCGGGGCGGCTCGGTCACCGAGGCCTTGTATGAAGCCGGCTTCAACGCCAGTAGCCGGTTCTACGAAGCGTCCAATGGCGTGCTCGGCATGAAACCCAGCGACTATCGCGCCGGCGGTGCCAACACTGATATTCGCTTCGCCATCGGCCAGTGCTCGCTCGGCGCGATCCTGGTGGCGCAGAGTGATCGCGGGGTCTGCGCGATCCTCCTCGGTGATGATCCGGATATGCTGGCCAAGGACCTGCAGGATAAATTCCCACAAGCGCATTTCATCGGCGGCGACTCAGCCTTCGAGCAACTGATCGCCAAGGTGGTGGGCTTTATCGAAGCCCCGGCCATCGGCCTGGACCTGCCGCTGGACCTGCGCGGTACAGCTTTTCAGGAACGGGTCTGGCAGGCACTGCGCAATATTCCAGTGGGCAGTACCGCAAGTTATGCCGATATCGCCCAGATGATCGGTGCGCCGAAATCCTTCCGTGCCGTGGCCCAGGCCTGCGGCGCCAACAGCCTCGCCGTGGCGATTCCCTGTCATCGGGTGGTACGCAGCGACGGCGCCCTGTCCGGCTATCGCTGGGGAGTCGAGCGCAAGCGCCAGTTGCTGGATCGGGAAGCGCAATAGGTTGCCCCCCCACAGGGGAGGCGGCGCCCCAACGCCGCCTCCCCCCGGCAACGCACGGGAGCGACTCGCGCCCCCAAGAATAAAGATTGCAAGCTAACAATCTCCGCCTTTACCCTTCCCCACCCGCGTACCAGCAAGGCTCCGGCTTCAATAATGTCCTCCGTACTCAGCGTCCTGTTGCCCATCTTTGCCCTGATCCTGATCGGTTTCCTCTGCCGACGGAGCAACCGCCTGGGGCCCAACGCGGCCTCCGAGATCAACCGCATGGTGGTCTGGCTGTGCCTGCCGGCGCTACTGTTCAAGGCCACGGCCACGGCGACCTGGGAACAGATCTGGCACCCGGGGTTTGTCCTGGCGTTTACCCTCAGTACCCTGGCGATGTTCGTCCTGACCTTGTTGCTGCGCTGGCGCAAGGCCAGGCATTTCGCCGACGCAAGCATCGATGCCCTCAGCGCGTCCTACGCCAACACCGGCTATATCGGGATTCCGCTGTGCGTGATGGTGCTCGGCCAGAATGGTCTGGAGCCGGCGCTGATCGCCTCCTTGCTGGTGGTCTGCGTGCTGTTCGGACTGGCCCTGGTGTGCATCGAGATCGGTTTGCAAAGCGAGCGCCAGGTACATCGGATCGTCTTCAAGGTACTGCTGGCGCTGGCGAAAAATCCGCTGGTGCTCTCACCTTTGCTCGGCGCGCTCTGGGCCTGGGGCGGCGCACCGTTGCCGGCCCCCTTCGAGAAGTTTCTCAGCCTGCTGGGCGCCGCCACCATCCCTTGCGCACTGATTTCCCTCGGGCTGTTCCTCGCTCACAAACAACAAGGCCCACGCCAGGGCGCGACGATGCTGGTACTGATCAAGCTGGTCGGCCACCCGCTGCTGACCTGGTTCCTGGCCTTCAAGGTGTTTCATCTGCCGCCACTGTGGGCCAATTCGGCGCTGCTCCTGAGCGCACTGCCCACCGGCACCGGGCCCTTTATGCTGGCCGAGTACTACAAGCGCGAGGCCTCGGTGGTGTCGAGCACCATCCTGATTTCCACGCTGGGTTCGCTGGTAACGCTGTCAATCTGCCTGTACGTGATCGGCAACTGAGCGGTTCAGTTCGCCGATTTCACATCCTGCGCCAGTAGCCAGTCACGCGTGTCGCTGAGCATCTCATCGGCCAACCGCGGATCATCACAAACCCGCGCCAACACCATGGCGCCGACCATCGCGGCCCAGCTGCCAGTAGCGGCGCGGCGTTTTTCCGCGGCCGTCGCACCAGGCAGGGCCTGGCTCAAGCTCTCGAGCTGACGACGAATGCTCGCAGTCATCTGCGCCCGCGCCTCGGCGGACTGGCGGCTGGTTTCCGAGGCCAGCCCGGCCATCGGACAGCCACCGGCACAATCCTGCAGGTGCGCGGCACTCAGATACTGCGTGACATAACCGGCCACATCGGCCCCCGCCGGTACCGACGTCGAGAACACGTGGGCCAGGGACTGGGCTACCAGATCGTCCTTCGAGGCGAAATACCCGTAGAAACCGCCATGGGTCAACCCGGCCGCCTTCATCACCTCCGACACGGTGACCGCCTCATAGCCCTTGGCCCGAAACAGCCGACTGGCGGCTTCGAGGATATTGCGCCGGTTCTCTGCCACCTGCTCGCGACTGACCTTCATTGGAAACCTCCACTAATAGGCTTGACAGTATACATGATAGCCATCATATTTTCTAAACATGACAACGGTCATGAATAAATCAACCCGCTGAGGATTACCGTCATGACAGTCAAACCCGCCGTTCTGATTACAGGCGCTTCCACCGGTATCGGCGCTGTTTACGCCGACCGCTTCGCCAAGCGCGGTCACGCCCTGGTGCTGGTGGCTCGGGACAAGGCCCGCATGGACACACTGGCCGAACGGCTGCGACAGGAAACCGGCGTTTCGGTGGATGTGGTCCAGGCCGACCTGACCGACGCAGGCGATCTGGCCCGTATCGAGTCGCGGGTTCGCGACGATGCGACTATCGGCATCCTGATCAATAACGCCGGTATGGCCGGAGCCGGGACTTTCCTGGAACAGACGCCCGATGTGGCGAGCCAGCTTATCAACCTCAACATCACCGCCCTCGCCCGCCTGACCAGTGCAATCACGCCACGCCTGGTCCAGGCAGGCGCGGGGTCGATCATCAACGTCGCCTCGGTGGTGGGCCTGGCGCCGGAACTGCAGATGACGGTCTATGGGGCGACCAAGGCCTTCGTACTGTTCTTCAGCCAAGGGCTGAATATCGAGCTCGGGGCCAAGGGCTTGTATGTGCAGGCCGTCCTGCCGGCCGCCACCCGTACCGAAATCTGGGAACGCGCGGGCAAGCGGATCGAGGATCTGCCGGCGGTCATGGAAGTCGATGACCTGGTGGACGCGGCGCTGGTGGGCTTTGATCGCCGCGAAACCGTGACCATTCCGCCGCTGCCCGACGAAGGCCAGTGGCAAGCCCTGGAGGCCGCGCGCCTGGCGATGCTGCCGAACTACATGCAGGTGCTGCCGGCGGCGCGTTATCGCAATGGCGCCTGAGGCCAATGTCTCTGCGCAATAGATAGCGTTTCGACCCAGACCCCGTCACTGTGGCCAACACGCTCATTGTAGGAACCCGCTTGCGGGCGATAAGGCCCGCAAGCCTTGCACCGCTCTCGCTGACGTCATCGCCAGCAAGCCGGCTCCTACAGTGCGGTGTCGAACCTGGGCCTGGTGAACTGCTGCAACCTCAGCGCACAAGCACCCGTTTGAAGCCCAGTGTCCAGCCCTGTTGCATCCCCGCCGCCGCCAGCAGAATGGCAATCACACCAACCCACTGCACCAGCACCAACTGGTGGCCGAAGGCGAACCAGTCGACGAAGATCGCCGCAATCGGGTAGATAAAGGACAGCGCCCCGGTCATGGCCGTCGGCAGTTTCTGGATCGCGCCATACAACAGTACATACATCACCCCGGTATGAACCATCCCCAGGGTCAGCAGGCTGCCCCAGGCACTCGGCTGTTGCGGGAACGCCGAAATATGCGCCCAGGGCGCCAGCAGCAAGACCCCGGTGCAGACCTGGACCAGGGCAATCAGGTGCGGCGGCGTGCCCGTCAGGCGCTTGATGATCAGTGCCGCGATGGCATACAACAGCGCCGCTCCCAACGCCAACCCGATGCCCAGCAGATATTCGCCACCGCTCTCTCCCGGCTGCCCGTGGGCACTGATGATCGCCAGCATCCCGACAAAGGCCAGGCCCAGCCAGAACAGTTTCCACGCGGTGATCTTCTCGCCGAGAAACAGCGCCGCCAGGCCCACCAGCATGAATGGCTGGACGTTGTAGACCGCCGTGCCGATGGCAATCGACGCCCGGGAATAGGAAGCGAACAGCAACACCCAGTTACCGACGATCGCCACGCCACTGAGCACCGCCAAAAGAAAGGTGGTACGGGTCAGGATCCCCGGGCGCAAAAAGCCCATGACGGCACAGATCAGCAGCAAGGTCAGGGCACCGAACAGGCAGCGCCAGAACACCACGTCCAGCACCGGCTGGCCGGACACCAGCACGAACCAGCCGATGGTCCCCGAGATCAACATGGCCGCGACCATTTCCAGCGAGCCGCGATGCAGTGATGTCTTCATAAGTGAGTTCCTTTGATTGGGCCCTGGGCAGATGACAAAAGTATGCCAAGCCTACTGCCCGCCTCACCAGCGCCATAAATAGGCTAGAATCTTATTTCACCTTTCTTATCAAGGTAACTTTAATGATTTACCTAACGAGGCAGCCATGACTGACGAAATCGACCACTTGTTGATCAGCGCCCTGATGAGTGACTCGCGCAGCTCGCTCAAGGCCCTGGCGCAAGTCAGCGGCCTGTCCTCCCCCAGCGTCGCGGAACGCTTGCGCCGGCTGGAAGAGCGTGGCGTGATCAAGGGCTACACCGTCGATGTGGAGCCCAAATCGTTCGGCTACCTGTTGCAGGCCATCGTGCGCATTCGCCCCCTGCCCGGCCAGTTGCAGGAAGTGGAGCGGCAGATCCAGGCGATTCCCCAGTTCACCGAATGTGACAAGGTGACCGGTGACGATTGTTTTATCGCCCGCCTGCATGTGCGCGACATGGAGCAACTCGACACGCTCCTGGATCGGCTCAACCTCCACGCCGAAACCAATACCGCCATCGTCAAGAAGACCCCGATCAAGCGCCGCTTACCGCCGATGACTTGAAATCACCGGTTCGACACCGTCACGGAAAAGCACGCCCAGACAGCTGGAAAGGCACCGCCAGGCAGGTCGCCCCGCGCCCGCGAGTCGGCGACGGTACAGGAGCGGCAGGCTATAAGAAATCGCCCACATTCCGATAGGCCGAAACCTTCAAGACACGTGGGGCCCAACGGCTGGCGAAGGCCCGCGGCTGGGTTATCATTCATCCATCACCCCTTAGTCCACCGGATACCCTCCCATGCCCACTCTTACCCAAGCCGTCCCCGCCAGAGGCTGGTCGCTCTGGTGGAAACCATTGCTGTTTCTCGCCGTCGCCGCCATTGGCCTGTACTACGTCAAATGGTCGCCCTACTACGCCAAGGCCTTCGTCGCCGCCGACAGCCACAGCATCGGTGCCTCGATCATCAACGACAACCCGGCCTCTCCGGTCGCCGCCGCGCTGGCCTACGCCCAGGTGTACTTCCTGGCGATCTGGAAAGCCGCGGTACTGGCGGTGATTCTCGGCTCGTTGCTGCAAGTGCTGGTTCCCCGCGACTGGTTGTTGCGCCTGTTCGGCCGCGCCGGTTTCGGTTCGACCCTGCGCGGCGGCCTGTTCGCCCTGCCCGGCATGATGTGCTCCTGCTGCGCGGCGCCGGTAGCCGCCGGGATGCGTCGACAGAACGTCTCGGTGGGCGCGGCGCTGGCGTTCTGGATCGCCAACCCGGTGCTCAACCCGGCCACCCTGGTGTTCATGGGCTTCGTCCTGGGCTGGGGCTTCACCGCGATCCGGCTGGTGGCGGGCCTGGTGCTGGTGCTGGGGGTTTCGCTGGTGGCGCAACGGGTGGCTCGCCCGGAAACCCTGCCGGAGGCGGCAGTGGAAGCCGTGGTCGATGCCAGCAGCCCGGACCAGCGCAGCTTCATGGCGCGTTGGGGCAAGACCCTGTGGCAACTGTTCTGGACCACCATCCCGATCTATATCGTGGCGGTGCTGTTGCTGGGCGCGGCACGGGTCTGGCTGTTTCCGCACGTCGATGGCGCCATGGGCAACAGCCTGCTGTGGCTGGTGCCGCTGGCGATTATCGGGACTTTGTTCGTGATTCCGACGGCGGCCGAGATTCCCATCGTGCAGACCATGATGACCCTGGGCCTGGGCACCGCGCCGGCGGTGGCGCTGCTGCTGACCCTGCCGAGCGTCAGCCTGCCGTCGCTGTTGATGCTGCGCAAGGAATTCGACGCCAAGGTGCTGGTGACCGTGGCGGTGCTGACAATGCTGGTGGGCGTGGCCAGCGGCCTGGTGGCCATGCTGGTCCTGTAAAGACTATCCCGGTCTGACTTGCCCGTTCGCAGGCAGGAACATCAGATCTTATAAACGCCGCAAAACCTGTAGGAGCGGGCTTGCCGGCGATGGTGATGCAAGCTTCACCACCGCTATCGCTGGCAAGCCAGCTCCTACAGTGACCGCGTTGACCTGATATGAAATATCCGGTCAGTCCCGTTTACGGCGGTTCCTGAGATACTCCAGCACCGCCAGCCGCTCCCCGGCAAACTCGATCCGCTCGCCTTTGCTTTCACGCTGGAAGGCGTACATCGGGTCGTAATACTCGTTCAGCAAACCTTCGATCCAGCCCCGGTGCAGATCTACCACACCACTGCGTTCCTGCTCTTCCAGCGCGGCCTGCATCAGCGCCTTCAGCCGCTGGTGCCGCTCGCCGCCAAGGCGTTTGTGGATGTTGTCCAGGCTGCCCAGCAGGCGCTCGGCAAACAACTGGAACCCCTGTTCGGCATACACACCGACAAACTCCGCGCAGAGCTCGACCACATAGTCGCGCAAGATGCGCTCGACCCGACTTTCCAGGCTGTCCTCCAGCCAGACCACGGGAAACCGTTGCATCCCCTGGTACAGCGCCAACGGCAAGGCACAACGCCCGACCATGCGGCTTTCGTCTTCCAGCACGAAGGACTCGATACCCCGCTCCTGCTTCTTCAGCAGGTCCACGGCCAGGCGGTTTTCAAAGTCGATATTCGACGGCTGGCCGGTGGCGCGCTTGCCGAAGCTGGAGCCACGATGGTTGGCGTGGCCTTCCAGGTCCAGGCTGTTTTCCAGTTGGACGATCACATCGGTCTTGCCCGTACCGGTCATGCCCCCCAGCAAGACGAAATCTGCCTGGACCACGGCCTGCTCGACGGTCTGCAGCAAAAAACTGCGCATCGCCTTGTAGCCACCACCCACCCGCGGATAGTCGATCCCCGCCTCATGGAGCCATTGCTGGACAATCTGCGAACGCAACCCGCCACGGAAGCAATACAGCGCGCCGTCGGGATGGACGCGGGTGAAGTCGGCCCAGGCCTGGAGCCGCGCCGCCTTGACCTCGCCACCCACCAGTTGGTGTCCGAGGACGATGGCGGCCTGCTGGCCGTGTTGCTTGTAGCAAGTCCCCACGCGCTGCCGTTCGAGATCGGTCATCAGCGGCAGGTTGACCACCCCGGGAAAGGAACCCTTGTTGAATTCGACCGGCGCCCGGGTATCCATCATCGGTGTGTCATTGAGAAACAAACTGCGGTAGTCGGTGATATCAAGGGACATCAATACACCTCTACCGCGTGGCTCTGTCGTTCCACCAACTGGCCGATGGGTGCAAGCGTCAGGCCCAGTTCGGCGGCCACGGCAAGGAACTCGGCCTCGCCTTCGGCGGTCACCGCCACCAACAGTCCGCCGCTGGTCTGCGGGTCGCAGAGCACGCGCTTGTGCAACTCGCGCAGGGGGCCGACCTTGCTGGCATAGCTGTCGTAATTGCGCAGCGTGCCGCCAGGCACGCAGCCCTGGTCCAGGTAATACTCGACCGTCGGCAGGCGCGGTACCTGTTCATAGACGATACGCGCGGTCAGGCCGCTGCCATCGGCCATTTCCACCAGATGGCCGAGCAGGCCGAAGCCGGTGACGTCGGTCATCGCGGTAACCCCCGCCAGCTTGCCGAAACGACTGCCGGGCTTGTTCAGGGTACACATCCAGTCCCGGGCCACGCCGACATCTTCGCTGCGCAACTTGCCTTTCTTTTCCGCGGTGGTCAGTACGCCGATCCCCAGGGGTTTGGTCAGGTACAGCTTGCAGTCAGCCGTCGCGGTGTCGTTGCGCTTCATATAGCGCTTTTCCACCAGGCCGGTCACCGCCAGGCCGAAAATCGGCTCGGGGGCGTCGATGGAGTGGCCGCCGGCGAGGGGGATCCCCGCCGCGTCGCACACCGCACGACCGCCCCGAATGACTTCACGGGCGACTTCCGGGGCCAGCACGTTCACCGGCCAGCCGAGAATGGCGATGGCCATGATCGGATCGCCGCCCATGGCGTAGATATCACTGATGGCGTTGGTGGCGGCAATCCGGCCGAAGTCGAAGGGATCGTCGACGATCGGCATGAAAAAGTCGGTGGTGGAGACTACGCCGCGCTCTTCATCGATGGCATACACCGCGGCATCGTCGCGCGAGGCATTGCCGACCCAGAGTTTCGGGTCGAGGTTCTGCGCGCCACTGCCGGCCAGGATGACTTCCAGCACCTGGGGTGAAATCTTGCAGCCACAGCCGGCGCCATGGCTGTACTGGGTCAGACGAATCGGTTCGCTCATCGGTACACCTCAGTCCGTTTCAAATTCCATCGAGTTTAACAGAGCCACCGACTCAGGGCCCGGATCAGACATGGCCCAATCGTGAGCTTGCCCGGCCCGATTGGCGCTCCCGCCCAGGGATTTTCGGCTCAACATCGAGCTGCCCCACCGGCGAGCCATTGCCCGCCCCCCGGCCCCTGTATCGACCTCCAACAAAAACGGGAACCCTCCTACCATGAACAAGGCAAAACTGAGCCTCGCCTGGCAGATCGTCATCGGTCTGCTGCTGGGCATCGCCGTCGGCGCGCTCCTCAACCATTACAGCGCGGACAAGGCCTGGTGGATCGGCACATTCCTGCAACCGGCGGGCGACCTGTTTATCCGCCTGATCAAGATGATCGTCATCCCGATCGTCATTTCCTCGCTGATCGTCGGTATCGCCGGGGTCGGCGACGGCAAGAAACTCGGGCGTATCGGTTTCAAGACCCTGCTCTACTTCGAAATCATCACCACCGTGGCAATCATCGTCGGCCTGGTCCTGGCGAACCTGTTCCAGCCTGGCCACGGCATCGACATGAGCCTGCTGGGGACCACGGATATTTCCCAGTACGAGAAAACCACCAGCGAGGTTCAGGCCAACCACGCCTTCATCACCACCCTGCTGAACCTGGTACCGTCGAACATCTTCGCCGCACTGGTACGCGGCGACATGCTGCCGATCATCTTCTTCTCGGTGATGTTCGGCCTCGGTCTGTCGAGCCTCAAGGACGAACTGCGCCTGCCTCTGGTCGGGGTGCTGGAGGGCGTCTCGCAAAGCATGTTCAAGGTCACCCACATGATCATGCGCTATGCCCCGCTCGGGGTCTTCGCGCTGATTTCGGTGACCGTGGCCAACTTCGGCTTCGCCTCGCTGTGGCCGCTGGCGCGCCTGGTGACGCTGGTGTACGCCGCCATCGCATTTTTCGGTGTGGTGGTGTTCGGGCTGGTGGCGCGGATCTGCGGCTTCTCGGTGTTCCGGCTGATGCGCATCCTCAAGGCCGAGCTGATCCTTGGTTTCTCCACCGCCAGTTCGGAAACCGTGCTGCCACGGATCATCGAGAAGATGGAAGCCTTCGGCGCGCCACAGGCGATCAGCCGCTTCGTGGTGCCCACCGGCTATTCCTTCAACCTCGACGGTTCGACCCTGTACCAGAGCATTGCCGCAGTGTTCATTGCCCAGTTGTACGGGATCGACCTGTCCCTCGGCCAGCAGATCACCCTGGTACTGACCCTGATGGTGACCTCCAAGGGCATCGCCGGGGTGCCGGGGGTGTCGTTCGTGGTGCTGCTGGCCACCTTGGGCAGCGTCGGCATCCCCCTCGAAGGCCTGGCGTTCATTGCCGGGGTCGACCGCATCATGGATATGGCCAGGACCGCGCTGAATATCGTCGGCAATGCCCTGGCGGTGGTGGTCGTGGCACGTTGGGAAGGTCTGTACGATGACACGGCGGGCGAGCGTTACTGGCAATCGCTGTCGCAACCACAACCGGACGAGCAGACGCTTGTGCCGGCGCGTTAACGGATAGACTGATACCTGAATCAGCATGCTGGAGGTCGCCCCATGGCGCATTTATCGCCCAAGCTCAGCGGCATGTCCCCCGACGTGTTCCGCTTCGAGATCAGCGAAAGCAGCGGCTACGCCCAGGACTGGCACGCCCACGACTGTCATATGCTGCTGTTGCCGCGCCAGGGCGGGTTGTTCCTGGCGACCGAAAGCCACACCCACACGCTCCACGTCTCGCGCCAAGCCTTCTCCCTGGTGCCGGCGGATTTCGCCCACTCGACCCAGGCGGCCCCCGGGCGGGAAAAGCATATGGCGCTCTACGTCGACTCGCAGTACATCCACCACCAGGGCCGGCTCGACGGCTACCAGGCCTTTGCCGCACAGGCTGATCGCGCGGGAGTCTGGCAAGGCAGCGAGACCCTGGACAGCATCCTGCGCCTGCACGACCAGCTCGCGGCGGGATGCTCGGCCGCAGACTTCCGGCGCCAGGTCCCGCACCTCAACCACCTGCTGTTCGAAGAGTGCGCCCGGCTGATCGCCCGCCAGCAACCGCCGGCGCAACACAGCGACAGCCAGCGTAACGCCCTGCTGGTCCGCGATATCCAGCGCTACGTGCGCGAACACCTGCAGGACGAGCTGAATGTCGACCTGATCGGCTACCAGTTCCACCTGTCGCGACGTCACCTCACCCGCCTATTCAAGGCCTGCTGCGATGAAACCCTGGTGGACTTCACCAATCGCACCCGGGTCGAAACCGCCGCGCGACTGATCTCCAGCAGTTCCCTGTCGATCCTCGACGTCAGCCTGGCCGTGGGCATCGACTCGCCGTCCTACCTGGCGCGCCTGTTCAAGCGCTACCTGGGCCTGGTACCCAGCGACCTGCGCAAGCCGCACTGAGGCCATGGCCCAAACGTTCGCCTGCACGACCCGATCCGCCTAGAACCTGTCGCTGCCGATTGCCAGAATCGACCTCATCCACCGTGTCGCGAGGTCAGGTATGAGTGATGTACAGGTTGTAGAAGTCTTCAAATCGAAACAGGGTGGCGGCAACCCCGCCCCCATCGCCGTCGACGCTGACGGCTTGAGCGCCGGGCAGATGACCGCCATCGCCCGCGCCTATGGACATGAAAGCGGCTTTGCCTTCACCCCGCTGGATCAGGCCAGCCACGACTACCATTTCCGCTTCTTCGTGCCCCTGCATGAAATGAGCATGTGCGGCCACGCCACCATCGGTACCGTCTGGCTGCTGCAACAACTGGGCAAGCTCGACCGCCGGCAACTGTCCATCCAGACCCAGAGCGGCACCGTGACCGCGCATATCCGGGGCAATCCGGGTGACGACGCATTCATCGAGATTTCCCAACCGGCAGGCGTGGTCAGTCGAGTCGACGACGCCGAGATCCGGGCCCGGATCATCGAGGCCATCGGCCTGCAGCCGGACGACCTACTCGACCTGCCGTTCCTGAACGCCGCCACCAGCCGGGTCAAGACCCTGGTCCCGGTCAAGACCCCGGCCCTGCTGGATGCGGCACATCCCGACTCGCCGCGCATCAAGGACTTGTGCGAGCAGATCGACTCCACCGGGCTCTACCTGTTCTGTCCACGTCCGGACATCGCCCGACAGTTCGACAGCCGGCAATTCCCCAAGGCCTCGGGCTATCCCGAAGACGCCGCCACCGGCATCGCCGCCACGGCCCTGGCGTTCGGCCTGCTGGAGTACGGCATGATCGAGGCCGATGAACAACCGATCCTGGTGCATCAGGGCCGGGCCATGGGTCGACCCTCCGATATCTACGTGCGCCTGGACCTGGACGCGGGCAGTGCGCAGCCGATCGGTTGTTATGTCGGCGGCTACAGCGCGTTGGCCGCCGGACAGCAACCGACAGGAGAGCAGCATGAGCGCTGAAATCCGCCAATGGCTGCCTTTCTCCGAGGTCCGACAACCGTACCAGGCGTTGCTTTGGGCGATTTACCGCGAGGCGCCGCAAAGCTTTGTGGTCCCGACACACTTCAAGTTGAGCGTGCGTGACGGCAACCTGCTGTGGGTATCGGGCCAGGTGCCGCGCTTCAACCATGAGATTCGCCATACCGGGATCGTCGGCCAGGATATTTCCCTGGACCAGGCGCGGGAAGCGGCCCGACTGTGCACGGCAAACTTCCTGTCGATTGTCGCGGCGGCCTGCGATGGCGACCTGGAGCGTGTCGAGCAGATCGTTCGCATCACCGGTTATGTACGGGCACCCTCGGATTTCGGCGCTCAATCGGAGGTGATCAACGCGGCCTCCGAAGTCCTGGTCCAGGTCTTCGGCGACCGTGGCCGACATGCACGCTCGGCCATCGGCGTGCAGTCCCTGCCAGGTGGCGCGGCGGTGGAGATAGAAGGTGTGGTTCGATTGAAGGATTAAGCGGCGTTTTCCTTTACCATTCGCTCACTTCGGACGGTAAAGGGAGCACCAGGCCACATGGATCAGCACACAGCAATCACCGACTGGGTCCGGCGGGCGCCACAATCCAGCCCGCTGGAGCGTATTGAAGCGTTCTTTTCCGGCCACGGCTTCGATCCTCATCGCCACGACACCTACGCCATCGGGTGCACCTTGTCCGGCGTGCAGAGTTTCAAGTATCGCGGTAGCCAGCGCCATAGCCTGCCCGGCGGCACCCTGGTACTGCACCCGGACGAAGTTCACGATGGCCAGGCCGGGACGCGGGACGGCTTCAGGTACCGCATGGTCTACGTGCAACCCGCCTTGATCCAATCGGCACTGGGCGGGCAGCCCCTGCCCTTTGTTCCCGGCGGCATCAGTCACGATCCGCGCCTGCGCCGGGCCACCGAAGCCCTGCTGCGGGGCATGGACAACGTCCTCGATCCACTGGAGGAGGAAGACGCGCTGTTCGACCTGGCCCAGACCCTCAACGCGCTCCGTGGCGCGCCACGCCAGCCGCGCAGCTTCGATTACCAGGCCGCGGAACGGGCTCGGGAGTACATTCACAGCGCCCTGGATCGCACGGTTACCCTCGATGAGCTGGCCGAACACAGCGGGCGTGATCGCTGGAATCTCTCACGGGACTTCCGAATGCTGTTCGGCACCAGCCCTTATCGCTACCTGAGCATGCGCCGCCTGGACCTGGTCCGGTCATTGCTGGTTCAGGGCCGATCACTGGCCGAGGCGGCATTGATCGCCGGCTTTACCGACCAGAGCCATATGACCCGCCAGTTCGGCAAGACCTTCGGCCTGCCGCCGGGGCGCTGGCTGAACATGCAGGGCTTGCACAATCGTACAATCGGTCGACACTGAAATGCAGCTAGGCTGGGTTTCAATCATCCGCTCAGAGGCCCAGCCCATGAATACCCCGCAAACCCTTTCCCCCATCAATTTCGCGCAGAAACTCGCCCTGTTCGATGACAAGTGGAAACCCAGGGTCATTGCCGAAATGAACGACTACCAGTTCAAGGTGGTGAAGATCGAAGGCGATTTCGTCTGGCACTCCCATGCCGATACCGACGAGACGTTTATCATCCTGGAAGGCGTGCTGCGCATCGACTTTCGTGACCGCCAAGTGCATCTGGCGGCGGGTGAAATGCTGGTGGTGCCCAAGGGTGTCGAGCACAAGCCGTTTGCCGAGAAGGAGGTCAGGATGCTGCTGATCGAACCACGGGGGGTGGTCAATACCGGGGACGAAGGCGGGGAAATGACAGCCAGTAATGACGTCTGGGTCTGAGGCGTCTGTCAGATAGCTTTCGCGGGCAAACACCGCTCCCACGCTGTTTCGTGGAACCTATGTGCCGTGTACGACACATACCTCGTGGGAGCGGTGCTTGCCCGCGAAGAACGATAACGCGGTCTCTCTGCAAGACCGCGTTTCAGATCACGCCGACAACGAATAGATCAACGCCGAAATCGCCACCAAGCCCACCAGCGTGACGAATACGTTGGACATCTGCCCCGAGTACTGCCGCATCGCCAGCACCCGACGAATCGCGTACATCGGCATCAGGAACAGCAACGCCGCGATGATCGGCCCGCCGAGGGTCTCGATCATGCCGAGTATGCTCGGGTTCAAGGTTGCCACCAGCCAGCACACCACCAGCATGAACGCCGCCGTCATGCGGTCCAGGGCCTTGGTCCCGGGTTTGCGGCCACTCTTGGCGACCAGGCCCTTGAGGCCCTCGCTGGCCCCGATGTAGTGCCCCAGGAAGGACTTGGAAATCGCCACGAAGGCAATCAACGGCGCCGCGAAGGCGATGGTCGGGTTGCTGAAGTGGTTGGCCAGGTAGGACAGGATCGACAGGTTCTGTGCCTTGGCTTCGGCCAGTTGCGCCGGCGACAGGGTCAGCACGCAACTGAAGACGAAGAACAGCACCATCACCACCATCAGCAGGTGGGCCCGCGACAGGATCTGCGAACTGCGCTCCTCGGCGTGCTCACCATGGCGACGTTTCTGGTCAACCGCGAAGGCCGAGATGATCGGCGAATGGTTGAAGGAAAAGACCATCACCGGAATGGCCAGCCACAAGGTATGCAGCAAGGCCGACGGCTCGGGCAGATTGCCGGCCGTGGCGAGGATACCGCCGTTCCAGTGCGGTACCAGGTACACCGCCAGGAACAGCAAGGCGACGATAAACGGATAGACCATCAGGCTCATGGCCTTGACGATCACCTGCTCGCCACAACGCACCACCACCAGCAGGCCGAGGATCAGCATCAGCGACAGCAGCGCCCGGGGCGGCGGCACCAGGTGCAGTTGGTGTTCGAGGAAACTGCCGACGGTATTGGTCAGCGCCACGCTGTAGATCAGCAGGATCGGGAAGATCGCAAAGAAGTACAGCAAAGTGATCAGTGCCCCGGCCTTGATGCCGAAATGTTCTTCCACCACCTCGGTGATATCCGCGCCCGCGCGCCCGGAGAGCACGAAACGGGTCAGGCCACGGTGGGCGTAGAAGGTCATGGGGAACGCCAGCACCGCCAGGACCAGCAACGGCCAGAAGCCGCCCAGCCCCGCGTTGATCGGCAGGAACAAGGTGCCCGCGCCGATGGCCGTGCCGAACAGGCCCAGCATCCAGGTAGTGTCTTGGCGACTCCAACTGCTCAGCGCAGCGGGTGCCGATTCATAGCGTTCGTCGACGCTGTTGGCCTGGTCATTCATCCGGTCGAATCTCCGTTAGCCGGTCATTACCACGCGACCGGGACGGATAAAAAACAGGTTACTGGCAGCGTCCCGGCCATAAGAGGGGCGCGATTGTCCGGGATTAAGCTTGAGAAGCAAAGGGTTAGCTGAGTAACGGTCGATTACGGGCGCAGTTTTATCCGCCATTTCCCCCGGAGTATTGATACACTGTAACAATCAATTCCAGCCTCTCGATCAGTGCCCACCCATGACCTCCGCGCAATGTCGTGCCTGTTTCACCACCCTGCTTCTGCTGCTGGGCAGCTCGTCGGCCCTGGCCGACGACCTGATCATCACCTGGCCAAGCGACTGGGAGGTGCAGACCTTGCCCCCGGCGCAGAACGCCGCCGGCGAAGTGATCAGCGGCCTGCGCCAGCGCGCGGTGAAGAACGACGCCAACGGCGACCCGCTGATGGTCATGGAATTGACCGAGTCGGGGCTCAATCCCGGCCATGAAGTCAACCTCCCCGGGGTGTTGCTGGAGATGCGCAAGGCGGTGCAGAAGAACTTTGTCGAGCGCGGCTTCATGAGTGTCTGCAACCGCATTCACGACAGCACCCTGGGGGGCATGGCTGCGGTGGAAACCACTTGCACCATCACCCAGAACGGCGGTCACGTGATGACCCAGACCCTGGTGGCCGCGGCCCGCGACGGCAAGGCGTATTCCTTGCTTTATGCCGGTTCGGCGGACGGTTACAAGAGCGTCGAGCCGGTGGTCAACGGCATCCGGGCGAGCCTGCGCCTGCAGCCCTGAGCCCCCGGCACGCCCCTGTGGGAGCCGGCTTGCCGGCGATGGCGGCCGACCAATCCCGCAGGGCCACAGGCCCCTACCCGGCCAGGAATCCCCGGGCCATGCCGCTGGCGGCAATTACGATCAGCATGATCAACAGCGCTTCGATATGGCTGATCCGGGCGAATAGCCGGGCGCGGCCGATATCGATGGCCGAGCCCTTCTTCTGCGCAATACGCCATTTGATCAGGCTGATCATCGGCGCCACACCTCAAGGCAGCAGGATCACCTTGTCACTGCCGCCTTGATTGACCTCGGCATAACGCGCCAGGCCCTCGGACAGTGGCGACTCCAACAACCCTGTCGGCAGTTCCAGCAAGCCCTCGTCAAAGAAGCGCCCGAACTGATCGAGCATCCGCGCACAGGCCTCGGTGCCGTAGAGCAGCGAGTTGATCCCGACCACCGAACCGCCCTTGCGATACAAGGCCAGGGCCGGCAACTGCACATGACCGTCAACCGGCGCGGCGATGATCGCGATCCGACCAAAAGGCGCGAGGGCCGTCACTGCCGCTGGCAGCCAGAAGCCGGTGGTATCGAAGATCACATCGGCGCCACCCGGGAAGACAGCATTGACCGACGCCGCCAGATCTTCCGGCTTGTCCAGTTGAATGGCGTCAAAGCCCTTGTCCTGAAGCACCTTGACCTGCTCCGCGCGCCGCACCGCCCCCAGCACCCGCGCCCCGCGAATCTTCGCCAGGGCCAGCGCGGCGCTACCGACGGCGCCATTGGCACCGATCACCAGCAACCGCGTATCGGCCTTCACCAGGCTGCGCTCCAGGGCATCCCAGGCGGTGGTGAATGGCACGCCGAGGCTGGCGGCCTGGGCGAAGCTCAAGTGCGTCGGCTTGATCGCCACTCCGCTGGCGGGCAGGGTCAGGTATTGGGCATGGGAACCGTCGCCGGTAAAGCCCAGCTCCTTGCCGGTGCCCCAGACTTCCTGGCCCAGCAACGCTTGCGGCCCCTCGATCACCACGCCGGCGAAATCCCGACCGGGAATCCGTGGCAGCGTGGTGTAGGAGAAACGACCGAGCACGTTTTTCACGTCGCTGGGGTTCAGGCCGGCTGCCTTGATCTGCACCAGGACTTCTCCGGCAGCAGGTACCGGGGTGGGCACGTCGACCAGTTGCAGGGCCGAGAGATCACCGGTTTTCGCAAATTGCAGGGCTTTCATAAAATACGCATCCAGTCAGAAAAAACGTGGGGGTTCAGGACAGCCAGCCGGCGACCAATTGTTTGCCCAGGGGCCAGGCCTTTTCCCCCAGCTGCATGCCCAAAAGGCCAACCAGGGCCACGGCGGGCGGCGCCGGGGAACGGAAGTCGAGTCCGCCGTAAAGCAGTCCGACGGCGATGCCGATTGCGAGAGAGATAAGGTAGCTCATGATGAACTCCGGGCTCGATGAGGGAATGCCCAGAGTCTATGACCGGTAAAGCGGGGGCGTCGGTCAAAGGCTTCTGTATTTCGGCCAAAGCACCCTCCCCGACAGGAACGGCGCTCGTCAGCCCGCCGGATAGTGGGAAGGAGCCACGCCCAGCGCACGCCGGAACATATCGCTGAAACTACTCGGCGAGTAGCCCAGCTCCCGGGCGATACGGCTGACCGGCACGCCCTGGATCAGCTCCGCGACGGCGGTCGCCAATTGCACCTGGCGTCGCCACTCGGCGAAGCCCATGCCCAACTCGCCCTGGAACAAGCGCGCCAGGGTTCGTACGCTGGCCCCGGCCGATTGCGCGTGCTGCTCAAAAGAGATGTCCAACGACGGCGCACTCATGACCGCTTGGCACAGGTTCATCAGCCGGCGGTCACTGTCCGAAGGCATGGGAATCTTCAGAAACGCGCGTCGCGCGCGCTTGAGCTCCAGCAGGGACAGATTGACCAACGCCTCATAATAATCGCCCTGGGGATCCTCGGCCTGCCCCACCAGATGCACGATCAACTCGCGCAGCAGGCCGCCGACCTCGATCACCTGGACGCTGTCTTCCAGGGTTGCGGCCAACTCCGGACGCAGATAGATATTGCGCATCTGCAGGTCCGAGACCACCCGGATCCCATGGGGAACACCGGGCGGCAGCCATACCGCGCGCTGCGGCGGGACCGCCAGGGCCTCGTGGGGCGTCTCGACCCACATCACCCCCGACATCGCGTAGAGCAACTGGCCCCAGACGTGCACGTGGGGCTCGATGAACAATCCCCGCGGGTAAGTCCGGGCCAAAGGTTGTACCGGCCTGTCGGTGTCGCTCAGGTCCGGCGGCGCTGCCAGGGCCATGGCTCAGCCAGCAACCGGCGTGCGCATGGTGACGAACTCTTCGGCCGCCGTCGGGTGCACGCCGATGGTTTCGTCGAAATGCTGCTTGGTCGCGCCGGCTTTCAAGGCAATGGCCAGCCCCTGAACGATTTCCCCGGCCTCCGGCCCGACCATATGGCAACCCAGCACCTTGTCGGTCTTGGCGTCCACCACCAGCTTCATCAGGGTCCGCTCCTGACACTCGGTCAGGGTCAGCTTCATCGGCCGGAAGCGACTTTCGAAGATCTGCACTTCGTGGCCCTGCTCCCGTGCCTGCTCTTCGCTCAGGCCGACGGTTCCGATATTCGGCAGGCTGAAGACCGCCGTCGGAATCATCGCGTAGTCCACCGGACGATACTGTTCGGGCTTGAACAGACGCCGGGCCACCGCCATGCCTTCGGCCAGGGCCACCGGGGTCAGTTGCACGCGACCGATGACATCGCCGAGGGCGAGGATCGACGGTTCGCTGGTCTGGTATTGCTCGTCGACCTGGATAAAGCCGTGCTTGTCCAGCTTCACCCCGGTGTTTTCCAGGCCCAGGTTGTCCAGCATCGGCCGCCGGCCGGTGGCGTAGAAAATACAGTCGGCCTCCAGCTCGCGACCGTCCTTGAGGGTGGCCTTGAGGCTGCCGTCGGCCTGCTTGTCGATCCGTTCGATATCGGCGTTGAAGTTCAGGCCCAATCCGCGCTTGGTCAGCTCTTCCTTCAGGTGCCGGCGTACCGAACCGTCAAAACCGCGCAGGAACAGGTCGCCGCGATAGAGCAGTTGGGTAGCGGCGCCCAGGCCGTGGAAGATCCCGGCGAACTCAACGGCAATGTAGCCGCCGCCGACCACCAGGATGCGCTTGGGCAGTTCCTTGAGGAAGAAGGCTTCATTGGAACTGATGGCGTGTTCGCTGCCGGGGATATCGGGAATCTGTGGCCAGCCGCCGGTGGCGATCAGAATGTGCTTGGCGCTGTAATGCTGGCCGTTGACTTCGACCTGATGCGGATCGACCAGCTTGCCGTGGCCTTCGAGCAGGGTCACGCCGCTGTTGACCAGCAAGCTGCGATAGATGCCATTGAGGCGGTGAATTTCCTTGTCCTTGTTGGCGATCAGGGTCGCCCAGTCGAAGTCCGCTTCACCTAGCGACCAGCCAAAGCCCTGGGCCTGCTCGAAGTCCTCGGCGAAATGCGCGCCGTACACCAGGAGCTTTTTCGGCACACAGCCGACGTTGACGCAGGTGCCGCCCAGGTAGCGGCTTTCGACCACCGCCACCTTGGCGCCAAACCCGGCGGCAAACCGCGCAGCACGCACACCGCCGGAACCGGCACCAATCACAAACAGGTCAAAATCGTAGGCCATTTCAATCTCCTCGGCAGGCGCACAGCATACCCGCTGTAGCCTTCTGGGTCAGCGTCAGGCATACATGAGGGCGTAGAAACGAAAAAGCCACCCGGGTGGGTGGCTTTTCTTTCTACGCGATACTGTCTACAAAAAGCAGGCTGAATCAGTAAGCCTTGCCAGTCTTGTAGAAGTGCTCAAAGCAGAAGTTGGTGGCTTCGATGTAGCCTTCGGCGCCACCGCAGTCGAAACGCTTGCCTTTGAACTTGTAGGCAATCACGCAACCATCCTGGGCCTGCTTCATCAGGGCGTCGGTGATCTGGATCTCGCCACCCTTGCCTGGCTCGGTCTGCTCGATCAGGGCGAAGATGTCCGGGGTCAGGATGTAACGACCGATGATCGCCAGGTTCGACGGTGCATCTTCCGGCTTCGGCTTCTCGACCATGTTGCGTACGCGGTACAGGTCGTCACCGATCAGGTCGCCGGCAATCACGCCGTACTTGTTGGTTTCCTGTGGATCGACTTCCTGGATCGCGACGATGGTGCAGCGATACTGCTTGTACAGCTTGACCATCTGGGTCAGGACGCCGTCGCCTTCGAGGTTGACGCACAGGTCGTCCGCCAGTACCACGGCGAAGGGCTCGTCACCGATCAATGGGCGGCCGGTCAGGATTGCGTGACCCAGGCCTTTCATTTCGGTCTGACGGGTGTAGGAGAACGAGCACTCGTCCAGCAGCTTGCGGATACCGACCAGGTATTTTTCCTTGTCGGTGCCCTTGATCTGGTTTTCCAACTCGTAGCTGATGTCGAAGTGGTCTTCCAGAGCGCGCTTGCCACGACCGGTCACGATCGAGATCTCGGTCAAGCCGGCGTCCAGCGCTTCCTCGACGCCGTACTGGATCAGTGGCTTGTTCACCACCGGCAGCATTTCTTTGGGCATGGCTTTAGTCGCTGGGAGGAAGCGAGTACCGTAACCGGCTGCTGGGAACAAGCATTTCTTGATCATATAAGTCCTTGAAAGGGCGGTGTGTACAAGTTTCGGCGCAGTCTAATCACGCGGCGGCCACCTTACAATGCCCGGCTGATAGCAGACTGACGTCAATCTAGAGAAACCTGGCGGCAGATAGTTCCGGGACTGTGTCAAATATTGCTACATCCGGCGCTCAGCGGGTGGGTCAATCGTCGACCTTTGCGCTTCGGCCATCAACTCTAGCCGCTATTGACGGCTTATGCCTTGATCTGAGCTATCATCAGCACCTTTCATCAGCCCATGAGACAGATCGATGTCGGCAGCAAAGAACGTGAACGGTTACCTGATCAATCAAGCAAAAGACGGCCAGTGGTGGCTGACCGGTGCCGATGGCGAACCGGTCGCCGGCCCGTTCCCGAGCGAAGCGCTGGCCATTGAAGTGGCCTCGGTCTTCGAAGATACCCCCGCCCCCGCCGCCCGGCGTCGTGGCAACAAGGACTGATACCCGGCATGAACAAATATCTGGCATTGATTGCGTTGCTGGCCTTGGGCGGCTGCGCCACGGCATCCAAGGCCTACCTGAACAACGGCGAGCAGGGCCTGGCCATCGATTGTTCGGGCGAGGCCATGTCCTGGGCCAAGTGCTACGAGAAGGCCGATGCCTCCTGTGCCGGCACCGGCTACACCATCGTCGGCACCGATGGCACCCCCTCGCCCAAGGAGAGCGACAAGACCCTGGGCGTCGACGTCGGCAATTTCAAAAGCCGCACGGTGACCGTGGTGTGCAAATAGCCAGGCGCCAGGGGCCTCAGCCTGAAATGCAGTGCTCCGCCGCATCGAGCACCGCTCGCGAGCGCAGCGGGAAATTCGACATGCTCTCGAAAACCTTGATGCTGCTGCCGCTGGAGCGCTCTTCGATAAACAGCACCGCCGACGGATGGGTGGAAAAACGGTCACGTACAATCACCTTGACCCCGTCCTTGTGATAAGGCTCGATCAATGAAGGGCCGCGGTCCTTGGTCAACCGTGTATCGAAGCACTGGGCATAGGCCATGGGCTTCTTGCCGGAGATCACGGCCATCGTCGGTGGTGACTGCTCGATATCCGAGACACTCGCACACCCGCTCATGACCAGAGCAGCCAACGCCCACACACCCCACTTCATAAGCAAATCTCCGATAAAGACGGTAGGACAGCGCCCGGAGGTTTTTTCTCCCGCATCCAAGGATTTAATCCAACTTTTATGGCGACAAGGCTACGCAATCCGTCAGACTGGGAGGCCTGCCGGTCGAATAAATCCGCTAGCGTGCTAAAAACACCCCATGTCACATGCTATCTTTTTGATTTTGTAGAAAAAGCCTTCTGGAGACGCCCTTGAAATTCATCCACCAGCGCGAGCACCTCAACGAAGACGACATCGTCGTGATCGAATGCTCCCAGACGTGCAACATCCGCCTGATGAACGACGCCAACTTCCGCAGCTTCAAGAATGGCGGTCGTCACACCTACCACGGCGGCGCATTTGATACTTTTCCGGCGAAGATCACCATTCCGAGCACCGGTTTCTGGAACATTACCATCGATACCGTGGTGACCAAGCGCGCCATCAGCGTCACCCGCAAACCGAACCTGACCCACTCGATTCGCATCATCCGTCGCTCCAGCTCGAAACTGCGCTGAAACGCCATTGCTGTCCATCTTCTCGTTATCGGAATCGCCGTGAACACCACACCCACCACCAAGTACGTCATCAAATACAAGCTCAACGGTGAGCGTCGCTTCGAATTCGCCCAGCTGGAAAACGGCAGCGACGAACAAGCCCTGGCCGCACTGAAAGCCATTCATGGCGAGAGTGACGATATCATCAGCGACGTGAAAGCGAGCAAGGCGCTGTAAGAGTCCGCGCCCACCACCGCACATGACCCTCGACCTGTTTGCCGACGCCGACCTGCAGCAACCCGAACGCCACGAAGCCATCGGCGCACAATCCTGGGTGCTGCGCGGCTTTGCCCTGCCCTGGGTCGAGCACCTGCTGCCGGCCCTGGCCGAGGTGCTGGCGCAGGCGCCGTTCCGGCAGATGGTCACTCCCGGTGGATTCACCATGTCCGCCAGCCTGAGCAGTTGCGGCACATGGGGCTGGACCAGCGATCGCGACGGCTACCGCTATACCCGCATCGACCCGCAAAGCGGTCGACCCTGGCCGGAAATGCCCGAGGTGCTCCGACAACTGGCGGTGGAGGCGGCCGAGGCGGCGGGGTTTACCCACTTCAGTCCCGATGCCTGCCTGATCAATCGCTACCTGCCAGGGGCGAAGATGTCCCTGCACCAGGACCGCAACGAACGCGACTTCAGCGCGCCCGTGGTCTCGGTCTCCCTGGGGCTGCCGGCGATCTTCCTGTTCGGCGGCCACGAACGCAGCGACAAGACCCGGCGCATCCCGTTGTTTCACGGCGATATCGTGGTCTGGGGCGGCGTCGACCGGCTGCGCTTCCATGGCGTCCTGCCGATCAAGGAATGCCATCACCCACAGTTGGGGGCCGAGCGCATCAACTTCACCTTGCGCACAGCCGGCTAGCCGCGCGCGCCTTGGCGGCGGCCCGATAACCGTCTTCGTCCTTTTCAATCAAGCTGCTGCTGAACAGGTTCGCCTGCAATTTAGATCACTCGTCTAGAAAATACAGGCGATCAAAGGCGCATTGCCACTTCAAGCGACGACCCCGATGTACACCGCCACGCTGTCAGGCCCGGTATAGGCTTCAAAATCCGTGGCAAAGCGTCGCTGCCCGGGATGCTGTTCGAAGTACGCCCAGATCCGCCCCCAGGTTTCGATCACGCTCTGCGGCATCGCGCCGCGACCTTCGAAAACCAGGTAGGGACCCGCTTGAACCTGCAGCGTCTCATAGCCCGGCGCGGGCGTGCTGACCGCCACCGCGGCCGTCACATCGAAATAGCCGCTGGCATCGGACTCGTAACCGGAGTAGACGCCGTACACAAGAGAGTCTGCTTGCCGGGTACTGATACGTTCGGCCAGCCCCTCGGCGAAAAAACCACCCCACAACCCGCCGATTCTGGCCGTCTGCGCGTGCTGTTCATCCTGATTGCGGGTGCGCACCCGCCGACCGGACACCTGGAAAGGCGCCACTTCCACGCGTTTCACATCCATCTGAATCTCGCTCCTGAGTCGGGGTTTTGAAGTGCGACAACTTTAGGTGGATTTTCCGAGGCCGTCACCGGGGAGCATTTTTTTGCGTGTGCAAATAAGACAGCGACTGGCCTTACGGTCCTCATTCCTGATACAAACCAGCCCTGTTCTCGTCGTTATCCTTTTATCTGCCCCGGAGAAAAGTCGTCATGAGCACCTGGCCTGACACCCGTATTCTTGACCTGTTCGGCATCGAACTCCCGATCATTCAGGGGCCGCTGGCCGGGGCGACCACGTCCGCCATGATGATCGGCGTTGCCCGGGCCGGAGGCCTCGCGTCCCTGCCCTGCGCGATGCTGACCCCGGAGCAGATTCGTCAGGAGGTGCAGCTCTTTCGCAGCGCGACCCAGGCGCCATTGAACATCAACTTCTTCTGCCACCAACCGCCGGCCGCGGACCCGGAGCGGGAAAAACGCTGGAAAGAGCGCCTGGCCCCCTACTACCGTGAACTGGGCGTGGATTTCAATGCACCGACCCCGGTTTCCAGCCGCGCGCCTTTCGATGAAACCAGCTGCCAGTTGGTGGAAGAATTGCAGCCGGAGATCGTCAGTTTCCACTTCGGCCTGCCGCCCGAAGCCCTGCTCAACCGGGTGAAAGCCACCGGCGCGACTATCGTCGGTTGCGCCACCACTGTGGACGAGGCGCGCTGGCTGGAAGAGCGTGGCTGCCACGCGATCATCGCCATGGGCAACGAAGCTGGCGGCCATCGCGGTATCTTCCTCAGCAGCGACCTCAACACCCAGGTCGGCACCATCGCCCTGGTGCCACAGATCGCCGATGCGGTGGACGTCCCGGTGATTGCCGCCGGCGGTATAGGCGACGGCCGTGGCATCGCGGCGGCCTTCATGCTCGGGGCCTCGGCGGTACAAATGGGCACGGCCTACCTGTTTACCCCGGAGGCCAAGGTCTCGGCGTCGCATCACCAGGCGCTGCGCAGCGCGAAGGAAAGCGAGACGGCCCTGACCAACCTGTTCACCGGCCGGCCGGCGCGGGGGATCATGAACCGGGCGATGCGCGAACTGGGACCGATCAGCGATATGGCCCCGGCATTTCCCCTGGCCGGCGGCGCGCTGCTGCCACTGCGGGCCAAGGGTGAGGCGGACTTCAGCAACCTGTGGTCGGGCCAGGCGTTGCGACTGGGTGTGGAGTTACCGGCCGAGGCATTGACCCGGCAGCTGGCGGAGCAGGCCCAGGCGATATTGACCAGACGCTGAGCAGGAGCCGGGCCCCTCGCCAGGGCCATCAAATCGCTATATATTTATTTATATAGCGATTTACCCTCTCAGCGCCGCACACTTCCTATAACAAGCGGCGCATTTGCCTGTCCCTTTCCTTTGAACGGAGCCGCTTCATGACCATTCGTGCCTCACGCTTTGCCCCGACTTGCCTGGCCGCCCTCCTCGGCGTGCTCGCTTTCAGCTCGGCCCAGGCCGCCGAAGTCCAGGTCGCCGTCGCGGCCAACTTCACCGCGCCGATCCAGGCCATCGCCGCCGACTTCGAAAAAGACACCGGCCACAAGCTGGTCGCGGCCTATGGGGCCACCGGCCAGTTCTACACCCAGATCAAGAACGGTGCACCGTTCGAAGTCTTCCTCGCCGCCGACGACAGCACCCCCGCCAAGCTGGAAAAAGAGGGCGATATCCTGGCCGGCTCGCGCTTCACCTACGCCACCGGCACCCTGGCCCTGTGGTCGGCCAAGGAGGGTTATGTCGATGCCAAGGGCCAGGTGCTCAAGGACAACCAGTACCAGCATCTGTCCATCGCCGACCCGAAAGCCGCGCCCTACGGCCTGGCCGCCACCCAGGTCCTGGCCAAGCTCGGCCTGACCGACCAGGTCAAGGACAAGCTGGTCACCGGCCAGAACATCACCCAGGCCTACCAGTTCATCTCCACCGGCAATGCCGAGCTGGGCTTTGTCGCCCTGTCGCAGATCTACAAGGACGGCAAGGTCACCAGCGGTTCGGCATGGATCGTCCCGGCCGACATGCATGAGGCGATCAAGCAGGACGCGGTGATCCTGGCCAAGGGCAAGGACAACGCCGCCGCCAAGGCGCTGGTCGAGTACCTCAAGGGGCCGAAAGCCGCCGCCATCATCAAATCCTACGGCTACCAGCTCTAAATGCCGTTCTCGAGTGCCGACTTCGCCGCCATCTGGCTGACCCTGAAACTGGCGTCCCTGGTCACGGTCATCCTGTTGCTGATCGGCACTCCGATTGCCCTCTGGCTGGCCCGCACCCGCTCCTGGCTGCGCGGACCGGTCGGCGCGGTGGTGGCGTTACCGCTGGTGCTGCCGCCGACGGTGATCGGCTTCTACTTGCTGATCGCCTTCGGCCCCCACGGCTATATCGGCCAGTTCACCCAGTCCATCGGGCTGGGCACCCTCACCTTCAGCTTCACCGGGTTGGTGATCGGCTCGGTGATCTACTCGATGCCCTTTGTGGTGCAACCGCTGCAAAACGCTTTCAGCGCCATCGGTACTCGCCCGTTGGAAGTGGCCGCGACCTTGCGCGCCAATCCCTGGGACACTTTCTTCAGCGTGGTCCTGCCCCTGGCACGACCGGGCTTTATCACCGCCGCGATCCTCGGCTTCGCCCATACCGTCGGCGAATTCGGCGTGGTACTGATGATCGGCGGCAATATCCCGGAAAAGACCCGGGTGGTCTCAGTGCAGATCTACGACCACGTCGAGGCCATGGAATACCTCCAGGCCCACTGGCTGGCCGGCGCCATGCTGGTGTTTTCCTTTCTCGTGTTGCTGGCGCTGTACTCGAGCCGCAAGACCAAAATGGGCTGGAGTTGAGCCATGGCTTCTTCGATACAAGTGTGCCTGCGCCTGAGTTATCCGGACTTTGCCCTGGACCTCGACCTGCAACTGCCCGGCCGTGGCGTCACCGCGCTGTACGGACACTCGGGCTCGGGCAAGACCACCTGCCTGCGCTGCATCGCCGGCCTGGAAAAAGCCCCAGAGGCCTTTATCCAGGTCAACGAGCAGATCTGGCAGGACAGCAGCCGCCAACTGTTCGTCCCACCGCATAAGCGCGCCCTGGGTTATGTGTTCCAGGAGGCCAGCCTGTTCGCCCACCTGTCGGTCCGCGCCAACCTGGAATTCGGCCTGCGCCGCATTCCCCGCGCCCAACGCCGGGTCGACATGGCCCACGCCACCCACTTGCTGGGCATCGGCCATCTGCTCGAACGCCATCCACAGCACCTGTCCGGTGGCGAGCGCCAGCGCATCGGCATTGCCCGGGCGCTGCTCACCAGCCCGCAACTGCTGCTGATGGACGAACCGCTGGCGGCGCTCGACAGCCAGCGCAAGAACGAGATCCTGCCGTATCTGGAACGCCTGCATGACGAGCTGGAAATCCCGCTGCTCTATGTCAGTCACTCGCAGGACGAAGTGGCGCGCCTGGCCGACCATATCGTCCTGCTCAGCGCGGGCAAGGCCCAGGCCAGCGGCCCCATCGGTGAAACCCTGGCGCGGCTCGACCTGCCCATGGCCCTGGGCGACGATGCCGGCGTGGTGATCGAGGGCACGGTCAACGCTTACGACCCCCAGTATCAGTTGCTGACCCTGCAATTGCCCGACAGCCTGCTGAACGTAAGGGTGGCCCACACCCCACTGGCCCCGGGCAAACGCCTACGCTTCAAGATCCAGGCCCGCGACGTCAGTCTCAGCCGGCAACCGGGCGAACACAGCAGCATCCTCAACCTGTTGCCGGTGACCATCACCGGGGAAACCCCCGCCGACAACAGCGCCCATGTGCTGGTCCGACTGGAAGCCGCGGGCACGCCGTTGCTGGCGCGGATCACCCGCTACTCCCGCGACCAGCTCAAGCTGGCAACGGGCCAGCAGCTCTGGGCGCAGATCAAATCGGTGGCGGTGCTGGCCTGACGACAACTGACTCCCGCAAGGCTGTCGGCGCGTTCTACACTGCGGCTCAGCTCCCACGCGACGGAAGACCCGATGACGGCCAAACCAGCAGCGACGCTTCTCGATACCCTTGAAGGCCAGCGTCTGGCGGGCGAGGACGCCGCCCAGTGGCGTGAATGGGGGCCGTACCTGAGTGAACGGCAATGGGGCACGGTACGCGAGGACTACAGCGCCGACGGCGATGCCTGGGCCTATTTCCCCCACGATCACGCCCGCAGCCGCGCCTATCGCTGGGGCGAGGATGGCCTCGCGGGGTTCTCCGACAAGTCCCAGCACTGGTGCCTCGGGTTGGCCCTGTGGAACGAGCGCGACCCGATTCTCAAAGAGCGCCTGTTCGGCCTGAACAATGCCGAAGGCAATCACGGCGAGGACGTCAAGGAGCTGTACTTCTACGTCGACGGCGTGCCCAGTCATGCGTATATGCGCATGCTCTACAAATACCCGCAGGCCGCCTTCCCCTACGACGACCTGGTCACGGAAAACGCCCGGCGCGGCCTGGGTGATGCCGAGTACGAGATCCTTGATACCGGGGTGTTCGAGGACAATCGCTATTTCGATATCACGGTCGAGTATGCCAAGCAGGGTCCGACCGACATCATCATGCGGGTCAGCGTGCACAACCGCTTTCACCTGCCCGCGCGCCTGCGCGTGCTGCCGCAGCTCTGGGCGCGCAATGACTGGAGCTGGAGCATTCATGCGCGGCGGCCGAGCCTGACCCTGGAAGGTGGCAAGGTCAGCGCCCAGCACGCCGGTTGCGAGCCCATGCAAGCCAGTGCCTGGGGTGATGACGACTTCGAATGGCTGTTCTGCGAAAATGAAACCAACACCCGGCGGTTGAACGGCTCGCAGGCCTGCGGCCCGTTCAAGGATGGCATCAACGACCATCTGCTCAGCAGCGCCGCGAGCATTCGCCGGGATGCCGGGACGCGGGTCGCCGCGCACTTTTCCCTGACGCTGCAAGGGGACGAAACCCGCGCGGTTTACCTGCGCTTCGCACCCCCGGGGGCGGAAAAGATCAACCCCCGCAAGCTCTTCGCAAAGCGTCGCCAGGAAGCCGATGACTTCTACGCCGCCCTGCAAAACGGCCTGGACAGCGCCGACGCGCGCAATGTCCAGCGCCAGGCCCTGGCCGGCCTGTTGTGGTCCAAGCAGCTCTATTACTTCGATGTGAACCAGTGGCTCGACGGCGACCCGGCGCAACCGCAACCGCCGGCCGAGCGCCTGCATATCCGCAACAGCCACTGGCGGCACCTGTCGAACTTCGACATCGTCTCCATGCCGGACACATGGGAGTATCCCTGGTACGCCTCCTGGGACCTGGGCTTCCAGGCCGTGGCCTTCGCCCTGATCGATCCGGGTTTCGCCAAGCACCAGTTGCTGCTCCTGGTCAAAGACCGCTTCATGCACCCCAACGGCCAGTTGCCCGCCTACGAGTGGCGCTTCGACGACGCCAACCCGCCGGTGCATGCCTGGGCGTCGTGGCGGGTCTACCTGCGGGAAAAAGAGCTGAGCGGCGCCGGTGACCTGGATTTCCTCGAAAAGATTTTCCACAAGCTGCTGCTGAACTTCTCCTGGTGGGTCAACCGCAAGGATGCCGAGGGCCGCAACCTGTTCCAGGGCGGTTTCCTTGGGCTGGACAATATTGCCTTGTTCAACCGCTCCGACGACCTGCCGCCCGGCTACACCCTCGACCAGGCCGACGGCACCGCCTGGGTCGCCGCCTATGCCCTGGACATGATGCGCATCGCCCTGGAACTGGCCAAGCGCAATCCGGTGTATGTGGATATCGCGGTGAAGTTCTTCGAGCACTTCCTCTACATCGCCGGGGCGATCAACCGGGTCGACGACAGTGCCGAAGGCCTCTGGGACCAGCAGGACGAATTCTTCTACGACGTCCTGCAACACCCGGACGGGCGCAGCGAGCCGGTGCGCCTGCGCTCCATCGTCGGCCTGCTGCCGCTGTTCGCCGTGCTGGTGCTGGAACAGCGCGAACACGAAGGCCTGCCCGGCCTGCGCGAGCGCCTGCTGGGTTTCATGCACCACCGGCCGGATCTCGCGGCCCTGGTCTCGCGCTGGAACGAACCCGGTGACGGTAATCGCCTGCTGCTGGCGCTGCTGCGCGGCGAACGCACCAAGAACCTGCTCAAACGCATGCTTGATGAGGCCGAGTTCCTCTCCGATTTTGGTGTCCGCTCGCTGTCCAAGGCGTTTGCCGAGCAGCCGTTGGCCATGCAGCTCGGCGGCAAGACCCTCAGCGCCCGCTATCAAGCGGCGGAGTCCGACTCGCGCCTGTACGGCGGCAACTCCAACTGGCGCGGGCCGCTGTGGATGCCGATCAACTACCTGCTGATCGAATCGCTGCGCGAATTCCACCGTTACTACGACGATCACTTTTCCGTGGAGTACCCCAGCGGTTCCGGCTACCTGTCGTCCCTGGACGAAGTCGCCGACGGCCTGGGCCGGCGCCTGACCTCGCTGTTCCTGCTGGACGAGGAAGGGCAACGGCCAGCCATGGCGGCCTACACACAGTTGCAGGCCGATCCGGCGAGTCACGACCTGGTGCTGTTTCATGAGTATTTCCACGGCGACAGCGGACGCGGCCTGGGCGCCTCCCACCAGACCGGCTGGAGCGCGCTGGTGGCCTTGTTGCTGCAACCGCGAAAATGATCTGCTGCCGGGGGAAAACATAAGCCGGGTTGAACGGTTCCATCAATATGTTAGCCGCCCCCGGTACATATCCACCTCATTGAAACAAAACAACTTCAGGAATCAATACTCGATACTTATTGCCTTCACGTCAGCTTATATTCAGGTTAATACAACAAAACGCCACATTGACGGTTGACTTCAAGGACCTCGTTGAGTAAATTCCCCGTGCCTGCTGCTCAGGCCTTTTTTCAACTCACAAAAGAACCCAATGGACACAGTATCTAGACGCTGTCCGGTTCCCGCGAATGCGGCTCACCGGGCGCTTAACCCAGAAAATGACGGGACTCGACGCACAGGTCGGGTGAGCTGCGCCAGGGCTTGATGCTCTTTCCGTAACTCGCCTCTGCCGGCGCCAGTCCGGTCGCGAGGTGTGTTATGACTTTCAAATCCTCTGTAATGCCCGGCGTTCGCGCCTTTGCTTCGAACATGCGCGTCAAACTGTCCCGCGAACCGGTGAAACCGGTACGTGGCAATGCCCTGTTCGCCGCCCCCAAGGCTCCGCCACGCGCCACCGTCGGCTGGCGTATCTGCCCGGCCACCGGCCAGTTGCAACAACGCTGGAATTTCGATGACAGCCAGGACCCGCAGAGTCCCGGGCTTGCGCAGCTGCTACAGCGCGCCGGCCTGACTCTGAACCTGTATGTCGAGGCCCGCGCCGCTTAATTATCCGGCACTGACACTGACAACTACCGCCCCTGCACTTCCAACTTTTAAGTGCACGGCATAGTTATGCCTTTAATTATTAGAAATCGAGTATTTCATTATGGACGAAGCCAGTAGGCGGTTCGCTGTCCGTTATTCTTTCGTGGACGGGCAGCGAACGTTAAAAGCATATACACCCTCTTCTCCGAATTCATCGCCCGCGCGTGACTCGGCCTGTATTCGTTCGCCTGCCGAATAGGTGAAACGTCTATATGCCCGGTCACGAAGAGGTGACAGAGGCATAACCATGAACGCAGTCAAAGACCCGATCCGGCCCACCGCAAACCGCGCCAAGGAAGACACCAAGCTGTCGATGCGCGCCGCCCGCGAAGCCCAACACTCCCTCGCCACCACCTTCAGCAACGTCAACGCCAGCCGCGACGGCCTGACCGAACTCGACGCCGCCGGCCGCCTGCAACGCGAAGGCTTCAATGAAGTCGCCCACGACAAGCCGCCGCACGCGCTGATCCAGTTCCTCCAGGCACTGAACAACCCGTTCATCTACGTGCTGCTGATCCTCGCCGGCATCAGCTTCTTCACCGACTTCTGGCTGGCCGAACGCGCCGGTGAAGAAGGCGACCTGACCAAGGTCATCATCATCATGACCATGGTGACCCTGAGCAGCACCCTGCGCTTCTGGCAGGAACACCGTTCGGCCAAGTCCGCCGAAGCCCTCAAGGCCATGGTCCGCACCACCGCCACGGTGCTGCGCCGTGAGCAGCCGGGCAACAAACCGGTGCTGCGCGAAGTGCCGATGCGCGACCTCGTGGCCGGCGATATCGTACACCTGTCGGCCGGCGACATGATTCCGGCGGATATCCGCCTGATCGAGTCCCGTGACCTGTTTATCAGCCAGGCCGTGCTCACCGGCGAAGCCTTGCCCGTGGAAAAGTACGACACCCTCGGCGATGTCGCGGCAAAGTCCGCCGCCACCAGCACCGATCAGAGCAACCTGCTGGACCTGCAGAACATCTGCTTCATGGGCACCAACGTAGTCAGCGGCACCGCCAAGGCGGTAGTGGTCGCCACCGGTGCGCGCACCTACTTCGGCTCGCTGGCCAAGGCGATTGTCGGCTCGCGGGTACAGACGGCCTTCGACCGCGGGGTGAACAGTGTCAGCTGGCTGCTGATCCGCTTCATGCTGGTGATGGTGCCGATCGTGTTCCTGCTCAATGGTTTCTCCAAAGGAGACTGGAGCGATGCCCTGCTCTTCGCCCTGGCGGTGGCGGTGGGCCTGACCCCGGAAATGCTGCCGATGATCGTCAGCGCCAACCTCGCCAAGGGCGCCATGGCCATGGCCCGGCGCAAGGTGGTGGTCAAGCGCCTGAACGCGATCCAGAACTTCGGCTCCATGGATGTGCTGTGCACCGACAAGACCGGCACCCTGACCCAGGACAAGATCATCCTCGAGCACCACGTCGACACCGCCGGCCAGCGCGATGACGCAGTACTCGGCCTGGCCTGGCTCAACAGCTATCACCAGAGCGGCTTGAAGAACCTGATGGACCAGGCGGTCCTGCAGTTCTCCCGGGAAAACCCCAAGTTCCAGGAGCCGTTCGCCTACAGCAAGGTCGATGAGCTGCCCTTCGATTTCGTCCGTCGGCGCCTGTCGATCATCGTCAAGGACAGCCGCAACGATCATCTGCTGGTGTGCAAGGGCGCGGTCGAGGAAATGCTCGCCATCTCCAGCCACGTCATGGAAGGCAACAACGTCGTGGCCCTCGACGAGCGGCGCCGCAAGAGCCTGCTGGCCCTGGCCAACGATTACAACCAGGACGGTTTCCGTGTCCTGTTGCTGGCGACCCGCGATATTCTCCAGCCGCAGACCAAGGCGCAATACAAGACCGCCGATGAGCGTGACCTGGTCATCCGGGGCTTCCTGACCTTCCTCGATCCGCCGAAGGAAACCGCCGGGCCGGCGATTGCCGCCCTGCGCGATATCGGCGTCACGGTCAAGGTGCTGACTGGTGACAACGCCGTGGTCACCTGCAAGATCTGCCGTGACGTCGGACTGGAACCGGGCCTGCCGCTGCTGGGCCAGGATATCGAGCACATGGACGAGGCGACCCTCCAACTGCGGGTCGAGGAACGCACGGTCTTCGCCAAGTTGACCCCGCTGCAGAAATCCCGGGTGCTCAAGGCCCTGCAAGCCAACGGTCACACCGTCGGTTTCCTCGGCGACGGCATCAACGATGCGCCGGCCCTGCGCGATGCCGATGTCGGGATCTCGGTGGACAGCGGCACCGACATCGCCAAGGAATCGGCCGATATCATCCTGCTGGAAAAGAGCCTGATGGTGCTGGAAGAAGGCGTGCTCAAGGGCCGCGAAACCTTCGGCAATATCATGAAGTACCTGAACATGACCGCCAGCTCCAACTTCGGCAACGTGTTCTCGGTGCTGGTGGCCAGCGCGTTCATCCCGTTCCTGCCGATGCTGTCGATCCACCTGCTGCTGCAGAACCTGATCTACGACATCTCCCAACTGGCCCTGCCGTGGGACAAGATGGACAAGGAGTTCCTGCGCAAGCCGCGCAAGTGGGATGCGAAGAACATCGGCCGCTTCATGCTGTGGATCGGGCCGACCTCGTCGATCTTCGACATGACCACCTTTGCCCTGATGTGGTACGTGTTTGCCGCCAACAGCGTGGAAGCCCAGGCGCTGTTCCAGTCCGGCTGGTTCATCGAAGGCCTGCTATCGCAGACCCTGGTGGTGCATATGCTGCGGACCCAGAAGATCCCGTTTTTCCAGAGTACCGCATCGTTGCCGATCATCGTCATGACCTGCCTCGCAGTGTCCATCGGTATCTACCTGCCGTTCTCGCAGCTGGGCACGCTGGTCGGCCTGGTGCCGTTGCCGATGGCCTACTTCCCGTGGCTGGTCGGCACCCTGCTGGCCTACTGCGTGGTCGCCCAGGGCATGAAGACCTTCTATATCCGCCGCTTCAAGCAGTGGTTCTGACACAGCGGCAAGGATGACACCCAACCTGTAGGAGCAGAGCTTGCTCGCGAAGGGGCCCTTGAGGCCGCCAAAAGCTTCGTGGGCAAGCTCCGCTCCCACACCTTGTATTCACCCATTGGCACCGATAACCCGGCCATCCCCCGGAGCCCACCATGGAACCACTCAGCCAGTTCCTCGCCGTTCTCGACTACAGCTATCGGGCGCTGTCGGTCCTGTTCCTGACCCAAGCGGCAAAAGTGGTCAGGCGGGTCACCGTGAAGCTCTATGTTCGCGGGACGCTGACCGCTATCGAAATGCGCTACCTGCTGGCGTTCTCCAGCACCATCAGTCGTGCTTCGGTGAGGTTGCTGCGCCCACCCAGAAAGTAAAAAACCAGTACGTGGAGAATCCTCATGTCTGGAACCGCTCTGTTGATCCACCTCGCTGGCGCCATAGCCCTGTTGCTATGGGGCACCCACATGATTTCAAGCGCCCTGCTGCGCGGCTTCGGCACCCAGCTGCGCAATGGCCTGGGCCGCAATCTCGATAAACGCTGGAAGGGCCTGCTTTGCGGCATCGGCATCACCAGCGTACTGCAAAGCAGCACCGCGGTGAGCCTGATGGCCACCTCGTTCACCGCCGCCGGCACCCTCAGCCTCGCCCCGGCGCTGGCGGTGATGCTCGGGGCCAATATCGGCTCGACCCTGGTCGTGCAACTGCTCAGCTTCGACACCTCGATCGCCGTCCCCCTGGTACTGCTGGCGGGCTTGGTGGTGTTCCGCCTGCGCGACGACTCGCGCTATGAAAGCGTTGGCTGCGCCCTCATCGGCCTGGGCCTGATGCTGCTGGCGTTGAGCCTGCTGAGTGCCGCACTCGGGCAACTGGAAAGCACACCGCTGTTCCATGTAATCATGCAAGGGCTCGACGGCGACCTGTTGATCGCCCTGCTGGTGGCGCTGCTGCTGACCTGGATGTGCCACTCCAGCGTCGCGGTGATCCTGTTGATCGCCTCCCTGGCCGGTACCGGGCTGATGTCGCCGGTCACCACCCTGGCCCTGGTGCTCGGGGTCAATCTCGGTGGCGCCCTGCCCTCGCTGATGAATGCCACGACCCCGGTTGCCCGGCGCCTGCCCCTGGGCAACCTGCTGGTGCGACTGTGCGGCGCGCTGCTGGTGCTGCCGTTTGCCACGGTACTCGGCAAGAGCCTGGCCGACACCGCCATCGCCCCCGCCCATCTGGTGGTCTACCTGCATATCGCCTTCAACCTGCTCCTGGGCCTGGGCTTTATCGGTCTGCTGGATTGGCTCGCCAACGGGCTGACACGCCTGCTGCCGACACCGGAGCAGGCCGCCGACCCGGGCATGCCGCAGTACCTCGACGAGGCCGGCCTGGAAGTGGCCAATATCGGCCTGTCGAACGCCGTGCGCGAAGCCCTGCGCATCGCCGACATGCTCGCGGTGATGCTCGACCGGGTGCTGCAACTGTTCCAGAAACCCGGCGAAGTGTCGGCCGAGGATATCCGCCAGCTCGACCAGTCCCTGGACCTGCTCAGCGCGGCGATCCGTGCCTACCTGGCGGATATCGGCCAGGACGGCCTGAGCGACGAGGATGCCGACCGCGCCCAGGAAATCCTCATGTTCGTGATCAACCTGGAGCACGCCGGCGACATCCTCTCCAGCAACCTCGCCCAGTTGGCGGCGCGCCGCCGACGCCGTGGCGAATGTTTCTCGGCGTTCGAACTGGGGCATATCTATCCGCTGCACGAGGAACTGCGCGAAAGCCTGAGCCTGGCGGTCACGGTGTTCCTGCGCGAAGACATCGTCACAGCGCACCGCCTGGTGGAGCGCAAGGAAGTGATTCGTCGCCTGGAAGCCGGCGCCAGCCGCGAACACTTTCGCAAACTCAGCGCCGACAAGAGCACCTGGGCCGAATCAGGGGATATTTTCCAGCGGGTGCTGCGCGATTACCGACGGGTACACCACCACATCGCGGCGCTGGCCTATCCGGTGCTCGAACGCGCGGGAGAACGTGTCCTCGAAGCCCGGCCCGCGGGCGCGAACGAGTCGACGCCAGGGCCGCTGCACAGCCTTGACCGCAACGACGCAACACTGACCGACAAGGATAACTACCCATGCGCGTCCTGATCTGCGCCGGGCGCTATTACCTGGACACCGCCATGTGCCGAAAGGTGCTGGAGGCCTATCACCGGTACCGCGCGATCAGCGTGCTGATCCACGGCGGCAACCAGTTCCTCGGCAGCGAAATCGAGGATTGGGCCCGGGAAAACGGCGCACACCTGGTGCGCTATCCCTCCAATTGGCAGCTCTTCGGCAAGCAGGCTGAACGCCGGCGCAACCAGTTCATGCTGATGGACAGCGATCCGGAGCTGGTCATTGCCTTTCCCGGCGGCAGCGACACCGAAGAACTGGTGGCCCAGGCCAAAGCCATGAATATCGAAATAAGGAGCATCAAGCATGACTGAAAAACCAACGGCTTCCACTTCCCTGCTTAAGCACCTACCCGCCGCCCAGCGTCGCGCCCTGCAGCGCTCGGTGGTCTTTGTCGGTGCCACCTTCGGCAGCTTCCTGCTGCTTTCGCTCTACTCCAAGGCCCATGCGGCCGGCGGCTCGTATGTCGTCGATGACGGCGGGGTCAACGCCCCCGGGCAGTGCAATGTCGACACCTGGTACAAAAGTGGCCGGCACCACGCCGCGAGCGGCGAAACCGTGCTGTCGGCGGACTGCGCGCCGAGCGGCCTGCCCTCCGTGCAACTGGGGGCCGACATCAACCGCAGCCGCGACGACGGCGAGCACACGACGATGCTCAGCCCGCACCTCAAGGCCTCGATTTTCACTCGCGAAGACCTGGGCCTCGAAGCCGCTGTCCTGGTCCAGGCCCATGTCGCCACGGCTCGCCGGCATGCCTTCGACGGCGCCGACCTCGCGCTGCCACTGACCTACACACCGTTCGAAGCCTTGCGCCTGACCGTCAGCGGCGGCTGGTACCATGCCCACAACGACGGCGCGCCCGGCGAGGGCCTGACCTGGGGCAGCGGTGTGGAATACGACGTACTGCAATCGCTGACCCTGGTGGCCGAGCGTTTCGGCCAACAAAATGGCGATCAGGGCTGGCAGGCCGGACCGCGCCTGCATATTGGCAAACACCTCGACATTGACCTGGTAGCCGGTCAACACCTGTCGGGCGACCGTGACCGCTGGCTCACCACCGGGGCGACTGTGCGCTTCTAAACGACCGCTGGCGAACCTGGTACGTGCACGCCAGGTTCATCCGCCTTACTGCCCGGGCACCTCATCCAGCAGCAGGACCTGGCGCTCGCTCAACAAATCGCCGATCGCAGCGGCCATCACCCGATAGTGCGCGGTGTTGCGGTGGTGTTCGATGGCGTCATGGTCGATCCAACGCTCGACGAAGACAAAACGCTCTGGATCGGCCTGATCGACATGCAGGACATACTCACGGCAGCCAGCTTCGGCGCGGGACGGGATCACGCAAGCCCTGAGATGGGGCTCCAGCTCCGCGGCCTTGCCCGGCTTGGCATGAAGAATGGCAACGACACGAATTTCATGGTTCATGGGATTTCCTGGAAAAGGGAGATGGAGTCGTCGGCGATCATGAGCCCTTGCACCGGCGCCTTCAAGTCAAGGACGTGCATTCGCCACAGGCGCGGCGTTGATTGGGGAGGGGTTTGCAGCGACGGACGAACAGCACAGCCCGGCTTTGCGCCGGGCCGTGTGTCTCAGGGTTTGAGCGGCAGTTCTTCGTCCAGCTCCGACAGGCTCTTGCCATCGTCGGGGTGTTTCCAGGTTTGCGGCGGCACCGGGTGATCGGTTTCGGTGTTCGGGCTCTCACTGAGCGGCTCTTGATCCTCATCCGGGATCGGCACCTTGCGCCAGGGCATGGCGTGGACGCGTTGATACGCAAACGCCGTGAACGGGGAAGCAGGTTGAGTATCCATACGCACCTCGCATCAGCAGCCCGGACCATCCGGGCTTTCTATTCCAGTGTAGGCAATGCCTGCCGCCCCCTCCACTTTGCGCGAGCGGGCTGCGATTACCTGGCGTCCAGCGCGTGTTTTGCCGCCTGTTCGATCAGCGCGGCCACTTCCTTGGGGTGGGACTCGTAGAGCGCATGGCTGACATCAAAGCAATATCATTGATATCGCCCCGTACGGGTCGGAAAAGTCGAATTTCCCGGACTATGCTCTGCGCAGCAGCAAATAGTGTGCACATTGAGCACACTGAGTGTTGGGGTGCGGTCTCAAGCCGAAGATTCCCGCCCAGCGTTGCTCAACAGCGGCGCGAGCCCCTTGTTACCCGCCCTTCAAGCGGCTGGGCATAGGCGGACACGGACGCGGCCCTACTTTTTTCATTAGCACGAGCGAATCGCCATGGATACTCCCCCAGCTTCATCCGGAGGCTGTCTTGCCTGTAAAGAAGGCACCGCTCTCGAATTCGACTTCAGCATGGCATTCCAGCCAATCGTCGATGCCCGCACACGGCAGGTATTTGCATACGAAGCTCTGGTCCGCGGACTCGACGGCAGTGGCGCCCAAAGTATTTTGAGCCGGGTTTCTGCAAGCAATCGTTATGCCTTCGATCAGGCATGCCGGGTAAAAGCTGTCGAATTGGCCGCTCGACTCGCCATACCTTGCTATCTCAGTATCAACTTCCTGCCCAATGCGGTGTACCAGCCGGCGGCCTGCATCCGTGCCACGCTGGAGGCGGCAAAACGCTTCAACTTCCCGACCAGCCGAATCATCTTCGAAGTCACCGAAAACGAGTACCTGGTCGATAAGCAGCATATCAAGCAAATTATGCTGGAATACAGGAAACAAGGCTTCAAGACCGCCATTGACGACTTTGGTGCAGGTTATTCCGGGCTCTGTTTTCTCGCCGAGTTTCAACCCGACATCATCAAGCTGGACATGGAGCTTATCCGGAATATCCAGGATGACCGGGTAAGACTGGTCATCGTCGAAAACATCCTGAATATGTGTCGATCTCTCGACATGCGGGTGATTGCCGAGGGCGTCGAAAGCGAAGGGGAGTATCTCCAGCTCCGCCGCCTGGGCGTCGAACTCTTCCAGGGCTACCTGTTCGCCCGCCCGCAGTTCGAAGCCCTGCCCTGCATCACATGGCCAACCGAACCGGCAGGCAACCGCCAGGATGCTTGAACAAGCCGCCGACCTGCTCCGCGCACGGCTAAAAACAATCTAAAAGCCCGTGCTAGCATGCTGCTTTTGCCCTGCGACAAGGGCTGACAGCGGAGAACAGAGATGGTTGAAGGTCAGCGATTCGCGGCGTTTCTATTCGATATGGATGGCACCCTGCTCAACTCCATCGCCAGCGCCGAGCGCGTCTGGGCCCGCTGGGCAGAGCGCCATGGCCTCGATGTGCAAGCCTTCCTGCAGACCATTCACGGTGTGCGCAGTATCGAGACCGTGCGCCGCCAGAACCTGCCGGGCGTCGATCCCGAGCATGAAGCGGCGGCAATCACCCAGGCCGAAATCGACGACGTCGAAGGGGTGATCGCCATCGAAGGGGCAAAAGCCTTTCTCGCCAGCCTGCCGCCGGAGCGCTGGGCGATTGTCACCTCGGCGCCACGGGCCCTGGCCGAACGCCGGATGGCCGCAGCCGGCCTGGATTTTCCGCCACTGGTGATCACCGCCGAAGACATCGCCCATGGCAAGCCGGCGCCCGACTGCTACCTGCTGGCGGCACAGCGCCTGGGCGTGCGGCCACAAGACTGCCTGGTGTTTGAAGATGCCCCGGCGGGCATTAGCGCTGGCGAAGCGGCGCAGGCCCGCGTGGTGGTGATCAGCGCCACCCACGCCTACCCGATGGAAACCCCGCACCGGGTACTGGCCGATTATCGGCAGGTGCTCATCGACATCAACGATCAGGGCCTGGCGCTGGTCCAGGCCTGACCGCAGCCGTCAGACGTAGCGGACGCCCAGCGAAGCCAGGGCCTTCCAGTAATCCGGGTAGGTCTTGGCCACGCAATCGGGGTCCTGGATGCGGATACCCGCAACTTTCAAGCCGGCCAGGGCGAAGCACATGGCAATGCGATGGTCGGAGTGGGTATCGATCAGGGCATCGCAGCGGGTGCCGGCCAGGGTCGGATCGGCGGCGACCAGCAGGTCGTCGCCTTCCACGCTCGCCAGCCCCGGACGGATGCCGTTGAGACCATCGAACAGCGCCTGGACCCGATCGCACTCCTTGACCCGCAGGTTCGCCAGCTCGACGAAGCGCACCGGGGTGGTATTGAACGCCGCCAGCACCGCCAGGGTCGGGATGGCGTCCTGCATCTGCGAGCCGTTGATCACCGCCGGCATGCGCGGGAACTGCTGGATCACTTCCAGCGCCTTGGCGTCCGGCTGGGTGAAGTCTTCACCGGCCACGCCCAGGTCGATATGGCCGTCGGTCAGGGCTTGCGCCGCCCACAGGTAGGTGGCGGCCGAGGCGTCCGGCTCGATCCGATAATCACAGGCACGGTAGCCGGTGGCGGCGACCCGCCAGAGGGTCTCGTCCAGCACCTCGACCTGGGCTCCGAAGGCCTGCATGCAGGCAATGGTCAGGTCGACGTAGCCACGGGCACCGATGTCCTTGCCGGTCAACGCCACTTCGATCGGCGCCTCGCCGCAGGCCGCCAGCATCAGCAGGGCCGACACGTACTGGCTGGACAGGCCGCCGTCGATCTCGAAACGCTTGGCCTGCACGCCGCCGCGACCGTTCACGATCACCGGCGGGCAACCGGTCTCGCTGGCGACGTCCAGGCCACCGCGCTGCAGGGCTTCGAGCAACGGACCGATCGGACGCTTGCGCATATAGTGGTCGCCATCCAGCACCACCCGGCCATTCACCGTGGTCACCGCCGCGGTCAGGAAGCGCACCGCGGTCCCGGCATTGCCGAGGAACAGCGCTTGTTCCGGCACTTGCAGCTTGCCGTTGCCGGTGACCACGAAGGTGGTCTCGTCCGGTTCGTCGATCTGCACGCCCATCTGCCGCAGGGCGGTGGACATATGGCGGGTGTCATCGCTTTTCAGTGCACCGGACAGGCAGCTGGTGCCCTTGGCCAGGGCGGCGAGCAACAAGGCCCGGTTAGTGATCGACTTCGAACCGGGCGGCGTCACCTTTCCGTTCAGGGATGCGTTCGGCGGGATCACGGTGAGGGTTTGCTGCACAGCCATTCATCAACTCTCCAGGCTCGAAAGATAAGCGCACAAGCTCGTGCACCTCGACAGTCCACCATGATGCCATTAATGCGCCCACTCGATCATCCGTTTCCGTCGTCGGCGGCAATGGCTTTCAGGTAGTTGTAAAGCGTCGCCCGGGAAATCTCGAAGTACTCCGTGAAATAATCGACGAAATTGCGGACATCCAGCAGCCCGCCGGCCTTGGCCCCGATCAGCGCCAGGCGGATTTCCCCACGGCCGAAATCGCTTCGGCGCACGCATTGGCGGACCGAGATCGCCTCGACGATATCGTTGAGTTTCTCCCGCCAGAATGCGTTGTTTACAGCCTTGATGTCCGTCAGGACCTCAAGTATCAATTCGCCAAGTTTTTTACGGAAAATTGATAGCGCCATTCACTAAAAAGACGCAGGCCTTATCGGGGCCTAATAACCCTCTACTTATACTGGAAGCGTACCCACCAAGATCGGTCACGCCGATTGAAAGTGCCCACTAACGCCACAGGTATCGAGGACTAACGTCATGTTACTCAGCGCACTCCTGTTTGCAGCGATCATCGGTTTCTATCTGTTGTGCGGGCTGGTCGTCTACTTTGCCGACAACGTCATCACGCCCTCGAAAGCCCCGGATATCAAGCCCGTCCTGCCGAACCGACACAGCCGCAACTGATTCTGGAAACGGCTCGCCGATAGAGTTCAAACAATCCAGCGGGAGTTCTTCGCCCGCCATCCCGCTCAAGCACCCCGAGAAGGAATGCCCGACATGGCCATTGATCTGTTACTGGCGCTGGTGGTCAGCGTAGTGATCTATCTGTTCTACGCCGTTATCAACCCGGAAAAGTTCTGACTGCCTGTTTCTGCTCAATCGCGCACGCCAGAAAAGTCCGCTGATTCAGGAGTTAATGCAATGTCACACCTCTGGCTACAAATCATCATTACCTTGATCGCCACACTGGCCCTGAGCCTGGTGGCGGGACGTTATCTGGCCAGGGTGGTGACTGATCAGAAAACCCTGCTCGACCGGCTGATCGATCCGCTGGACAACCTGCTCTACCGGCTGATCGGCAAACAGGCCTGCAGCCAGGCGATGAACTGGAAAAGCTACACCCTGCACATGCTGGCGACCAACCTGGTGATGGCCCTGCTCATCTACCTGGTGCTGATCTTCCAGAATGTCCTGCCGCTCAACCCGCAGCATTTCGCCGGCATGGAACCGATGCAGGCGTTCAACACCGCCATCAGCTTCATAACCAACACCAACTGGCAGAGTTATGGCGGCGAAAGCACCCTGTCCAACTTCAGCCAGATGGCGGCCATCACCTTTCCGATGTTCACCTCGGCGGCGACCGGTTTCGTGGTGGCGATTGCCTTTATCCGTGCCTTGCTGGTCACCGACGGCGGCGCCAATCTCGGCAACTTCTATCGCGACCTGATCCGCTTCACCACCCGGGTGCTGCTGCCGGTGGTGCTGGTGCTGAGCCTGTTCCTGATCTGGCAAGGCGTACCGCAGACCCTGGATGCCAGCGTGGTGACCGACACCCTCCAGGGTGGCCACCAGACCCTGACCCTGGGCCCGGTCGCGGCCCAGGAAGCGATTGAAAACCTCGGCACCAACGGCGGCGGTTTCTTCAACGTCAATGCCGCGCATCCGTTCCAGAACCCCAGCGCCCTGAGCAACTTCGTACTGATCCTGTTGATGGCCAGCCTGCCCGCCGCGCTGGTGGTGATGTTCGGTCATATGATCAAGAACCACCGCCAGAGCGCGGTGATCTACAGCGTCATGGCCTTGATGCTGGTGGGTTTCCTGTTGCTCTGCGTGATCCCCGAGCAGGCCGGTACACCATTGCTCAGCCAGTTGGGTATCGATGCCCATGCCAGCGCCCTGCAGGCCGGCGGCAATATGGAAGGCAAGGAAGTACGCTTCGGCATCGCCCAGAGCGGACTGTACGCCGCCTACACCACGGCGTTCACCACCGGCTCGATCAACTCGATGCACGACAGCTTCACCCCGCTGGGCGGTCTATCGACCCTGGTACAGATGATGCTGCAATGCGTCTTCGGCGGTAAGGGCGTGGGCTTCCTGAACTTCCTGATCTACGGCCTGATCGGGATCTTCGTCGCCGGCCTGATGGTCGGGCGCACCCCGGAATTCCTCGGCAAGAAGATCGAGAAACGCGAAATCATCCTGGTCTCGCTGGCCATGCTGATTCACCCGCTGGTGATCCTTGCGCCGTCGGCCTGGTCCATGGTCATGCCCTATGGCGTGGCCTCGCTGGGCAACGCCGGGGTGCATGGCTATTCGGAAGTGCTCTACGCCTTCAGCTCCGCCGCGGCCAACAACGGCTCGGCCTTTGGTGGTCTGAACGCCAATACACCCTGGTACAACATCGCCATTGCCTGCGTGATCATGATCGGTCGTTATCCCTCGATCATCTTCCTGATGGCGGTCGCCGGCTCGCTGGCCGCCAAGCCGACTCAACAACCCAACATAGGCACCCTGCGCACCGATACCCCGATGTTCGGCATCTGGTGGCTGGCGACGATCGTCATCGTCGGCGCACTGACCTTCCTGCCGGCGCTGGTCCTGGGACCGATCGCCGAGTTTTTCGCCATGAACAAGCACTTGCTGTTCTAAGGGTGAGGAGACTGAGATGAAAGTTGAAAAAGCATTGCCACTGGCCCCGCTGCCGACCCCGGTCGCGACCCGCAAGACGCCGCGCGCGGACAACCGGCAGGAGCGCCTGCGGCTGATCCTGGTCGAACCGCTGAAAAAGTTCGACCCACGGGTGCAGATCAAGAACCCGGTCATGTTCGTGGTCTGGATCGGCACCCTGGTGACCGCCGCGCTGACCCTCAACCCACAGCTGTTCGGGCCGTCGAATGCCACCTCGCTGTACAACGGCGTGGTGACCTTCATCCTGTTCATCACGGTGTGGTTCGCCAACCTCGCCGAAGCCATGGCCGAGGGCCGAGGCAAGGCCAAGGCCGCGTCGTTGCGCCAGACCACGACGCAGCTCAATGCCACGCGGCTGCTCGCCGACGGCCACCTGGAAGTGGTGTCCGCCGCTTCGCTGCGCAAGGATGACCTGGTCAAGGTCGACCGTGGCGAACTGATTCCCATGGACGGCGAAGTGGTGGAGGGCGCGGCCTATGTCGACGAGTCGATGATCACCGGCGAATCCGCGCCAGTGATCAAGGAGTCCGGCTCGGACGTCAACTCCACCGTCACCGGTGGTACCAAGGTGATCTCCGACTCACTGGTGATCCTGGTCACCGCCTCGCCCGGCAACACCTTTCTCGACCGCATGATCAGCCTGGTGGAAGGCGCCAAACGGCAGAAGACCCCGAACGAGATCGCCCTCACGGTGCTGCTCTCGGTGCTGACCCTGATCTTCGTCATCGTGGTCAGCGCCATCGCCCCGGTGGCGAGCTACCTCAATGCGCAGATCAACGTCGCCGACCTGGTGGCCCTGATCGTCGCACTGATCCCCACCACCATCGGCGCCCTGCTCTCGGCCATCGGCATTGCCGGCATCGACCGCACGCTGCGCTTCAATATGCTGGCGATGTCCGGCAAGGCGGTGGAAGCCGCCGGTGACGTCAACACCCTGCTGCTGGACAAGACCGGGACCATCACCATCGGCAACCGCCAGGCCACCGAACTGCTGCCGGTCAAGGGGGTCACCCGCCAGGAGTTGCAACAGGCGGCCTACCTCGCCTCGCTGTTCGACAGCACCCCGGAAGGCAAGTCCACCACCGCCTATGCCAAGAGCCTGGGCATCCAGGACGAAAGCCGGCTGGAAGACGCCGTGGGCATGGACTTCTCGGCGCAAACCCGCATGAGCGGTTCCGATCTGGCCGACGGTCGCGTGGTGCGCAAGGGCGCGGTGGACTCACTGGTGAGCTACGTCAGGGAGAGCTACGCCAGCGAGATTCCCGCCGACCTCGAACGCCTAGCCCTCGGCGTCAGCCAGCAAGGCGCGACGCCCCTGGCGGTGGCTATCGACGGGCGGATCCTGGGCATCATCAACCTGTCCGACGTGCTCAAGCCAGGGATCCGCGAGCGGGCCGCGCAACTGCGCGCCATGGGCATCCGCACGGTGATGGTCACCGGCGACAACCCGACCACCGCCAGCGTGATCGCCGCCCAGGCCGGGCTCGACGATTTCGTCGCCCAGGCCACCCCCGAGGACAAGCTCAAGCTGATCCGTAGCGAGCAGGCGGCCGGGCACCTGGTGGCGATGACCGGCGACGGCACCAACGACGCCCCGGCCCTGGCCCAGGCGGATGTCGGCCTGGCCATGTACACCGGGACCATGCCGGCCAAGGAGGCAGCGAATATCATCGACCTGGACTCCGACCCGACCAAGTTGCTGGACCTGGTCACCATCGGCAAGCGCATGCTGATCACCCGCGGGGCGCTGACGACCTTTTCCATCGCCAACGACGTGGCCAAGTACTTCGCCATCCTGCCGGCGCTGTTCATGGTTGCCCTGCCGGGCCTGGCGGCGTTGAACCTGATGCACCTGGCCACACCGCAAAGCGCGATCCTCTCGGCGCTGATCTTCAACGCGCTGATCATTCCGGCGCTGATTCCCCTGGCCCTGCGCGGCGTCAACTTCATGCCCAAAAGCGCGGAAACCATGTTCTACCGCAACTTGCTGGTCTACGGCGTCGGCGGGCTGATCGCGCCCTTTATCGGCATCAAACTGATCGACCTGTGCCTGGCCCCGTTCCTGTAGGAGGATCTGCTCATGATCAAGTTCTTGTCACCGGCCCTGCGTGTCACCGCCGTCACCTTCGTGCTCTGCGGCCTGGCCTACCCCTTTGCCGTCACCGGGATCGGACAACTGCTGTTTCCCGCCCAGGCCAACGGCAGCCTGGTGAAAACCCCCGGGGGCCAGGTCATAGGTTCAGCGCTGATCGGCCAGCAATGGGATGCGCCGCAGTGGTTCCACGGGCGGCCATCGGCCACCACCGACACCGATCCCAAGGATCCGCTGAAAACCGTGCCGTCGCCCTATAACGCCGCCAGTTCCTCGGGTTCCAACCTCGGGCCGACCAGCCAGGCCCTGGGCGATCGGCTCAGCGCCGACCGGCATGCCCTGGAACAGGCCCAGCCGGAACTGGCCGGCCAGATCCTGCCCGCCGATATGCTGACCACCTCGGCCTCCGGCCTGGACCCGGACATCAGCCCGGCGAATGCCGCCTTGCAGGCCACCCGCGTGGCGCAACAACGCGGCGCACCACTGGATAATGTGCTGGCGCTGGTCCAGGCTAATACCCAGGCCCCGGCGCTGGGGGTGTTCGGCGAATCGCGGGTCAACGTGCTGGCCCTGAACCAGGCTCTGCAACGGGACTATCCGGCGCATCAATAAGGCGGGACAATAGGCGGGACTTACTCTGCGACAGCGACAATTGACATGAACGTACAGGTTTCACGAAGCGTCCCGCCCCTGTTCTGCCTGCTGATGCTGGCGATCGGTTGTTCAATGATTGCCGGCTGTTCGGGGAGGCGCTCGCAAACCCCGGTGGAGGGTTACGCCTGCTACGCCAAGGCAGTCCCGACACAGGGAAATGGCGGATTGGCCTGGGGACCTAGCGTCAAAACCGCCAGCGTCAAAGCGATGGATAACTGCCAGCGCTACGCCGCTGAATCGGGCGGAACGCCGGCAACCTGCAAGGTCACCCTGACCGGCTGCCGATAAGCATCACTGCCCCACCCTACAAGGAGCCTGCTTGCGGGCGATGGCGTCCCTGAAGTCGATACAAGACTGGCAGGGCTCATCGCCAGCAGGCTGGCTCCTGCCGGTTTTTCGGCATTTTCAAGATCCCATACAGAGACAGGACTCACAAACTTACAGAGGGGGCTTGCACAGCCAATATTATGGTATACCATCATACCATCTGATCAACGTGCACCCAGGAGCCCCCTTATGAGTTTCGAAATCCGCAAGATCGTCAGCTACTCCGAACAGACCCTGATCGAAGGCGGCAAGGCCGCGGACAAACCGGTGACCATGATCGGTCTCGCCGTGGTGATGAAAAACCCCTGGCTGGGCCGGGGTTTCGTCGAGGACCTGAAACCGGAAATCCGCGCCAACTGCTCCGACCTCGGCGCCATGATGGTCGAGCGCCTGGTGACGGCCATTGGCGGCGCCGAGCGCATCGAAGCCTACGGCAAGGCCGCGGTGGTCGGCGCCGACGGTGAAATCGAACACGCCTCGGCGGTGATCCACACCCTGCGCTTCGGCAACCACTACCGCGAAGCGGTCCAGGCCAAGAGCTACCTGAGCTTCACTAACAAGCGCGGCGGTCCCGGCACCTCGATCCAGATCCCGATGATGCACAAGGACGACGAAGGCCTGCGCTCGCACTACATCACCCTGGAAATGCGCATCGAAGACGCTCCGCGCGCCGACGAAATCGTCGTCGTCCTGGGTTGCGCCGACGGAGGCCGCCTGCACCCGCGCATCGGCAACCGTTATATCGACCTGGAAGAACTGGCCGCCGAGAAAGCCCGGTAATCAATAAAAAAGGCAGGAGCGCTCCATGATTCGGCTCACCGCTGAACGCACCCCGGCAGGCACCAGTTACCTGGCGACCGGCCAAGGCCAGCCTGTGGTCTTGATCCACGGCGTGGGCCTGAATAAAGAAATGTGGGGCGGCCAGATCGTCGGCCTGGCCACGACGTACCGCGTAATCACCTACGACATGCTCGGTCATGGCGCCAGTCCGCGCCCGGCCAGCGGCACCCCGCTGCTCGGTTATGCCGACCAGTTGCTGGAGTTGCTCGACCACCTGCAATTGCCCCAGGCAAGCGTGATCGGCTTTTCCATGGGCGGGCTGGTGGCGCGGGCGTTTGCCTTGCACTACCCGCAACGTCTGCAGGCCCTGGTGGTGCTCAACAGCGTGTTCAATCGCAGCGCCGAACAGCGTGCCGGCGTTATCGCCCGCACCGCCCAGGCCGCCGAGCACGGACCGGACGCCAACGCCGAAGCCGCGCTGTCGCGCTGGTTCAGCCGCGAATACCAGGCGGCCAATCCCGCGCAAATCGCCGCCCTGCGCCAGACTTTGGCGGACAATGACCCACAAGGTTACCTGACCACCTATGAGCTGTTCGCCACCCAGGACATGTACCGTGCCGAGGATCTGGGCGGCATTCAGGTGCCGACCTTGATTGCCACGGGTGAGCTGGACCCGGGTTCGACCCCGGAAATGGCCCGCCAATTGGCCGAACGCATTCCCGGCGCCACGGTTGCCGTGCTCCCCGAGCAACGGCATATGATGCCCGTGGAGTCGCCGCGCCTGGTCAACCAGGTGCTGCTGGACTTTCTCGCCAGCGCCCAAGCCCGACCCAACCAGATAAAGGGGATCGTTGCATGACACTCGCCCGCTTCCAGATGTGCATCGACGGTGAATGGGTCGATGCCCTGTCCGGCAAGACCTTCGACAGCCTCGATCCGGCCCTCGCCGAACCCTGGGCGCAGTTGCCCGACGCCGACGAAGCCGATGTCGAGCGCGCGGTGCAGGCCGCGCAAAGGGCTTTCGACAACCCGGCCTGGCGTGGCTTGAGCGCTACCGCCCGGGGCAAGCTGCTGCGTCGCCTCGGCGATCTGATCGCGGCAAACAAGGAACGCCTGGCCCAGCTGGAAAGCCGCGACAACGGCAAGCTGATCCGCGAAACCCGCGGCCAGGTCAGCTACCTGCCGGAATTCTTCCATTACACCGCGGGCCTGGCCGACAAACTCGAAGGTGGCACGCTGCCGCTGGACAAGCCGGACCTGTTCGCCTACACCGTGCACGAACCGATGGGCGTGGTCGCCGGGATCATCCCCTGGAACAGCCCGCTCTACCTGACTGCGATCAAGCTGGCCCCGGCCCTCGCGGCGGGCAACACCATCGTGCTCAAGCCCTCCGAACACGCCTCGGCCACTGTCCTGGAGCTGGCGCGCCTGGCCCTGGAGGCCGGGATTCCACCGGGCGTGGTCAATGTCATCACCGGTTACGGCGCGAGCACCGGTGCCGCCCTGACCCGCCACCCGCTGGTACGCAAGATCGCCTTCACCGGCGGCGCCGCTACCGCCCGCCATGTGGTGCGCAGCAGCGCCGAGAACTTCGCCAAGCTGTCCCTGGAACTGGGCGGCAAGTCGCCGAACATCATCTTTGCCGACGCCGACCTGGACAGCGCGATCAATGGCGCCATCGCCGGGATCTACGCGGCATCCGGACAGAGTTGCGTCTCAGGTTCACGGCTGCTGGTGCAGGACGAGATCTATGACGAGTTCGTCGAGCGGCTGGTGGCTCGCGCCCGGCGCATTCGCATCGGCAACCCGCAGGACGACACCAGCGAGATGGGCCCCATGGCCACCGCGCAGCAGTTGGCCGTGGTCGAAGGCCTGGTGGCCGACGCCCTGGCCGAGGGCGCACAACTACGCCTGGGCGGCAAGCGCCCGCCGAACCTGGGCAAAGGCTGGTTCTACGAGCCGACCCTGTTCGAATGCGACCGCAACTCGATGAAGATCATGCAGGAAGAAGTCTTCGGTCCGGTGGCCTCGGTGATCCGCTTCAAGGATGAGGCCGAGGCCCTGGCCATCGCCAACGACTCACAGTTCGGCCTCGCCGCCGGCATCTGGACCCGCGACCTGGGCCGCGCCCATCGCCTGGCCCGGGACATCCGCTCCGGGATCATCTGGGTCAACACCTACCGTGCGGTCTCGGCCATGGCCCCGATCGGCGGTTTCAAGAACAGCGGCTACGGTCGCGAGAGCGGCATCGATTCGGTGCTGGCCTACACCGAACTGAAAACGGTGTGGATCAACCTCTCGTCGGCACCGATGCCCGACCCCTTCGTGATGCGCTAGGAGACAGACGAAATGATCGAACCCGGTATCTACAAAGAAGTCATGGGCTCCTTCCCGTCGGGCGTCACGGTGGTCACCACCCTGGACGCCGAGGGTGGCATAGTCGGCATCACCGCCAGTGCCTTCAGCGCCTTGTCCATCGACCCGGCGCTGGTGCTGTTCTGCCCCAACTACGCCTCGGACACCTACCCGATCCTGCGCGACAGCAAGCAGTTCGCGATCCACCTGCTGTCCGCCGAGCAGACCGCCGAAGCCTACGCCTTCGCCGGTAAAGGCAAGGACAAGGCCAAGGGCATCGCCTGGCACCTCAGCGCCCTGGGCAACCCGCTGCTGGACAAGGCCACGGCGATCATCGAGTGTGAGCTGTGGCGCGAATACGACGGCGGCGATCACGCCATCATCGTCGGCGCGGTGAAGAACCTGATCCTGCCCGAGCAAGCGGTCACGCCGATGGTCTACCACAAGGGCAAGCTCGGCCCGTTGCCGGCGCTGGCCTGAGGTTTTGCCATGGTCCGAGCCGACGCGCAGGAGCGCCGCATGATAAGCTTGCCGATGATTTCGGCCCTCGATCGGCCCCACGAACTTTTAGAGCGGATCCCATGAAACGCCTGCCACTCGACGACAGCTTCAAGGTCAATCGCAACCCCGTTACCCTGCGCGAAATCGTGCTGGACAAGCTGCGAAGCGCCATCATGAACTTCCAACTCATGCCGGGGGACCGCCTGGTCGAGCGCGACCTCTGCGAACGCCTCGGCGTCAGCCGCACTTCCGTGCGCGAAGCCTTGCGGCACCTGGAGTCCGAAGGCCTGGTGGCGTTCGCCGACGCCAAGGGCCCGAGCGTTGCCATCATCACCCTGGACGACGCGGTCGATATCTACGAACTGCGCTGTGTGCTGGAAGGCCTGATCGTCCAGCTGTTCACCCTGCGGGCCAAGGCCAAGGACATCAAGGCCCTGGAAAAGGCCCTGGAGGTCAATCGCAAGACCCTCAAGGACGGCGAGCTGCAACAGGTGATCGACTCGGTGCAAGGCTTCTACGACGTCCTGCTCGAGGGCTCGGGCAACCGTGCCGCGGCCACCCAGCTACGCCAGTTGCAGGCGCGGATCAGCTACCTGCGGGCCACCTCGGTGTCCCAGGAAAACCGGCGCGGCGCCAGCAATCAGGAAATGGAGCGCATCGTCGAGGCGATCAAGAGCGGCGACCCGCTGGCCGCCCACCAAGCCTCGGTCGACCATGTGCGCGCGGCGGCCAAGGTGGCGCTGGAGTATCTCAAGCGCAAGCAGGACGAGACCGGCCCGGCCCCCGAGATCACCGCCCCCATCGCTCTCAAAGAACCGCGCATGGGGCGCTGAGATGTCCAGCCCACGCTTCTGCCCACAGTGCGGCGCTGCCGACCTCAGCCGGCAAGTGCCGCCGGGCGACACCCATGAACGCCTGATGTGCGCGGGCTGCGGCTACATTCACTACGTCAATCCGAAAATCATCGCCGGTTGCATCATCGAGCGTGATGGCAAATACCTGCTGTGCCAACGGGCGATCCCGCCACGGCCCGGCACCTGGACCCTGCCGGCGGGCTTCATGGAAGCGGGCGAGACCACCGAGCAGGCGGCCCTGCGCGAAGTCTGGGAAGAGAGCGGCGTGCGCGCTGAAATCCTCTCGCCCTACTCGATCTTCAGCGTGCCGAAAATCAGCGAGGTGTACATCATCTTCCGCGCCGTCGCGCTGGAGATCACCGGCCAGTTCGGACCGGAAACCCTCGACTACCAATTCTTCGCGCCCGAGAACATCCCCTGGGACTGCATCTACTACCCGGCGATCCGGCAGATCCTCGAACGCTACATCGAGGAACGCCAGGCCGGGGTCTACGGCATCTACATCGGCAACGACGACAGCGGCAAGATTCACTTTATCCGCTGAGCGCCCTCAGGGCGCCATGCCCTCGACAATGATCACTTCAGCACGGGCCGCGCCTTCGCGGTGCCCGCGCGCCGCCTGATATTCCGCCGAACGATAGCAGGCCAGCGCCTGGTCGTAGGAATCGAACTCGATCACCACATTGCGCTGTGGCGTTTCCCGGCCCTCCAGCGCCTCGGCGCGCCCGCCCCGTGCCAGCATTCGTCCGCCGTAGCGGGCAAAGACCGCCGGAGCGCGACTGCTGTACTCGGTGTATTGCTCGGGGTTCGTGACATCTACATGGGCAATCCAGTAAGCCTTCATCGATGACCTCATTGCTGGTTGATTTTGTATTATGGTATACCATAAATCACACTTTCATACAGAGCGAGCGCCGCCATGGCCTTTGACCGTATCCAGGACATCATCGACGACTACCGCCAGGGCAAGATGGTCCTGCTGGTGGACGACGAAGATCGCGAAAACGAAGGCGACCTGCTGATCGCCGCCGACTGCTGCAACGCCCAGACTATCAGCTTCATGGCCCGCGAGGCTCGCGGGCTGATCTGCCTGACCCTGACCGACGAGCATTGCCGGCGCCTGGGCCTGGAACAGATGGTGCCGAGCAACGGCAGCGCCTTCAGCACCGCCTTCACCGTGTCCATCGAGGCGGCCCACGGCGTGACCACCGGCATTTCCGCCGCCGACCGCGCCCGCACCATCGAAGCCGCGGTGGCCGCCGATGCCCGCGCCGAAGACCTGGTCCAACCCGGGCATATCTTCCCCCTGCGCGCCCGCGAAGGTGGCGTGCTCACCCGCGCCGGGCACACCGAGGCCGGCTGCGACCTGGCGCGCCTGGCCGGCTTGACCCCGGCCTCGGTGATCGTCGAGGTGATGAACGATGACGGCAGCATGGCCCGGCGCCCTGACCTGGAAGTGTTTGCACGCAAACATGGCATCCGCATCGGCACCATCGCCGACCTGATCCACTATCGTCTGAGCACCGAGCACACGGTGCTGCGGATCGGCGAACGGGAACTGCCGACCGTGCACGGCACCTTCCGCCTGATCACCTTCGAGGACCGCATTGAAGGCGGCGTGCACATGGCCATGGTGATGGGCGATATCCAGCGCGAGATACCGACGCTGGTCCGGGTCCACGTTATCGATCCACTGCGCGACCTGGTCGGCGCCGAGTACCACGGGCCGAGCAACTGGACGCTCTGGGCCGCGCTGCAACGGGTCGCCGAGGAAGGCCGCGGCGTCGTCGTGGTGCTGGCCAACCATGAGTCGTCGCAGGCCCTGCTCGAGCGTGTACCGCAACTGACCCGGCCACCGCGCCAGTACAGCCGTTCGCAATCGCGGATCTATTCGGAGATCGGCACCGGGGCACAGATACTGCAGGACATCGGCGTCGGCAAACTGCGCCACTTGGGCCCGCCACTCAAATATGCCGGGCTGACCGGCTACGATCTGCAGGTGGTGGAAAGCCTCCCCTTCCCGCAACCCTGATTCACCCACAAAAAAAGCGCCAAGGCCGGATCACCGGTAAGGCAAAGTGCTTGCAGAAAGTTTGGAATACCATAATATGATATTCCGTAGACCGGAGATATTTGCCAAGTGCCCCCGACAGGGAAAGCACAACAAAATGCCCTTGGCACGGTCGCCTTTAAAGGCTCAGATGGACCTACTGCTCCCGATAGGCGGGCATCAACAACCCGCTCAAAAACACAACAAATGAGGGCGTGAAAATGGTGTTGAACAAAGGTGCAACCGCGGCAGTGCTCGCGGGTTTCCTGGCAATCGGCAGTTCCTTCGCCATCGCCGCCGACAGCGTCAACTTCGTCAGTTGGGGCGGCAGTACCCAGGACGCGCAGAAACAGGCCTGGGCCGATCCGTTCAGCAAGGCCAGCGGCATCACTGTGGTCCAGGACGGACCCACCGACTACGGCAAGCTCAAGGCCATGGTCGAAAGCGGTAACGTGCAGTGGGACGTGGTCGACGTCGAAGCCGACTTCGCCTTGCGCGCCGCCGCCGAAGGCCTGCTCGAACCGCTGGACTTCAGCCAGATCCAGCGCGACAAGATCGACCCGCGTTTCGTCTCCGACCATGGCGTCGGTTCGTTCTACTTCTCCTTCGTGCTCGGCTACAACGAAGGCAAGCTGGGCGCCGGCAAGCCGCAGGACTGGAGCGCCCTGTTCGACACCAAGACCTACCCCGGCAAACGCGCCCTCTACAAATGGCCGAGCCCCGGCGTACTGGAACTGGCCCTGCTGGCCGACGGCGTGCCGTCCGACAAGCTCTACCCGCTGGACCTGGATCGCGCCTTCAAGAAACTCGACACCATCAAGAAAGACATCGTCTGGTGGGGCGGCGGCGCGCAATCCCAACAGTTGCTGGCCTCCGGCGAAGCCAGCCTCGGCCAGTTCTGGAACGGCCGGATCTACGCCTTGCAGCAGGACGGCGCACCGGTCGGTGTGAGCTGGAAACAGAACCTGGTCATGGCCGACATCCTGGTCGTACCCAAAGGCACGAAAAACAAGGCAGCGGCCATGAAGTTCCTGGCCAACGCCAGCAGCGCCAAGGGCCAGGCCGACTTCTCCAACCTGACCGCCTATGCCCCGGTCAACGTCGACAGCGTCGCGCGCCTGGACTCGGTACTGGCACCGAACCTGCCGACTGCCTACGCTAAGGATCAGATCACCCTCGACTTCGCATACTGGGCCAAGAACGGTCCGGCCATTGCGACACGGTGGAACGAATGGCTGGTCAAATGAAAATGGCGGCCACGCTTTCCCCTGACACCCGTCCGACCGGGAGCGCCCCAGGCGCTGCCGGCCAGGCCAGCAGCAAGGCGGCGGTCATGCAGCAGTCCTCCACGTATGCGCAGCGCTGGCGGGGGGCGGGTAACCTGTTACCCGCCCTGCTGTTCCTCGGCCTGTTTTTCCTCGCGCCGCTGATCGGCCTGTTGCTGCGCGGGGTGCTGGAGCCCACGCCGGGGCTGGAAAACTATCAGCAACTGTTCGCCAACTCGGCCTATGCGCGTGTCCTGCTCAACACCTTTTCGGTGGCCGGGCTGGTCACCCTGTTCAGCCTGCTGCTGGGCTTTCCCCTGGCCTGGGCGATTACCCTGGTACCGCGTGGCTGGGGCCGCTGGCTGCTGAGCATCGTGCTGCTGTCGATGTGGACCAGCCTGCTGGCCCGGACCTATTCGTGGCTGGTGCTGCTACAGGCCTCCGGAGTGATCAACAAGGCATTGATGGCCATGGGCATCATCGACCAGCCGCTGGAGATGGTGCACAACCTGACCGGCGTGGTGATCGGCATGAGCTACATCATGATCCCGTTCATCGTCCTGCCGTTGCAGGCAACCATGCAGGCCATCGACCCGATGATCCTGCAGGCCGGGGCCATCTGCGGCGCCAGTCCGTGGCGCAACTTCCTGCGGGTGTTCCTGCCGCTGTGCCGGCCGGGACTGTTTTCCGGCGGGCTGATGGTCTTCGTCATGTCCCTCGGTTACTACGTCACCCCGGCCCTGCTCGGCGGTGCGCAGAACATGATGTTGCCGGAGTTCATCATTCAACAGGTGCAGTCGTTCCTCAACTGGGGCCTGGCCAGCGCCGGTGCCGCCCTGCTGGTCCTGATCACCCTGGTGTTGTTCTACTTCTACCTGAAGCTCCAGCCGGAATCCCCGGTCGGCGCCAGTAACGCGAGGTAAGCCAGCATGCTCCTGACCCCGAATGCCATGAGCCGGCGCCTGCGCCTGGGCCTCTACCTCACCACCGGGCTGATCGCCCTGTTCCTGCTGCTGCCGATCGTGTTCATCGTCCTGCTGTCGTTCGGCTCCTCCCAGTGGCTGGTGTTTCCGCCGCCGGGCTGGACGCTGAAGTGGTACGCCCAGTTCTTTTCCAACCCGGACTGGATGAACGCCGCCCTGGCCAGTTTGAAAGTGGCGATCCTGACCACCTTCTGCGCGGTCGCCCTCGGCCTGCCGACCGCCTTCGCCCTGGTCCGCGGGCGCTTCCCCGGCCGGGAACTGCTCTACGGCCTGTTCACCCTGCCGATGATCGTGCCGCTGGTGATCATCGCGGTGGCGGTGTACGCGCTGTTTCTCAAGCTGGGCTACACCGGAACGCTGTTCGCCTTCGTGGTCAGCCACGTGATCGTCGCACTGCCCTTCACCATTATCTCGATCATCAACTCACTGAAGCTGTTCGACCAGTCGATCGAGGATGCCGCGGTGATCTGCGGGGCTTCGCGCCTGCAGGCGGTGTTCAAGGTGACCTTCCCGGCGATTCGCCCTGGCATGGTCGCCGGCGCGCTGTTCGCCTTCCTGGTGTCGTGGGATGAAGTGGTGCTGAGCGTGATGATGGCCAGCCCGACCCTGCAAACCTTGCCGGTAAAAATGTGGACCACCCTGCGCCAGGACCTGACCCCGGTGATCGCCGTCGCCTCGACGCTGCTGATCGCCCTGTCGGTACTGGTGATGGTGCTCGCCGCCGCCCTGCGCCGGCGCAATGAACTGCGCCCCTGAGCGCCCTGGAGTAGAACATGAGTGCCGTGATCAAAGACCCCGCGCAGTCCAGCGACCGCCCCCTGGTCAGCCTGCGCAACCTGAACAAGCACTACGGCGACTTCGCCGCCGTGGACAATATTTCCCTGGATATCCAGGAGGGTGAATTCCTCACCTTCCTCGGCTCCAGCGGCTCGGGCAAAAGCACCACCCTGTCGATGCTGGCCGGTTTCGAGACACCCAGCAGCGGCGAGATCCTGGTGGGCGGACAGTCCCTGGTCAAAGTGCCGCCGCACAAACGCGATATCGGCATGGTGTTCCAGCGTTACTCGCTGTTCCCGCACCTGTCGGTGCGCGACAACATCGCCTTCCCACTGACCCTGCGCAAGCTCGGCAGCGCCGAGCGCGAGCGCCGGGTCGAGGCCATGCTCAAGCTGGTGCAGCTGGAAACCTTTGCCCATCGCCGCCCTTCGCAGCTCTCCGGCGGCCAGCAACAGCGCGTGGCGATTGCCCGGGCGCTGGTCTACGAACCGCGCATCCTGCTGATGGACGAACCCCTCGGCGCCCTGGACAAGAAACTGCGCGAAGACCTGCAGGACGAACTGCGCCAACTGCATCGCCGGCTGGGTATCACCATCGTCTACGTGACCCATGACCAGGAGGAAGCCATGCGCCTGTCCCAGCGCATCGCCATCTTCAGCCACGGCAAGATCGTCGGCCTGGGCAGCGGCTACGACCTCTACCAGAACCCGCCGAACGCCTTTGTCGCCTCGTTCCTCGGCAACTCGAACTTCCTCAAGCTCAAGGCCCGCGGCAATGCCGTGGCGGATTTCGAGGGCCAGGCCCTGGCGATCCGACCGACATCCGGGATCGGTGACGAGCAGCCGCTGTTGCTGATGGTGCGTCCGGAGAAAGCCCTGGCACTGAGCCTCGAACAGGCCGCGGCCGAACCCTTGCCGGCGGGCTGGAACGAGGTGCCGGCGAAGGTCGCTGAAATGCTCTTCCTGGGCGAAAGCCAGACCTGCAGCGTGGTCACCGACGGCGGCACGGCGATGACGGTCAAGGCGCTGTCGGCCACCGGCATGCCACTCAAGGCCGGTGATCGGCTGCGCGTGCGCTGGGCCAGTGCCGATGCCTGCGTCTATACCCAATGGAGCGAAGGCGATTTGAATAAAGCTGCCGGCGCCCATTGAATAAAACCCGGGCCAGGGGTGTTATATCCGGGTAGCCAGGCATTATCGGCCGTGCAACCCGGAGATCCGAATGAACATCCTGTTATCTGCGACCGCGCTGGCCAGTGCCCTCCTCTGCACCTCGACACTGGCGGCGCCGCCGGACTGGCGCCTGGCCAAGGACGAAGACGGTATCCAGGTCTACCTGAGCCACGTCCCGGGCTCGCGCTACCAGAGCTTTCGCGGCGAGACGCGGATCAACGCCGATGTCGGCACCCTGAGCAACCTGCAGGAAAACCTGCGGGTCGCCTGCAAATGGCTGTATGCCTGTGCCGATATGCGCCTGCTGAAAAATGACGGCGACGACACCTGGGTCTATCTGACCACCGCGTTACCGTGGCCGGCGCAGACCCGTGACATGGTGATCCATGTACACAGCGAGCGCGCCGACGACGGTAGCCTGACCCGCCATTTGGAGGCGGTGCCCGGCTTCGTACCGAGCGTGCCGGGACAGATCCGCGTCAGGCAGATGAAAGGCACCTGGACCATGCGTCCGGAAAGCGACACGCAGACCCGCGTGACCTATGAGCTGCAAGCCGAGCCGGCCGGCGATATCCCGTCCTGGCTGGCCAATCAGTTCGTGGTCGACGCGCCGATGGTCAGCCTCAAGACCTTGCGCGTGGTGGCCGAGCACCAGGGTCTGCGCAGCGCCGAAACGGCGCCCTAGTCAGGCCTGGAGCCGTACCTTGAAGTCCTCGATCCAGGCCCGGACCATGGCGGAGTAAGGTGCTTCGGGCCGGGCCATGCGTTTCATTTGCCCAAGGATCTGGTCCTGGAGGAAGTACAGGCGCCTGGCGGCATCGACCACCTTCGGGGGCAATGCCGTGGGATCAAGCAACAACTCATCCGCCATGGCCCCCACTTCCAGCGCAAGCATTTCCAGGAATTCCAGCTGGCGCAGCAGCCGCGTGCGCTCCTGCACCAGGCCCAGTCGGTTCAGGCCGTAGACATGAATCGAAACGCTGCCCTTGAGGCTCAAGCCGGCCGCCAGTGCTTCCTCGAGGTTGCCCTCCCGGGCGGTGCCGGCCGCCGCCCCCGGCGGCAAGTCAGTACCCGTGTGCGGCCGGGGCAGCACCAGGCCGATCAGGTTGCTCCGGTCGATATGAAACTTCAGGTGTTCGTCCGGGTTGTCGCGACATGGGTCGAGCAGCAGCGGGTACTCGTCGGCAAAGCCCTGCGCGGCGGACATGGCCCGCTGGCCGAGGATCGGGAAGCTGTCTTTCTTGCCGGAAAGCAGCAGGCCGCCCTGATTGAAACCCTGGCGGTCGTCCCGCAGCGTCAGCAGCTTGGCTGACAGCCTGGGGGTGACCTGCTTGCGCTTGCGGTTGCAGTCGATGCAACTGGGCAACAGGTTGTCCCAGTCCATGGCCAGCCACCAGTAACCGGGATGGCTGGCGTCCTCGGATACCGCGCCCTTGGGCCGGTAGTGCTCGACATCTACCGGCGCGGTCGAGGCGAAGAAGCTCTCGCAATAGGCACATTTGCCGTGGAACAGGGCGTCGAGCTGCTGCTTGACGCTGTCAGCCTTGTACACCGCAAAAGCCGGCGGGCTGCCGTCGGGTGCGGCGAACCAGGCCGTGAGCTTCTGCAGCTCCTTGGCGGCGGGCGAGTCGGCTCCGGACAGGGCCTCCGGTGCCTTGGCAGTGCTGCGGGTCACGGCGCGCATATTCAGATCCCCCCCAGGACAGCGAGGATTCTTTTTTTGGACTCCTGGCGCAGTTCAACGAGCTTGAGCGCGCTGGCCTGGCGACGGTTCTGCAGGTACTCCACCACCGCTTCCTGCACCAGCCGTTGGACTTCGGTAGCCCCCACCGGCAGGGCATCGCTGATATCCCGTTGGAAGCGACTCCAGGCGTGGTCCTGCGCCTCGCTCAGAGGCTGGCCCTGCTCGCGGGCGGCGAGCAGATCGGCGAACATTGCCAGCTCGCGCTCGGTGTCCGGCTGGTCGGTGGAGGTGAGGCTGAAAAAGTCCGAGGTCAGCAGTTGCTCGATGGTCAGCTGGCTGACGTTGGGCAGGCGGACTACCTGCTCCACCATCACCGGCCAATCGCTGTCGGGATTGTCCTCGCTGGCAACCCGCTGCATGACGATCACCTCGCCCTCGCGCATGCCGCGCAGGCACAGCGGATCGTGGGTGGTGGCGATAAAGGTCACGTTCGGCAAGGCGCTGCGCAGCGCGCCCATGATCTGGATTTTCCAGCGTGGGTGCAGATGGGCCTCGACTTCGTCGATCAGGACCACCGCCTGGGCGCTTTCCAGGCTTTCGAAGTGGGGATTGATGCGCCGGCTCATCAGGCCCTGGATGATGTCGCAGACCATCGCCAGTACCGAGCGATAGCCTGAGGACGCCAGGCTCAGCGGGGTCCGGCACAGGGTCCGGCTACCGGCAGCCGCCGTGACGATCAGGCAGCGCTGGTTGGCAAAGTCGCGCTCCATGACCTCGAACTCGCCTTCGATCGAGAGGATATCCCGCAGGGCGCGCACCACGCTGTCGAACTCGACCTGCTTGAGGCCCAGCAGCCATTTTTCCGGGTTGGACAGCAGCGCCGTGGCGTCGAAAAGGTTGATGATCGATTTGCCCGGGCTGTAGCGCCGTACCTGCTTCTGGTATTGGCGGAAGGCGCCGTAGGCAAAGACCGGCGGCGCGATGGCCGTGCCCGCGGGCCGGTAGCCCGCGCCGGCGATGGTCAGCTCTCGTTGGCTGGCATCCTCGAAGGTCACGGTCACCGTCGCCGAGGCGCATCGCGGCACCAGCCCCGCGCCCAACAGCTCGGGATCGAGGGGCAACGATGCCACATCGACCGGTAATTGTGCGCGGGCTTGCTCGGTACAGAGCGCCAGGGCCGTGGCTTCGAGGATGGAGCTTTTGCCGGCAGCGTTTTCACCCAGGATCAGCAGGGCCGGTTGAGTGGGCTTCGGGCTCGAAGCCGGGGCCTCCTGCGCGGCAGGCATGAGCAATTCGAGTTCCTCGATGCCCTTGAAATTATTCAAGCGAATCGATACCAGCGGGGAATAGCTGGACGCCCGCCCCGGATCACGGGAGATAACTTTCCACAGCTGTTGTTCCAAGCGGAGCTCAAGCCCTTCAAGCCGAGACTCATACCCCTTGCCGCGAACGATTTTCCGGAATGTCGCCTTCAGGCCCATGGGCGACAGGGAAAATCGCTGCGCTCCGACCGGCATGAGTTCCAAGGCAATAGCACGACACAGCAGGTACCAGAGGCCACCAAACTCCAATAGTTCGAAGTCAAAGATTGGCGCGGTTTCCCGTCCATCCTGGCGCAACTGAGGAAGCGTCTCACCGATCAAGGTGCGGAAGTATTTCCGCAGTATGTCGCCACGTCGCTCAACCAGCTCAGCGCGATCGAGATTGAAATGACTGATCGTTTCAAAAGCACGCTCGGTCAGGGGGAAAAGCCTCCCGGAAAGATCAGCGCACAGGTGAGTATCGAAACGCCTTTGCTCACAAGGATCAAGCAAGGCATTGCGTTCTTTCAGCGGATAGCCGCGCCATAAGCCCAGGTCCTGCGCCGCGTAATATTGCAATAGTTTTTCGGTAGGCACCGACACGCGTTTGCCCAGGACGGGGAAGTGACCTGGCCGGTCAGGCTTACATCCCGTACAGATGGAATAGATGTTCTCCCAGGCGTCGCTCAGCCAGACGTAATACAGATGAGCGTTTGACGTTTGCTCGACAGGCGTGACACCACTGTCCGGACGAAATCGGTAGGGGGACGTGGGAACCGCACTTTCGCAGAACGCACATTTGCCGTGAAACAATCGCTTCAGACTGATATGGACGGACTCGTATTCCAGATCGAGCCGAAATAGCGGGGCCCGGGTTTGCGCCCTCCTCGTTTGGCCAGCAAGCCAATAGTTAACCAGTGTCTGCCTGCTGGCCCTGGCCTCCGGACCTTGCAAAAAACTCGGCGGTGACACGGAACTGCGATCAAAGCGTTGCATGACTCTCTTCCCTAAGCCGTCAGGGGAAAGCCTGTCACTGTCCCCAAAAGCCAATGACTCTAAACGGCAGCTCGGAAAAAGGGGAGGCGTTTTTCGCTCAATACCGCCCGGTCAGCACCTGGCGCCGCGCCCTGAGCCAAGCACAGGGGCAACCCCCGTGGTAGCTGTCGCCGGAGCGAATGACGGGATCGTTCAACTCATCCCTCAGGACCAGCAACACGATTTCGTATACCATCTGCACAAATCATCTCGAACGATCAGAACCGTGGCCCTACCAAAACTCAACGCCCCCGACCTCGGCAATTCGCCGTCGACCTCGGAAATCATCACCCGGCACCTGCGCGACGCCATCGTCGCCGGGCATTTCGCCGAGGATGAGCCGATTCGCCAGGACGATATCGCCCGCCAGTTCAACGTCAGCAAGATTCCGGTGCGCGAAGCCCTCAAGCGCCTGGAGGCCGAAGGCCTGGTGATGTTCCAGCGCAATCGCGGGGCGATGGTCACGCGGGTGTCCGATGCGGAACTGGCGCAGATGTTCGAAGTGCGCATGCTGCTGGAAGACAAGGTGCTGCGCCTGGCGATTCCGAACATGACCGAAGAGACCTTTACCCGCGCCGAACGCATCTGCCAGGAATTCATCGGCGAAGATGACGTCGGCCGCTGGGCCGAACTCAACTGGGAACTGCACGCCTGCCTCTACGAGCCGGCGCAACGGCCGTTTCTGGTGGGTCTGATCCGCTCGGTCAACGACAAGCTGGAGCGCTACCTGCGCATGCAGATGAGCCTTTCCGCCGGCAAGGAGCGCGCCGACCACGAACACCGGGAAATCCTCGCGGCCTGCCGCGCCGGTGACGTCGACCTCGCGGTGAAATTGCTCGACGAGCATATTGCCGGTGTCTGCAAGACCCTGTTCGAGCACCTGCCCCACAGTCACTGAGCGACGCAACGCACTGTGCTGATTTCGTCATCGGTACCGGCTAAATCCCTCAAGCCGACACGCCCCTGCGCAGGCCACTCTTGCCTTCACTTATCTGAACGGACGTGGCCCTCCCATGAAACGCATCAGCGTGATCGACTCCCACACCGGCGGCGAACCCACCCGCCTGGTGATCGCCGGTTTTCCTGACCTGGGCAACGGCAGCATGGCCGAACGGCGCCAGCGCCTGGCTGAACAACATGACCGGTGGCGCGCGGCCTGCGTGCTCGAACCGCGCGGCAGCGATGTGCTGGTCGGCGCCCTGCTCTGCGAGCCGGTGGACCCGAATGCCTGTGCCGGGGTGATTTTCTTCAACAATAGCGGTTACCTCGGCATGTGCGGCCACGGCACCATCGGCCTGGTGGCTTCGTTGGCGCACCTGGGCAAGATCGGCCCCGGCACCCACAGCATCGAGACACCGGTGGGCACGGTGCAGGCGACGTTGCACGAAGACCATTCGGTCAGCGTGCGCAACGTCCCGGCCTATCGTTACCAGAAAGCCCTGGCGCTGGAGGTACCGGGCATCGGCCAGGTCATTGGCGATATCGCCTGGGGCGGCAACTGGTTTTTCCTGATCGCCGAGCACGGCCTGGACATTGCCGGCGACAATCTCGAGGCCCTGACCGCCTATACCTTCGCCGTCCAGCAAGCCCTGGAGGCCCAGGGCATTCGCGGTGAAGATGGCGGGCTGATCGATCATATCGAGCTGTTCGCCGCTGACCCGCGCGCTGACAGTCGCAACTTCGTCCTCTGTCCCGGCAAGGCCTACGACCGCTCCCCTTGCGGTACCGGGACCAGCGCCAAACTGGCCTGCCTGGCGGCCGATGACAAGTTGCAGCCGGGGCAGATCTGGCGTCAGGCCAGCGTTATCGGCAGCGAATTCGAGGGGTCCTACGAGCGGCTCGGCGAACGCATCGTGCCGACCATTCGCGGCCGCGCCTTTATCAGCGCCGAAGCCAGCCTGATCATCGAACAGGACGACCCGTTCGCCTGGGGCATCCGCCCGTGAACGAGGGCCGGGTGGCCGATGTGATCGTGATCGGCGCCGGCATCATTGGCGCCGCCTGTGCCCAGGCGCTGGCGCGGCGCGGCTTGCAGGTCCTGGTGCTGGACGCCGGCCTGCCCGGGGCGACGGCGGCGGGCATGGGCCATTTGCTGGTGCTCGACGACAACCCCGCCGAGCTGGCGCTGAGTCAGTACTCCCTGCAACGCTGGCGTGAAACGGCGGCGACACTCCCCGACGGCTGCGCCTACCGCGGCAACGGTACCCTGTGGCTGGCGGCCAACGCTGAAGAAATGGCCGTCGCCCAGGGCAAATACCTGAACCTGCGGGCCCGGGGCGTAGCCTGCGAGTTGCTCAACAGCAGCGCCTTGCGCCAGCGCGAGCCGGAATTGCGCGAAGGCCTGGAAGGCGGACTGCTGATCAATGGCGACGGCATTCTCTATGCACCGGCGACGGCCCGCTGGATGCTCGAAACCACGAATATCAGCCAACGCCGGGCGCGAGTCAGTGAAGTCGACGGCAACCGCGTGCGCCTCGCCGACGGTCACTGGCTGGATGCCGACGCGGTGATCCTGGCCAATGGCGTCCAGGCCAGCGAGCTGTGCCCGGAGCTGCCGATCGTGCCAAAAAAGGGCCACTTGCTGATCACCGACCGCTACCCCGGTAAAGTCACCCACACACTGGTGGAACTCGGCTATGTCACCAGCGCCCACAACGCCACTGGCCCTTCGGCGGCCTGCAATATCCAGCCGCGCCCGACCGGGCAGCTGTTTATCGGCGCCTCGCGGCAATTCGGCACCACTGACCCGCAGGTCGAAGGCTGGATGCTCGCCAAGATGCTCAGGCGCGCCACCGAGTACATGCCCGGACTGGCACAACTCAATGCTATCCGCGCCTGGACCGGCTTTCGCGCCGCCAGCCCCGACGGCCTGCCGCTGGTGGGCCAGCACCCGCAACGCCAAGGCTTGTGGCTGGCCGTCGGCCATGAAGGCCTGGGGGTCACCACGGCCCCCGGTACCGCCGACCTGCTGGTGGCGCAACTGTTCAATGAAACGCCGCCGCTGGCCGCACAACCCTATTTGCCGCAACGTTTTCTCGGGGAAGCCGTTTATGCCTGAATTGATCCTGGATGGTTGCACCCTGAGGGTTGCCGAAGGCACCAGCGTCGCGGCAGCCCTGGCCCTGGCCGGCGACGGCTGCACGCGGACCGCGGTCACTGGCCAACGCCGCGCACCGCTGTGCGGCATGGGCATATGCCAGGAATGCCGGGTAAATATCGACGGCCGCCGCCGACTGGCCTGCCAGACCCTCTGTCGTGACGGCATGCACGTGGAGACCCGGACATGAGCGACTACGCCGACCTGCTGATCATCGGTGCCGGTCCCGCCGGCATGGCCGCCGCGCTCGCCGCCGCGCCAAGCGCCGCGCGGATCGTGATTCTCGACGACAACCCGCTGCCGGGCGGGCAAATCTGGCGCGACGGCCCCCAGGCCAAGCTGCCGGACCAGGCCCGTAATCTGCGCGAGCAACTGGAGCGCCACGGCAATATCCGGCGCCATACCAGCACCCGGGTGATTGCCTGTGCCGGGCCGAAACAGCTGCTGGTCGAGGACGATGAGCGCGGCTGGGTCATCGCTTACGACAAGCTGATCTTGTGCACCGGCGCGCGTGAATTGCTGCTGCCCTTCCCTGGCTGGACCTTGCCCGGGGTAACCGGGGCCGGCGGACTCCAGGCGCTGATCAAGGGCGGATTGCCGGTGCGCGATGAGCGCCTGGTGATTGCCGGTAGCGGGCCATTGCTGCTGGCCAGCGCCGCGACGGCCAGACACAACGGTGCCCGGCTGCTGCGTATCGCCGAGCAGGCAAGCGCCCGCGCCGTCACCGGTTTCGCCGCGCAACTGCCGCGTTGGCCCGGCAAGCTGCTGCAATCGTTCAGCCTGTTCGACCGCCATTATCGAACCGACAGCCATGTCCTCGCCGCCCTGGGCAGCGACCGCCTGGAAGGCGTGCGCCTGCAACAACAGGGCAAGATCGTCGAGCTGGCCTGCGAGCGCCTGGCCTGCGGCTTCGGCCTGATCCCCAACACCCAGCTGGGCCAGGCGCTGGGCTGCGCACTCGATGGCCAGGCGCTGGCGGTCGATGCCTGGCAAGCCAGCAGTCGTGTCGATCACTATGCGGCGGGAGAATGCACCGGCTTCGGCGGCAGTGAACTGGCGTTGATCGAAGGCACGATTGCCGGTCACGCGGCGGTCGGTGAGCGTCCGCAAGCCCAGGCCTTGTGGCCGCAACGGGCACGCTGGCAGGGCTTTGCCGACGCCTTGCAGCACAGCTTCAGGCTCAACCCGCGGCTCAAGTCACTGGCCCGGCCCGATACCCTGGTATGTCGCTGCGAAGATGTGCCCTACTCCGCACTGGCCGCCCACGCCGACTGGCGCGAGGCCAAACTGGCCAGCCGCTGCGGGATGGGGGCCTGCCAGGGCCGGGTCTGTGGCGCCGCCGCGCAACACCTGTTCGGCTGGCAACCCTCGGCACCGCGTCCGCCTTTCAGCCCGGCACGAATCGAGACCTTATTGTGCCTGGACGACTCGCCGCCGGCCTGAATCCCGGCCCGGGGCTTCCGGGCCCGGCGCCGAGCCTCTATGATCCAGCGGATCGCCCCCAGACTTCCAGCGCCATGTACGCCTCGCTCAGCCACTTCAAACCCTGCGACCTGCCGACCCTGCTGAGCAGTCTGCAGGCGCTGGCGCCACTGCTCGATACCCTGCCGGACGTGGTGTTCTTCATCAAGGACTGCGAGGCCCGCTACGCCTTCGTCAACCAGACCCTGGCGCGGCGCTGCGGCTTCAAGGCGAGTACCGAGCTGCTCGGGCGTACCGCCGACATGGTCTTCCCGGAACGCTTCGGCCCGCTGTACACCGCGCAGGATCGGCGGGTGCTGTCGAGCGGTCGCGAGCTGGCCGACCAACTCGAACTGCACCTCTATTACGGCAACCAGCCGATCTGGTGCCTGACCCACAAACTCGCGCTGTATGACCCGCAAGGCCGTATCGTCGGCCTCGCCGGGATCTCCCGCGATCTGCAACTGCCGCAGTCCAGCCACCCGGCCTTCCCGAAACTCGCCGCGGTGGACGCCCATATCCGTAGCCACTTCGCCCGGTCCATCAGCCTGGCCGAACTGACGGCGATTGCCGGGTTTTCCGTGGCGCAACTGGAGCGTCACTGCAAGCGGGTGTTCCAGCTCACCCCACGGCAGATGATCCACAAGGCGCGCCTGGAAGAATCCTCGCGGCTGTTACTCGACACCGACTTGCCGATCACCGAAATCGCCCTGCGCTGCGGTTACACCGACCACAGCGCCTTCAGCCGGCAGTTCCGCGCCCTGACCAGCCTGGCGCCCAGCCAATACCGCGACAGCCGGCGCTGAGCCTCCCATCCCCTTGAAACCCACAACACTGTTGTGTGGTGTCACTGTGGGAGCGGAGCTTGCCCGCGAAGCTTTTGGCGGCCTCAAGGGCCTCTTCGCGGGCAAGCTCCGCTCCCACAATGACCGAGTCAATGATCGAGTCGGCACTGGCTGAAGGCGGTGTTCCTTTAAAGGGCGCTGTCGCGAAAACATGCTCCCTTCTGTAACACCCTCTCGCCCCCTATCGGCGAACGCCTGAGCCTCTCCCTTCCGGCAACCCCTCTAACCCAAGGACCGACGAATAATTCATGTCCTGACAGTGAAACAGGCACATTCATTGCTAATATAATATCGTATACGAAATTCCTAATACGACAGCCAACACCACTCACCGATAACGAGGTCTCCATGAAAAATCCCGTTTTTGCCGCAGCGCTCAGTGTGGTTCTCAGTTCGTCCTTTATCGCTACGGCCCAGGCCGACAAGCTCGACGACATCATCGGCTCGGGCAAGCTGCGTTGCGCCGTGACCCTGGACTTCCCACCGATGGGCTCGCGCGATGAGAGCAACAAACCGGTGGGCTTCGACGTCGACTACTGCAACGACCTGGCAAAAGTCCTCGGGGTCGATGCCGAGATCGTCGAGACGCCGTTTCCGGACCGGATTCCGGCGCTGGTCTCGGGCCGTGCCGACGTGATCGTCGCCTCCACCTCCGACACCCTCGAACGGGCCAAGACCGTCGGCCTGTCGCTGCCCTACTTCGCCTTCCAGATGGTGGTACTGACCCGCAGCGACACCGGTATCAACAAGTACGAAGACCTCAAGGGCAAGCCGGTCGGCAACACCAGCGGCACCTTTGAAGCCCTCGCCCTGGAAAAAGACCAGAAGAGCTGGGGCACCGGCAGCTTCCGCGCCTATCAATCGCAGAACGACACCATCCTCGCCGTCGCCCAGGGCCATATCGACGCCACCGTCGTCACCAACACCGTGGCAGCCGCTACGCTCAAATCAGGCAAATACAAGAACCTGAAGGTCGCCGGCAACGCGCCGTACGTGATCGACTATGTCTCGCTGGGCGCCAAGCGCAATGAGTACGGCCTGATCAACTACCTCAACCTGTTCATCAACCAACAGGTGCGTACCGGACGTTACAAGGAGCTGTTCGTCAAATGGGTCGGGACCGAGATTCCACCGACCGACCTGACCGTGCCCCACGTCTACTACTGAGGAAACCTGAATGCCCAGCACGCTCACTTCCCTGCCAGGACGCAGCCTGGTCGAGGGGGCCGGCCAAGGCCCCTTGCTGTTCGCCGATGTCGGCCTGAGTTTCTGGGGCGGAGTCGATCCGTTCAGTGGCGAGGTGATCGACCGCCATCATCCCCTCAGTGGCGAACACCTGGCCGGCCGCGTGCTGGCGCTACCCAGCGGTCGCGGTTCCTGTACCGGCAGCAGTGTCATGATGGAGTTGATCAGCAACGGTCACGCGCCGGCGGCGCTGGTGTTGGCCGAACCGGACGAAATCCTGAGCCTTGGCGTGCTGGTGGCCCAGGTGATTTTCCAACGCTCCCTGCCGGTGCTGTGCATCGGCCGGGAGGCCTTTGCCGCCTTGCGCGGCAAGGCCTTTGCCCGGGTCGATGGCGCCCGCCTGGAACTCTTCGACGAGCCTCCCGCCGATCACTGGCAGGCACCGACTACACCGGTGCAGGCCCGCCCCTCGGCCAGCCGCGTCGAACTCAGCGAGCACGACCTGGCCCTGCTTGACGGCCAGTATGGCAAGGCCGCCCAGGTGGCCATGCAAATCATCCTGCAAATGGCCGAGCTGCAAGGCGCCCGCGCCTTGCTGGACGTGACCCAGGCGCATATCGACGGCTGCATCTATACGGGCCCGGCGAGCCTGCGCTTTGCCGAACAACTGGTGCAGTGGGGCGCGCGCGTGCGTGTCCCGACCACCCTCAATTCCATTTCCGTGGACCAGCGCCGCTGGCGCGAGTTGGGCATCGCCCCGGCCCTGGGCGTGCCCGCCAGTGCCTTGGGTGATGCCTATATGGCGATGGGCGCACAGCTCAGTTTCACCTGTGCGCCATACTTGCTCGACAGCGCGCCGAAGGTCGGCGAACAGATCGTCTGGGCCGAATCCAACGCCGTGGTCTACGCCAACAGCGTGCTCGGCGCCCGCACCCTGAAGTACCCCGACTACCTGGATATCTGCATTGCCCTGACCGGGCGCGCGCCGTTGATCGGCTGCCACCTGGATGCCCAGCGCAAAGCCCGACTGCAAATCGAACTGCCGCCCCTGGGCGAACTGGATGATTCGTTCTACCCGCTGCTCGGTTATCACATCGGCGCCCTGGCCGGCAGCCGGATTCCCCTGGTGCTCGGGCTGGAGCAGCGCCAGCCGAGCCTGGACGACCTGAAAGCCTTCGGCGCGGCCTTCGCCACCACCTCCGCGGCGCCGCTGTTTCATATCGCCGGGGTGACCCCGGAGGCCCTCGACCCGGCCCAGGTGCTGGAACCGGATGTGGTGCTGCCGGTGGAAAAAATCCGCCTGCAGGACCTGCTGCTCAGTTGGCGCGAACTCAACAGTGCCGACGACCCGCGGGTGGATGTGGTGTCGCTGGGCAACCCGCACTTTTCCCTCGGCGAATTTGCCCATCTGGCCCGTCTCTGCCGGGGTTGGCGCAAGCACCCCGACGTGGTCCTTGCCATCACCTGCGGGCGCACGGTCCTGGAGCAGGCGCGCACCGCCGGGTATATCGCGGTGATCGAAGCCTTCGGCGCGACCCTGGTCACCGACACCTGCTGGTGCATGCTCGGTGAACCGGTGATCCCGCCGGCCGCCACCACCCTGATGACCAACTCGGGCAAGTACGCCCACTACGCACCCGGGCTGGTCGGCCGCAAGGTGCACTTCGCCAGCCTGGCCGAATGCGTCAATGCCGCCTGTACCGCCAACGCCAGCGGGCGCCTGCCGGCCTGGCTGGCACCGGCCACCACACAGGAGAATCGCGCGCATGTTTGACTACACCTTTCAATGGCGCGCGGCCCTGCGCGCGCTGCCGGACATGCTCGGTGGCGCCCTCGTCACCTTCGAGACCGCCGCCTTGTCGATGGTCTTCGGGGTGCTGATCGCCCTGGCCCTGACCGTGATGCGCGAAACCAGGAATCCGTTGCTGCGTGGCATCGGCAATGGCTGGGTATCGATTGCCCGCAACACGCCTTCGCTGTTCCAGATCTACATCCTCTACTTCGGCCTCGGTTCGCTGGACCTGCATGTCAGTTCATGGTTCGCGCTGCTCGCCGGGATCACCTTCAACAACGCCGGTTATCTCGCGGAGAACTTTCGCGGCGGCCTCAAGGCGGTGCCCGACACGCAAGTACGCGCGGCGCGCTCCCTGGGCATGAGCGCCTTCCAGGCCTATCGGATGATCATCGTCCCGCAGTTGTTGCGCATCGTCTTCTATCCGCTGAGCAATCAGATGGTCTGGGCGGTATTGATGACGTCGCTGGGGGTGGTGGTCGGCCTGAACAATGACCTCACCGGGGTAACCCAGGAGTACAACGTCAAGACCTTCCGCACCTTCGAGTTCTTCGCCATTGCCGCGGTGCTGTATTACCTGATTGCCAAGGCGATCGTCGCGGCAGCCAGGCTGATGGCCTGGCGACTGTTCCGCTACTGAGGAGGTGACCATGTTTTCCACCAGCTTTTCCTGGAATGACCTGCTGTTCCTGCTCAACGGCGCCTGGGTCACCCTGCAACTGACGTTCTGGGCGATCCTCCTGGGCTCTGTCGCCGGGCTGCTGTTCGGCTTGTTGCGGGCGTTGTTGCCGCGCGCCAGCCTGCCCCTGGCCTGGGTACTCGATGCGTTTCGCAGCGTGCCGTTGCTGATCCAGTTCGTCTTGTTCAATTCGCTGAAAAGCATCGTCGGCCTGAATATCAGCGCCTTCAGCGTCGGCTGCATCGTGCTCGGGGTCTACACCGCCGCGTACTTCACCGAGATCGTCCGCGGTGGCGTGCTGTCGGTGCCGCTGACCCTGCGCCGGGCCAGTCGCTCGCTGGGCCTGAGCTTCCTCCAGGACCTGCGCTGGATCGTCCTGCCGATGGCCACGCGGGTGGCGTTCCCCGGCTGGCTGAACCTGGTACTCGGGGTGATGAAAGACACCGCGCTGGTGATGTGGATCGGCATCGTCGAACTGCTGCGCGCCTCGCAAACCATCGTCACGCGCATCCAGGAACCGCTGCTGGTGCTGTGCATCGCGGGCCTTATCTACTACGTCATGAGCCTGGTGGTCGCTCGCCTCGGCGCTCGTCTGGAAAGAAGGTGGCAAGAAAATGATTGAGATCGACAACGTACACAAATCCTTCGGCGACCTGGAAGTGGTCAAGGGCGTCAGCCTGACGGTGAACAAAGGCGAGGTGGTCTCGATCATCGGCGGCTCCGGCTCCGGCAAGTCGACCCTGCTGATGTGCATCAACGGCCTGGAATCGATTCACAAGGGCAGCGTGCGTGTCGACGGCATCGAGGTCCACGACAAGGCCACCGACCTCAACCGCCTGCGCCAGCGGATCGGCATCGTGTTCCAGCAATGGAACGCCTTCCCGCACCTGACCGTGCTGGAGAACGTGATGCTGGCGCCGCGCAAGGTGCTCGGCAAGAGCAGGCAGGAAGCCGAGGAACTGGCGGTCCGGCAACTGACCCACGTGGGCCTCGGCGACAAGCTCAAGACCTTCCCCGGCAAGCTCTCCGGCGGCCAGCAACAGCGCATGGCGATTGCTCGCGCCCTGGCCATGTCGCCGGACTACATGCTGTTCGACGAAGCCACCTCGGCCCTCGACCCGCAACTGGTGGGCGAGGTGCTGGACACCATGCGCATGCTCGCCGAAGACGGCATGACCATGGTCCTGGTGACCCATGAAATCCGCTTTGCCCGGGATGTCTCCGACCGCGTGGCGTTCTTTCGCAACGGCCTGGTGCACGAGATCGGCGCGCCCGACCAGGTCATCGGCAACCCCGTGCAGCCGGAAACGGCGGCGTTCCTCAAATCAGTGAAATAACCGCTCCCCTGTGGGAGCAGGGCTTGCTCGTGAAGAGGCCGGCACAGGCACCGCAAACACGAGCTGAATGGCCGCCTTCGGCGGTTCGCGGGCAAGCACTGCTCCTACAGGACGGTGAACAGACACAAGAAGAGGTGTATGCAATGCGTTCATCGAAAATCGTTCATGTGGTCAGTTGCCACGCCGAAGGTGAAGTCGGCGATGTGATTGTCGGCGGCGTCGCCCCGCCGCCCGGGGCCAGCGTGTGGGAACAGTCGCGCTGGATCGCCGAGGATCAAACCCTGCGCAATTTCGTCCTCAACGAACCCCGCGGCGGGGTGTTCCGCCACGTCAACCTGCTGGTGCCGGCCAAGGACCCGCGGGCGCAGATGGCCTGGATCATCATGGAGCCGGCCGATACCCCGCCGATGTCCGGGTCCAACTCGTTGTGCGTGGCCACCGTGCTGCTCGACAGCGGCATCCTGCCGATGAGCGAACCGCAGACCCGGTTGGTCCTCGAAGCCCCCGGCGGGCTGATCGAAGCCGTGGCCGAGTGCAGGGACGGCAAGGTCCAGCGCGTGGAAATCAAGAACGTGCCATCGTTCGCCGACCGCCTCGACGCCTGGATCGAAGTCGAGGGCCTGGGTTCGGTCCAGGTCGACACCGCCTATGGCGGTGACAGCTTCGCCATTGTCGATGCCCAGCGCCTGGGCTTTGCCATTCGCCCCGACGAAGCCAGGGACATGGTCGAGATCGGCCTGAAGATCACCCGCGCCGCCAACGAGCAACTGGGCTTCGTCCACCCGCTGAACCCGGACTGGTCGCATATCTCCTTCTGCCAGATCGCCGCGCCGGTGGTCTACGAGAACGGCGTTGCCAGCGGCGCCAACGCCGTGGTGATCCGCCCCGGCAAGATCGACCGCTCGCCCTGTGGCACCGGTTGCTCGGCGCGCATGGCGGTACTGCGGGCCAAGGGCTTGCTGCAGGTCGGCGAACGTTTTATCGGGCGCTCGATCATCGGCTCGGAATTCCATTGCCGCATCGATTCCCTGACCGAAGTGGCCGGGCGTCCGGCGATCTACCCATGCCTGTCCGGCCGGGCCTGGATCACCGGCACCCATCAGTTGCTGCTCGACCCGAGCGATCCCTGGCCACAAGGCTACCGGTTGTCGGACACCTGGCCCGGTGCCTGAGCGCCAACACCACGGCTGGACAGCTGATTGCGACAAACCGGCAGTGCCTACGCGGCGCCCGGCGAAAAAATACTGGTCTATTTTTTTCACTTAAAATATCGTATACGAAATACGTTAACCCACTGGAGTACATCATGAGCAAACGCATCAACTGGAGCGGCGTCTTCCCGGCGGTCACCACTCAATTCAACGACGACTTCTCCATCAACCTGGAAAAGACCCACCAGGTGATCTCCAACGTCATCCGTGACGGCGTCTCCGGCCTGGTGGTCTGCGGCTCGGTGGGGGAAAACACCTCGCTGAGCGCCGAAGAAAAGATCGCCGTGACCGAAGTCGCGGTGGACGCTTCCCGCGGCCGCGTGCCGGTGATCTGCGGCGTCGCCGAGTTCACCAGCGTGCAGGCGGCCAAGGTCGCCAACGCCGTGCGCAAAGCCGGGGTCGACGGCGTGATGCTGATGCCGGCGCTGGTCTACGGTTCCAAGCCGTTCGAGACCGCCGAGCACTATCGCTATGTGGCGAAAAACGCCGACGTGCCGCTGATGGTCTACAACAACCCGCCGATCTACAAAAACGACGTGACCCCGGACATCCTGATTTCCCTGGCCGACTGCGACAACGTGGTGTGCTTCAAGGACTCTTCGGGCGACACCCGGCGTTTCATCGACGTGCGCAATGAAGTCGGCGACCGCTTCGTGCTGTTCGCCGGCCTCGACGATGTGGTGCTGGAAAGCATCGCGGTGGGTGCCGAAGGCTGGGTCTCGGGCATGTCCAACGTGTTCCCGGTCGAGGGCGAAACCATCTTCCGCCTGGCCAAGGCCGGGCGCTTCGCCGAAGCCATGCCGATCTACGAATGGCTGATGCCGATCCTGCACCTCGACGCCCGTGCCGACCTGGTGCAGTGCATCAAGTTGTGCGAGGCCATCGCCGGTCGCGGCAGCGCCCTGACCCGTCCGCCCCGCCTGGCCCTGCCGGAAGCCGATCGGCTGTTCGTCGAGCGGATCATGGCCAAGGCGATGGCCAATCGTCCGCACTTGCCGGACGTCGGTCTCTGAGTTTTTTCCGACAGGAGTGTCCCATGTCCGAGATCATCGGCCACAACTACATCGGCGGTGCGCGCAGCGCCGCCGGCACTATCACCCTGCACAGTCATGACGCCGGCAGCGGTGAGCCCCTGCCCTTCGTTTTCACCCAAGCCACCCCTGAGGAAGTAGGCGCCGCCGCCCAAGCCGCCGCGGCGGCCTACCCGCTCTTTCGCACGCTGTCGGCCAGCCGGCGCGCGGAGTTTCTCGAGGCCATCGCCGCGCAGCTGGATGCCCTGGGCGATGATTTCGTCACCCTGGTCACCCGCGAGACGGCTCTGCCAAGCGCTCGGATCCAGGGCGAACGCGCGCGCACCAGCGGCCAGCTGCGCCTGTTCGCGCAGGTACTGCGCCGGGGTGATTTCTATGGCGCGCGCATCGACCGCGCATTGCCCGAACGCCAGCCGCTGCCCAGGGTCGATCTGCGCCAGTACCGGATCGGTGTCGGTCCGGTCGCGGTGTTCGGTGCGAGCAATTTCCCGCTGGCCTTCTCCACCGCCGGCGGCGATACCGCGGCCGCCCTGGCCGCTGGCTGCCCGGTGGTGTTCAAGGCCCACAGTGGGCATATGGCCACCGCCGAACGGGTGGCCGACGCGATCATCCGCGCCGCCGAGCAGACCGATATGCCCAAGGGCGTGTTCAACATGATCTACGGCGCCGGTGTCGGTGAAGCCCTGGTCAAGCACCCGGCGATCCAGGCCGTCGGCTTCACCGGCTCGCTGGCGGGCGGCCGCGCGCTCTGCGATATGGCCGCCGCGCGGCCACAGCCAATTCCGGTGTTCGCCGAAATGAGCAGCATCAATCCGGTACTGGTGTTGCCCGAAGCCTTGCAAGTGCGCGGCGAGAACATCGCCAGTGAACTGGCGGCTTCGGTGGTGCAGGGTTGCGGTCAGTTCTGTACCAATCCGGGACTGGTAATCGGCATTCGCTCGCCACGCTTCTGCGCGTTCACGGCACTGCTCAGTACCTTGATCAACGAACAGCCGGCGCAAACCATGCTCAACGCCGGCACCCTGCGCAGTTACCGCAACGGCGTGCAGGCCTTGCTCGATCATCCCGGCATCAGCCATCTGGCCGGCAAGGTCCAGCAGGGCAACCAGGCACAGCCACAACTGTTCAAGGCCGAGGTCCGACTGCTGCTCAACGGCGATCCGCTGTTACAGGAAGAAGTCTTCGGCCCCACCACAGTCATCGTTGAAGTGGCCGACCCAGCCGAGCTGCAACAGGCAGTCCAGGCTTTACAGGGTCAGCTCAGCGCCACGCTGATCGCCGAGGCCGGCGATCTGCAAAGCCACGCCGCGCTGCTGCCGCTGCTGGAGCAAAAGGTCGGCCGGGTGTTGTTCAATGGCTATCCGACCGGTGTCGAAGTCGCTGACGCCATGGTCCATGGCGGGCCTTACCCGGCCACTTCCGATGCCCGCGGCACGTCGGTCGGCAGCCTGGCCATCGAACGTTTCCTGCGCCCGGTGTGCTACCAGAACTGCCCGGATGCCTTGCTCCCCGAAGCCCTGCAAAATGCCAACCCGCTGGCTATCAATCGCCTGGTCGACGGCACCAGCCAGCGCGCGGCACTCTGAAAAAAAGCGCGCCATCGGCCAGACCGATGGCGCCCTTATGCACTCAGGCCAGCAGTGCTTTCAGATCGTTGTACAGCGCCTCGGGGATCTGCACCCCTTCCACCAGGCTGCGCGCTCGCGCCTCATAACGTCGTTGCGACGGCAAGCGCGCGCCCTGCCCCTGGATATTCTCGAACAGGGCTTCGGCACGGGCCAGGTGTTGCTCGGTGGCCGCACCGAGAAAGCGCCGCGGATCGAATGCGATGATCAGTTCGCCATGGTAGGGCGACGACTTGCTGCCGGCGTCGTGGGCCAGCGACTCGGCACTGGTCAGGTCACCGATCAAAGGCCCGGCGATCAGTTCCACCATGGCCGCCAACGCCGAGCCCTTGTGCCCGCCGAACGTCAACATCGCGCCGCTATCGAGTACCACGTTCGCATCGGTACTCGACTGTCCCTGCGCATCCACGCCCCAGCCTTCGGGGATCGCCTTGCCGGCACGGCGGTGCAACTCGATCTCGCCACGGGCCGTCGCGCTGGTGGCGAAATCGAAGACAAACGGATCATGGCCCGGACGCGGCCAGCCGAAGGCAATGGGATTGGTGCCAAACACCGGCTGGCTCCCGCCCGCCGGCGCGACCCAGGCATGGCTGGGTGTGCAGGCCAGCGCGACGAGGCCGGCGGCGGTCAGTTGTTCGATCTCGACCCAGAGCGCGGAGAAATGCACACAGTGATTGATCGCCAGGGCCGCAATCCCGTTGGCCCGGGCTTTGTCCCGCAGCAACGGCAGGCCCGCCTGGAACGCCAGCTGGGAGAAACCACCCGCCGCATCGACCCGCACAATGGACGGCGCCTGGTCGATGACCCGCGGTTCGGCCGCGGCGGCCACCTTGCCGGCCCTGAGGGAATTCACGCAGCCCAACAGCCGATACAGGCCATGGGAAGCACAGCCATCACGCTCGCCGGCAAGCACCGTGGCGCTCACCGCGCGGGCGTGGGCAAGGTTGAAACCGTTATGCAGCAAGATCGATTCGGCCAGCTCGCGAGCTTCGGCCAGGGACAGTCGGATCATCGTCAACTCCTCGAACAGACGCTCCAGACTGGCTTATTCCCGGGCGCGCGGCTTGATCGCTTTAGACCGGACCGATGACGAATTCGGCATACCCCGGGGCCTTGGAAAAAAGCGCTTGCAAGGATGGTATTACGGTATACCATAATACTTGAAAACAGCTAAAAAGCCGTTTCAGCCAGCCGAGGACCGTGCAATGATCGATGCCGCCATCTACAAACAAGTCATGGGCTCGTTCCCTTCCGGGGTCACCGTGATCACCACCCTGGATGACGACGGCCAGGTGGTGGGGCTCACTGCCAGCGCCTTCAGCTCCCTGTCCATGGAGCCGGCCCTGGTGCTGTTCTGTCCCAACTACAGCTCCGACTCCTATCCGCTGCTGATCAGGAACAAGCGTTTCGCCATTCATGTGCTGTCCGGAGGCCAGCAGCACGAAGCCTATGCCTTCGCTCGCAAGGGCAAGGACAAGGCCCAGGGCATCGAATGGACCTTGAGCGAACTGGGCAACCCGCTGCTGCCCAACGCCAGCGCCATCATCGAGTGCGAACTGTGGCGCGAGTATGAAGGCGGCGACCACGCGATCATGGTCGGCGCGGTGAAGAACCTGATCGTTCCCCGCCAGGACGCCGGCCCGATGATCTACTGCCACGGCAAGATGGGTGCCCTGCCCGTGCTCGCCTGAGCCATGGCGCCGACCGGCAAACGGTCCTTGCTTCACGGCAACAAACAGTATTACGGTATACCAACAGTTCAGCCGCCAGACCTGCCGGCCAACAACAAAAACCCGAGGTAAGCGTCATGAAGTTTTCCCTCTTCATCCATATGGAGCGCTGGGACGAAAGTGTCAGTCATCGCCAGCTGTTCGAAGACCTCAGCGAGCTGACCCTGCTGGCCGAGGCCGGCGGTTTCAGCACCGTCTGGATCGGCGAGCACCACGCCATGGAATACACCATTTCGCCGAGCCCGATGCCGCTGCTGGCCTATCTCGCCGCCAAGACCAGCACCATTCACCTGGGCGCCGGCACCATCATCGCGCCTTTCTGGCACCCGTTGCGGGTCGCCGGGGAATGTGCCCTGCTGGATGTGATCAGCAATGGCCGGATGGAAGTCGGCCTGGCCCGTGGCGCCTACCAGGTGGAATTCGATCGCATGGCCGGCGGCATGCCGGCCTCCTCCGGTGGCCAGGCGTTGCGGGAAATGGTTCCGGTGGTACGCGCCCTGTGGCAAGGCGACTATGCCCACGACGGCGAGATCTGGAAGTTCCCTACCTCCACCAGCGTCCCCAAGCCGATCCAGAAGCCCAACCCGCCGATGTGGATCGCCGCCCGCGACCCGGACTCGCACAACTTCGCCGTGGCCAATGGCTGCAACGTGATGGTCACGCCCTTGATGAAGGGCGACGAGGAGGTGCTGGACCTGAAGAACAAGTTCCAGGCCGCGCTGGACAACAACCCCGAGGTGCCGCGCCCGCAACTGATGGTGCTGCGCCACACCCACGTGCATGCGGTCGACGATCCCGAAGGCTGGAAAGTCGGGGCCACGGCGATCTCGAAATTCTATCGGACCTTCGACGCCTGGTTCGGCAACAAGCAGGTGCCGGTCAACGGCTTCCTGGCGCCAAGCCCGGAAGAAAAGTTTGCCGAACGGCCGGAATTCGCCCTGGAGAATATCCGCAAGAACACCATGATCGGCACGCCACAGGAAGTCATCGAGCGGATCCGCTATTACCAGGCACTGGGGGTCGATGAATACAGCTTCTGGTGCGACAACAGCCTGCCCCACGCCGAAAAGAAAAAGTCCCTGGAACTGTTTATCCAGCAGGTGGTGCCGGCCTTTCGCTGAGTCCTGGTCTCGACCGCAACTGTAGGAACAGGCGGTCGAGGTTCGATTGCTCGCGGTGCAGGTGACGTTGCAATGGGTGTCAGGCAGCCCGTGTTCGCGTTGACGACCAGCGCGAGCACGCTCGCTCCTGCAGGTCTCATAGCCGGCACGGGATCACGGAGCCTTGCGCTCGAAAATCGCGCCCTCGATCCCCAGTACCTCGCGATTGTCGGAATAGATCCCGACCCCCTTCTCCCACACCGTCTTGATCGAATGATCGGCGCAACGAATCCGATAGTTGAGTTCGAACGCCTCCTGCCGCGACAAGGCGTATTGCACCTCGCGCCAGACGTAGTCGGCATCCTGCGGATGAATCAGGCTGTTGTAGGTGAAGTCATGGTTGTCCACCAGGCGCTGCGCCGGATAACCGGTCAGTTGCAGGCAGCCGGCGCTGACAAACTCCATGGTCCAGTCGCGGTTGTTGCGCCCGCGGTAAATCAGCCCGGGCATGCTGTCGAGCAGGCTCTGGGTGCTGCGCTGGCTGGCTTGCAGGGCAATTTCCCGACGTTTGTGCGCGGTGACATCACTGACCGCCAGGTAAAAACCCTCGGCGCCGCGCTTGAGATTGACCTCGAACCAGCGCAACTCGCCCGAAGGGTGGACGAAACGCAGGCGCTGGTTGAAGGCCGTCTCGGGGCGTCGGCGCAATGCCTGGAGCGCCTGCCGCCATAGCGGCCGATCCTCCTGATGCACATAGTCGATCAGTGCGCGCTGGGCGTCCGGCCGGTCCATCAAGACAACCCAGGCGCTATTGCAGCGGGTGATCCGCGCATCGTCGCCGAGCTCCAGCAACGCCACCGGGAAGTGGTCCAGCAGCGCCTCGACCGGCTCGGTCAACAACGCTTCGAGCAGTGATCCGCGCTTGTCCATGACTAATGACGCTCCTCTTGTCGCCCGCTCCCGGCGTTGTGCACCCAGGCCGCCAGTTCCAGGCGCGAGTGCTGGTTCAACTTCTGCAGGAGATTTTTCACGTAGATCTTCACCGTGCCGTCGCTGATCCCCAGTTCCCGGGCGATCTGCTTGTTGCTCATGCCGGCGGCGATCAATGCCAGGGTCTGCCCCTCGCGTTCGGTCAGGCCGCCAGGGTCCGCCCGCGGTGGCGCCGGGGCGGCTTCACCCTGCCCGGCCAACAGCGAAACCAGGCTGTCGTCGAGGACAATCGCGCCCTTGTTGCAATTGCGCATATAGGCCAGCAGCGCATCGGGCTCGGTCTCCTTGAGCACATAGCCATTGGCGCCCAGGCGCAGCGCCGCCAGCAGCTCGGCGCGGTCCATCGACGCCGTCAGCACCACGATCTGGCAGCCGAGGCGCAACTGGCGCAACTCGTCGAGCACCTGCAAACCGCTGAGGCCGGGCATGTGCAAATCCAACAGGACCTGCTGCGGCGCCAGGCTCAGCGCCAGGTTGATGCCTTCGCGACCGCTGGCGGCCTGGCCCACCACCTCGAAATCGTCACTGGCGGCAAACAACTGCGCCAGCCCCTTGCGGAACAGCGGATGATCATCGATCAACAATAAGGTCGTGCAGTCCATTGAAACTCCCCTGGGGATCGTCTGCGTGGCGGGAAAGCCCCAGGTGCACGCGCACACCATGGGGGCGGATCGGTTCAATGGACAGTCGCGCGCCAATGCTACTGGCCCGTTCGCGGATGATTTCCAGGCCGAAATGGTTGTCTTCGCCGCAGGCCTGGCTCAGCCCGATGCCATCATCCTCCACCGCGACCGAAACCTCGCCCTCCTGAGTCTGGCGCAGCTCGATGCGCACGTGCCGCGCATGGGAATGGCGCACCGCGTTGGCCAGGGCTTCGCGGATGATCTGCAGGATCTGCAATTCGGTTTCCGGGTTGAGGGCATCGTCGGCCAGGCGGTTGTCCAGCTCGAAGACGATGATGCAACGCCGGGAAAACTCCGCCACCGAGTCCGCCAGGGCCTGGCGCAACGAACGCCCGTCCATGGTCAGCCGGGCGCTGGTGATCAGTTCGCGGACCTGGCGCTGCAACTGGCTCAGGCCACTGCGCAGCTCCCCCAGCGCGGCGTCGACCTGTGCCGGCTCGCCCAGGCGCGAATGCAGCAGGCGCGCCTGGAACGACAAGTAGCCCAACTGCTGGGCCACCGAGTCATGCAGCTCGCGGGCCAGGGCGCCGTACTGGGACGTGGCGTGCTTGCGCTGCTGCTCGCGCTTGTGCCGCAGCAGTTGCACCGTGACCCCGACCGCCCGCGCCGTCTCTTCCAGCAGTTGGCGCAAGGTCCGCCCGAGCGGGCCCGGGGCATCGAGCAACAACAGGCCGCGCTGCACCGTGTCCGCCTCCGGCAAGGCACAGAGCAGGCGATACGTGCCGTGCCGCTGACAGGCCCGGCACGGCTGCGGCAACTCGCTGACGGCGCCACCGCGCCAGGGACAGTTCGCCTCGCCCTGGCACAGACGGGTCAATTGCTTGCGGGACGGGCCGAGGTCCTCGTCACCGAGCATCAGGTTCAGCCGGTGACCGGGCAACAGTGCTTCGAAACGGTCCAGCAGACGTGGCCAGGCACCGTCAGCGTGCATCAGGCACAGGGGCAACTCGGCCAGCAGCCCGCGCACCTGGCGGACTTGTCCGGGGCTCACGCGCTGAAACCAGCGGGCCCACCACTGTGGTCGTGTTCGCACTGTCGATGACTCCCCGTCCGCTGACTCAACCCTGGCTGGCAAGCGAGCAACTTCCATGCCCCGCAGGCCAATAACGACGGGCTATCTCCAAAGAGGTACTGCTTCTTTCGGATTGAGTGGAATTTCCTTCTGGGAAACTATCTTCCCCAGCAAGAAACAAGTCAGCCAGGAACGCCAACATGATGGATAGACCCAGCGCCGCCCCCGACCGGCTTCACAGCCTCCCCGTCTACCGGGAACCCGTGCCCCGCCAGGCAGCTCGCCGGCACCTGGTTGTCAGGCAATCGACGACACTCGGCACGGCCTTTGTCGAGGGCCTCGAGCAGCCGCTGCTGCTGAATGCCCAGGGCCGGGACTTTCCCTCGCGCCTCACCAACCTGCTCGCCGATGCCACGGTCGGCTGCCACCTGTACATCCTCGGTGACGAAACCTTTCTCTGGCTGGTCCACGGTCAGGCCCGCGGTGCCGGGCTGCACGACGACGAAATCGACATGACGCTCTGCACCCCCGGCAGTCGACGGGTCTATTGCGTGCATTGCGGGCTGACCCAGGCCGCCAGCGCGGCGGACCGCCTCCACTGCATCGGTTGCCAGGTGCAACTGGGAATCCGCGCCCACTTTTCCAAACGCCTGGGCGCCTACCTCGGGGTCTGCGACGACGCCGACCACCCCTACGCCGGAGCCGGCTCATGAGCGCGCCACTGCACGTGCGGGTGAGCGCGGCACGCCTGCTCACGCCCCTGGTCCGCGAATTCACCCTGGTGCCTTGCACCGGCACCTTGCCGGGCTTCTCTTCGGGCAGCCATGTGCAAGTTCACCTGCCGCTGGGCGAACGGACCCTGCGCAACGCCTACTCGCTGACCGGCGACCCGGCCGACCACCGCCAGTACCGTATCGCCGTGCGTCTGCAAGAGGCCTCACGGGGTGGCTCGCGCTATCTGCACCAGCAGGTCGAAGTCGGCGACCGCCTGACGATCTCGCCACCGGCCAATCTGTTCGCCCCGCACCCGACTGCGCAGTTGCACATCCTGATTGCCGGCGGTATCGGCATCACCCCGTTCATGGCCTATCTCGACGCCCTGCAACGGCGCCAGGCGAATGTCGAACTGCACTACCTCTACCGCCCGGGCCTGACCGATGCCTATCTCGACGAGTTGCGGGAGCGCCTGGGTCCGCACCTGCGCTGTTACCCAGCGGGCAGGCCTTTCGATTTGCAGGCGATCCTGCGCGACCGGCCCCTGGGCAGCCATGTCTACAGCTGCGGTCCGCAGCGCCTGCTCGAAGCGGTGCGGGACAGCGCGAACCGCCTGGGCTGGCCCGCCAGCCGCGTGCATTGGGAAGCCTTCAGCGCCGCGCAGCCCGGCCAGCCCTTCGAACTGGAACTGGCCCGCAGCGGCCGGCGCCTCCAGGTCGGTGCCGGGCAGAGCCTGCTCGAGGCCCTGGAAAGCGCCGGCGTCGCGCCGCCCAGCCTGTGTCGTGGCGGCGTCTGTGGACAGTGCCAGACCCGCCATCTGCACGGCGCAATCGAACACCGCGACAGCTTCCTCAGCCGTGCCGAGCAGGCCGAGTTCCTTATGCCCTGTGTATCGCGCGGCTGCGGCCCGCGGGTTTTGCTAGACCTCTAGGAGTCGACCATGTCCGTTCAATTCAGCCCACTCCAGACTTATCGAGAGCCGTTCAGCTTTCGCAACAGCGCCAAGGCCATCCAGCGCTTTCCGTTCCCCTTCACAGAGGACAGCTATCTCTACTCGGTGAACATCGAACCGGCGAACTCGAAGGACCCCGGCTCGATCTACGAACACTGGTTCGACATCGACGAGCACTACCGCTCGGAAATGGCCGAACGCGCCCGGGTCCTGGACCAGGACCCGCGCCGCTACCTGGTGCTGCCGCATATGCAGGAAGCCGCCTGGGACGCCCTGGAAATGCTGATGGAGAAACTTGCCGACGCTTATCCGCAGTGGTTCGAACTCGACCGCGACGGCCGGCACTGGCACTGGCGCAACAAGGCCCTGGCGATCGACCAGCGCTTCACCTTCGGCGATGCCACGAGCCTGCCGTGCGAACCGTTGGAGTACATCACCCGCCAGGTCCAGGGCGACTTCGCCCTGCTCGACCAGCGCGACGGCGATCTGTTCATGGATGCCGGCATGGTCACCAGCCCGGCGGACTGGTCGCTGGCCTTCGATGCCGGGATGAGCTTCAAGCAATGGCATTCGCCGGTGCCCATGGCCCACCAGATGGGCATCTTCGAGCGGGCCCTGAAGTACCTGCTCAATGTGCCGGTGGGCCAGCCGGTACGGCGCCTGAACTGGACGCTGACGATCAACCCGCGCCTCGACTCCTCACCGGAAACCTTCCACGAATGGGGCGCCGACCGCGGCAGCGTGACGGCGGAAAACGCCGGGCGCCTGGTGCACCTGCGGGTCGAATTGCAACTGATGGCGCGCCTGCCGCGCAGCAATGGCCTGATGTTCAGCATCCGCACCTACCTGATCAGCCTCGACGAACTGGTCAGCCAGCCCGGCTGGGGTTGCCGCCTGCACCGCGTGCTGCGCGACCTGCCCGAACCGATCGCCGACTACAAGGGCATGAGCCGTTACCGAGAGACCCTGGTCAAGTGGCTGAGCCGCTTCGACCCCGACGCCTGATCGCGTTGATCCCCTACTCACCTTTGACCGACAAGGACCTGCATATGGCTCATTCATGGCGCATATCCGCACTCGCCGAGCGCCACCGCGCACTCGGCTCGAACCTGGAAGACTGGAACGGCATGGGCACCGCCTGGACCTACGCCAGCGACCTCGCCGATCACCACGAGGCGATCCGCACCCGCGCCGGGTTGATGGACGTGTCCGGACTGAAAAAAGTCCACTACGTCGGCCCGCACGCCGAGAGCCTGCTGCAATGGGCGACCACCCGCGATATCAGCAAGCTGTATCCGGGCAAATCGGTGTACGCCTCGATGCTCGACGAGGACGGCAAGTTCGTCGACGACTGCATCGTCTATCGCACCGGGCCCAACGCCTTCATGGTGGTGCATGGCGCCGGCAGCGGCCATGAGATGCTGGTGCGCTCGGCCCAGGGCCGGCAGGTCGCGGTGCTGTTCGACGACGACCTGCACGACCTGTCGTTGCAAGGCCCGCTGGCAGTGGACTTTCTTGCCGAGCACGTGCCCGGCATTCGCCAACTGCCCTACTTCCACCACCTGCAAACCCGCCTGTTCGAGCGTCCGGTGATGATCTCACGCACCGGCTACACCGGCGAGCGCGGCTACGAGATCTTCTGCAAGGCCGCCGATGCGCCCTGGCTCTGGGACCGGATCCTCGACCAGGGCGCGGGCCTGGGCATCATCCCCTGCGCCTTTACCGCCCTGGACTGGTTGCGGGTGGAAAGCTCGCTGATGTTCTTCCCCTATGACAACTCGCAGATGTACCCCTTCGCCGACGAGAAGCCCGGCGACACGCTCTGGGAAATGGGCCTGGAGTTCACCGTCTCGCCGGAAAAACGCGACTTTCGCGGTGCCGAGGAACATCGCCGCCTACAGGGCCGCGAGCGCTTCAAGATCACTGGCCTGCTGCTCGACGGCGTACGCGCCGCCGAGGCCGGTGACAGCCTCTGGCAAGGCGGCCAACAGGTCGGCGTGGTCACCTGCGGCATGTATTCGCGCTTGAGCAAACGCTCCATGGCGATCGCGCGCATGAACGTCGCCTGCTCCGTGCCGGGTATCGCCGTGCAGGTGCGCGGCAGCCTGGAGACCGGCGCCGTCAGCCACGCGCTGCCCTTCGACGATCCGCAGAAAAGCAAACGCACCGCCAAGGGCTGAACCACCCCAGGAGTTTCCATGGACCATCCACAGCCACACTACATTCTCAAGATCACCTGTCCGGCCACTTCCGGCATCGTCGCGGCGATCACCTCGTGCCTGGCCGGGCACAACTGCTACATCAGCGAGCTGGCGCAGTTCGACGATGAGTTCACCGGGCGTTTCTTCATGCGCGCGGTGTTCCGCTTCAACAAAGCTGCGCGCGCCGATATCGGCGCATTGCGCGAAGGCCTCGGCGGCCTGGCCGGCGGCTTCGACATGCAATGGGAACTGTTCAGCGGCGCCGAACCGACCCGGGTGCTGCTGATGGTCAGCAAGTTCGACCATTGCCTGACCGACCTGCTCTACCGCCACCGCAAGGGCGAGATGGACATGACCATCACCGCCGTGGTCTCCAACCACCTGGACCTGCGGCCGATGGCCGAGCGCGAAGGCATCCGCTTCATCTACCTGCCGGTGACCAAGGACAGCAAGGCCGGGCAGGAAGCCGAACTGCTGCGCATCGTCGAGGAAACCCGCACCGACCTGGTGGTGCTCGCCCGCTACATGCAGATCCTCTCCGACGACCTGTGCCGCCAGCTGTCGGGCCGCGCGATCAATATCCACCACTCGTTCCTGCCCGGTTTCAAGGGTGCCAAGCCCTATCACCAGGCCTACGAGCGTGGCGTCAAGCTGATCGGCGCCACCGCCCACTACGTCACCAGCGACCTCGACGAAGGCCCGATCATCGAGCAGGAAATCCAGCGCGTCGACCACACCCACCGGCCCGACTCGCTGGTCGCCATCGGCCGCGACACCGAAACCGTCGCGCTTTCCAAGGCGCTGAAATACCACCTGGAACACCGGGTCTTCATCAACCAGGACAAGACAGTGATTTTTCGCTGAGCGCCGACTCCATCATTACGAGGCACGATCATGACTTTACGCGTGGCAATCATCGGCGCCGGCCCTTGCGGCATGGCGCAACTGCGAGCCTTCCAGTCGGCCCGCGACCAGGGCGCCGAGATCCCCGAACTGGTCTGCTACGAGAAGCAGAGCGACTGGGGCGGCATGTGGAACTACACCTGGCGCACCGGCCTCGACGAAAACGGCGAGCCGGTGCACGGCAGCATGTACCGCTACCTGTGGTCGAACGGCCCGAAGGAGTGCCTGGAGTTCGCCGACTACACCTTTGAAGAGCATTTCGGCCGCCCCATCGGCTCCTACCCGCCACGGGAAGTGCTCTGGGACTACATCAAGGGCCGCGTGGAAAAAGCCGGGGTGCGCCCGTACATCCGCTTCAACAACGTGGTGCGCCAGGTCAGCTTCGACGCCGCCAGCGGTCGCTTCACCGTCCGCGCCCATGACCACAACCTGGATTTGCAGACCAGCGAGACCTTCGACTATGTGATCAACGCCTGCGGCCACTTTTCCACGCCCAAGGTGCCGCACTTCGAGGGCTTCGAGCAGTTCGCCGGACGCATCCTGCACGCCCATGACTTTCGCGAGGCGCTGGAATTCAAGGGCAAGGACCTGCTGATCGTAGGCAGCAGCTACTCGGCCGAGGACATCGGCTCGCAGTGCTACAAATACGGTGCCCGGAGCATCACCAGTTGCTACCGCAGCGCGCCGATGGGCTACCAATGGCCGGCCAACTGGGAGGAAAAACCACTGCTGCAACGCCTGGAACACAACCGCGCCTATTTTGCCGACGGCAGCAGCAAACACATCGACGCGGTGATCCTCTGCACCGGCTACAAGCATCACTTCCCGTTCCTGCCGGACGAACTCTGCCTCAAGACTGACAATCGCCTGTGGCCGATGAACCTGTACAAGGGCGTGTTCTGGGAAGCCAACCCACGGATGATCTACCTCGGCATGCAGGACCAGTGGTACTCCTTCAACATGTTCGACGCCCAGGCCTGGTACGCCCGCGACGTCATCCTCGGGCGCATCGCCCTGCCGTCCCACGCCGAGATGGTCGCCGACAGCCGGCAATGGCACGAACGCGAACAGACCCTGGAAACCAACCAGCAGATGTTCGAGTACCAGGGCGCCTATATCCAGCAACTGGTGGACGCCACCGACTATCCCGCTTTCGACATTGCCGCGGTCAACGACACCTTCCTGCACTGGAAGCATGACAAGGCCGAAGACATCATGGGTTATCGCGACAAGTCCTACCGCTCGCTGATGACCGGCACCCAGTCGCCGCCCCATCACACGCCCTGGCTGCACGCGCTGGACGACTCCATGGCCGCCTACCTCGGCGAACCGCCCACCTCGATCCAGTCGGTTGGCTGACAGGGGAGTCACGGCATGCACGCACCACGTGTTTCGCAACCCCGGGAGCCCGGGCTGTTTGCCCGCGCACCGGCGCTGGAGCGCTACCGGGTGGACGCCGGCGGTCTGAGCCTGGTGGCCCTGGAACCTGGCGATACCTTGCAGGTGATCGATATCGAAGGCTTGCAACCCTGCGAGCTGCTGGCCCTTGCCGCCAACGGCCACAGCGCCCTGGCGCAATGGGCACTGGCCGCCACGCCAGGCGGCGAATTCATCGCCGGGCGCCTGGCCGAACCGAGCCTGCACAGCCGACGCATCCTCCAGGCCCTGCACAAGCGCGCTGTCGATCCGCGCTCACTGCCACGCGCCGCCTCACTCTGGGGCGACGACAGCGAAGCCGGGCACAGTCGCCGTTTTGTCGCCAGTGAAGCATTGCTGGTGTTGGTCGCCGCCCCCGCCGGCCCCCACGCCGTCGACCGGCAATACCGGCCCAGCGAGCTGCGCCTGGTGGTCGAGCGGGCCAATCCGTCGCCGCTGTGGCTGCCCGAACTGCCCGAGCCGTTGGGCGAACTGGTCGAGGAGTTCACCGTGCGCGCCGGCAGCGCCCATGGCTACCACGTCGCCAAGGGCCAATATATCCAGGTTCTGGATGTCGCCGGCCGGCAATGCTCGGACTTTGTCGCCTTCGACCGGCGGGCCCTGGATCGCGGCCTGGAACTGGACCTCGACCAGACCGTCACCCGCACCCTGAACGGCAGTGCCTACCCGGCGCCGGGGCTGTTCTCGAAGTTCTTCGACCGGCAGATGCAGCCCATGCTCGAAGTGGTCCGCGACACCGTCGGTCGCCACGACGCCTTCGCCCTGGCCTGCACCGCCCGTTATTACGAGAGCCAGGGCTATTTCGGGCACGACAACTGCAGCGACAACCTCAGCCGCGCCCTCGCCCACCATGGCGTAAAGACGCGCAGTGGCTGGCCGGCGATCAACTTCTTCTTCAACACCGCGATCGACGCCCACCAGCAGATGACCCTCGACGAACCCTGGTCGCGCCCCGGTGACTATGTGCTGCTCAAGGCCATGACCGACCTGGTCTGCGGCAGCTCCTCGTGCCCCGACGACATCGACCCGGCCAATGGCTGGAACCCGACCGATATCCATATCCGCGTCTACAGCGAACAGGAGCGTTTTTCCATCGCCATGAGCACTCGAACCACGGCCGACGCCGACCCGATCCTGACCCGTGAATCGGGCTTTCACAGCCGCACCAGCCGCCTGGCCGGCAGCTTCATCGACTACCGCAACTGGTGGCTACCCCTGCGCTACGACGGTTTCGGCGCCATCGACGAGTACCTCGGCTGTCGCGAGCGGGTGGCGGTGATGGACCTGAGCGCCCTGCGCAAGTTCGAGATCCTCGGCCCGGATGCCGAGGCCCTCCTGCAGTACTGCCTGACCCGCGACGTGCGGCGCCTGGCGGTCGGCCAGGTGGTGTATTCGGCAATGTGCCATGAACACGGCGGCATGCTCGACGACGGCACCCTGCTGCGCCTGGGCCCGGATAATTTCCGCTGGATCTGCGGCGAGGACTATGCCGGCACCTGGCTGCGCGAACAGGCGGCGAAGCTGGGCATGAAGGTCTGGGTCAAGTCGGCCAGCGAGCAGATCCACAACCTCTCGGTGCAGGGTCCGCTGAGCCGTGAACTGCTCAGGCAGATGGTCTGGACGCCGCCGACCCAGCCGGACCTGGAAAGCCTCGGCTGGTTCCGCTTCCTGGTGGGTCGCCTGGACGGCTACGACGGTTGCCCGCTGATGATCTCCCGCACCGGCTACACCGGCGAGCTGGGCTATGAGGTCTGGTGCCAGCCCGAAGACGCCGGGCGGGTCTGGGACCGGATCTGGCAGTTGGGCCAGCCCCTGGGCATCGTCCCCCTGGGCCTGGAAGCCCTGGACATGCTGCGCATCGAAGCCGGGCTGATCTTCGCCGGCTACGAGTTCAGCGACCAGACCGATCCCTTCGAAGCGGGAATCGGGTTCAGCGTGCCGTTGAAGAGCAAGACCGACGACTTCATCGGTCGCGAAGCGCTGCTACGGCGCAGTGCCCACCCCAGCCACAAGCTGGTCGGCCTGCAACTGAGCGGCAACGAAGGCGCCCACCACGGCGATCCGGTCTATCGCGGCCGGGCCCAGGTCGGCGTGATCACCAGCGCCTGCCGCTCACCCCTGCTGGGCAGCAATATCGCCCTCTGTCGGGTCGATGTGGCCTGCGCCGAGATCGGCACGGAGCTTGAGGTCGGCAAGGTCGATGGCCAGCAGAAGCGCATCAGCGCCACGGTCACGCCGGCGATTTTCTACGACCCGGACAAGAGCCGGGTGCGCAGTTGATCGAAAGAACGAACGGTTACGCCAACTGACTTTGACTGCCCAATGCCCCTCCACTCAGACATGGGAATACAAAAATGGAAGCGACGACGTTCGAGACCGTACCGCCGGCCACCGCCGCGGTCGGCAGCCTGCACCGCAAGATCGATTGGCGCGGCGCCTTCTGGGTCGCCAGCGGCGTCCCCGCGCTGGTGCTGTTCAGCATCGGCGCGATTGCCGCCACCGTCGGTAAACCGGCCTGGATCGTCTGGATCGTGTCGATCCTGTTCGGCTTTATCCAGGCCTTCACCTACGCCGAAATCGCCGGGCTGTTCCCGCACAAGTCCGGCGGTGCCTCGGTCTACGGGGCCATCGCCTGGGTTCGCTACAGCAAGTTGATCGCCCCGGTCTCGGTGTGGTGCAACTGGCTGGCCTGGTCGCCGGTGCTGGCCATCGGTTCGGGCCTGGCCGCCGGCTATATCCTTACCGCGCTGTTTCCGGCGGACGCGCTGATCAATACCTGGCAGTTCACCCTGCTCGACCTGGGCTGGGTCAAGAGCGGCCTGTCGCTGCGCATCAACGCCACCTTCGGCATCGGCCTGCTGATCCTGCTGGGGGTGTTCGCCGTGCAGCACGGCGGCATCCTCCGTTCGGCGCGGCTGACCCTGGTGCTCGGCGCCACCTCGCTGATTCCGCTGTTGCTGGTGGGCGTGGTGCCGTTGCTCACCGGCGACGCGGCGCGGGTCAACTTCCTGCCGCTGTTCCCGCTGGCGCATGACGCCGCCGGGCAGGTGATCGACGGGCCCTGGGATATGTCCGGCTGGTCACTGATGGCCGGCGGGTTGTTCATGGCCGCCTGGTCGACCTACGGCTTCGAGACCGCGGTGTGCTACACCCGGGAATTCAAGGACCCGAAGCGCGACACCTTCAAGGCGATCTTCTATGCCGGCCTGCTCTGCATCCTGGTCTTCACCCTGGTACCGCTGGCTTTCCAGGGTAGCCTCGGGCTCGGCCAACTGGTCACCCCGGCGGTGCTCGATGCCAGCGGCGCCGTGGTCAGCCCCGCCGTCTATAGCGGCCTGCTGTCGCCGGCGATCTACAGCGGCATGGGTGTTGGCCAGGTGATGGCCGACAGCATCGGCGGCGGCAAGCTGGTGGCCAATATCGTGCTGATCATGCTGATACTGGCCACCCTGCTGGCGATCATGACCTCGATGTCCGGCTCCTCGCGCACCCTGTACCAGGCCTCGGTGGACGGCTGGTTGCCCAAGTACCTGGGACGGACCAATGAACACGGCGCACCGACGGCGGCGATGTGGACCGACCTGACGTTCAATATGCTGCTGTTGCTGATGTCCGACTATGTGTTCGTCCTCGCCGCGTCCAATGTCAGCTACATCATCTTCAACTTCCTCAACCTCAACGCCGGCTGGATCCACCGCCTGGACCGCCCGGACTGGGCCCGGCCGTACAAGGCGCCGACCCTGTTGCTGGCGGCCGGCGCGCTGCTGAGCTTCGTCAACCTCGCGTGCATGGGGCTGGGCGCGGATATCTGGGGCGCCGGGACCCTGTTCACTGGCCTGTTGCTGGCACTGCTGATCATTCCGGTGTTTGTCGTGCGCCATTACTGGCAGGACAAGGGGCGTTTCCCGGAAGCGATGCTGACCGACCTGCATATCCAGGCCGATGCCGGACTCAAACGCGCAGGTGTGTTGCCTTATGTCACACTGGTCGCTGGCGTACTGGTGGTATATTTCTGCCACCGCCTGGTGGCCTGAGCGACCTGAATAACCCAAATGACCTGGCTGGCGCTACCGGCCGTCCAGGCTGAACCCGATCCCTGTAGGAGCCGTCTTGCTGGCGATGGGGCCAGCGAGCCTTGCATCGCCTGCTCAGCCGCTATCGCCAGCAAGCGGGCTCCAAGTTTGGCGGCGTCTCCAAGATCCCTGTTGGGACAAGACGCCTGCCCACTCTTTCCTCTATCCAGACCATGGTGACGCATTCGATGAACTCTACCCTTGCACCGGCCCGCGACATCGACGGCAAGGCCATCGCCGCCCAGGTGCTCAATGAAGTCCGTGAGGAGATCGCGGACCTGGCCCGGCAAGCCATTTTCCCGGCGCTGGCGGTGATCCTGGTGGGCGACGATCCGGCCAGCCAGGTCTATGTGCGCAACAAATTGCTGCGCGCCGAAGAAGTCGGTATCCGCTCGCTGGAACATCGCCTGCCGGCGAGTGCCAGCCAGGCCGAACTGCTGCAACTGATTGCCGGGTTGAATGCCGATCCGACGGTGAACGGCATCCTGGTGCAACTGCCGTTACCGGCGCATATCGAAGAACATGCCGTGATCCAGGCCATTGACCCGCTCAAGGATGTCGATGGCTTTCACCGGGAAAACGTCGGCGGCCTGGTCCACGGCGCCGAAGTGCTGACACCCTGCACCCCGAGTGGCTGCATGCGTTTGCTGCAGGAGACCTGTGGCGATCTGCGCGGCAAGCACGCGGTGGTCATCGGCCGCTCGAATATCGTTGGCAAGCCGATGGCGACCCTGCTGCTGCAGGCCGACTGCTCGGTCAGCGTGGTGCACTCGCGCAGTGTTGACGCGCCGGCGTTGTGCCGGCTGGCGGATATCGTGGTCGCGGCCGTGGGCCGCCCGCAGTTGATCGACGCCAGCTGGCTCAAGCCGGGGGCGGTGGTGATCGATGTGGGGATCAATCGGATTGAAACCGAGACCGGCACCCGCCTGGTCGGGGATGTCGATTATGCCAGCGCGCGGCTGGTGGCCAGCGCCATCACCCCGGTACCGGGCGGGGTCGGGCCGATGACCATTGCCTATCTGCTGAAGAACACCGTGATTGCCACGCAGTTGCAGCAAACCCGGTAAACGCGGGCTATTGCACTGTCCTTGCGGACGGCGCAAGGCTCAAGGGCCTATTCGCGGGCAAGCTCCGCTCCCACAATGTTCGGGGCGCGCCGAGAGTTTTCGGTGTGACTCGGTCCCTGTAGGAGCTGGCTTGCCGGCGATACGATTTCAGCCGTTACACCGTTTCACCGGCAACCGGCCATCGACCGGCACACCGGGTCAAGGCTCAATGGTTGTAAGCCCGCTCATTGTGCTCGGCCAGGTCCAGCCCCATCTCTTCCACCGATTCATCGGCACGCAAGCCGATCAACGCCTTGATCACCTTGAGAATCACCCAACTGACGACAAAGCAGTAGGCGGTGGTCAGCGCCACGCCCTTGAGCTGCGCCAGGACCTGCCCGCCCAGGGTCACGCCGTCCACCAGGCCGCCCATCGACGGCACGCAGAACACCCCGGTCAACACCGCGCCGATCATACCGCCGATGCCATGCAGGCCGAATACATCGAGGCTGTCGTCATAGCCGAAACGTCGTTTCAGCACGGTCACGCTCAGGTAGCAGAACACCCCGCACAGCAGACCGATGGCCAGGGCACCGCCGACGCCGACATAGGCGCAGGCCGGGGTGATCCCCACCAAACCGGCCAAGGCACCGCTGGCCAGGCCCAAGGCACTGGGTTTGCCGACCTTGAACCATTCGGTGAACATCCAGCCGAGAATGCCGGCACAGGCACCCAGTTGGGTATTGAGCATGACGATCCCCGAAAGCCCGTTGAGACCGCCGCCGGAACCGATGTTGAAGCCGAACCAGCCGACCCAGAGCATCGCCGCGCCGGCCATGGTCAGGCTCAGGTTGTGCGCCGGCATCGGCTCGTTCTGGTAGCCCTTGCGCTTGCCGAGGATCAGGCACGCGGCCAGGGCAGCGACACCGGCGTTGATATGCACCGCGGTGCCGCCGGCAAAGTCGAGCACGCCCCAGTTGTGCATCAAGGCCCCGGAACCGCCCCAGACCATATGCGCGACAGGTGCGTAGACCAGGGTGAACCAGACCGCCATGAACAGCAGCGCCGCGGAGAACTTCATGCGTTCGGCGAAGGCCCCGGCAATCAGCGCCGGAGTGATGATGGCGAAGGTCATCTGGAAGGTCACGAACACCCCTTCCGGGATATCGCCCACCAGGCTGTCGGGCTTCATCCCGGCCAGGAAGGCCCGGCTCAGGCCGCCGACGAAACTGTTGAAGGTCACCTGGCCTTCGACCATGCCAGTGGTGTCGACCACCATGCTGTAGCCATAGATCACCCACAACACGCCGACCAGACCGGCGACGCCGAAGCACTGGGTGAACAACGACAACATGTTTTTCGCCCGGACCAGGCCGCCGTAGAACAGCGCCAGGCCCGGCAGGCACATGAACAGCACCAGCACCGCCGCGGTGATCATCCAGGCGCTGCTGCCGGTATTGAGGGTCGGGGCGTCGGCTGCTTGTGCCAGGGGTGCCAGGGCACCGAGGGCCAACAGCAATAACAGGGACTTGCCAGGTAGACGATTGACCATTGTTGAAGCTCCTGCAAAGGGAATGGAAAGTGTCTGGCAGCGAGCAATGTGAGCGTGGACGGGCCTTGGGGCCTCTTCGAATAATGGAAGATATAAACGCCGCCCTACTCCGCGGCGCCTGGCTGAATGCGACCCTTGCAGGAGCCGGCTTGCTGACGATGGCGACCGTTCAGGCGATGCAAGTCTGACTGGCCTCATCGCCAGCAAGCTGGCTTCTACAGGTTTTGCAGCGTATTCAAGATCCGGCTCAGTACCCCGAGCCCGGAATCCACGAGGTACCGGCCAACGGCACCCGGGCCATGGCCGCCGATTCCACGGTCAAGGCCACCAGGTCCTCCGGATCGAGGTTATGCAGGTGCGACTTGCCACAGGCCCGCGCCATGGTCTGCGCCTCCAGCACCAGCACCCGCAGGTAGTTGGCCAGGCGCCGCCCGCCCTCCACCGGATCGAGGCGCTTGGACAGCTCCGGGTCCTGGGTGGTGATCCCCGCCGGGTCACGGCCGTTCTGCCAGTCATCGTAAAAGCCGGCCGCCGAGCCGATCTTCTTCAATTCCTCGTCCAGCCGCGGATGGTTGTCGCCCAGGGCAATCAACGCCGCCGTGCCGATCGCCACCGCATCGGCGCCCAGCGCCATGGCCTTGGCCACGTCGGCGCCGTTGCGAATCCCGCCCGAGACGATCAACTGCACCTTGCGATGCATGCCCATCTCCTGCAACGCCTGGACCGCCTGGGGAATGGCCGGCAGGATCGGGATGCCCACGTGTTCGATAAACACTTCCTGGGTCGCCGCCGTACCGCCTTGCATACCGTCGAGGACGATCACATCGGCACCGGCCTTGACCGCCAGCTTGACGTCGTAATACGGCCGGCTGGCGCCGATCTTCACGTAGATCGGTTTTTCCCAATCGGTGATTTCGCGCAGCTCGGCAATCTTGATCGCCAGGTCGTCCGGGCCGGTCCAGTCCGGGTGACGGCAGGCGCTACGCTGGTCGACGCCAATCGGCAGCGTGCGCATGCCGGCCACGCGCTCGGTGACTTTCATGCCCAGCAGCATGCCGCCACCGCCCGGTTTGGCGCCCTGCCCCAGGACGATTTCGATGGCATCGGCCTTGCGCAGATCATCCGGGTTCATGCCATAACGCGACGGCAGGTATTGATAGACCAGGTGCTGCGACTGCCCGCGCTCTTCCGGGGTCATGCCGCCGTCGCCGGTAGTGGTGCTGGTCCCGGCAATGGTCGCGCCGCGGCCCAGGGCTTCCTTGGCATTGGCCGACAGCGCACCGAAACTCATGCCGGCAATAGTCACCGGAATCTTCAGGTGGATCGGCTTCTTGGCGAAGCGGTTGCCGAGAATCACGTCGGTCCCACACTTCTCCCGATAGCCTTCCAGGGGGTAGCGCGAGACGCTGGCACCGAGCAGCAGCAAGTCATCGAAGTGCGGCAGCTTGCGCTTGGTGCCGCCGCCACGGATGTCATAGATACCGGTCTCGGCGGCACGCTGGATTTCCTGGATGGTCAGGCGGTCGAAGGTGGCGGACTCACGCAGCACCGGAGTAGCGGCTTTTGGGTTAACAGGGTCGCTCATGGCAGTTCTCCTCGCGTGGATCAGTACGCGGACGCGTTATCGACTTTGAAGTTGTACAACTGACGGGCCGAGCCATAGCGCTTGAAGCTCGCCGGCGACTCGGCGAAACCGGCGCGATTGAGCAGCTCCTGCAATTCCTCCAAGTGCTCGGCGCGCATCTCTTTCTCGACGCAGTCCGAACCCAGCGACTGCACGCTGCCTTTGACGTAGATACGGGTTTCGTAGAGCGAATCGCCGAGAGCATCGCCGGCATCGCCGCACACCACCAGGCGTCCGGCCTGGCCCATGAAGCAGCTCATATGGCCGATGCTGCCACCGACCACGATATCGATGCCCTTCATCGAGATCCCGCAGCGGGCCCCGGCATCGCCCTCGATCACCAGCAAGCCGCCATGGGCGGTGGCGCCGGCCGCCTGGGAGGCGCTGCCCTTGATCCGGACCATGCCGGACATCATGTTCTCGGCGACCCCGACACCGGCATTGCCGTGCACGGTGATGCTCGCCTTCTGGTTCATCCCGGCGCAGTAGTAACCGGCATGGCCCTGGATATCGATGGACACGGCCTGGTTCACCCCCACCGCGAGGTTGTGCTTGCCGTTGGAATGGGTCACCCGCCATTCGCGGTCTTCGACCTGATGGGCCTGGTCATGCAGCGCCTGGTTGAGTTCACGCACGCTGGCAGTGGAAAGATCGATAGTTTTCATAGGTGCGCTCCTTGAGCTGACTCGCGTTCCCAGATGTACATGGTGGCCGGCGCCGGCTCCCAGACCCTGGCGTGTTCGATGCCCGGAAGGCTCGACAGCGCCTGATATTCGGAGGCCATGGCGACATAGTCGTCGGTCTCGGCGAGGATCGCCGGCTTGCAGGCGATCGGGTCGCGGATCACCGCGAAACCGTTACGGGTGCCGATGGCGAACGTGAAGAAGCCGTCCAGATCCTCCAGCGAATGATCCAGTGCCTCTTTCAGCGAGTCGCCCTGCTGCAAGCGCCAGGTCAGGTAGCCGGCGGCCACTTCGGTATCATTGTCGGTCTCGAAGTGGATGCCTTCGCGCTTGAGTTCCTGACGCAGGCGGAAGTGGTTGGACAGCGAGCCGTTGTGCACCAGGCACAGGTCGGCGCCGGTAGAAAACGGGTGGCTACCTTCCATGGTCACCGCGCTTTCCGTGGCCATCCGGGTGTGGCCAATGATGTGGCTGCCCTTCATGCCGGCGAGGCCAAAACGTCGGGAAATCTCCTGGGGCAAGCCCATGCCCTTGAGGATTTCGATGCTCTGTCCGGCGCTCATGATCCGCACGCTCGGCGCCAGTTCGGCGAGGGCCAGACGTACCGGGGCTTCCTCGGCGTGGATTTTGAGCACGGCGGCGCTGGCATTCTGAAACCAGTCCAGCGAGCAGCCGAGACGCCCTTCCAGTTCGCCCATCAGGGTTTTCCAGGCAAAGCCTTCGGTGGTCGCCTGCAAGGTCAGCTTGACCCAGCCGTCTGCCACTTCATCGCCGTAAATGGCGAAGCCCGCACTGTCCGGGCCACGATCGGTCATGGCCTGCAACATCGGTTCAAAGAGCTTGCCGAGCTGGGATTCCAGCTGCGGATTTTTCAGGTAAAGACCTACGATTCCACACATATCAAGTCTCCTTCGGAGGCAGTGAACACCCGGCGCCATAGCGGGTAGCCGAATGCTTGTCAAAACACGGAGTCAGAAAAATTCGGTGTAGCGCTGGATTTCCCAGTCGGAGACGTGACGGCTGTATTCCACCCACTCCATGCGCTTGAGCTTGATGAATTCGCCGACGATTTCCGCACCCATGACCTCGGCGAACAGCGGGTCGGCTTCGAGGGCATCGCAGGCTTCCTTGAGCGATTGCGGCAAGGTCTTGATGCCCCGGGCGGCGATCTGTTCCAGGCTCAGGCTGTAGAGGTTCTCATTGCAGACGTGATCGATTTCCAGCTGGCGATCAATGCCATCCAGTCCGGCGGCGATGATCGCGGCGCTGACCAGATAAGGGTTGCAGCCGGCATCCGGCAGGCGGAATTCGAGACGCCCGTAAGGCACGCGGACCATCGCCGAGCGGTTGTTGGCGCCGAAGGCGATAAAGGCCGGGGCCCAGGTCGCGCCGGACAGCGAGTTGCCCACCACCAGCCGCTTGTAGGAGTTCACCGTCGGCGCGGCGAAGGCGCACAGCGCCGGGCCGTGGGCGAGCAGGCCGGCGGCGAAGTGATAGGCCAGCTTCGACAAGCCCATGCCGCTCGGGTCGCTGGCGTCATGGAACAGGTTCTTGTTCTCGGCGCTGGCGATCGACAGGTGAAAGTGCATGCCGTTGCCGGCGCGCTTCGGATCGGGCTTGGGCATGAACGAGCAGATCATGCCCAGGTCGTTGGCGATCTCCCCGGCGGCCATGCGAAAGAAGGTGAAGCGGTCGGCCGAGGTCAGGGCATCGCTGTAGGTGTAGTTGATCTCGAACTGGCCGTTGGCGTCTTCGTGGTCGATCTGATAGACCTCGAAATCCACCGCTTGCAGCGCTTCGGTCAGGTGCTCGAGAAACACCCGGGAACGCGACAGGCCCTTGTAGTCGTAGCAGGGCTTGTCGAGGTTGTCGCTGGCGTCGACCGCTTGCAGCTTGCCCGCGGCGTCGCGGCGCAACAGGCTGAACTCCGGTTCCAGGCCGGTATTGAGGGTCCAGCCCTTGTCCTGCAGGCGCCGGACCTGTTGTTGCAGGACATAGCGGCTGTCATAGGGATGCGGCTGGCCGTCGACATGCCCGACACAGACCACGCGGCCATACCCCGGCTGCCAGGGCACCGGGGTCAGGGTCGACAGATCGCCACGGGCCATGAAGTCCGGACCGTGGGGCTCCATACCCATGCCGCAGATGGCGAAACCGGCAAATCCGGCGCCTTCTTCCGCCACCGTCTTGAGTCCGCACACCGGCACCGATTTGGTTTTCGCCGCGCCATGGATATCGACAAATTGCGCAAGCACGTACTTGATCCCGTGCTTGTCGATGAGGCGCTGGGTTTCTGCTGGCAACATGGGGTCTTCACTCCTCGTGAAAAGGCAAAGCGCTAGGGATGGAGTTGACGCTCTCAACCTTCTTTATTCCGCAGAAGAAAGTTAATTTCTCTTCAGGAATGCAAAGCCCTTGCCAAGTCCCGTCTTGCCGAAGTGCGGCATCAGTGACCGCGCATTTGTGCTGTATATATGGGAAAATTGTTTTCCCTGTGGGAATACACCGCAGTGGTGGACCGTGCAGGTTGCCACCTTGCACTTTCCTAGTGCGAAACTAATATTATTGAACAGAAACCGTGCAGGTCCCGATGAATATGCCGAACGAGCTCGAACCGCGTCTCAAGCTGGAGCAGTACCTGGGCATGCAGATCAAGCGCCAACGCCTGGCGCAGGATCTGAAACTGTCCGATGTGGCGAAGATTGCCGGCATCAGCCAGGGCATGTTGAGCAAGATCGAAAACGCCCAGGTGTCCACCAGCCTCGACACCCTGAGCCGCCTGTGCGACGTGCTCGGGTTGCCGATGTCGAAGCTGTTCAGCCAGTACGACCAGCAGGGCGGCAGTGCCCTGTTGGTCAAGGCCGACCAGGGTATGGAAGTGGTGCGCCGGGGCACGGAGAAAGGCCACACCTACCATCTGCTCAACCATACCCGCGGGCCGAAGAAGAGCTTCGAGGCGTATATGGTCAGCATGGATGACGCCAGCGAGGAGTTTCCGACCTTCTCCCATCCCGGCACCGAGTTCCTGCATTTGCTCGAAGGCGAACTGATCTACCGCCATGGCAATCAGCTGTACCGCATGGAGGCCGGCGACAGCCTGACCTTCGAAGGTGAAGTGCCCCACGGTCCCGAGCAATTGGTGCAGGTGCCGATCCGCCTGCTGTCGATCATGAACTACGGCAACGACCGCGAATAACCCCTCCCCTGATCCCTCTCCACGCACGACTGCCTGAAGCGGCGTCGTGCCGGCGCTATTTCCTGCCAGTTAAAAAACTTTCAGAAACCTCTGGACGTCCCCCGCGCATTTCCCCTATAAAGCCGTTATTGGGAATATTTTATTCCCCATAAGAAAAAAAGCTTCACGAATGAAGCTGGCTTCAACGTTGTTTTTTATCGCCCTGCGATGAGCTGCCGCCACCCTCCCGAGGACGCGTCATGCAACACGACAAAAACCATTTCATCATCAAGATCAGCTGTCCGGCGGTGTCCGGGATCGTCGCCGCCGTCACCACTTACCTGGCGGACAACGGTTGCTACATCGGGGAGATGGCGCAATTCGACGACGAGTTCAGCGGCAAGTTTTTCATGCGCGCGGTGTTCCGCTTCAATGACGGCCTGGCTGCCGCCATCGAGCCGCTCAAGGCCGGCTTCGTCGACGTGGCCAAGGCCTTCGACATGACCTGGGAACTGCACGACACCCGCCAGCCGATGCGCGTGCTGCTGATGGTGAGCAAGTTCGACCATTGCCTCACCGACCTGCTCTACCGCTACCACAAGGGCGAGATGGATATGACCATCACCGCCATCGTCTCCAATCATCTGGACCTGCGGCCGATGGCCGAGCGCGAAGGCATCCGCTTCATCTACCTGCCGGTGACCCAGGACAGCAAGGCCCGCCAGGAAGCCGAACTGATGACCATCATCGACGACACCCGCACCGACCTGGTGGTCCTGGCCCGCTACATGCAGATTCTCTCCGACGATCTGTGCCGCCAGCTGTCGGGCCGCGCGATCAATATCCACCATTCGTTCCTGCCCGGCTTCAAGGGTGCCAAGCCCTATCACCAGGCTTACCAGCGCGGGGTGAAGCTGATTGGCGCCACCGCCCACTACGTCACCAGCGACCTCGACGAAGGGCCGATCATCGAGCAGGAGGTGCAGCGGGTCGACCACGTGTACCGCCCCGATGACCTGGTGGCGACCGGGCGCGATACCGAAACCGTGGCCCTGTCCAAGGCGGTCAAGTACCACCTCGAGCACCGGGTTTTCCTCAACCAGGACAGAACGGTGATCTTCCGGTGAACACACCCCGACTGATAGATGGCAAGGTCGCTTCGGCACGAGTCCTGGAACAGGTTCGCCGTGAAGTCGACGACCTGCTCGCACAAGCTGTGCAACCGGCACTGGCGGTGATCCTGGTGGGCAGCGACCCGGCCAGCCAGGTCTATGTGCGCAACAAGATCCTGCGCGCCGACGAGGTGGGCATTCGCTCCCAGGAACATCGCCTGCCCGGCGACACCAGCACCGAGCAACTGCTGAACCTGATCAAGGGCCTGAACGACGATCCGGCGATCAACGGCATCCTCCTGCAACTCCCGCTACCGGCGCAGATCGATGAGCTGCGCGCCCTGGAAGCCATCGATCCACGCAAGGACGTGGACGGTTTCCACAGTGAAAACGTCGGCGGCCTCAGCCAGGGCCGCGATGTGCTCGCCCCCTGTACTCCAAGCGGCTGCCTGCACCTGCTGGAACAAACCTGTGGCGAGCTGCGCGGCAAGCATGCGGTGGTGATCGGCCGCTCGAATATCGTCGGCAAGCCCATGGCAGCCCTGCTGCTCAAGGCCGATTGCTCGGTCACCGTGCTCCACTCGCGCAGCCGCGAGGCCCAGACGCTGTGCCGCCAGGCCGATATCGTGATTGCCGCCGTCGGCCGCGCCGGGCTGATCGACGCCAGTTGGCTGAAACCGGGGGCGGTGGTGATCGATGTGGGGATCAATCGGATTGAAACCGAGAACGGCAGCCGCCTGGTCGGCGATGTCGATTTCGCCAGCGCCCTGCCCCAGGTCTCGGCGATCACCCCGGTGCCGGGTGGCGTCGGCCCGATGACCATCGCCTTCCTGATGAAAAACACCGTGATCGCCGCCCGCCGGCAACAGCGGGCGCAACGCAGCCAATCGGAGGCCGTATGCCATTCAATCTATTGAAATACGGACTGAGCGCCGAATACCCGGTGGACGTCGACCTACCGCCACCGTGCGAACTCAAGCCGTCCTATGACGTGGTGATCATCGGTGCCGGCGGCCATGGCCTGGCCACCGCCTACTACCTGTCGCGCTACCACGGTATCAACAATATCGCCGTGCTGGAGAAGGCCTACCTGGGGGGCGGCAACACCGCGCGCAATACCGCAGTGATCCGCTCCAACTACCTGACCAGCGAGGGCGTGCGCTTCTATGCCGAGTCGGTGAAGCTGTTCCAGAACCTGTCCAACGAATTCGACTTCAACATCATGTACTCCGAGCGCGGCCAACTGACCCTGGCCCACACCGATGCGACGGTGCGCTCGTTCCGCCAGCGCGCCGAGGTCAACAAGCACTTCGGCGGCCGCACCGAAATGATCGACCGCCAGCAGATTCGCGAACTGGTGCCCAGCCTCAATCTCGACCCCGGCCACCTGCCGGTGCTGGCCGGGCTCTGGCATATCGACGGCGCCACCGCGCGGCATGACGCCGTGGCCTGGGGCTACGCCAAGCAGGCGGCCAAGCGCGGGGTGGAGATCCATCAGCTCACCGAGGTCCAGGACCTGCTGATCGACAACGGCCGGATCCGCGCGCTAAAGACCAATCGCGGCACCGTGCAGTGCGGCTGCGTGGTCCAGGCCATCGCCGGACACAGCTCGCTGCTGATGGCCAAGGCCGGGATCCGTTCGCCGATCCAGACCTTCCCATTGCAGGCCATGGTGACCCAGCCGTTCAAGCCGTTCCTCGATCCGCTGGTGAGTTCCTCGGCGCTGCATTGCTACGTGCAGCAGACCAGCCGCGGCGAAGTGGTGTTCGGTGGCGGTTCCGACCCCTACCCGCTGTTCAACAGCCGCTCGACCCTGGACCTGAAGGAAAGCCTGCTGGCCCACGCCATCGAGATGTTCCCGTTCCTGGCCAACGCCAAGCTGATGCGCCAGTGGGCCGGGATCACCGACATGACCCCGGACTACAGCCCGATCATGGGCCTGTCGCCGGTGGAAAATTACTACCTGGATGCCGGCTGGGGCACCTGGGGCTTCAAGGCCACGCCGATCTGCGGCAAGACCATGGCCGAGCTGGTCGCCAGCGGCGGCCGGGTGCCGGAATTGATCAAGCCGTTCGGCCTCGAACGTTTCAGCACCTTCCAGCAAGTCAACGAAATGGGCGCCACGGCGGCCAGCCACTAACGGAGCGCTGACAATGAAAATCCTCGATTGCCCGCTCAACGGGCCGCGCAATATCACTGAGTTCACCTACGGCGGCGAATTCAAGCCGATGCCGGACCCGGGCACCTGCAGCGATGCCGAATGGGCGGACTATGTCTTCAACTGCGAAAACCGCGCCGGCGTGGTCCGCGAGTGGTGGATGCACACGCCCTCCAGCTACTGGTTCCTGGCCGAGCGCCACACCGTCAGCGACGAGATCATCCGCACCTTCGACGCCAAGGAACTGTTCACCGCGCGGCTCGACTTCAGCTCACCTCAGTCCCCGGAGATTGCCGGATGAACGCCTCCAACCGCTTGCCCGCCCCCATGGGCCTGCTGATCGACCGCGACCAGCCGCTGGACTTCAGCTTTGACGGCAAGGCCTACCAGGGTCTCAAGGGCGACAGCATCGCCAGCGCCCTGCTCGCCAACGGTCGCTTCCTGCTCTCGCGCTCCTTCAAGTATCACCGTCCCCGTGGCCCGCTGACCATGGCCGGGCAGGATGCCAACAGCCTGGTGCAACTGCCCCGCGAACCCAATGTGCTGGCCGATGCCCATCCACTGCAGGCCGGCCTGGAGGTCCAGGGACAGAATTTCAACGGTTCCCTGGACAACGACCGCGACGCCTACCTCGGCAAGTTCTCCAAATTCATGCCGGTGGGTTTCTATTACCGTTCCTTCTACAAGCCCAAGGGCATGTGGAAAGTCTGGGAGCCGATCATTCGCAAGAAAGCCGGCCTCGGCGTGCTCGACCTGACCTTCCAGCCCGAGTACTACGACAAGGCCTACCTGTTCACCGACCTGGCGGTGATCGGCGCCGGTCCCGCCGGCCTGCAAGCGGCGCTGACTGCCGCCAACTGCGGGGCCCAGGTGCTGCTGATCGAGCAGCAACCGGTGCTCGGCGGTGCCCTCGCCTACGCGCGCTTCGATATCGCCGGCAGCCGTGCCGAGCAACTGCGCCGGGAACTGCTCGAGGCGGTGCTTGGCCATGCCAATATCCGCGTGCTGAGCGAGGCCACCTGCAACGCCTGGTTCACCGACAACTACTTGCCGGTGATCCAGGGCAAGCGCATGTACAAGGTCCGTGCCCGCCAGTGCCTGGTGTGCAGCGGCGCCTTCGACCAGCCGGTGATTTTCCGCAACAACGACCTGCCCGGCGTGATGCTGTGCAGTGCCGCGCAACGCCTGATGAAGCTCTACGCGGTCAAACCGGGCCAGCGCGCGGTGGTCCTGACCGGCAACGATGACGGCTACTACACCGCCCTCGACCTGCACGACCAGGGCGTCGAGGTCGCAGCCCTGGTGGACCTGCGCAACGACGCCGACCCGGCCCTGTCCAGCGCCCTGGAACAACGCCAGATCCCCCACCTGAGCGGCAGCACGGTCTATGAAGCGCTGCATGAAAAGGGCCTGCGCCACATCAACGGCGTCGAGGTGCGCAGCATCATCGGCCAGGGCCTGGTCAGCGACAGTGGCCTGCGCCTGGACTGCGACCTGCTGTGCATGTCCGCCGGCTACATGCCGGTTTACCAGTTGCTCTGCCAGGCCGGTGGCAAGCTGGCTTACGACGACCAGAAGGCCGAATTCAACCTCAGCGGCCTGCCGGCCAACCTCGGCGTCGCCGGCTCGGCCAACGCTCGCCATGGCCTGGACAACGTCCTGGCCGACGGTGCCAATGCCGGGCTCGATGCGGCCAGGGCGCTGGGCCTGGACGTCGGCGCCGAGCGGGCGAGCTATGCGCGGGAAACCCCGGTGAACTTCGACTGGCCGATTTTCCCGCACCCCAAGGGCAAGGACTTCGTCGACTTCGACGAGGACCTGCAGGTGCGCGATATCATCAACGCGACCAAAATCGGCTACCGCGACGTGCAACTGGTCAAACGTTATTCGACCGTCGGCATGGGGCCGTCCCAGGGCCGCCATTCGGCCTTGCCGACCGCACGCCTGGTCGCGGCCGCGACCCAGCGCAATATCAGCGAAACCGGCGTGACCACGGCGCGCCCCCCCTTCGTCGCGGAGAAGCTGGCCCATGTGGCCGGCCGCGCCTTCGATCCCTACCGGCAGACACCGATGCACCGCCGTCACCTGGAAGCCGGCGCGAAAATGATGCCGGCCGGCATCTGGCAACGCCCGGCGTACTACGGCAAGGCTGAAGACCGCGAACGCTGTATGCAGGAGGAGGCCCGCCACGTGCGCGGCAAGGTCGGCCTGATCGACGTCTCGACCCTCGGCGGCCTCGATATCCGCGGACCGGATGCCGCCGAGCTGCTGAACCGGATGTACACCTTCGCCTTTCTCAAGCAACCGGTGGGGCGCTCGCGTTATGCGCTGATGACCAACGAACAGGGCGCGGTGATCGACGACGGCGTCTGCGCGCGTTTCGCCGAGCAGCACTTCTACGTCACCGCCACCACCAGTGGCGTCGACCGTATCTACCAGCAGATGCTCAAGTGGAATGCCCAGTGGCGCCTGGATGTGGATATCGCCAACGTCACCGCGGCCCTCTGCGCGGTCAACGTGGCCGGGCCCGACTCACGCAAGGTCCTGGAACAGCTCTGCCCGGACCTCGACCTGAGCGCTGAAGGTTTCCCTTACCTGGCAGTGCGCCAGGGCACTGTCGCGGGGATCAAGGCGCGGTTGCTGCGGGTCGGTTTCGTCGGCGAGCTGGGTTATGAAATCCACGTCCCGGCGCGCCATGGCCTGGCCCTGTGGGATGCCTTGATCGAGGCCGGCCAGGCCCACGACATCCGGCCCTTTGGCGTCGAAACCCAGCGCCTGCTGCGCCTGGAAAAAGGTCATGTGATCATCAGCCAGGACACCGACGGCATGACCCATCCGGCGGAGATCGACATGGGTTGGGCGGTCAGCCGCAGCAAGCCGTTCTTCGTCGGTCGGCGCTCGCTGGATATCCTCGAGGCCCAGCCACTCAAGCGCAAGCTGGTCGGTTTCACCCTGCCCAAGGGCAGCCCGCAGCCGTTGGAGGGCCACCTGGTCCTCGACGGTACGGACATCAGCGGCAATGTCACCTCCTGCGAGTACTCCGCGAGCCTCGACCGGATCATCGGCCTGGCCTATGCCGGGGCCCGCCAGAGCGAGCCGGGGCAGCAGCTTCCGATCCGCGTCGAAGGCGCGATCGTGGTCATGGCCACGGTGGTGAAACTGCCTTTCTTCGATCCCGAAAACCTGCGCCAGGGGCTTTGACTCATGTCCATTTTCGCCGCGCACGAGCGCATCGTGACCACCTTGCCCAGCCACACGCTGAACGACCTGACCGACCTGCCGCGGGTCGGCTTTCGCGGCCGCGACAGCGCCCGCTATCTACAGGCGAGCGGCTTCAGCCTGCCGGACCGGCCCAACCGTTGTGTCACCCAGGAGGATGGCAGCCAGGTCATCAGCCTGTCGGCCAGCGAGTACCTGCTGTTGGGCAGCCCCCGGGACCAGGGCCTGAGAATTGCCGACGAGGAAGCCCGCTGGGAACTCGATCATCACGCCAACTACCTGCTGCCACGCCAGGACAGCCACGCCTGGCTGCAACTGAGCGGCGAGCGGGTGGCCGAGGTGATGGCGAAAATCTGCGCGGTCGACCTGCGCCCACAGGCCTTCGGGCCGGGGGCCGTGGCGCAGACCTCGGCGGCGCGGATCAACGTCATCGTGATCAATCCTCCGGTGGCCGAGTTGGCGACCTTGCATATCCTCTTCGACCGGGCGTCACTCAGCTATTTCCGGGACGCACTGCTCGATGCCCTGGCGGAGTTCGGGGTAGCGGGCTAGGCAAGGTCCTGCGCAAGGAGCCTTCAACTGGAGGGCCGGCTCTTCCCGCGAGACGCCCCACGGCAGCGCGTTTCAGCGCTGCTGTGAGGCAAAGCGGCCCTTGCCCGCCTGCTTCGCTTCGTACATGCGGCTGTCCGCCTCGCGCAACAACTGCGTCGCGGTTCGCGGATCGTCACGCCGGAACACCGCAATCCCGATGCTCACCCCCACCTGCACGCTGGCCGTACCGATCAGCACCGGCTCATTGATCAACTGAATCAGTTTGTACGCCAATTGCTCGGCGTCCTGGGTCCCCCCGAACTGGCCCTCGACCACCGCGGTGAACTCATCACCCGCCAAGCGAAACACCGCATCCGTCTCCCGCAGGCTGCTCTTCAGTTTCTCGGCCACGGCCTGCAGCAACAGGTCGCCGATTTCATGGCCGAAGGTATCGTTCACTGCCTTGAAGCCATCGAGGTCAAGAAACAGCACGCCCAGCGGCACGCCGACCCGGCGGACCCTGGCCATCGCGTTAGGCAGGTATTCGAGCAAGGAGCGGCGGTTTGGCAATCCGGTCAGGGTATCGGTCAATGCCTCTTTCTCGCGGCGTTCCGCCATGGCCTTGCGTTCGGTGATGTCGTGCAGGAAAACGCTGAAAAAACGCTGCCCGTCGATTTCGACAGGACTGATCCGCACCTCGACCGGAAAGACCATGCCGTCACGCCGCAGCGCCGATATCTCCAGGCGCTGGCGCAAAGCCTCATCGTCACCGGTGACGAGATACTGCCGCCAACCTGCCAGATGCCCCTTGCGCACGGCCTCGGGGATGACCAACTGTTCAAATGACTGGCCCAGGGCTTCATCACGGGACCAGCCGAAGGTCGTTTCGGCCATGCGATTCCAGGCCCGCACCGCGCCGGACTCATCGATGCTCACGTAGGCATCGCTGGCGTGCTCCAGCACCGCCGACAGCTCCGCCTCGCGCTGCCTGAGCTCGCGATCGGCGTGCAGCCGTTGAAGCATGGTATGGGACAGCATTTCATTGGCCCGCAGCAGTTCGGCGGTGCGCTCCTCGACGCGCTGCTCCAGGCTGTGCCGCAACGCCTGCAGGGACGCCTCGGTTTCCTTGCGGCGCTGGATGTTCTGGACCGTCGCGATGTAGTACTCCAGGTCGCCGTCCACCGACAGCAGCTTGGCCACATGCAGGTCGACCCAGACCGAGGAGCCATCCTTGTGCCGATACCTTTTCTCCAGCTGATAACGATCGATTTCGCCGTGGTTCAACTGGCGCAACAGATTCAAGTCACTGTCCAGGTCGTCAGGGTGGGTGATGTCCTGGAAGCTCAGGTTCATGAGTTCGTCGGCTTCGTAGCCGACGATGGAACAGAACGCACTGTTGAGACTGAGAAAGCGGCCGTTGCCCGCGACCGCCGCGATGCCCGTGGGGGCCAGGGCAAAGGCGGTTTTCAGGCGCGCCTCGCTGGCCGCGAAGGCTGCCGCGGAATGGGTGATATGCGAGCGGGACAGCAACGCGGCCTCGCGCATCTGGAATTCCCGGCTGACCAGCCCGGCAAAATCCTCGAGGATCTGCCGTGACTGATCGCTGAACGTCCGCGCCTTGCAGTCCATCGCACAGAGCGTACCCAGGGCATAGCCCTCGATGGAGCGGATCGGCGTGCCGGCGTAAAAACGGATACGTGGATTGCTGGTCACCAGCGGACTGGACGAAAAACGCGGATCACTCAGCGCATCGAGGACCACCATCGTCCGCTCCTGCTCTATGGCAATCGTGCAGAAGGAGATATCCCGGGGGGTCTGCCTGACGTCCATGCCGACCCTGGACTTGAACCACTGACGATCGTTGTCCACCAGCGAGATCAGCGCAATGGGCACCTCAAGCGTGGTCGCCAGCAATCGCGTGAGTCGATCAAAAACCGGCTCTGCCGCGGTGTCGAGCACCTCCAGAGCGTGCAACAGCTTTAAACGTCCAACTTCAGTGTGGTGCAAATGGACGACCTCTCTCGGCTGATTCGACGGCGTTCTCTCTTCCGTGTCGAGAATAGTGCGGCGATTCGCTCCGGGCGTGTGTGGGTGCCGTAGGCCACGGTATGCACGGCTTGATGCTGACAGCATATGCCATTCTGGGTGGGCTTCAAGAAGGCGATGGTATTAGACTGGCGGTGCTGATGAGTGGTGGCGCTCGTCAAATGATCAGAGGATGAACGCGGTGAACCGGACCAGCCATATCTGCCTGATGGCGAGCTATAACCAGTGGATGAACGCCAAGCTCTATGAGGCGGCCAAGGGCTTGTCCGAAGAGGAGCTGGGCGCCGACAGGAAAGCCTTTTTTGGCTCGATTCTCGGAACCTTGAACCACCTGGCGGCCGGGGACAGGGTCTGGCTACAGCGATTCGCCCGGCATCCGGCGCGGTATCCGAGCCTGGAGCCGATTCGGCAGTTGCCCACACCCGAGCGCCTCGACCAACTGCTGTTTGCCAGTTTCCATGCGCTTGCGGTGCATCGCGCATGGCTCGATCAGATCATTATCGACTGGGGCCACTCCGTGACCGAGTCGGATCTGGATCAGTCGCTCCACTACAAGAACATGAAGGGTGTAGCGGCTGAAAAGGACTTTTATGGCTTGGTCATGCATTTCTTCAACCACCAGACCCATCATCGCGGGCAGGTGACCACCTTGTTGTCACAGGCGGGTATCGATGTCGGTGCCACGGATCTGGTGGCTCTCATTCCTTGCGAACCCCAGATCTGATCAAGCAACCAATCGCCTTTACTTGGCGGTTGAAATACCGGCCTGGCTCAACCCTTTGTCGTTGTGATCACCTGGCGTAGTGGCCGAAATCGCCGTGGCTTTCGACAGCCCTCGGGTGGTTTTGGAATGGGCGACATGCGACGTGGCGATCCCATGGCCACGAGAGGTTTTATGGGCGCGTCCAATGTGAGCACCACTCACGCCATGATCGCGGACAGCCTTGCCGTCATGATCGGTTTCCTGGCCTTCGGCGAGGCCATTGCTCTTGGAGCTGGCCGAGTGGCCGGTACCGGCATGACCACTTCCCTCTCCACTATGTCCGCCAGCACCACCAGAACCACCGTTACCACCGCCATTGCCACCACCCTCCTTGGCATAGGCAGACGCCATGATGGACAGTTCAGCCGGCAACAAAGGGGCCGCGGCAAACATCAGGGTGCACGACATGATGGCAACCAGGCTTTTCTTTTTCAAACGCATGATGGCTTCCGTAAAAGTTAGTATTTGCGTTATCTCCGACACAATTGGTTACGTGTTGTTCAAAGATAAGCGACCAACGGAAACCACCATGCTCTATTACAAAGTTAATGCGAGCTTTTCTCTTTGACTTGGCATTGGTAGATCACAGAGTGAATCAGTGCAGGCCACCATTAATTCAAAGCGCCACTCAGCACTTCATAGACGATGCCGCTCACGATCGACACCAGAATCAAGTCAGGCCCGGCCTGCTGCCATTCATATCCGTCGTAGCGCGGAAGTTGCCCCACAAGTCGACCATCCAACTTTTTCGCGATGCCCGGTGGAAGAGGTTTTCCACGGGCCAGTTTTTTCTGGATACCCGGCGGCAATGCTGGCCCGGGACTCCAGTAATCGCGGTGTCCGCCAATCACGCCGAGGACGCTTCCTCGATCGATGCTCGGCCCGTGCCCCCAATCGCCACCAGCTGATTTTTTTCCCTTGCCGTGGCCGCCCTGATTACCTGGGTCCTGGACATCCTCCGAGTAACCCTTGCCGTTTCCCTGGCCTTTCCCGTTACCCGGATCAGCCAAAGCGCTGGCAGAGCCCGCTACCAGGGCAAAACAAGTCAGCAACGCAATCAACGAGCGAGATTTGAACATATCGATCTTCTCAAAAAGGGGCATATCCCCACTGCAATGTAGACGACCTTGAATAAAGAAGTTCCGGACAGAGCGGTTCTTTCGTTCACTCACGGAACCTGGGAAAAGCCCTGCGGCGAGTTCCTAGTAGACCGATCTGCTAGCGTGATACGATTCGTTCATGACTACTTCTACCGCACGTGGGACCTCTGATGTCCGCCAGGGAATTCTTGATGTCGGCCAGCGCATCATGGCCGCCAAAGGTTATTCGGGCGTCGGCCTGAACGAAATCCTGGCAGCTGCCGGCGTTCCCAAGGGATCCTTCTACCACTACTTCGCTTCCAAGGACGCGTTTGGCGAAGCGTTGCTCGAAAGCTATTTCGAAGATTACCTCGCCGATCTTGACCGGACGCTGGGCGAGCCTGGCCCGACCATGGGCCAGCGCCTGATGAACTATTGGCACATCTGGCAGGAAACCCAATCCTTTCTCGACTGCCAGGGCAAGTGCCTTGCGGTGAAGTTGGGCGTTGAAGTCGCTGATCTTTCCGAGAGCATGCGCGCGGTACTCAAGCGCGGCACCGCCGGCATCATCGACCGGCTGGGGCGGGCCATTGAAGCCGGCGTCGCGGATCGCTCACTGCCACCTTGCAAGGAGCCTGACGCCGTGGCCCAGAGCCTCTATCAGTTATGGGTAGGCGCCAGTGTCATGGTGAAGATCACCAAAAGCACCCAACCCTTCGAAAACGCGCTGGCAACCACTCGCCAGATACTTCAGTTGTCCTGACCTGTCCCGGGGCGCGCCTGCCCTCTTCGCTCAAGCGGATCGCAAGCCGCTTGAGCAACTGATTGAAAACACCTCGATTCAGCCAGTCTCGGTTGCCGAATCCCAAGGGATTCCCCGTGCCCCTTGGGAGCCGACTTGAAATAACTCAAAAAAACACTAGACGACTGGTCTACTCGAAGACTAAGGTGTGTCCACATCCAATGCTAAAGAGGAATCTCGCAATGAAAGTTCTCATGGTCCTGACCTCACACGACACGCTCGGCAATACCGGTCGCCCAACGGGCTTCTGGCTGGAAGAGCTGGCAGCGCCGTACTACGCGTTTCTGCAGGCCAAAGCCGAAATCGTGCTGGCCTCTCCCAAGGGCGGCCAGCCACCGCTTGATCCAAAGAGCAACGAACTCGAAAGCCAGACTGAGCTGACCCGGCGTTTCGAGGCGGATGCAGCGGCAACCCGGCAGTTGGCAAACACCGTGCGATTGGACAGCGTCTCGCCGTCCGATTTCGACGCGATCTTCTACCCGGGCGGCCACGGCCCGCTGTGGGACCTGGCCGAAGACCAACATTCGATCCAACTGATCGAGGCCTTCCTCGCGGCCGGCAAACCCGCCGCCCTTGTCTGCCACGCGCCCGGTGTTCTGCGCCATGTGAAGACGCCTGACGGCCAGCCGCTGGTCGCGGGCAAGGGCGTCACAGGCTTCACCAATACCGAGGAAGAAGCCGTTGGCCTGACCAGCGTAGTACCATTTCTGGTCGAGGACGAACTCAAGGCGCTGGGCGGCCACTATTCGAAAGGAGCGGACTGGGCGCCCTACGTGGTCAGTGATGACCTGCTGATCACCGGCCAAAACCCGGCTTCTTCCGGCCCGGCAGCCCAGGCCCTGATTGACAGGCTGAGCAGCAAGAGCGCCTGAGTAGAAACACTTGCGGGGGGATTTTGAGTCCCATGGTGCCGCCCGCTGCGCCCTTCAGGGGTAGTGCAGATGTGCACCAAGCCAGCTCAGTGCCGCAGCAATTTGCGCAGCGGCACACCGTCCTTGAGCACGGGGGATTTGATGACGATGTAGCTGAAGTATTTGGAGATACCGATATTCTTGTCCAGCAGGCTTTCGATCACCTCCTGGTAATGCTGGATACTGCGGGTCATGAAGCGCACCAGGTAATCATAGCCACCACTGATCAGATGGCATTCGAGCACTTCGTCCACTAGGCGGATATTGGACTCGAACTTGGCGAAGTCTTCGCGTTTGTGGTCGCTCAGCGTGACCTCGGTGAAGACCGTGACCGAATCGGTGATCTTCGCCAGGTTCAGGTGTGCCTTGTAGCTGGAAATGTACCCGGCCGACTCCAGCCGCTTGACCCGTTGCAGGCAGGGGCTGGCCGACAATCCCACTGCATCGGCCAGGCTCACGTTGGTCATGCGCCCATCTTTTTGCAGCTCAACCAAGATGCTGATGTCGATCCGGTCCAGTTTTACTAAACCTTCCATTGCCTACCTCTTGACTGCCGTTTGTAAGACAATCTTCTAGCAAAATCAGCGCCGTAAAGACAGCTGATGCTGCGCTACCAGATCCGCCATGCTATTGATGCAGTAGTCCGCGGCACAGGGCGAGGAGCGCTTTGCCGGGTCTCGACAGATCAGGCACACGTCCCGGGTCGCCGACCCGACGGCCGCGGGCCGGGTCACTTGCAGAACGTGCCGGACTTCAAGCTCATTGTTCTTCAGCCATTCTGGATCGAGCAAAGGATCGCTGGCCAATGAAATGAAATCATCGGGCGTGATCCCCAACCGCTCACAGAGCAGCCCTCGATCTTCCGTATCGCGGTCGCCCCGCACTAGCAAGCGATAGAACTTGCGCAGGTACAACATCGCCCCCGGCGCATCCTCGAACAGCGACCAGTTGGCTGCCGAGCGGGCAAAGCTCATCCCCTCCTCCCAACTGGCTTTCAGCCCCCAGCGTTCAGCCAGTTGGCGATGGGCGAAACACTGCGAGCCACTGAAGCCCAGTTCTGCGAACCGAGGATAAAGCCCACGCACGACCTCGGCGTACTCAGCCAGTACCTGTTCCTTGTCCGAGTGACCGCCTCGGCTGTCGAGCAATGGTTGCAATGCCGCCCAGACCCCCGAATCGCGATCGACCAGAACCTCGTCGCAATCAATGAGCAATGCCCGATATTCAGTCAGCCCCATGGTGTGCAAAGCCTCCGATGATGCATTTCATCTATCCATGCTCCATAAACGCCCACGGGCGATGCCTGGTGGCAGCGCCCCGAGCGGGCACCAGCTCAGTTCAAGACGCGTGCCAATGCGCCGTCGAGAATTCGTAGCGCTTCGTCAATCTGTTCTTCGGTGGTCACCAGCGGAGCGAGGAAGCGCAGAACATTGCGGTAGACACCGCATTTTATGACCAGCAAACCACCGTTCCGGGCCTCGTCGATCAGGCGCTGGTTCAAGTCAGCGTCCGGGGTACGAGCCTCGTCATCCTTGACCAACTCGAGCGCCAGCATGAAACCGCTGCCGCGCACGTCGCCGATTTGCCCGTGACGCGCCTGCAAACGCAGCAGCCCCTGGCGCAAACGTTCGCCCAGTGCTGCGCCGCGAGCCAGTAATTGCTCTTGCTCAAAGGCATCGATCACCGCCAGGGCCGCGGCGCAGGACAAGGCATTGCCGCCGTAGGTGCCACCCAGGCCGCCTGGCAAAGGGGCGTCCATGATCGCCGCCTTGCCGACCACCCCCGATAGCGGCAAGCCACCCGCCAGGCTCTTGGCCACCGTCACCAGATCCGGCTGGATCCCGGCATGCTGGAAACCGAACCATTTGCCGGTACGGCCGAAACCGGTCTGGATTTCATCGAGGATCAACACGATGCCGTGCTTTTCAGTCAGGGCTCGCAGTGCCTGAAGAAACTCCACCGGGGCCGCAAGGAACCCGCCGTCACCCTGCACGGGCTCAATGATGATGGCCGCGACCCGCTCCGCTGCCACCTGAGTCGCCAACAACTCGTCGAGCGCCTTGAGCGCCATGTCACTACTGACGCCACGATAGGCATTCGGGTAGGGGGTATGGAACACCTCCGGTGCGAAGGGGCCGAAGTTCTGCTTGTAAGGCTGGCTCATGCCGGTCAGGGTGGTGCCGAGCAGCGTGCGACCGTGGAAGCCGCCGCGAAAGGCGATAACGGCCGAACGGTTGGTGTGGGCGCGGGCAATCTTGATCGCGTTTTCCACGGCTTCGGCGCCCGAAGTGAAGAACGCCGCTTTGTAGGCTTCCTGGCCGCCGATCATTTCGCACAGGCGTTGGGCCAGGTCGAGATAAGGCTTATAGGCAACCACCTGGAAACAGGCATGGGAGACCTTTTGCAATTGGGCCTGCACGGCCGCGACTACCTTGGGATGATTGTGGCCGATATTCAGCACACCGATACCGCCGACGAAGTCCAGGTAGCGCTTGCCGTCCACGTCCCACAATTCGGCACCCTGGGCGCGATCGATCACCAACGGGTGAGCGGTAACCAAGCCACGCGGCACGAATTGATCGCGCTGACGGAGCAAATGAGGGGTTTCGTCGACTTTGCTATTCATGGCATTTCCCATCGTGAGTCCGGCAACCGGGAGGTGGTTGCGATGCTGTTCAGGTTAAGCCTTGCGCGAAACGATCTACGCCGAACTTGCTCCCTGAGAAATTCGGATCAACTGTTTTCACCCTGCCAAACGGCAGATTCCTTCAGCGCGCCGAATCTGCTGGAGCCGCGCCAATAGAACGTCGCGTAACCCGTTTAGCCCGGTGCTTTCGAAAGATCCTGCGCCGGCATTGCGCGATGATGGAGGACACCTTCACCCGTTCAGGAAATGCCCATGGCCCTGCTGTATAAAGCTGACCCCGTACGCGGCGAACAGTGGAAAGCGCTGTTTGCCGAACACGCCCCGGATATCGAATGGCGCGCCTGGCCGGACATCGGCAACCCCGCGGACATCGACTACCTGGCCGCCTGGCAGGCGCCCGACGATCTCGAGGCATTACTGCCCAATCTCAAAGTGCTGTTCGCCCTCTCCGCCGGGGTCGATCAACTGGAGCTCGGTCGCTTGCCAGCCGGTTTGCCGCTGGTGCGCCTGCTGGATCCGGGCATCACCCGGGGCATGTGCGAATACGCCAGTTTCGCCGTGCTGAGCCTGCACCGGGACATGCTCCGTTATCGCCAGCAGCAAACGGCTCGCTGCTGGCAGGCGCACTTGCTGCAACCGGCGAGCCGGCGTCGGATCGGTATCATGGGCCTCGGGACCCAGGCCCGGCAGATTCTGGCGACATTGCAGCCCCTGGGATTTGCGTTGTCGGGTTGGGCCCGCAGCGTCCATCAGGTGCCTGGGGTGGATTGCTATGCAGGCGACGAGCAACTGCCGGCGTTCCTGGGCCAGTGCGATATCTTATTGTGCGTACTGCCGCTGACCGAACAGACCCAGGGCATTCTCGACGACACACTATTCCGCCAACTGCCCCAGGGCGCGGCGCTGATCAACATGGGCCGTGGCGGGCATCTGGTGGAAAGCGATCTGCTGGCGGCCCTGGACTGCGGGCAACTGAGCGGTGCGGTCATCGACGTACTGCAGCAAGAGCCGGCACCGGCGGATCATCCGTTCTGGCACCATCCGAAGATTCTGCTGACCCCGCACATCGCGGCCATGACCCAGCCGGAAAGTGCGTTCGGGGTGTTGCTGGAGAACATTCGGCGACATCAGCGTGGCGAGCCGATGGTCGGCGAGATCGATCCTACCCGGGGTTATTGAGCACGGCACAGGTCCACGGTGGAAGCGGGCTTGCCCACCGCCACAGTGGATCAGTGACATGGGTCAAAGACGCTCGGCAATCGCTTTGCCCACCTCCTGCGTCGAGCCCTTCCCGCCCAGGTCCGGCGTGATCGGCCCGTCGGCGATCACCCGTTCGATCGCCAGCAGGATCCCGTCATGCGCGGCGCGATAGCGCTCATCACCGTTCCCCAGGAAATCGAGCATCAATGCCCCGGACCAGATCATCGCAATCGGGTTGGCAATGTTCTGCCCGTAGATGTCCGGCGCCGAGCCATGCACCGGTTCGAACAGCGACGGAAAACGTCGCTCGGGATCGAGGTTGGCCGACGGCGCGATACCGATGGTCCCGGCACAGGCCGGGCCGAGATCGGAAAGAATGTCGCCGAACAGGTTCGACGCCACCACCACATCAAAGCGGTCCGGTTGCAGCACGAAGCGTGCGCACAGAATGTCGATATGCTGCTTGTCCCAAGTGATGTCCGGGTACCGCTCGGCCATCAAGGCCGTCCTTTCGTCCCAATATGGCATGCTGATGGCGATGCCGTTGGACTTGGTCGCCGCCGTCAAGCGTTTGCTCGGTCGGGTCTGGGCCAGGTCGAAGGCGAATTTGAGGATCCGGTCCACGCCACGCCGGGTGAACACCGATTCCTGCAAGACGAACTCATGCTCGGTGCCCGCGAACATCTTGCCGCCGACCGAGGAGTACTCGCCCTCGGTGTTCTCGCGGATCACCACGAAATCAATATCCCCCGGCTTGCGCCCGGCCAAGGGGCACGGCACACCGGGAAACAGGCGCACCGGGCGGATGTTCACGTACTGGTCAAAGTCCCGACGGAACTTGAGCAGCGAGCCCCACAGGGAAATGTGGTCGGGCACCTTGTCCGGCCAACCCACGGCGCCGAAATAGATCGCGTCAAAGCCTTTGAGCTGTTCGAACCAGTCGTCGGGCATCATCTGCCCGTGTTCCAGATAGTAATCGCAGTGGGCCCAGTCGAGCACTTCGATGCTCAAGTCCAACTGCCATTTCTTCGCGGCCTGCTCCAGTACCCGCAACCCTTCCGGCAGGACTTCCTTGCCGATGCCATCGCCGGCAATCGCGGCGATTCTGAATGCCTTGCTCATCAATCATGCCTCGCAAATGTCTGTGCCATCGTGACTGGGGTTACAGCCCACCGATGTGGAAGGCTTTGACTTCCAGGTACTCGTCCAGGCCGTACTTGCTGCCTTCACGGCCCAGGCCCGACTGTTTGATCCCTCCGAACGGCGCGACTTCCATGGAAATGATCCCGGTGTTGAGACCGACCATGCCGAACTCCAGTGCCTCACCGAAACGCCAGGAACGACGCAGGTCCTGGGTAAAATAGTAGGCGCCCAGACCATAAGGCGTGGCATTGGCCAGCGCGAGCGCTTCGGCTTCATCGGTAAAACGCATCAGCGGCGCCACCGGGCCGAAGGTTTCTTCGTTGGCCAGCAACATGCCGGCATGGGCTTCGCCGAGCACGGTGGGTTGGACAAACTGACTGTCGCCCTCGGGAATCGCGCCACAGAGCAAGCGCGCGCCCTGGCTCAAGGCATCATCGATATGTCGGGCAACTTTGCTCACCGCGGCCGCATTGATCAGCGGGCCGATAGTGACATCGGCGTCCAGGCCGTTGCCGACCTTGAGCTTGCCCACCTCCTCCACCAGTCGCCGGGCAAACCGCTCGTAAATGCCGTCCTGCACCAGGATGCGATTGGCACAGACGCAGGTCTGGCCGGCGTTGCGAAACTTGCTGAGCATGATGCCGGCCACCGCCTGCTCCAGGTCGGCGTCGTCGAACACAATGAACGGCGCATTACCGCCCAGCTCCAGGCTCAGGCGCTTGATGTGTTCGGCGCTCTGGCGCATCAGCAGGCGGCCGACTGCCGTGGAGCCGGTGAAGGAAATCTTCCGGACGGTCGGGTTGGCGGTCAGCTCTTCACCGATACCCGCGGGCATCCCGGTCAGCACATTGAATACCCCCGGCGGAATCCCGACCCGCTCGGCCAGCACCGCCAGGGCCAGGGCCGACAACGGTGTCAGGTCCGAGGGCTTGACGATGATCGGGCAGCCCGCCGCCAGTGCCGGTGCGCATTTGCGGGTGATCATCGCGTTGGGGAAGTTCCACGGGGTGATCGCGGCGCACACGCCCACCGGTTGCTTGAGGGTCAGCAGCCGGCGATCGCCGCTGGGGGCCGGCATGGTTTCACCGTAGACCCGCCGGGCTTCCTCGGCGAACCATTTGACGAAACCGGCGCCGTAGCGAATTTCGCCCTTGGCCTCGTTCAACGGTTTGCCCTGCTCGCAGGTCATGATCAGTGCCAGGTCGTCGAGGTTGTCGAGCATGGCCTGATACCAGCGTTCCAGCAGCGCCGCCCGCTCCGCCGCCGGGCGGGCGCGCCAGGCCGGCCAGGCCCGCTCGGCGGCTTCGATGGCGCGACGGGTTTCCGCGCCTTGCATCGCCGGTACGCGGGCAAGCAACTGGCCGCTGGCCGGGTCGCTGACATCCAGGGTCGCGGCGTTGTCAGCGCCGATCCACTGCCCATCGATATAGGCGAGTTGTGCCAAAAGGCCGGGGTCTTGCAAACGATTCTTGAGCATGGTCGAGGTCCTGATCCGAGACACGCTCCAGTCTAGGGAGGAGCCACGGACGAGGATGCTGAAAGCGCCACGACGACAGTGTCGGATGCTGAAAAACCGGATGGGACGGCAGGCTCTACTGATGGGCATTGGCTATTTATCGTGGCGGGCAGCAAAGGAGTCGCCAAGCGGCCTTACCGTTTCAGGGAGTCCAGCAGCCCCTGCAGAAACCGCTCCCCGGCCTCCATCTGGCTGATCTCGATAAACTCGTCCGGCTTGTGGGCCTGTTCGATCGAGCCCGGCCCGCAGACCACCACCGGGACATCCAGACGTTGCTTGAACAACCCGCCTTCGGTGCCGAAAGAGACTTTGGCGGTGCTGGTATCCGGCGCGGCAAAGTTCTTCAGGAAGCGCACCGCCTCGACGCTCGGGTGGGTGTCGAGACCCGGGTAGACATTGAGGGTTTCGATTTCGATGTCCGCGACACTGGACAGGCGCCTGGCTTCGCGCACGATCACTTGTGCACGCTCGCGCATCTGCTCCAGGAACTGATCCAGATCGTCCGCCGGCAGGTTGCGCACTTCAAAGTCGAGGGTACAGAGGTTGGGCACGATGTTCAGTGCCCTGCCGCCGACGATATGCCCGACATGCACCGTGCTGTAAGGCACATCGTAGTCGGCATCCTGGGCGCCCTGCTCTTGCAACTGCTGCTGGCTTTGACGCAGTACGGCAATAAAATCACAGGCCAGGTGAATCGCATTGACCGAGTGCGGAGCCAGCGATGAGTGAGCCTCCAGGCCCCGGCAATAGGTGCGGTAGGAACCCTTGCCCTTGTGTCCGAGCACGAACTGCATCTGGGTCGGCTCGCCGATCAGGCACAGGAACGGCCGTACCGGGGCCAGGTGCAACACATCGAGCAAACGCCGCACGCCGACGCAACCGGTCTCTTCGTCATGGGACAGCGCCAGTTGCAGCGGCCGGCTCAACGGACTGTCCGCCGCCTCGAGCATGGTGTCGATGGCCAGGGCAATGAAGCCCTTCATGTCGCAGCTGCCACGGCCATAAATCTTGCCGTCCCGCACCGTCGCCTGAAACGCCGGGAAGGTCCAGGCCTGGCCCGCCGCCGGGACCACGTCGGTGTGCCCGGAGAGCAGGATCCCCGGCAATTCCCGAGGGCCGGTGCTGGCGAACAGGTTGGCCTTTTTACCCGTTTCATCCTTGACGATCAGCGACTCGATGCCCTTGCTCAGCAACAGGTCGCGGACGTACTCGATCAAGGCCATGTTCGACTCCGAAGACACCGTGTCGAAAGCCAGCAGGCGTTTGAGAATATCCAGTACACGGGGTTTCATGAGGCCTTGCTCCGTTGCTCGGCTGAAAGGGCGAACCGGCGGATGGAGAACGGCTCGATCAAAGTGCTGGTGCTGCCGGTGCTGATCAGTTCGGCCATCACATCGCCGACGCCCGGGCCGAGCTGGAAACCGTGCCCACAGAAGCCGAAGGCATAGAACAAGCCGTCGACGGTGCCGCTCGGGCCCATCACCGGCAGGGAGTCAGGCAGGTAACCTTCGATACCGCTCCAGACCCGGATAATGTTCAGGTTGCCGACTCCCGGCAGCAGGCGACGCATCTGCCCGAGTTGGTTGAGGATGCTGCGCGGCTCGACCTGGGCCCGCCGGGTCAGCATGTCCGGTTTGCTGCGGTAGCCGCCACCGATGACGATGTTGCCACGGGGAATCTGACGGAAATAAATCACTTCCTCGGGAATCTTGGTGTACACGCCAATCACCGTTGGCAAGGCGTAAGGCACAGGTTCGGTGACGGCCATCTGTGGGCCGTGGGTGTCCAGCGGGACCGGCTCGCCGAATTGCGCCGAGAGTTTCTGCCCCCAGGCACCGGCGGTAATCAGCAGGCGTTCGGCGCTGAACCGGCGACCATCGGTGGTGGTGATACTGAATTCGCCGCCGACCTTCTGCACCTCGGCCACTTCTGTCTGTTCCTCGATCCGTGCGCCGATACGCCGTGCCGCCCGGGCAAATGCCGGAGCCGCCAGACGCGGGTTGGCGTGGCCGTCGTGGGGCGCGTAGGAGCCGCCCTTCACATCTGGCCCCAGGAACGGGAAACGCTGGCGCAGGTCCGCGCCGCGATAGATCTTCAGGTCCAGTTGCGCGGCTTCGGGGGCGGCGGCATAGGCTTCGAGCTCGGCGATTTCATCTTCGCGGTAGCACACCCGCATATGCCCGCTGGCAATGAACTCGAGGTCGTCGTCGATCAGCTCCGGCAAGCGCTTCCACAACGCCCAGGAGCGATTCGCCAGCTCAAGCTGCCCAAGGAAACGCCCCTGCCGCCGGACGTTGCCGAAGTTCACGCCGCTGGCGTACTGACCAATCTGGTCGCGCTCCAGCAGGATCACCGTCCGCCCGCGCCGGCGCAGGAAAAACGCCGCCGCCGCGCCCATCAGGCCACCACCGACAATCACCACATCGGCTTTGTGTAGCGTCATGGCGACACCTCCTCGGTGAGCATCGAAAGCGGTTTGACCGGCGCCTGCCCGCGCTGGCGTCCGACCTGTTGCACGCTAACCCCCGCCGCGGCGGCAATCACCTCGGCCCCGGCCTGGGAGCAGTAACGGCCCTGGCAACGGCCCATGCCGACCCGGCTGAAGGCCTTGGCCCGGTTGACTTCACAGGCGCCCTTTTCGCTGACCGTGCGCCGCAACTCGCCGGCACTGATCATCTCGCACCGGCAGACAATGGCGGTATCCGGCAAGGCTTTGGCTTGCGCCGACGGCCAGGGGAACGCCTGGGCCAGGCCCAGGCGAAACTGCTCCATCACTGCCAGCGCCTGGCGTTGCTCATCGCGCAAGCCGGCATTCACCGGTTTGTGCAAATCCTCCAGCAGCGCCATGGCCACCAGGCGTCCGGCGTGTTCGGCGGCATCCGCGCCACGAATTCTCGAGCCATCGCCGGCGGCATACACGCCGCTCACCGAGGTCCGACCGTCGTCATCGGTGGCCAGCAACCACTGGCTGGAAGCCTCATCGAAGCGCAGGCGACAACCGGCCAGGTCCGCCAATTGGGTTTCCGGGCGCAAGTGATAACCCAAGGCGACGGCATCGCACGCCACGTTCAAGGTTGCCCCCGCCGCTGTCCGCAGCCGCACGCCACTGACTCCGCTGGCGGCGTCACCCAGCACTTGCTGGGGTTGGATGCCCAGGTGTACTGGAATCTTCGCCCGGTACAACTGCGCCAGGAGTTTCATTCCGGTGAACAATAGCCCGGGACGCGCCAGCAGCTTTGGCAAGGCAGCGATGCGTTTGCCCAGCGGCGAAGTGTCGAGCACCGCCGCGACCTTGGCACCAGCCTTGAGATACTGGCTGGCGACCAGATACAGCAACGGTCCGCTGCCCATGAACACCACGCGGTGGCCGATGGACACCGCCTGCGACTTGAGCGCGATTTGCGCGCCACCGAGGCTGTAGGTGCCCGCCAACTGCCAGCCTTCGATCGGCATCAAGCGGTCGGTGGCACCGGTGCACAGGATCAGCGCGTCGTAATCCACGGTCGAGTGTTTGCCCTGGCTGACACAGCACAGCTGCCCCGGTGTCAGGTTCCACACCAGGGTGTCCGGGCGGTAATCGATCGACCCGCGCAAGCGCTCGAAACTCATGTGCAAGTCCCGGGCCTTGGCGGCTTCGCTGCCATACAGCGTGGCGTAATCGCGGGTAAAGCCTTGCGGCTGACGACGATAGATCTGCCCGCCATCGCGACGATTCTCATCGATCAGGATCGGCTTGAAACCGGCGGCCAGCAGGGTTTCGGCACAGCGAATACCCGCCGGCCCGGCGCCGACGATGACTATCCGTGCAGTGGCCATATCGCCTCCGGTTGCGTGGTGAGAATATCCAGCCCTTCACGGACTTCGTTGGAACAGGCGCGCAGGCGCTCGCCGGCGCGGGTCCAGACCCAGCAATCCTGACAAGCGCCCATCAGGCAGAAACCGGCACGACGCCCCGTATCGAACTCCGACTGACGCAACGCAGCACCCTGGGTCAGCAACGCGACCATCAGCGTATCGCCCTGCAAGGCCTCGATCGGTGCGCCGTCCACCAGCAGTTTGACGGTCGGCCGGCCCTGCTCGGCCAGTCTTACAAAACGCCCCTTCATGCATAGGCTCCCTGGATCATGATGTTCAAATCCTGCTGCGTCTTGAGCAGCTCGGCGCTGTCGTGGTGGCAGAGGATTTCACTGCCACCCTCGATGATCCGGCGGTTCGGCGCGGTGTGATTGCACAGGCCGTCCACCCGTACCGGGCAGCGATTGAGGAAGGTGCACAACTCCGGCACATTGGCCTTCGCGCCGATGGGCGGCAGTTCGCCGCAGGTGGTGCCGCAGTTCTCCAGCCAGCCCTGGCGCAGTTCCGGCACCGAATGGATCAACAGGTCGGTGTAAGGATGGAACGGAGCCTGGGCAAATGACTGCCGGGTGCCAGCCTGGACCTTGTGGCCGCTGTACATCACCACGATGTCATCGCACAGCGCGCGCACGGTGGAAATGTCGTGGCTGATGAACAGGTACGAAACCCCCAGCTCCTGGCGCAGGTCGCGCAGCAGTTCGAGAATCGCCGCGCCGACCACGGTGTCGAGTGCCGAGGTCACCTCGTCGCAGAGGATCAGGTCCGGTTTCGCCGCCAGCGCCCGCGCCAGGTTGACCCGCTGCTTCTGCCCGCCGGACAGTTCATTGGGACGCCGTTCGGCCATGGCTCGCGGCAGCCGCACCAGATCCAGCAGTTCACCGATACGCTCACGCAATGCGGCGCCCTTGAGGCCGAAATACATCTTCAGCGGGCGGCTCAGAATGGTAGCGACGCTGTGCATCGGGTTGAGCGCGGTGTCGGCGTTCTGGAAGACCATCTGAATGCGTCGGAACTGCTCAGGGCTGCGTTCGCAGAGACTGCCGCCCAGTGGCTGACCATCGAAAGTCAGCCCTCCCAACGCCGGGGTCAACAGTCCGGCCACCACCCGTGCCAGGGTCGACTTACCGGAACCCGACTCGCCAATCACCCCGATGGCCTGCCCCCGGCGTACCGTCAGGTCGATGTCCTCCAGCACGCGGATCGACGGCATGCCCTGCAGGTTTTTGTTGCCGTAGCCGGCGGTCAGGCCCTTGATCGTCAACAACGGTTCGTCTTCGGCCAGGCCGCTGGGCGGACGGATCGTCGTATCGGGCCGCGCCGCCGCCAGCAGGCTGCGGGTGTACTCATGGGCCGGGCCCTTGAGCAACGGCGCGGTGGCACTCTGTTCGAAGATCTGGCCGCCGTTGAGCACCACGATCTGGTCAGCCATCTGCGCCACGACGGCGAGGTCGTGGGAGACATAGACCGCCGTTGCCCCACGCTCATGGACCACTCGTTTGAAGGCGCGCAGCACGTCGATCTGGGTGGTCACGTCGAGGGCGGTGGTCGGCTCGTCGAGCACCACCAGCAACGGATCGCTGATCAACGCCATCGCCGCCATCACCCGTTGCAATTGCCCACCTGAGACCTGGTGCGGGTAACGCTGGCCGATGTGATCCGGGTCCGGCAAGGCCAGGTCGCGGAACAACTCGATGGCCTTGGCTTCGAGCACGGCCCGGCTGCCCAGGCCATGAATCAAGGCGCCCTCCACCACTTGATCGATCAGCCGCTTCGCCGGGTTGAACGCCGCCGCCGCGCTCTGGGCGATATACGACACCCGGTTGCCACGCAGACCTTGCAGTTCGCGCTCGCTCAACGCCAGCATGTCGTGCTCGCCGACCTGCACCACGCCGCCCGACAACCGGCAGCCGCGCCGGGCATACCCGAGCAGCGCCAGGGCGATGGTGGTCTTGCCGGAACCGGACTCACCGATCAACGCCAACACTTCGCCTTTTTCCAGGGAAAAGCTCACACCCTTGACGATTTCCACCTCGCCGCGCTCGCCACAGGCGACTACGCGCAGGTCTTCGACCCGAATCAACTCACTCATTTCAATGACCTCCCGTACGGCGACTACGTCGGGACGACAGTCTGTCGATAAACAGATTCACGCCAATGGTCAGGGTGCCGATGGCCAGTGCCGGAATCACGATGGCCGGCGCGCCCTGGTTGAGGCCGCCGATGTTTTCCCGTACCAGCGAGCCGAGGTCGGCATCCGGTGGCTGCACCCCCAGGCCGAGAAAGCTCATGCCGCTGAGCAGCAACACGATAAAACCGAATCGCAGCCCCAGGTCGGTCAGCACCGGGTTGAGCATGTTCGGCAGGATTTCCACACAAGCGATGTACAACCGACGCTCGCCACGGGTACGGGCCACCTGCACGTATTCCAGCGCCTCGATATTCACCGCCATGCTGCGAGCGATACGGAAGGCGCCGGGGCAGAAACTCAGCACCGCCGTACAGATCAGCAGGGTGACCGAGGAGCCGAACGCCGACACCATGATCAGCGCCAGCATCTTGCTCGGAATCGAGATAAAGGCGTCCATCAAGCGACTGATCACTTCGTCCAGCCACTTGGGCGACACCACCGAGAGCAACGCGCAACCGGTGCCCAGGCCACTGGCCAACACCGCGGCAATCAAGGCCAGGCCGACGGTGAAACGCGCGCCGACCAGGACACGGCTGAGCATGTCGCGGCCCAGGTAGTCGGTGCCAAACGGGTAAGCGGCGCCGATGCTGTCAAAGACATTGTCGGAGACCACCTCGCCCACCGGGTGCGGCGCCAGCCATGGGCCGAAAATCGCCACCAGCAACCAGATAACGCACATCGCGGCGCCAATCAAACCCAGCCAGGCCGGGCCATGAGACACCTTGCCGGCCGACAGGTCGGGGGTACCCGGCGTCGATTTAACAATGAAATTGTTCATTGGTTTCTCAGCCTCGGATTGGACAGAATCGCGCACAGGTCGGCAATCAGCACCAACCCCAGGTACGCCGTACAAAACAGCATGGTGCAGGCCTGGACCAGGGCCATGTCACGGTTGGTCACGGCATCGACCATCAGGCTGGCGATGCCGGGGTAGTTGAAAATCGTCTCGACAATCACCACCCCGCCCAACAGATAGGACAGGCTCAGGGCGATGGCATTGGCAATCGGTCCGATGGCATTGGGCAAGGCATGCCGCAGCACGATGCGCATCGGGCTCACTCCTTTGAGCCGGGCCATTTCCACATAAGGACTGTCGAGTTGATCGATCACCGCGGCCCGGGTCATCCGGGCCATCTGCGCGACGATCACGCAGCACAGCGTCATCACCGGCAAGGCGTAAGTGCGCAGGAATTGCAGGGGTGAGGTGATGTCACTGGCATAGGACAGCGCCGACAGCCAGCCCAGGTTCACCGCAAAAATCAGCACCGCCAGGGTTGCCACCAGGAACTCCGGTACGGCGACCATCGCCAGGGTGACAAAGCTGAGGATACTGTCGATGCGCCCGCCACGACCCATGGCCGAACCGATGCCCAGAACCAGGGCCACCGGCACGGACACCAGCGCCGTGGCGGCCGCCAGCATCAAGGTGTTGGGCACCCGACCGGCCATCAAGTCGCTGACCGGCATGGCGTTGGAGACAGACAGCCCCATGTCGCCACTGAGCAGGCTTATCAACCAGTGCAGGTAACGCAACACACCCGGCTGATCCAGCCCCAGTTTCAGGCGCAAGGCCGCCACCTGTTCTGGCGTGGCAAACTGCCCCAGCGCCTGTTGCGCCGCGTCTCCCGGCAGTACCGCCGTAATGGCGAATACCACCATGGAGACGATCAACAAGGTCACGATCGCGGCGCCCAGACGCCGGCCGATCAGCCACAGTGTGTTGCTATTCATCGCCCTCTCCTCCTGCAATGCAGCGCTGGCAAAAACCCGCGGCAGCCGATCAGGCGTCCAGCCAGACCTGCTCGGCGAACATGTAGCCCATGAAACCGCCCAACGGGTTGCTGCCATAGCCCTTGACGCGCTGGTCGACGGCATCGATGTTGCTGATGAACACCGGGATGCCGATGCCGCAGTGGTCATGCGCCAGGGTCTGCATGTCCGCGTACATCTTGCTGCGCTTGGTATCGTCGGTTTCAGCGCGGGCAAGCATCAGCAACTGGTCGAACTGCTCGTTCTTCCAAGCGGATTCGTTCCACGGCGCGCTCGACTGGAAGAACTGCGAAAACATCACGTCGGCGTTTGGCCGCGGGTTGATGTTGCCGAAGCTCAACGGGTGTTTCATCCAGTGATTGGACCAATAGCCGTCACTGGGCAGGCGGTTGACGTCGAGCTTGAGCCCGGCCTGTTTCGCCGATTGCTGCAGCAGCACGGCGATATCCACCGAACCGGTTGCCGCCGGCGAAGCCACCAGCGGCATGCTGATGCTGTCCATGCCGGCTTTCTTCAGCAGGAACTTGGCTTTTTCCGGGTCGTAGACGGTCTGCGGCAGGTCCGCGTTGTAATAGCGCGAACCGGGGGCAATCGGGTGGTCGTTACCGACCACGGCAAAGCCACGGAACACGGCGGATTTGATCTGCTCGCGGTCCATCAGGTACTTCATCGCCTGGGTGAATTCCGCACTTTTGCCGGGCATCTGGTCCTGGCGGATGATCAAGTCAGTGTAGTTGCCCGACGGCGCATCCACGACACGGTGAGTAGCGCTGGCCTTGATTCGCGTGGTGGAGCGCGGATTGACCTCGTTGATCATGTGCACGTCGCCCGAGAGCAGCGCGTTGACCCGCGACGGCTCGTCGGCAATGGCAATGAACTCGATCTCGTCCAGGTAAGGCAGGCCCGGTTTCCAATAGCCGGTATTGCGCACGGCAATCGAACGCACGCCTGGCTTGAACTCCTTGACCTTGAACGGCCCGGTACCGATGCCTTGATTGAAGTCGGTGGTGCCCTCTGGAACGATCAGCAGGTGCGAGACCGCCAGGATCGACGGCAGCTCGGCGTTGGGCGCGCTCAGGCGGATCTGTACTTCATTGGCGCCGGTGGCCTTGATTTCAGTGAACTGCTCCATCAGCGGCATGACCTTGGAGCCGGTCAGCGGATCCTTGTGTCGCGACAACGAGAACACCACGTCGGCGGCGCTCAGGGTTTTGCCGTTATGGAAAGTCACGTCCTTGCGCAGGGTGATGGTCCACAACGTGGCATCGACGTTGTCGATGCGCTCGGCCAGCTCCAGTTGCGGCACCAGGTGGCTGTCGAAACGGGTCAGGCCGTTGTAGAACATATAGTGGCGCGCGTAGTCGGTGGACAGCGCCCCCTTGGCCGGGTCCAGGGTATCGGCGGTGGAGCTGGACATGCCGGCAACCCGAATCCGTCCACCCGGCTTGCCTTTGCCGGGACTCGCGGCGTCATCGGCAAACAGCTTGCCGGCGGCGCTGAACAGGCTGCCGGTGCCGGCGGCGGCCACCCCGGCCACACCGAGCAGTTGCAAGGCACTGCGGCGCGACATGCCGCGATTGAGGCCTTCGAATACCCTCAGGCTTTCCTGGCCGGAGATCAGGTTGGAGTCGATCTTTTTATCTGTCATGTAAGCTGTACCTGTCGATAATGAGAAGGCCCATGCTCGCGGTTGTCCGGAGCGTCTAGAAACGCAAACGACGGTGACGCCACAACTTCAACTCAATGCAAATAGTCCTGGAGCCGGTAATAAGCCCCCACCAGCGGCAGGAACCAGGGTTTGCCGAAATGCCCGGGAATCGCCGGCCAGTCGAGTTCGCGCCAGGGGTTGGCCTCGACGTTGCCGGCCATCACCTCGGCCATCACCTGGCCCATATGCACCGACATCTGCACCCCATGGCCGCTGTAGCCCATGGAGTGATACACGCCGCCATGCTGGCCGGCACGGGGCAGCCGGTCGGACGTCATGTCCACCAGCCCGCCCCAGCAATAATCGATCTTCACGTTGGCCAACGACGGGAACATCTGCACCATCGCCGCCCGCAGCACCTTGCCGCTCTTGGCGTCGGAGACACTGTCGGACATCGCAAACCGCGCCCGGCCGCCGAACAGCAGGCGGTTGTCCGGAGTCAGGCGGAAGTAGTTACCGATCATGCGGCTGGTGACATAGGCCCGCCGACCGGGCAGCAACTGGTCGATCAGCGCCCGGGGCAGGACCTCGGTGGCGATCACGAAACTGCCCACCGGCACGATCCGCCGCCGGTACCAGCCCAACCCGCCGTGCTGACAGGCGCCGGTCGCCAGCAGCACTTGCCCGGCGTGCAGCGAGCCCTTGGCGGTGTTGACCTGATAACCGCCGGCCCGGGCTTTCCAGTCCGTCACCGGCGTGTCCTGATGGATCAACGCACCATGACGTACAGCGGCTTCGGCCAGACCGACACCAAAGCGCCCGACATGCATCTGCACGCCATTGCGCTGCAGCAAGCCACCGTGGAACTGGGCCGAGTCGACTTCAGCGCGAATCTGCTCGGCAGACAGCAACTCGACATCGGCATCGACCTCCCGACGAATCAATTCGCAGGTCCGTGCCAGGCCCTCGTAGTGCATCGGCTTGGCGGCCAGTTTGAGCTTGCCGCTTCGCTTCAGGTCGCAGGCGATCTGCTCCTGCTCCACCAGCGAAACCACGCTTTGCACGGCACTCTCGTAGGCTTGGTAATAGGCCCGTGCCCGGTCGGCACCAAGGCTGGCGCTCAGGCCGGCGTAATCCTGGGCCACGCCGGTATTGCACTGCCCGCCGTTGCGCCCCGAGGCTTCGCCGATCACCCGTCCGGCTTCCAGCACCACCACGCTGGCCCCCTTCGAGGCCAGCGCGCGAGCTGCCGCCAGTCCGGTGAAACCGCCACCGATAACGACCACGTCGACCTGCCCGGGCAACGCGCCGAGCTGTGCACCGGTAAACGCCGGTGCGGTGTCGAGCCAGTAGGATTCACTGCCCATGTCTGATCCGCCTATGCCAAGAAGAGTGCCGTTACGACTCAGAGACCGACCAGCGCGGCCAGCCCACCGATATCGCTGATCTGCTGATAGCCGTAGAAAGCGTTGCCCGGAACTTCGTGACCACGGGCAACGAAGGCCTTGTTGCGGATCTTCATGTCGTGGGCCGGCATCAGGTCGTAACGGAAGCTCGACGACACATGCAAGATGTCCTCCGGGCCGCAGTTGAGGTTGTCGAGCATGTACTCGAACGCCGCCAGACGCGGCTTGTAGGCCTGTGCCTGTTCGGCGGTAAAGACCTTGTGAAAGGGTGCGCCGAGCTTGTCGACGTTGGACATGATCTGGCTGTCGCTGGCGTTGGAGAAAATCACCAGGGGGATCTTGTCGGCGATTTTCGCCAGGCCGGCCGGTACGTCCGGGTGCGGGCCCCAGGTCGGCACGGCGTCGTAATACAGCTGGCCTTCGTTACGGTATTCGATGCCCCAGCGCTTGCAGGTCCGCGCCAGGGCGGTCTTGAGGATTTCGTCATACGGCATCCAGTCACCCATGACCTGGTCCAGGCGATAGGCCGAGAAGTCCTTGACGAACTGGTCCATCTGCTCGGGCACGACACGATCGGCGAACAGCTCGCGAGTCATCGTTCCCATGTGGAAATTGGTCAGCGTACCGTAGCAGTCGAACGTAATGAATTTGGGACGAAGAAAGCTCATTGAGTGCGGTCCTGAAGTTCGTTGAGGTCATGGCGTGACAAGCATTCGCTCCGTTTCAGGAGCCGTGATGCAACGCTGCAGCACATCGTCATTACAACACCGTGAAATCAGCAGATGGCGTTAAAAGCGACCTCTGCTCAATACAAACCACCGTTTTGGTACCTCCCCTCAGCAGACTTTGCGGGTCGCTCCAGCCTTGGGCAAACCCCGTATTCATGCGCTCTTATGGACCTTTATAGCGCTATACAGGCTCAATACGAACTGAACCACCGCAGAACCTGCGCCGGGCCGAACGAAAACGGGCGCTTCCCTGCGGAAGCGCCCGTTTGGGTGCGGTTTGAACCCCTGAGGTGCGATGTCGTGCCATGTACTTGTGGCGAGGGAGCTTGCTCCCGTTCGACTGTGAAGCAGTCGCGCAAGCGCCTGACAGGTTTTACTTGAAGCACCGCAGTGGCTGGTTTTGGGGGCGCTTCGCCCCCCAACGGGAGCAAGCTCCCTCGCCACAGGGGATTATGTTCTGCGCGTTACTGCACGATATCGATCAGCACACTCTTGAAGCGCAAATTGGCCTCGAACGCTTCGCGCCCCAGATCCTTGCCGATCCCGGAACGCTTGTAGCCACCGGTCGGCAGGATGTAGTCGTTACTGCGCCCGTAACGATTGACCCATACGGTCCCTGCTTCCAGGCGCCGAACCAGGCGCAAGGCGCGATTGAGATCGGCGGTGTGCACCCCCGCCGCCAGGCCGTAGGTCGCATGGGCCGCCAGGCTCAACGCCTGCTCTTCGTCGTCGAACGCCTGCACCGTCAACACCGGGCCAAAAATTTCTTCGCAGACCGCCGGATTCTGGTTATCCAGACCGACCAGCAAGGTCGGCTGGTAATAGGCCCCGCCCAGGCCGTCGAAGAGCCCGCCGCCGGTAAGCACTTCAGCACCGGCCTGGCGCGAGCGCTGGACGATGCCATCGATGCGGCTGGCTTGCAGCCGGGAAATGATCGGCGCCAGCGTGCTCTCGGACGACCAGGTCGGCCCGGGGCGCAGTTCCTCGAAATAGGCCTGCAAGTGGGCAATGAACGGTTCCATGATCGAGCGCTGGATCAACAAGCGGGAACCGGACACGCACACCTGCCCGGCATTTCCGGTAATGGCCAGGGCCACCGTGCGAGCGGTCCTGGCGATATCCGGCACATCGGCGAAGACCAGTTGCGGGCTCTTGCCGCCGAGCTCCAGGGTGACCGGTTTCGGACCGACCAGTGCGCAGGTGGACATGATGCTCGAGCCGGTCGCGGTGGAGCCGGTAAAGGTCACCTTGCCCACCCGCGGATGACGGCACAAGGCATCGCCGGTGATCCGACCATCGCCCTGGATCACATTGAAGATCCCCGCCGGCAGGCCCGCCTGCACCGCCAGCTCGGCGAAACGCAGACTGGAGAACGGCGTCAGTTCCGACGGTTTGAGGACCACGGCATTACCGGCCGCCAACGCCGGGGCGACCTTCCAGGAGGCCATGCTCAAGGGGAAATTCCACGGTGCTATGGCGGCAATTACCCCGTAGGGTTCGGCGATCTGCATGCCCAGGCGGTCGGTCTGGGTCGCGGCAACCTGACCGCCGTGCTTGTCCGCCAACTCGGCAAAAAAGCGAATGCCCTCGGCGACATAGGGAATATCCCAGGCGATCACATCCTTATGCGGACGGGTCGAGCCCACCGCCTCCAGCGGTGCCAGGACAGCAGTGTCGGCTTCGATCAAATCGGCCCAGCGGCGCATGACCCGCGCCCGTTCCCGGGGGGGGCGGCTGGCCCAATCGCTGCGATTGAACGCCCGCCAGGCATCCTCGACGGCTTCATCCACCAGATCGACATGGGCAATTGGCAACTGCGCATAGACCTGGCCATCCGAGGGTCGCACAACGTCCAGCCCCGGTTGCGCATCACGGTATTTGCCGGCAATGAAATGAGCGCTGCGCACAGCGATAAGGCGAGGATCGAAGCTATCCATGGAGCACTCCAAAAGAGGGATGGCGAGTCGTGAAGCCAGGCCTCCATCGTAGAAAAAAAGCGCAAGCATTTGCTGCCGACCTTGCGCGGCAAATAAGTAGTAAGTGTGGTCTGCGGGCCTCGGGCGCGGGGAATCTGCCGAATGCTCCGGGCCCTCTTGCCAGGCCTTCACGCAGATGGGATACAAGCACTATCGCGGCGCAAAACCGCTCGCTCGTGCACACTGTTTAACGGAGACTCGCCATGTCCGCCCCGCAACCTGCTGCTTATGCCTATCGCCCGATGACGACCGCCGACCTGCCCTCGGCCCATGCCTTGTCCGTGCAATTGAAGTGGCCCCATCGGCTGGATGACTGGGCCATGTTGCAACGGGTCAGCGAAGGCTTCGTGGTCCTGGATGGCGAGCGTCTGATCGGTACGGCATTTACCTGCCCGCAAGGTGGGTTCGCGACCATCGGCCTGGTGATCGTCAGTGACGACTATCAGGGCCAGGGCATCGGTCGCCGGTTGATGGAGCAGGCGCTCAACGCCTGCCAGTCACGCACCCCGATGCTGAACGCCACCCTGGCCGGCGCGCCGCTTTACACCAGCCAGGGCTTTATCGAGTTCGGCCGGATTCAGCAGCACCAAGGTCAAGCCCATGCGCCCGCCAGCGAGCCATTGGCCGACGGTGAAGCATGTCGTCCGCTGCACGAGGCCGATAGGCCTCGTCAACTGGCGCTGGCCAACGCCGCCAGCGGGCTGGAGCGCAAAACCGTGCTCATGGCGCTCCAGGATGCGGTCGAACATTCGGTGGGCATCGAGCGCGACGGCCAGTTGCGCGCCTTTGCCCTGCTGCGCCCGTTTGGCCGTGGTCGTTGCATCGGTCCGGTGGTCGCGGAAAATCCCGAACAAGCCAAACAGCTGATCGCCGCGCTACTGGCCCAGGTCCCGGGCGCGTTCGTACGCATCGACATTCCAGCGGACAGTGGCTTGAGCGACTGGCTGGAGTCGGCCGGCCTCAAGCAGGTCGACACCGTGGCGCAAATGGCACGGGGCGTACCGCCGCAGGCGGTCAACGGTGTCCGCCAGTTCGCGCTTGTCACCCAAGCCATTGGTTGACCGCTGCGCACATAGAAATCGCCGCCATCCCCCCTCAACCGCCCATTTCCAGGGAGCGTCACCCGTATGCCTGAACCTACCGTTCTGCTCTTGGCTCGCGCCGACGGCAGCCGTGTCACCACGTCTTTCAAAACGATGCCCTTGAGCGCTGCCGATCCATTCGGAGAATACCGCCAGGTCGCCTATACCGGGACCGACGGTATCAGCGCGGGGATGGTGAGCACAGGCCAGGTACTCGATATCGATGTTTTTCCGCACACTGAAATGATCGTGATCCACACTGGCAGCGTCGTGCTGCAATCCCAAGGCCAGACACTGAAACTGGGCGTCGGCGCGAGCGCGGTGATCGGACGCGGCACGACCTTCCGGCTGCTGGCGCAGCCCGATACCCGCTGGGCCTTCTGTGCCGTCATCGACCCCGCGGCTGAACCGACGCCGGGCCTGACAGCGCTGGACCGGCAAGCGCTGCTCTCGCCTTCGGCCGCCCCGGAAGCCCACATCCTGATCGGACCCACCCCGCAGTGCCGGTCCGGCAATGCCTTCGAAGACGCCAATAGCGACCTGCGCGTCGGCGTCTGGGACTCGACGCCCTACGAACGCCAGGGTCGAGCGCACAAACTCAATGAGCTGATGCACCTGATTGAAGGCAGTGTCACCTTGCAGGCAGCCGATGGTACGAGCCTGACGGTCAACACCGGTGATACGGTGTTCGTACCGCAAGGCGCGCCGTGCGCGTGGAAAAGCACCCGTTATGTGCGCAAATTCTACGCGGTGAAATAACGCCGTGGCGCAACGGCTCCTGCATCACTGCACCAACAGCCTCGCTTCAGGCTTTTTTGCGAAGACCTTGCGCGGCAGCAGCAACCAGGCCAGCGCCGGCAGCAGGATCAAGGCCCCGAGCATGTTCACCAGGAACATGAAGGCCAGCAGGATGCCCATGTCGGCCTGGAACTTGATCGGCGAGAAGGCCCAGGTCGACACCGCCACCGCCAGGGTCATACCGGTCAGCAACACCACCTTGCCGGTGAACAGCAGCGCCTGGTAATAGGCCTGGGCCAGGCTGTCACCGGCGCGCATCCGTGCCAGGATCACGCTCAAGACATAAAGCGCATAGTCGATGCCGATGCCCACGCCGAGGGCGATCACCGGCAGGGTCGCAACTTTCACCCCCATTCCCAGCGCGACCATCAGCGCCTCGCAAAGAATCGAGGTGAGCATCAGCGGCAGCATCGCACAGAGAGTGGCACGCCAGCTGCGGAAGGTCAGCAGGCACAACAGGCTGACCGCGCCATACACCCAGAACAACATTTCGTGCATGGATTTCTTCACCACGATATTGGTCGCCGCTTCGATACCGGCGCTGCCGGCGGCGAGCATGAACTTGACCTCCGGCACCGGATGCCCACTGATGAACTGCTCGCTGGCGGCCACCACCCGGCTCAACGTATCGGCCTTGTGATCGGCCAGGTACACGTACAGCGAGAGCATCGAGCAGCCCTGGTTGAACAGCTCCCGCGGCGCCCGGGTCTGTACCGCGCCCAACGCACCGTCATTGGGGATCAGCTCATACCATTTGAAGTTGCCTTCGTTGTAACCGACCGTGGCCATCTTGCTCAACGCCGCCATCGAGGTGGTCGACTCCACGCCCGGCAGTTGCTCCAGCCGCCAGGCCAACTGGTCCACCGCCGCCAGGCTGGCGTAGCGCGTGCACTGATCTTCCGGAGTCTTGATCATGACCACGAAAATGTCCGAGCTGGCTGCATAGTTGGCGGTCATGAATTGTGCGTCACGGTTGTAGCGCGAATCGACGCGCAACTCCGGAGCACCGGGATCGAGATCACCGATCTTCAACTGCAGGCTCACGGCGAAACCGAACGCAGCCAGCAACAGGCCACCGAGCATGGCGCCGATGGCCCAGCGGCGCTGGGTGAACAGATCGAGAACACGCCACAACGGATGCTTGATCCGGGCCTGCAACTCGGCGGTCTCCGAACTCAGGCTGCGTTGCGCCGCCGCCGGGCTGACACCGATATAGCTGAGCAGGATCGGCAGCAGGATCAGGTTGGTGAAGATCAGCACCGCCACGCCGAGGCTGGCGGTGATCGCCAGGTCCTGGATGACCCGGATATTGATCAGCAGCAACACCGCGAACCCCACCGCATCGCAGAGCAACGCGGTCATGCCGGCGGCGAACAGGCGGCGGAAGGTATAACGCGCGGCCACCACCCGGTGGGTGCCGCGACCGACGTCCTGCATGATGCCGTTCATCTTCTGCGCGCCATGGCTCATGCCAATGGCGAACACCAGAAACGGCACCAGCGCCGAGTAAGGGTCCAGCTCATAACCGAGGATCGCCAGCAGCCCCAGTTGCCAGAGCACTGCCACCAGCGAACAGATCACCACCAGCAGGGTGCTGCGCGCGCAACGGGTGTAGCCATAAAGCACCACCACGGTCACCAGTACCGCCACCAGGAAGAACAGCAGGACCTGGCTCAGGCCCTCGATCAGATCACCGGCAATCTTGGTGAAGCCGGTGATGTGGATCCGCAGGTCATCAGTCTGGTACTTGTTGCGCAACGCTTCCAACTGCCGGGAAAACTCGCCGTAGTCCAGGGACTTGCCGGTTTGCGGACTGATTTCGAGCAAGGGCACGAAGATTACGCTGGACTTGAAGTTGCCGGCCACCAACTGACCGACCTCTCCGGAGCGGGCGACGTTGGTGCGCACCTGCTCGATACTGGCGGCGGAACCGTCATAGTCATCGGGGATCACGGTACCGCCATCGAGGCCCTCTTCCGTCACGGCGGTCCAGCGCGTGGTCGGAGTCCATAACGACTTCATGTACGGCCGGTCCACGCCCGGCAGCAAATAGAGCTCGTCGTTGAGCCTGGCCAGCGTGTCGAGGTAGTCCTTGCTGAAGATACTGCCTTGCTTGACCTCCACGGCAACCCGCAACGAGTTGCCCAGGCCACTCAGCTCACTGCGATTGTTCAGGAAGTTGGCGACATAGGGGTGGCCACTGGGAATGGTCTTTTCATAGCTGGCGTTGATGCCGATGCGCGTAGCCTGCCAGCCGAGCAGCAGGGTCACCAGCAGGCACAGCAGGATCACCAGCGGTCGATGGTTGAAAATCGCCCGCTCGGCGAAATTGCCCGACGCCCGGTCGAAGTCCTCCAGGCGGCCAATCACGGTTTGGGTTTTGTCGTCTTTCAAGTCTGACTCCTGTTGCACGGGCCATGGCCCGATAGCGCTACACCGTGAAATTTCAAGGTTTGCCGGATGCCCGCGGATCCTGGTCAGCGGCCACGCCACTCAAACCGACACTGGCCAGACTGCCGTCAGCGGCCTGTTGCACGGCCGCAAGCGTCGCGCCGTTGCGGCTCTGACGCTTGTCGAAGCTGCGTCCCTGGTCATGGCTGAGCAGCAGTTCTCCACTCTGGCTGGCCAGCAGCAGGCTGCCGTCGTGTAGCTCGATGGCGCTCGCCAGCGTTGAGTCGATAGCCGTGTCGAGGCGCCGCCAACTGTTGCCACGATCCTCGGAGCGCCAGGCGTTGCCGCGCAAACCATAGGCAATCCAGGCGCCCTCACGGGTGCCGAGCAGGCCGAAGAAGCTGCCGTCATAGGGTGATTTCAGGGCCTGGAACGAATCCCCGGCGTCGCTCGAACGCAATAACAGGCCGCGCTCGCCCACCAGCAACAGATCGTTGCCCAAGCCACGAATGCCGTACAGGTTCAGGCCTTGCGGATTGTCCACATGGCGCATCCACGGCCGCCAGTTTTGCCCGCCGTCGTCAGTGCGATAGATCTGGTTGTAGGCACCGACGACGTAGCCGTGCAGCCGATCCCTGAAATACAGGTCGAGAAACGGCTTGTCCGGTCCGTCAGCCAATAAGTGCCGGGCCTGCTCCAGGTTGCCGGCACCATCCGGCTGCTCGGAATCGCGCTGCGCGGCCTGCACCGCCAGCGCGGCGGCAGCTTCACCGTCGAGCTGCTTGTGCCAGGTTTCACCACCGTCCGCGCTGTGCAATACCACCCCTAGGTGACCGACGGCCCAGCCCTGCCGGGCATCGACGAATTGCACTGCGGTCAGGCTTACGCTGACCGGAACACTGGCCTGGCGCCAGGTAGCTCCCGAATCATCCGAGAGCAGCACGATGCCGCGCTCACCGACCGCCACCAGGCGCTCACCGGCCCGAGTCATCCCCAGCAACACCGCGTGCCGGGCCTTGGCGGTGGCCACTGCCGGCTGCTGCAGGACCGCAAATGTCGCGGCCCGCACGCCAAGCCAAGGACTCGCCAGCAGGCACACCGCCAAGGCACGGACCATCCAACGCCGAGCGAGACTCGCAAAGATTTTTTCAAGGTTCATGTCTTTATCCCGCTTGAACACCCACAAGCGGCCGCGCAAGGCTTCTCTCCCGTTACGGCCGCCCGAGGCTCAACGCATGTTTTCGTTGGCCATGGCATCTGGCGTGAAGAAGGAAGCCGAAGGTTTCGCGACTTTCTGGTACTGGACCGCCAGGTCGTTGCTCGATGAGTTGAGAAAGTAGGCGCCGGTGTCGAGGTTGTAGCTGCCCCACATGACCTGTGCGGTCAGTGCCGGCAGGTCCGGCGCCAACAGCGTCAGCGAATACATCTGGCGTCCCAGCTTGCCCTGGGCGTCATATCCGTCGGCCATCAGGATCTGCCAGGAATCCTCGTCGATGTAGTAGGTCCGACGCGGCACGACATGACGCTTGCCGGATTTGAGCGTGGCCTCGACCACCCAGACCCGATGTTTCTCCCAGCGCACCAGATCGGGATTGAGGAAGTTCGGTTTGACCAGCTCGTCGCTCTTGGCCAGACCGGCGCGATTATTGTTGTAGGCGACGATCAGTTCTTTCTTGCCCATCAGCTTGAGGTCATAGCGGTCGGTCGGCCCGAACAGCATGAAGGCTTCGTCGAACAGGCCGACACCGGAGGTGACGAAGTCCGGGGTGTCATAGGCAATATTCGGCGCCCGGCGCACCCGGCGCTGACCAACCAGATACTGCCAGGCCGCACGGTTGGCCGGGTCCAGGTCCCAATGGGTCATCAGGCCTTCGCCGGCCTTGGACGACGGTAGCTCGGTGAAGAGTTTGCCAATCAGGTATTTGCCGGAGAAATTTTCCGGGCTGCCGTTTTCGATGTAATAGGGAAACTGGTAGGTGTACAGCGCCCGGGTGGCCTGGACTTTCTTGCCGCCAGCGGTCATCAGCCAGGTGTCGAAAGGTGAACTGATGGTGTCGCCGCCCTGCCAGGACAGCCGGTAGTTCCACAGCACTTGCGCGCCGTTGTCCGGAATCGGAAACGGGATACCGCCATAGGCCCCGGTGACTTTCTCGCTCTCGACATCCAGCATGGCACGGCCGGCGTTCTTCGCGGTGTTGTCATACACCCATTGCGGGGCAGCGGCCGAGCGGTGGGTCGGATAGACGTCCAGGCGATAGTCCGGGTATTTCTTCAACAGGATCTTGGTGCCTTCGGCCAACTCGTTGGCGTACTGCGCCATATTCGCGGCCTTGATCGAGTACAGCGGCTTCTCCCCGGCGAATGGATCGGCACGCTTGTCACCGGCTTTGTAGCCGGGCGCGACCTGGGTATAGCCGCCATTCCAGGCCGGGATGCTGCCATCGGCGTTGCCGGCACGCTCGCCGCCAAGGGGGGTCAGTTCGGATTTCAAGCGGGCGGCCTGTTCGGGCGACACCGCCGCCTGCGCCAGGCTGATGCCGGCCAAGGCCAGGGTGAGGACGCAGGTGTTGAGAAAAGCGTTGTTCTGCATGGCGAATCCACCTTGTTAGAATGAGGTTTTCACGTACAGCGAAACGAAATCGCGGTCAGCCAGCGATTGCCCGTAGCTGAAATTGCCGTCCTGACGCAGCCCGGCTTTCGGCGCGCCGAAGAAGTTCACGTAGTTCAGGCCAACATCCCAGCGCTGCAGGTAAGTGGCCTTGAGCCCGACACTCCAGTCACCGGAGTGGGTATTGCCGAAACCCGATTTGTTGACCGCCGAAGAACGCCCGTCGAGTACCACGCCCATGCCGATCGGCACGGTCAGGTCGATCCCGTCGACAATCTGGAAGTACGCCGGCTCCACCAGCACCCGTAGCGCGGTGGCGTCGCGGGTGGTGTTGGAGTCCAGGGCCGCGGCGTTCTCGCTGATGCTCAGGGTGCGGTTCCAGGCCAGTTCGGCCAGGGCCGAGCCGCCATCCCAGAAGGCCGTCGGCGACAACAGATAGATCGCCGACAGGTTGGCGTGGGCGGTTTTGCCGCGGGCAAACAGCGAGTGGTCGCCGCCGTCCGCCAACATGCCCGGGGTCACCACTTGCAGATTGCTCACCAGCGGCGCATTCCAGCGAATCGAGGTTTCACCGGCAAAGTTGAACGGGCCCCGGGCCGTGGAGAAGCTCATGCCGGCCGTGCGGATATCTTCGGCGTAGACCTGACGATAAGCGCCCAGGATCGGCAACCCGCTGGCCGCGGCGGCCGGGCCGTCGAGGTAGGCGTACAGGCCGATCGGGGTTTTGTCGTGATATTGCGCGGCGTAAAAACCCAGTTCCAACTCGGTCCCGCTCGGTTTGAAGCGAATCTGCATACCGCCCTGCCCCGAGTTTTTCGGTTTCAGATCACCCGCGTTCACCGTGTCATTACCGAACACCTCACGCAGCGAACCGCTGCCGTAGCCGATGGCGTCGGTATCGCTCAGGTAGCTGCCGGCACCCGGCAGGTTGGAGCGCTCCCACTCGAACTGGTAGTAGGCGCCCACCGACAACTGCGGGTTGATCTGCAACTGCCCGGAGATCTGGTTGACCGGACGCAGGATCTCCTTGAACTGGGTCCCCGGCACGCTGAGCAACTTGACCACATCGGTCGGGCCCTGGGCGTTGGCGATGCCGTTGCCGCCGTAGAACAGGCTTTCACCGTAGACCAGGCTGTGCCGCCCCAGACGCAGCACACCCTGGGAGTCCTCACCGAGGTCACCGCGCAGGAACACAAAGGCATCGAGGATTTCCGCGTTACGGCCATTGAGCTTGCGGGTCTCGCTGAGGAAGTGCGGTTGCTCGCTGCTGTCGGTGCCCTTGTTGTAGATATCGTCGTACCAGGCCGCGCCGCTCACCCGCAGCCCGTAGTTCTGCCGACTGAGGTCCATTTCGGAAAACAGGTCCAGGCGATTGGAGACCAGGCCGCGGCTGAAGTTCTTATCACCCTGGCCCTGGATCGAGGGATACAGGCCGTTAGCGGTTGGCGCGTTGGTCAAGCGGCTGTCCTGCCCTTGCAGACGCCAGGCCTGGCTGTACTTGATGGTGTTGTCCCAGCGCAGTTTCCAGTCGGAATCGCCAAGGTCCATTTGCATGGCCTCAACCCTTTCGACCAGCGCGCCTGCGCTGCATAACGCGAGAAACAAGGCGCAATGCTTGAAACGAAAGCAACCTATTACAGTGTCCATGGACGCTCCTCATTATTTTTATTTTTGGCATGGCTTTGCACGCGTGGCACCCGCCAACGCGCTCGGGTAGCGGCCTGTGCCGCTACTTACGGGTTTGCATTTCAGATATAGGTGGAAGCCAATCCGCCATCGACCGCCAGGTTGACGCCGTTGATCCAGCGCGACTCGTCGGCACACAGGAAAGCAATCACCGCCGCCACCTCATCGGCATAACCGGGACGCTTCATGCGATGGGCATCGGCCTGGGTCCGGGCCTCGCCGAGCATGCTCACGAAATCGCCGAGGATGGGGGTGAAAACCGGCCCCGGCGCCACACAGTTCATGCGTACCGAATGTTCGAGAAACCACGGCTGGGCCTGCAGATAGTTCCAGACGATCAAGGCTTCCTTGAAATACTGGTAGCAGGTCTGGTCCGGGACCGGATGCCCGGCCAGCCAGGCTTGCGCGGCGGCAAAACCCTCGATGCGCGCCAGCTCCTTGTGCAGCTCCAGGCGCAACGGCCACTCGGCGCCAAGGATCGAGGCGATATTGACGATGCTGCCCCCCGCCGTGATGCGCGGCAGCAGCGCGCGGCTCAGGTGACGCAAACCGAGGTAGTTGACCCGCGCCAGCAGTTGCGGGTCCGCAGTACCCGGGACCCCGGCGATATTGCACAGGCTATCGATCCGCGCGGGCAACTGCGGCAACAGCCGGTCGATGCCCTCGGCGCTGCCCAGGTCGCCCTGGACAAAGCCGTCCAGGGTCATGTGCGGAGCCTTCAGATCCACGCCGATCACCTCGGCGCCATGGCTGCGCAACAGGCTGGCGGTGGCGGCGCCGATACCCGAGGAGACCCCGGTTACCAGCACGATCTTGTTGTCGAGCTTCATGTCGTGTCCTCTTATTGTTTTTGTCTGTTCACCCGGCCGACCGCTCGCGTCGGCCGCTCTTGCTCAAAACGGATAGCGCGGCGCGGTGTCCTTGACCGTCACCCATTGCCATTGGGTGTATTCATCCCAGTCGGCCGGACCACCAACACTGCCGGCATTTCCCGAACTGCCACGGCCGCCGAATGGATTGATGCACTCATCAGCCACCGTCTGGTCGTTGATATGCAGCAGGCCGCAATTGAGTCGCTCGCCCATCGCCATCGCGCGCCCGAGCGAAGGCGAGATGATTGCCGCGGACAAGCCGTACTCGGTGCGATTGGCCAATTCGACGGCCTCCTCGTCGTCGGCGAAACTCACTACCGTGGCCACCGGCCCGAAGATCTCCTCGTCGAACGCGCGCATGCCCGGACGCACGCCGGAAAGTACCGTGGGTTGGTAGAAGAGCTGGTCAAACTCGCCGCCCGCCTCCAGCCTTGCCCCCGCCCTCAAACTGTCGGTGACGATTTCATGCACGCGTTGCAACTGGCGCTGGTTGATCAAGGGCCCGAGCACCGCCTCGCCGCGAGCGGCATTGCCGACCGTGATCGTGCGGGCTTTCTCGGCCAAGCGGCGAACCAGTTCCTCTGCGATCGATTCGTGGGCCAGGATGCGTCCGGTGGCCATGCAGATTTGCCCCTGATGCAACCAGGCGCCCCAGGCGGCATTGCTGGCCGCCAGGTCGAGATCGGCGTCTTCGAGCACGATCAGCGAGTTCTTGCCGCCCAACTCCAGGGCCACTTTCTTCAGATGACGCCCCGCCACCTCCGCGACCTTGCGCCCCGCGGTGGTGGAGCCGGTGAACGCGATCATCCGCACATGCGGGTCGCGGCACAGCGCCTCGCCAGCCGCTGCCGCGCCCGGCAACACCTGCAACAGGCCTTTGGGCAGGCCGGCGGCCTCGAACAACCGGGCAATGATGAAACCGCCACTGACCGGGGTCTGCGGATCGGGCTTGAGCACCACGGCGTTGCCGGCTGCCAATGCCGGCGCCACCGAGCGCAGCGAAAGCACCAGCGGGAAGTTGAACGGCGAAATCACCCCGACCACGCCGTGGGGCAGGCGCCGGGCATAGGACAAGCGCCCCGCCTCGCTGGGAAGCACCAGGCCATGGGGTTGCGACAGCAGACCGGCTGCCTGATGCAGCAGGACAATCGCCTCCCGGACCTCATGTTCCCCCTTGAACAGACTGCCACCACTTTCCCTGGCGATGTACAGCGCCAACTCGGCAAAGTGCTGCTGGGCCAGTGCGGCGGCCTTGCGGAAGATCTCCGCACGTTGCCGTGGCCCCAATGCCGCCCAGGCCGGCTGCACGCGGGCAGCGGTGAGGCTGGCAAAGGCGATGTCCGCCGCATCGGCCAGTCCGGTAACCGTCAGCACTTCACCGGTGGCCGGCTCACGCACGCTATTGCTGCCACCCAGCGGGCGTATCCAGTCGCCGGTGAAAATGCGTTCACACCACAACTCGTCCTGCAGGAAATCAGAGGGTTCACTTACCGCCATTTCGGCCTCCCGGCTCTTGTGTTTGTCATCGTCCGACGCAGCCTTGCTGAAGCGCTGAAGTCGTCTGCGTGGTGAAAGCAGCAGAGCAAGGGCCATGCCGATTTCCCGCGCGCCGCCGTTCTTTGAACGGCGAAGGCTCTGGCTTGAGGGTTCGCGAGAAGAACCCGCGGATCGAGCCGCCGCACCGGCGCGCGCCCGACACGCCGCTACTTGTTCAAATGATAAAGTTATGTTTAATAACTATTTCGACGTTGATCATTTCGATCAGTCAACGCGCTCAGGGGCATAACAATGAACAATCCCCATTCGCTGTTCCCGGATCTCGCGGTGCGGGAGGAGCATTTTTCACCCCGCGGGGACAGTACCCAGCTGGTCGAGGGCAACTCACCGACCTTGGCTGAACTGACCGAATGCCTGTTCTTCTCCCCGGTCGACGGGCGCATCTGGCTCAATGACCAGCGCATGCTGCTCTTGCACAGTTCATCCTTCGGCGCGCTACGTCGGGAGATCATCGAGCGCCAGGGGCTGGAACAGACCCGCGGCCTGTTTACCCGCACCGGCTACCTGTCCGGCGCACGGGATGCCCGACTGATCCGCGAGCGCTGGCCGGACGCCGACGCCGCGGCGATCTTCTCCGCCGGCACGCGCCTGCATACCCTCGAAGGCATGACCAAGGTCGAGCCCCTGCATTTCAAGTTCGACGCCGACTCCGGCTTCTACGAAGGCGAGTTCCTCTGGCATCACTCCTGCGAAGCCGACGAACATATCGCCGCCTACGGGATCGGCCAGGACCCGGTGTGCTGGACCGAACTGGGCTATGCCATCGGTTATGTCAGTGGGCTGTTCGGGCGCCTGGTGATCTTCCGGGAAACCGAATGCCGGGGCATGGGCCACGAAACCTGCCGCGTGGTCGGCAAGACCGCCGAGCAATGGGGCAATGTCGAACAGGACCTGAGTTATCTCACCGCATCGGCGCCCCACGCTCCCCTCAGGCCGCGCCAAGCCCCGGCACCCGCCCCCGAGGATGACGGCGAACTGCCCGGCGGTCCCAAACCCATTGGTGCCAGCGCGGCCTTCAATGCCGCCACCCTGGCCCTGCAACGCGTGGCGCCGACACCCGCAACGGTGCTGTTCAGCGGTGAGTCAGGGGTTGGCAAGGAGCTGTTTGCCCGTCAGTTGCATCAGCACAGCCCACGCCACCTGGCACCTTTCGTGGCCCTCAACTGCGCCGCGATCCCGGACAATCTGATCGAGGCGGAACTGTTCGGCGTCGAACGCGGCGCCTATACCGGCGCGACCCATTCACGTCCCGGACGCTTCGAGCGAGCACACGGCGGCACCCTGTTTCTCGATGAAATAGCCAGCCTCAGCCTGCCTGGACAAGGCAAGCTGCTGCGTGCCTTGCAGGAGCGCGAGATCGAACGCGTCGGTGGCGGTCAGCCGATCAAGGTCGATGTGCGGGTGGTAGCGGCCACCAACGTCGACCTGCGCAAGGCAGTGGCGGCTGGCGATTTTCGCGAAGACCTGTTCTACCGCCTGAACGTCTTCCCCATCACCCTGCCACCGCTGCGCGAGCGACGCGATGACATCCCGTTGCTGATCAATGCGTTCCTGCGACGTTTCTGCCAGGACTACGCGCGCAAGCCCGCCGGGCTGACCATGCGCGCGCTCAAGGCGATGCTGCGCTACGACTTCCCCGGCAACGTGCGGGAATTGCAGAACCTGGTGGAGCGCGGCCTGATCGCCAGTGAAGATGGCCAGGCCATCGACCTGGTCCACCTGTTTCGCAACGAACCCATCCCCCAGGAGCTGTACTCCCTGGACGATAACGGCAGCCTGGCAGCCAGCGACCAGAGTCCCGCCGGCACACAGCCGCGCCCGGCCTTGCTGGAAACCCTGACCCGGCTGGAACAGGATTTCTCCATCGAGGGGCTGGAGTCGCGCCTGATCGAGGAAGCGCTGCAACACAGCGCGGGCAATCTGGCGGCGGCGGCGCGCCTGCTGGGATTGAGCCGGGCGCAGTTTGCCTATCGCCTGAAGAAGTACCAACAGGCATCGGCCTGTGACGCGGTCATTACCCCGCATGCGCCAGCTGCGCTTCGGGTATTGCCGAAGAGTGATGGTTGAGGATCTTCCACTGACCGTCGACCTGTCGCTCGTAGATGAAGGTGTAGCGCGCCTGCACCTGGCCGGCCTCGATCAAGGTGAAGGTGTTGCAGCATGGCGTCGAATGCATGCAGCTCGACCGCCGTCCGCGCATTACCGGTCCTGACAGGTATGAGACCGATAAGCTTTATTTAATAAAGTATTTTTGTGACAAAGATAATCAATTATCCTACTGGCTTTCGTACCCGCCTATTTTAAAGGACCTCCCGTGACTGGACTGCGTGAACGCCAGAAAGCCCTACGCCGCCAGGCGATCAGCAAGGCTGCAGTAGAGCTGTTCGAGCGCCAGGGTTACCAGAACACCACCATCGAACAGATTGCCAACCAGGCCGGGGTCTCGGCGCCCACGGTGTTCAAGTACTTCGGCAACAAGCAGGAAATCATCCTGGAAATCCTCCACGCCGCCGACCAGCGTGCCCTCAAGGATACCCGCAGCCAGATCCCCGAAATGGACGATCCGGTCGACACCTTGTGCTACCTGGAACAGCTCCTGACCCGCTACGCCCTGGAAGTCATGCATCCCAGCCTCTGGCGTGAACTGCTGCCGCTGATCCTGTTTGGCGGCGACAACGAACTGCCCGCGGGCTACCGCGCCATGAACGATGCGCTGCGCGCGGAAATCAGCGGCCTGCTCAAGGACCTGCAACAGGCCGGCAAGCTGCGCGCCGACCTCAACGTCGAGACCGCCGCGTTCCTGCTCAATGACTATGCGCACCTGCAGTTGCTGCGCCTGGTCAACCAGGCGCAGCCAGACCTGGAGTCCCATTCCAGCCAGGTACGACGCATCACCGCCCTGCTGTTCCAGGGCATGCATGCCTGAGCAGCGGTCGCGCTGATCAGCGATTGGTCTTGATGGTCGTCCAGGTACGGGTGCGGACCCGTTCCATGGCCGCGGGCATGGGCTCCAGGGCGAACAGGGTTTTACGCGCGGCATCCGGCACATACATATTGGGGTTGTTACGAATGTCGGCACTCACCAACGCGGTAGCGTCCTTGTTCGGGTTGGGGTAACCGATCTTGTTGCTGATCCGGGCGATCACATCCGGTCGCAGAATGTAGTTGATGAACTCATAGGCCTCCTTGGCATGTGGCGCGTTGGCCGGCACCACCATGACATCCGACCACATCGGCGCACCTTCCTTGGGCAACGCCATCTCGACCTTGACGCCCTTGCCGGCGGCATCGGCCAGTTGCTTGGCCAATGCCACGCCACCCGACCAGCCCACCGCGACGCAGATATCGCCGTTGGCCAGGTCCATGCCATAGCGCGACGAGTTGAAATAGGTGATGTAAGGACGAATCTTCATCATCGCCGCCTGGGCCTGCGGGTAGTCCTCGCGCTTCTGGCTGTTGGGATCGAGGCCCTTGTAGTGCAAGGCGATGGGCACGATCTCGTTGGCCGCGTCGAGAAAGCCGACGCCGCAACCGGCCAGCTTGGCGAGATTCTCTGCCTTGAAGATCATGTCCCAGCTGTTCATCTGCACATTGGCACCCAAGGCCTGCCGGACCTTGTCGACGTTGTAGCCGATCAGGGTGGTGCCCCACAGGTAGGGCGCCGCGTAGCGATTGCCGGTGTCGCCTACCGCCTCCAGGGACTTCATGAACTCGGGGTCCAGGTGCTGCCAGTTGGGCAGTTGGTCGCGGTCCAGCGGTTGGATGGCGCCGGCCTCGATCAGGTGGCTGATGTTCGAGCTGCTCGGGTACACCACGTCATACCCGGAGTTGCCGGTCAGGAGCTTGGACTCCAAGGTCTCGACACTGTCGAAAACGTCGTAGATCGGGCGGATACCGGTTTCCTCCTGAAAGCTCTTCAGGATCTCCGGCGGCAGGTACTCGATCCAGTTGTAGATCCGGACCGTCCGCTCTTCAGCCAGGCACAAACCACTGGCCAGCAACGAAACGACAGCACCCAGCAAGGTGTTACGCAAAAGACGGTTCATGATGAAACACTCCAGCGCGGCCGCGAAGGCTCGCGGCACTTAGTAGCGGTAGGTGAAATACAGTTCCAGCGCGCTGAACTTCTGATCGTCGCCAAACACTTGCCTGGCTGCCGCCAGCGGCTTGACCCAGTTATAGGAGAGCGAGGTGGACAACGCCTTCGAAGCCGTCCAGTCGAGGAAGACCACACTCTCGTCGGCAAAGCGCCGATCACTGACCGACGCACCCATGTAGTTTTTCTGGTCCAGCCAGAACTGATAGTGAATCGCACCCAGGGTCAGGGTTTCGTTGAGGTGGGTCTTGAGCGAGAACTGCTGGACGTTTTCGTTACTGTTGAACAACAGGTAGTTGCCGACCACATCGCCGATCAACCAGGTGCTCCAGTCGACGAAGCCCTTGCTCAACGGATCCCAGGCCTTCTGCCGATTATCGGTGAGGTTGTCGTCGCCGGAGAAGCTCGCATAGCGATAGCCGATGACCGGGGTCAGTGGCAGGGTATTGAACGCATAATCCGCCTGGCCATACCAGGCATTGGCATCATAATCGACGCCCTCGCCGCTCCCCCGTTCCAGGGCATATTCGCCATTCAGGGTCAGGTTCGCGATGCCCGGCACCTTGGCATTCAGCGCCCTGAGGTTGTACACCAGCATCCCGTCCCGGCGTTGCGGCAGGGTGCTGCCCTTGGGCCCCAGCGCACTGACCTTCATCGCCATCGCCCCCAGCGTCACCTGATCATCGAGGTTGTAATCCAGGTTGACACCCGTCATGCGGAAGTCGCCCAGGTCGGCATCGGTACGCAAGCTGAAGGCCTGGGCTTTCACCGCGGCATGCTCCCAGGCCAGGATCGCCGAATCCTTGAACGCGGTCCTGGGGGCAAGCCAATAGGCACCGTCCTTTTTCTGGTCGAGGTTGCCGTCCATGACGATAAAGCCGGTGCCGATCAGGTAGTTCTGCCGGCCAGCAGTCAAGCTCCACTCGCCGCTGCGAAAGCCGCCGTAAAGCTCCTCCGTCGCCACCTTACCGTCGGAGCTACGGGTGAAACCACCGGCATCGCCATCGCCCAAGGTCTTCGCCGCCACCAGCGAGCCACCGGCCAGCAGGCTGAAATCCGGCTGCACGGCATACTCCAGCTTGACGCCGGGCTTCACGTAGAACTCCTGCCAGTCAATGCGGGTACCGTCCCGTTTACCGTTGCGTATATCGACCCGACCGCTGCCGAAGTTGACGTTACGGGTGAACAGCGTGGCCGCGCCCGCCGTGAGGTTGACCTCCCCCTTGAGGTCGCCATCCTCGAAGGTGTAGCCCGCCAGCGCGACCTGGGTCGCCAGGGGTAGCCCGACCGCCAACAGCGTGCGGGTAAAACGCATCATGGGAAACATCGTGAAGCTCCTGTGTGATTTATTGTTGTTACAGGGCAGTGAAAGGCGACGCAGTACGTCGCCAAGACCCCTTCGGGTCGGATGAATCGACAAGCAAGGTTGTTGTTCTAGGGGACCGCTCAACGACTCAAGTGGGTTGCGATCGCGCGCAACATGCGCACGCTGTCAGCATCGAATGGGCTGACGGCATCGCTCAGCGACGACTGCTTGACGATCACCACACCGGAGCGCTTGTCGACGAACAGGTATTGGCCGTGGATCCCACCGGCCATGAGCGCCTGGCTGTGGTCGTTGAAGACGTACCACTGGCTGCGGTAGGAAGCTCCCGGCGTCCACTGGGCAAACTCCGGGTCCGTGGCGTAGATCGCGGGATCGGACCCGGCGACAATGCGTGCAACGGTCTCGCTCGACAGCAACTGCCGGCCGTCGTGGCGACCATCGTTGGCCAGGAGGCGACCGAACCGGGCCATGTCCCGCAGGGTCGCGTTGAAACCGGCACCGGCAACACTGCGGCCCCAGGGGTCGGCCAGGAAGTAGCCATCGCGGTCACAGCCCAACTGGCTCCAGATGTCTTGCAGCAACTGATCGCAGGCCTTGCCCGAGGCACGCTCCATGACCCAGGCCAGGGCTTCGGTGGTGGCGGTCACATAGTGGAAAAAGCCGCCATGTTCACCGCGCTTTTGCAGGGACGGCAGGTACTGGTACAGCGACTCGAAGCGGGCGTGCCGTGCCGGTGCCGGCTGGAAACCGCAAGCGTAGCCATACTGTGAACTCTCGGAGTCGGGGTCGTCATAGACCTCTCTGTAATCGATGCCCACGGCCATGTCGAACAGTTGCCGCACGCTGGCATCGGCAAACGCGCTGCCCCGCATCTGCGGCACGTAATGCAGTGCGGGTAATGCCGGATCGAGAATACCGTCGCTGACCAGTTGCTCGCCCAGGGCGCCAATCAGCGACTTGGTGACCGAGAACATGACATGCCGGTCCTGCGCTTGTTGGCCATTGAAGTACCGCTCGAACAACACCGTATCGCCCTGCATGACCAGGAATGCGTCGGTGTGACTGGCCACCAGGTGATCAATGACGCTGATGCCCAGACCGCATTCGCTGGCGAAATGCAGCTCATCCAGCGCCAACGGAGCCTCCTTCAAGACGCTGCTCGTACCTGGGCCGGCCTGCACGTCGATGGACGGACGCAGGCGTGCCAGGTTACGAAAACCCCACTGGTTGAATGGCGGGTGCATCCAGTTGGACCAGGTGACACGGCGTTCTGGTTCGGTTGGAAAGCCTTGCATGAGTGACGGCGCGAGACGCTCATCGACTGAAGACTCATTGGCCTCGACATAGAGATTGGCCAGCAACGGCACGGGGTTCTGACTCATCGGATTGACTCTGGAAATGACTCTGCGTGGAGCAGATGCAGGGAAATAATCAACCAAGACAATTTGTTTAGTCAATAAAATATTTAATCAACAAAACAAATACTCCCGCGACACATGCAAAATGTGTTCGATAAACGCACCAATGGATCCATTAAAAACACAAACTCGATTTTTTTGTTTGACTTGATGACGCAAAACAACATTAATGGATCCACTAAATACAAAAAAGCTCGGAGAATTGCCATGTATCTCAAGAACACCTGGTACGTCGCCTGCACGCCTGATGAGCTCGACAAGCCCCTGGGCCGTCAGATCTGTGGTGAAAAGATGGTTTTTTACCGTGGCCATGCAGGCCTGGTGGCGGCCGTCGAGGACTTCTGCCCCCATCGCGGCGCTCCGCTGTCACTGGGATACGTCGAAAACGGCCAACTGGTGTGCGGCTATCACGGCCTGGTGATGGGTTGCGATGGCAAGACCGTGGAAATGCCCGGCCAGCGGGTCCGGGGATTCCCCTGCAACAAGACCTTTGCCGTGGTCGAGCGCTACGGATTTGTCTGGGTCTGGCCCGGCGATCAGGCGCAGGCCGACGCGGCGCTGATCCCTCATCTGGAATGGGCGATCAGCGATCAGTGGGCCTATGGCGGAGGCCTGTTTCATATCCAGTGCGACTATCGCCTGATGATCGACAACCTGATGGACCTGACCCACGAAACCTACGTGCATGCGTCCAGCATCGGCCAGAAGGAAATCGATGAGGCCGCCCCGATCACCACGGTCGAGGGCGACGAGGTGATCACCGCCCGCCATATGGAAAACATCATGGCACCGCCCTTCTGGCGCATGGCCCTGCGCGGCAACAACCTGGCCGACGATGTGCCGGTTGACCGTTGGCAGATCTGCCGCTTCAGCCCGCCCAGTCATGTGTTGATCGAAGTCGGCGTGGCGCATGCCGGCAAAGGCGGTTATCACGCCGATCCGCAGTTCAAGGCGTCGAGCATCGTGGTCGACTTCATCACTCCGCAAACCGAGACCTCGATCTGGTACTTCTGGGGCATGGCGCGCAACTTCAACCCTCGGGACCAGGCCCTGACCGCGAGCATCCGCGAGGGCCAGGGGAAGATTTTCAGCGAGGACCTGGAGATGCTCGAACGCCAGCAGCAGAACCTGCTCGATCACCCCCAACGCAACCTGCTCAAGCTCAATATCGACGCCGGTGGCGTGCAGTCACGCCGTGTCCTGGAGCGTCTGATCGCCCGGGAACGAGCCCCACAGGAGTCACTGACATGATCGAAGTGCGAGTGGTTTCGCGCCACGACGAAGCCCGGGACATCTGCAGCTACGAGTTGGCCAGTATCGATGAGCAACCACTACCGGCCTTCAGCGCCGGCGCCCATATCGATGTGCACCTGCCTGGCGGCCTGATCCGACAATACTCGCTGTGCAACCACCCCGAAGAGCGCCACCGTTACCTGATCGGCGTACTCAAGGACCCGGGGTCCCGGGGCGGTTCACGGACCCTGCACGAACAGATCCGGCCTGGCGCGAGCCTGTCGATCAGTGAGCCGCGCAATCTGTTTCCACTGGTCGATGAGGCCAGGCGCAGCCTGCTGTTCGCCGGCGGAATCGGCATTACCCCGCTCCTCTGCATGGCCGAACGCCTGGCACACAGCGGCGCGGATTTTGAACTGCACTACTGCGCCCGTGCGCGGGACCGCGCGGCCTTTGTCGAGCGCCTGCAACACTCGCCGTTTGCCGAGCGGGTGTTCCTGCATTTCGATCAGGAACCCGAGACCGCGCTGGATGCGGCCAAGATCCTGGCCAGGCCTGAACACGACGTCCATGTCTATGTGTGTGGCCCCGGTGGTTTTATGCAACACGTGCTGGACACGGCCAAGGCCGCCGGCTGGCGGGAGCCCTGCCTGCATCGCGAGTACTTCGCCGCCGCGCCCGTCGATACCGGCGCCGACGGCAGCTTCTCGATCAGGATCGCCAGTAGCGGTCAAACCTTCGAGGTGCCCGCCGACAAGAGCGTGGTGCAGGTACTACAAGACAAGGGTATCGAGATCGCCATTTCCTGCGAACAGGGTATTTGTGGCACCTGTCTGACACGGGTCCTGGAGGGACTGCCGGAACATCGCGACCTGTTCCTCAGCGAGGATGAACAAGCCGCCAACGACCAGTTCACCCCTTGTTGCTCGCGCTCGAAAACGCCACTGCTGGTGCTCGATCTCTAGCGGTCCAGTCCTGGAGGCTCATGCTGCGGGCGGACCTGTCATTCGAATGCAATACAACCCGGCCTAATATCCGCAGCGTCAAATTCAATCCTGGGCTGATGACGCTTCAGCCCTGTTTGACGCGAAATACCGGGTGTTGATTAAAAGTCGCTGCATTGATTTCCAGTATCGGCCTGCGAGGCAAACCTCCAGGCCGATTTTCAAGAACAGGAATCTACGCGCGTAGATAAACCTGCAACGCCAGGAATCGCAATGTCATCGACGCGAAAGCAGAGCCCCTCAATGGGCCTGTACGGGCCATCCTCAGACCAGGAGTTTTCTTGATGTCCACAGTTGAAAGTGCTGCTCAATACGCCACGTTCAGAGCAGGGGGGGCCGCGGATGAAAGCTTGATGACCGCGCAAGGACGCAGGGAGCTGTATCGCGCCACCCTCGCCTGCTGGCTGGGTACGGCGATGGAGTATGCGGACTTTGCGCTCTATGGCTTGGCCGCGGGCCTTATCTTCGGCGATGTGTTTTTCCCGAATGTCACACCGGCCATGGCCTTGCTTTCCACGTTCGCGACATGGTCAGTGGGGTTTGTAGCGCGGCCGATCGGTGCACTGTTCTTCGGCTGGCTGGGCGACCGCAAGGGACGCAAGGTGGTCATGCTCTCTACCGTTGTATTGATGGGGGCTTCCACCACCTTGATCGGCTTGATCCCCAGTTACTCATCGATCGGCCTCTGGGCTCCCGTGTGCCTGGTAGTGCTGCGCTTTACCCAGGGCTTTGGCGCGGGTGCCGAACTGGCGGCGGGTACCGTGATGCTCGGTGAATTTGCCCCCGCACGACGACGGGGTCTGGTGTCATCGGTGATTGCCTTGGGCTCGAACAGCGGCACCCTGCTGGCCTCAGGGGTCTGGCTGGCGGTTGTGCAAATGGATCAACAATCATTGCAGGAATGGGGATGGCGCATCCCGTTCCTGTGCAGTTCGCTGATTGCACTGGCCGCCCTGTGGATCCGGCGCAACCTGCGAGAAACCCCGGTATTCGAACTCAGAAAGGCCCAGTTGCAGGCTCAGCGCAACAGCACCATCGCCGCGCTCTCCCCCCTCGAACAGCCTGCCGGCTTGTGGAAAGGCAGCCGGGCATTTCTCACCATGGTCGGTTTGCGCATCGGCGAAAACGGCCCCTCCTACCTGGCCCAGGGGTTTATCGTCGGCTACGTGGTGAAAGTGCTCGCGGTCAATAAATCCGTCGCGACCCAGGCCGTCCTGATCGCATCGATACTGGGTTTTTTAATCATCCCATTGGCCGGCTGGCTGTCTGATCGCTTTGGTCGGCGCGTAATCTACCGCTGGTTCTGCCTGCTACTGATGCTCTATGCCTTCCCGGCATTCATGTTGCTCGATTCGCGCGATCCGAGCATCGTCACAGCCACCATCGTGCTGGGCATGGGCCTGGCATCGCTGGGAATCTTTGGCGTGCAAGCGGCCTGGAGCGTTGAGCTATTCGGGGTCAAGAATCGCTATACCAAGTTGGCCATGGCCAAGGAACTGGGTTCGATTCTATCGGGCGGCACCGCGCCACTGGTCGCCGCCGCACTCCTCTCATGGACCGGGCATTGGTGGCCGATTGCCACCTACTTTGTCGCGATGGCGGGGATTGGCCTGCTGACGACCTTCGTTGCACCGGAAACTCGCGGCCGCGATTTGAACGCCCTGGAAGACGCTATTTAGAGGGTGACCAAGTTCCAGCGCGCGCCTGGCACGGCGAAACATTCAACTTCCGCAACCGCGTGCCATCAACCTGAACGATAGTCACGCGCGACCAAATATAACAGCCCAATATCAGACCGCCTCACTGATAACTTTTAACGCCTCTTAGAAAAACCTGACCGCGTACGACTGACTGTTTACAGGTCGAGTAGACGCACGCCTATCCATCCGCAAAACTATAGGAGTATCGCAATGAAAAGCCCCACTCTCGCACTGGCCGTTACAGCAAGTATCCTGGCACAACAAACACTCGCCGCCGGTTTTATCGATGACAGTAGCGCCTCGCTCAACTCACGTACTTACTACCTTCGCAATGACAACCCGAATGCCCCGGGGGTCGACCAAAGCGAACTGGCGCAAGGTTTCAAACTGGACTATCTCTCAGGGTTTACCCAAGGCACGGTGGGTTTTGGTCTCGATGTCCAGGCCATGCAAGCTTTCAATCTTTCCGGGGGGATCCAACACCCGAACGCCAGCACCTCGAACTCATTTGTTCCGGTGAACTCCGACGGCACCCCCGTGGACAGCTGGAGCCGGCTGGCGGGCAATGCCAAGGTTCGCCTCTCGAAAACAGAATTGCATGCCGGCGGTGCGCTCTCCCCCAACCTTCCCATCCTGATTGCAAACGATGGTCGACTGCTCCCGCAAACTTTTGAGGGGGTTACACTGATGTCCAGAGAAATCGATAACCTGACAATCAATGCCGGGCAACTGAATAGCTCGACGGGACGTGCGTCCTCAAATGCCACAGGATTGGCCGTTGCTGGCGGCACTCAGGCAAGTAACAAATTCACTTATGCTGGCGGAGACTGGAAACTCAACAAAGATACCGTTCTTCAATACTACCATGCCAATCTCAGTAATTATTACCAGCAACACTTCCTCGGATTTTTGAACACCACCCCACTCAGCGACAACTCCAGGATCAAAACCGATCTGCGTTACTTCAACAGCACCGCGCAAGGCAAAAATGGCGACCCTGGTTATATCTTCAACAACAACGGCGGTTATGCCAGTCACCCGGGAAAAGTCGATAACACCACCTGGAGCGCGGCCTTCACTTACTCCCTGGGCGGCAGTTCGTTCATGCTCGGCCGGCAACAGGTTTCCGACTCGGGAGGCACGGTGTATCTGAACCAAGGCAACGTACTGAGCGGCGCTGGCAATAACGAAGGCAACGGCGGTGCCAGTGTCTACCTCATCACCGACGTAATGGCCAACTCCTTTATCCGTGCGGGAGAAAACACCAACTTTGCCCAATATTCTTATGACTTCGCCGCGCTTGGGGTCCCCGGCCTCTCCGCATCGGCCATGTACCTGCATGGCGACGATATCCGTTCGACCGGCGGTGCCAGGTACTCGGAATGGGAACGTGACATGCGCATCGACTACGTGGTGCAGAGTGGCGTCCTGAAAGGTTTCGGCACCTCCCTGCGCGAAGGCAGCTTGCGCAGTGGCATTCCAAACGTCGCTGCGGTCGATCAGGCCCGCCTGATCTTCAGCTACACCTACGCGTTCTTCTGATTCGCGACGGGCTGAAAAAAGGGCTGCGGGTGACTCGAGGGAACAAGGTCCCGGTCATCAAACTGACACAAAACCGAGGTGACAATGCCACATTCCACAAAGCTGTACCGGCCAGTTGATGAAGCGGCATGTTCCGGTTCCCACCTCAGCCCTTTTTCGAGGTTTTTCCAGCGCAGGAATCTACGCGAGTAGATAAGCTGCGACAGCCCCTGTATGTCTGTCTATTCACAAGAAATGGTAGGTTGTTTTGATAAAACAAAACTCAAGCCGAGTCACACGAGATGATGTCGCCCGCGAAGCCGGAACCTCGGTGGCGGTGGTCAGCTACGTGATCAACAACGGCCCCAGGCCCGTCGCCAAGGCCACTCGCCAGCGTGTGCTGGACGCGATAAAAAACACCGGTTACCGCCCCAATGGGGTGGCTCAGGCGCTCGCTTCCGGCAAGACCCGGACCTACGGGCTGATCGTCCCCAACATTTCGAATACCTTCATCGCCTCCTTTGCCCATGCACTGCAACAGGAGGCGCTGGACAATGGCCTGGTGATCCTGCTGGGCGATGCCGGCGACTGCCGCAAGCGCGAGCTGGACCTGATCAATAACCTCCTGCGGCAGCAGGTGGATGGCCTGTTCTACACCAGCGTCGACCGCCATCCCTACATTGATCTGATTCAGGCCAGTGGCACGCCATTTGTAATGCTTGATCGGGTCGATCCCGACCTGCCTGTCAATATGCTGCGTGTCGATGAACGAGCCGCGGCCCGCCAAGTCACGGCGCACTTGCTGAGCCATGGCTACCGCGAGGTGGGCACTATCTGTGGGCCGCTGGAAATGCTGAACGCTCAAGACCGCCTGGGCGGATGGCGTAACGCCTTGGCCGACTACGGGATCGAAGAGCGCCCGGAGTGGATATTTCCGGCTGACTACACACGACAAGGCGGATATGACGCGGCACAGCGCATGTTGGCCAACGGTCGCCCTCCCCGCGCGCTGTTCTGCGCCAATGAAGCGCAGGCAATAGGCTGCATCCGAGCGCTGTCGGAGCACGGCATGCGGGTCCCGGAGCAGGTGGCACTGGTCTGCTTCAACGGCACTGAAGAATCGGCCTTTTATACCCCTTCACTGACCACGGTCTGTCAGCCCGTCAAAGAAATGGCCAAGGCGGCCATTGCGATGCTGCTGGCCTGGAATGGCGAGGTGAAGCTGCAAGAGTTTTCTCACCGGTTGATGATTGGTGAGTCCTGCGGATGCAACGCGGTTAAAACACCACAGACCTAGAAAGAAGGTGGAATGAAACGTTTAATTATTGATTGCGATCCAGGGAACGGGATTGCAGGCGCGAATGTCGATGATGGCCTGGCATTGGCGCTGGCACTGGCCGCTCCCGAAATATCCCTTGAATTGGTAACCACCGTTGCCGGCAATACTCCCAGCGCCGTGGGCTACAACGTCGCCAAGGACCTGATGACCAGGGTCGGTTGCGCCCTGCCCGTCGTCAGGGGCAGCACCCAGGCGTTACAGGAGCCGAGCGGCCCCTGGCGCGAGGCACTGGACAATACCGTGCACAAGCGCCAGTTATCCCATTTGTGGCACGGCGTACGTCGCCCCGTTGAATTCGCCGCGCCGGAACAGGAGGCGGCGGATGCCATCGGCCAATTGATTTGTGCCAACCCGGGGCAGATCACGCTGGTCGCGATCGGCCCATTGACCAACGTGGCACTGGCGATTGAACGCTACCCGCAGATGATCACGGCGGTCAGGGAGATCGTGATCATGGGCGGTGTATTCAACCTGGATGACTACATCAAGGACACCAACTTCGGGTTCGACCCGGAAGCGGCGCACTGCGTGCTGAACTGCGGCGCCAATATCACCCTGGTGCCCCTGGATGTCACTACGCAAACCTTGATGACCCACGACGATCTGGACCGCATTGAACAATTCGATACGCCCCTGGCGAGTTTTGTCAGCGAGACCTTCAGGCCATGGATCGATTACTCGATATCCACTCGCAACCTGGCCGGCTGCTGGATACACGATGCCCTGGTCATCGCCTGGCTGCTTGACCCCAGCGTCGCAACATCGGCGCAGTACCATGCCGATGTGGAACTGCACGCCGGCCGGACCCGGGGCAAGAGCTGGCGATACAAACCGCCGCTACGACTTGAGGTTGCCATCGCGCCCCCCAGCAGTGGCCTGGTGAACATACTGCAGAGCGTGGACAACCCATTGTTGCTGGGGATCATCGAGAAACATTTGTCGATCAGGCCCGACTCGGCCGCCCAAGCGCGCCCTCGGTAAGCGCCCTTGAAAGCCCCCCGGCGAGATCATTCAATCAATCCATGGGCATCATAGAACGGATACGGTCCCGGGTATTCGCCAAACACGCCGTTATGGCTCACCAACGCCTGCTCATGCCAGTGATGCAGCAGATAGCCCGGCGGTTCCAGGTTGAAATGCGCCGGGGCGCTGGCTTGCAGATCCAGCACGATTTGATGTGAGGTACCGGGGCACACACAAATCAGGCTGCCGCCGAAGCGCCGCTGCATCGGCCGATGCAGGTGCCCGCACAACAGGCGCTCCACCTGCCGGTGGCGGGCGATAAGGCGCTCCAGCGCCGACGCGTTGAGGAACGGCTCGCGGTCCATATGGCCAATGCCACTGATAAACGGCGGATGATGCAGAACCAATAGCGTCGGCGCCTCGGGGCGACGGGCCAGTTGTTCATCGAGCCAATGCAACTGACGGTCCAGCAACTGGCCGCCATGGGCGCCGGGTATGCTCGTGTCCAGACCGATAAGGCGCAGCGGATGCTCCTCGACCACCCAATCCAGCGGTTCACCGGCCACTCTCGGCAAGTAGGTGTGATCGGCGAATGCCGCCAACAAATGTTCTCGATTGTCGTGATTACCGGGCACCAGGTAGAAAGGCATGTGCAGGCGGGCCAGTTCAGGGCGCAGCACGGCATATTCATCAGGACGACCGAAGTCGACCAAGTCGCCGCTGACCAGCACGATGTCGGGACGCGGATGACGGGTATTCAGATGATCGACCGCACGCCGCAACGCGCCCAGGGTATCGACGACGCCATAACTCAGTCGCTGAGCGGCTTTGAGATGCAGATCGCTGATCTGCGCAACAAGAAACGGACGGTTCAAAATAAGCTCTCTGGAAACCAGGACATTGGGATTACAGGGTGAACAGCACCTGCGGTTGCACAGCCAGGGCAATCAGTGCGCCGGTGGCATGGATGACGCCCTCGGCGCTGTCCACCAACAAGGGTTGTGCGGCGCCGACATCCACCAGCAGACGGCTTTGCGCGCCCTGGAAAAACTGACCGACAAGACGTCCGCGCAAGTGCCCCTGGCATTCCATTACCCGCAGATGCTCAGGGCGGCAATACACCGTAGTGGGCAGGCCGGCGCCGTTCCATGGCAATTCGCCGCCGCTGACTTTCAAACCATCGGCCGTGCGTTCGATCACCGAAAAGGCATTGAGGTTGCCCACGAAGCTGGCGACGAAAGCATTGGCCGGCTGCTGGTAAATCTCCCGCGGACTGGCCAGTTGCGCGACGCGACCGTGCTCCATGACCAGTATGCGATCACCCAGGGCCATGGCTTCGCCCTGATCGTGGGTGACGAACACCGCGGTGATTCCCAGACCGCGTAGCAACTGATCCAGCTCGCCACGCAGGCGCTCACGTAACTGTGCGTCCAGCGCCGCCAACGGTTCATCGAGCAGCAACACCTTGGGCCGCGGTGCCAGGGCGCGGGCCAGGGCGACCCGCTGGCGCTGCCCACCGGACAACTCGTGGATACGGCGCTTGCCGTGATCCTCCAGCCCGACCAGTTCCAGCAACTGCGCACAGCGCTTGTTGCGCTCGGCGGGTGACAGACCGCGAACTTTCAGGCCATAAACGATGTTGCCGGACACATCCAGGTTCGGAAACAACGCATAGTTCTGGAACACCATACCTACGTCGCGCCGCTCGATGGGCAAGCGCGTGACGTCGCTGTCGCCAAACATCACCCGCCCTACGTCCGGGCGCTCAAGGCCTGCGATCAGGCGCAGCGTGGTGGTTTTACCGCAACCGGAAGGACCGAGGATCGCCAGGGTTTCCCCGGCTTCGATGGTCAGGTTCAGATCATGTACGGCAACGGTGCCATCCGCGAACGCCTTGCGACACCCCTCAAGGCGAATGGTGGTTCCGGTCATCGTTTTTCTCCACGGGAAAGACGGCTGCCGATGGCCTGCAACGCAATAAGCAGCGGCACGATCATCAGCAGAAATATAAGGGTGTAGGCGCTGGCGACTTCCAGCCGGGCCGAGGCATAACTGTCGGCCAAGCCCACCGGCAATGTCTTGGTCATCGGGGTGTGGAGCATCCAGGTCAGGTTGAACTCACCCAACGACAGGGTGACGACCATCAAAACACCGGCCAGAATCCCAGCCCGGCAGTTGGGCAGCACCACACTGAAGAAACGCCGGATCGGCCCGGCGCCCAGACTGGCCGCCGCCTCTTCGAGGACCGGCAGGTGCTGGCGCTGCATCACCGCCATCACCGGACGCACCAGAAACGGCAGGGTGAACAGCACATGACCGACGAGAATGAATAACCAACTGCCGCGAAACCCGCCAAACTGACCATAGGTGAGCAGCAGTGCCAGAGCGCTGGCCAAACCGGGCATCGCCACGGGCAGCACCATCAGTTCCTCGAACGCGCGACTGAAGCGATTGTTCAGCCGTACCAGCGCATAAGCCGCCGGTATGCCAACCACACAGACACACAGCGCACACGCCACGGCCAGTTCCAGGGACAGCCAGACGGTGGGCGAATACGCCTGCCAGACTTGCACCAGCCAGGCGAACGTGAGGCCGCTGGATATCCCCTGGAAATAATTACGCGTCAATCCGGCCAACAGCGACATCAGCACCGGGACCAGCATGAAAGCGCAAACCAGCAAGGTAAAAAGCAGTTGCCCGACAAACAGCGTTGAGCGTCTCACAAGACCGTCCTCGCGGGTTTGACCAAGGTGCGGGCCAGCAACAGAACGATCCAGGTCAGCACGCCCAACACCACCGACAACGCGGCGGCCAGCGCAAAATTGGCGTAGTTGGTGAACACGTTGTAAATCGCTACCGGCGTTACGTTCAGCCGCGTGCCCAGCGTAAACGCCGTGCCGAAGGCGCCCATGGACGTGGCAAAGCAGATCGCCCCGCATGAGACCAGCGCCGGCGCCAGGCCGGGGACGATGACATCGCAGACCACTCGCCAATGACCCGCGCCCAGCGAATGAGCGGCTTCCTCCAGGCTGCGATCCAGGCTCTCACACGCCGCCATCACCGTGAGGATCACCCGTGGAATCGAGAAGTACAGGTAGCCGACAAACAACCCCGTCAGCGAGTAGGCAAAGACCCAACGCTCACCTGCCAGTTCAAGGCCAAGGCTGGCGAACAAGCCTTGGCGACCAGCCAGCAGGATGACCAGAAAGCCGACCACCACACCGGGAAACGCCAGTGGAAAGGTCAACAAGGCGACCAGGGCCGAACGACCGAAAAAGCGCTGGCGCGCGAGAAACACCCCGCTGACGCCGCCCACCAGCAGCGCCGCGAGGGTCACCACCAGGGCCAGCATGCAGGTCTGCGCCAGACTGCCCAGGTATTGCGCACTGCTCAGCACCTGCCAATAGCCGCTATCGCCGCCCTCGCGACGTTGCCCGCCCAGCACTATCAGTTGCGCCAGGGGCAGTAACCAGAACGCGAACAGCACCGCTGCCGCCGGCGCCAGCGCCCAGGCAGCGGTCGGCCGCAAGCGTGGGACGAAGGCCCAGCTTGCGCGGCCTTCCCGGGCGTTGAGTTGCGAAGCCGTCACTTACTTGACCTCACTCAGATAACGTGCGGAAAAGACTTCCTGCACCGCCGCCATATGTTGGTAATCGACCACGCCTGCCCGGGCATAATCGCTGTCCGGCAGGAACTGGGCGGCGACGTCCGCAGGCATCTTTATCGCTCGCACCGGCCGCAGGTAGGCCTTGGCCCACAACGCCTGGCCTTGATCGGACAAGACGAAATCCAGCACCTTCTCGGCATTCGCCCGATGCGGCGCATTGCCGACCATGCTCATGACGTAAGGCACGCTGATGCTGCCTTCCTTGGGAATCACAAACGCCACGTTGGCATTGTCCTTGTAACGCGCCCGATAAGCGTTGAAGTCGTAATCGACCAGGATCGGCAACTCACCGGACAAGACCCGGGCGTAGGCCGTCTGCTTGGGCACGATGGGGGCGTTTTTCGCCAGTTTCTGGAAGTAATCGATGGCTGGAGCGAAGTTATCCAGGCTGCCGCCCATGGCTTGGTTGATGGCCACCGCCGTCACGTAACCGACGAAAGCACTGGATGGATCGAGGTAGCCCACCATGCCTTTGTATTGCGGTTTGAGCAGGTCGCTCCAGCTTTGTGGCACGGGCAAGCCACCCAGCGCATCGACGTTGACCATGATCCCCAACGTGCCGGAATGAATCGCAAACCAGTGCCCTTCCGGGTCTTTCAGGCCGGCGGGAATCTGCTCCCAGCCCTTGGGTTTATACATGCCGACCACGCCGGCCTTTTGCGCCTGCAAGCCGAAGGTGACGCCGTAATACACCACGTCAGCCACCGGAGCGGCCTGTTCGGCGACCAATTGCGCCAGTGACTGGCCGGAGTTCTTGTTGTCCTGTGGAACCTGCACGCCTGTGGTATCGGCAATCGCCTTGAGTTGCGTGCCCCAGTCCGCCCACTCCGGCGGGCAGTTGTAGCAAATCGCCGTTTGCGCGGCCTGCGCCAGGTTGACCACGCCGCACAGCAGCAATGCGGCCAGGGTTTTACTGATGCGGATCATCAAATGTCTCCTCGTAGGGCTGAGTACTTTCGCCTGGCCGGATATGACAAGGCAGGCGATGGGAAGCCGGTGCGGCGCCGGCGATCTGCGCCAGCAACTGATCGATCACGGTATAAGCCAGCGTCGCGATGGGTTGCACGACGCTGCACAGGGTCGGGTGTATCTGGGTGCCCAAGGCGATGCCGTCAAAGCCGATGACCGAGAGCTGTCGAGGTACGTTCCAGCCGTTACGTCGCAGTTGCGCAATCAGGCTGATTGCCAGCAAATCGTTGGAACAGACCAGCGCACTGAGCGCTTGCGGGCCGTGTAAAAACGGCTCGATAGCGGCAAAGTCAGCCTGGGTGTGGGCGGGCATTTCGATCACCGGCAAGCGGTCGAGACCGGCCTCGTGCATCGCATCGCAATAACCGGCGTAACGCAGGCGAGCGCGGTCGGACTGCAAGGCGGGACCGGCGACCATGCCGATCCGCCAATGCCCCGCTTCCAGCAGATAACGGGTGGCCAGCGCCATGCCCGCGCGGTTATCCACGGACACGCTGCTGTAGTCAGGATTGCCGGGCTGGTGGTAGGCCAGTACAAAGGGCGTGTCTTCCCTGGCAAGGCTTTGCAGTACCCGGCTCCGCTCGGCGTCCGTGACCGTCAGGACCAGACCATCGACGCGCTGACGCAACAATTCCTCGACCACAGCGCTTTCACGTTCGCTGCTGTAGTCGGTGGTTGCCAGCAACAGGTTGTAACCGCGTAAGCGCGCAGCGCGCTCCATCGCCTGGAATTGCTCGGCGAACACCGGGTTGAGCAGATTGGGCACCACGACACCAATCAGTTTGGTGGTTTGCAGACGCAGTTGGCGGCCGAGACGATTGGGCCGAAAACCCAGTTCACGCGCTGCGGCGAATACTTGTTCCCGAGTAGCCGGACGCACCACTTCAGGGGAGGCAAAGGCTCGCGCCGCGGTCGCCCGCGAAACACCGGCCAGTTGTGCAACCTCTTTCAAATCGGTCATTTTTGCTCGCTTGAGATCGATCTCATTGAGAGCGACATTACTCAAGGAACATGGCGTTCCCGCGACCAAAAAATGACAATTGGATGTCAGCCCCCCCTGGCCCACCTCGACTCCGTCCGAGGCCAGTGCTCAGCTACCCATCAGTGCCGCCGGCAAGGCTGCAATCAAGAGCGGAGAATAACCTTCATCCGCTCATCGGCCGCCGCCGAGCCGAACATCTCGGCATAGCGCAGCGTGGCGTTGGCGTGCTCGCGCATGATGGCTTCGGCACGCGCGCCCTGGCGGTTGACCAGGGCATCGAACACCGCATGGTGCTGCAGGTGCGCATAGTTGAAGCGCCGATACTCGCGGACCATGTCGTCACGATCCACCGCCAGGGCGGTCACCGAAGCGAACGGCAAGTGATCGTTGCGCGCCAGGGCGTCGGCGATGGCCGGGTTGTGGCTGCCTTCGACAATCACCTGGTGAAAACGCATGTTGAGGTCGTGATAGACCTCAAGGTCCTCGATGCTCACATAGCCCTTGTCGAACAGTTGATCACCTTGCGCCAGGCACTGTTCAAGGGCTGCCCGGGCTTCCTCGGAAAGCCCTCGTTCGGCAGTCTGGCGCGCCGCCAGACCTTCGAGCACGCCCCGCACTTCGACCGCACCGGCAATATCATCGGGGTTGACGGAGCGCACCTGAAAGCCGCGCCCGCCAAAACGCACCAGCAGGCCTTCCTGCTCCAGCGTGCGGAACGCCATGCGCACCGGCATCCGTGAGACCCCGAAAAGCTCCGCCGTGGGGTTTTCCATCAGCCGTTCGCCAGCCGCCAATTCGCCGGAGGCGATCATCTTGCGCAGCGCGACCAGCACCGTTTGACCGGGCTTACTCATCCAGGCAACTTCCAGAAAGGTGGGTCGCCATAGTAACGCAAGGTCCGGGCTGACTGCAGGGCGCTGTTTACCGATCAGGCAGCGCACCTGCAAGCACGGCGATACCTTGCTTCAGCCTTGATACTCGGGATTTTCGATCAGCATAGCCATGCCTTGCCCACCGCCGACACATGCCGCCGCGATGCCATAACGTAGATTGCCCTCGCGCAACTGCCTGGCCAGGCTCAACACCAGACGCAAACCGCTGGCGGCCAAGGGGTGGCCCAAGGCAATCGAGCCACCCCGTCGGTTGAGTCGATCGCCATCCAGCCCCAGCGCCTGGGCCACGGCCAGCACCTGGGCCGCCTGCGCCTCGTTGATTTCCAGCAAGTCGATATCGGCCAAAGCCAGTCCGCTGCGCCGCAGCAGCAACTGGATCGCCGGCGCCGGCCCTATGCCCATGAATTCCGGTGCCACGCCCACCACGGCACAGGCCAGCAAATGGGCCAGCACCGGACGACGGGCCGCCGAGGCCCGCCCCACCAGAGCGGCCGCGGCGCCATCGACCAACGCGCAACTGTTACCGGCCGTTTGCACACCGCCGTCATGCACCGAGCGCAACCGGCTCAAAGCCGTCAGATCGGTAGGCCGCGGGTGACTATCCCGAGTCACCCGGTCCACGCCTCGTGGCAGCTGGATACCCCGCGCTTGATAGCCGGCCAGCTCAAAGCGCTCGTTGCCCAGCGCCACCAGCTCCGGCACAAACCAGCCGCCGGCCTGGGCCTGCAGCGCCAGCTGATGACTATCCAGTGCATAGCGATCCACCACCTCACGGCTCAGACCATAACGCTGGGCCAGGTTATCGGCGGTGGCAATCATGTCCAGACCTGGCGCCGGATCGTAGAGCGCCTCCCAGAGAAAGTCCTTGAACTCCACCGTGGCACCGAGTCGGAAGCCGTCGCGGTGGGTATAGGCGGCAATCGGATTGCGTGACATGGATTCAGCCGCCACGCACAGGGCCAACTGCACACCGTCGTCCAACTGCCTGGCGGCCTGCCGCAAGAGCTCGAAGCCGGTGGCGCAGATGCGCTGCACCGCCAGCGCCGGGATCCCTTGCGGCACGCCACTGTAAAGGCCGATATGGCGGGGCAGCAGATAGGCATCGAAACTGGCCTGGGCCATCGAGCCAGCCAATACGCTGTCCACCGCTGATGGATCGATAGCAGCCCGGGCCAGCACCTCGCGTCCGACCTTGATCCCCAGGTCGATCGGCGAGACCTGGGCCAAGGCCCCGCCGAGATCGACCCAAGGCGTGCGCAAGGCGTCGAAAACGGCGACATCGTCAAAGCTCGAATACTGCCCCACGCCGCTCATGGGAACGGTCCGGCACGCAGGATGGAGGGTTCTTCACCGCGATACAGTGCCTCGACCTTGGCAGCGCGCCATTGCAGAACCGCGCGCTGGTTGATCGAACCCTTGTCGGTGATTTCACCACGGTCAATGGAAGCGGGCTCGTCGAGTAGCGCGATCCACTCCAGACGACTGGCATTCCCGGTGGCATTGCGGTTGAGCCGTTGCAGCCAGTCACTGAACCACTGACGCACAGCCGGACTGGCCAGGACCTCGGCATCGCTGGCGTCCGCGCCCAAACCGGCCAGGCCTCGGCATTCGTACAGCCGGGGGAAAACCAGGAGGCCCAGACACTCGCGATCCGGCGCGGCCACCACCAGGTCCTGAACATAGGGCGAACCTTCGAGCACCGCGCGATTGCGCAACGGACCGACACTGACAAAGACCCCGGAGGACAGCTTGAAGTCCTCGGCAATCCGCCCGTCGAACATCAGGCCCAGTTGCGGGTCCCGCGGATCCGCGAGCTTGAGCGCATCGCCGGAACAGTAGAAGCCCTGTTCATCGAAGACTTCGGCGGTTTGCCGCGGCGCGCGCCAGTAACCCGGCATGATGTGCGGCCCGCGAAAACGCCCCTCCAGCTTGCCATCCACCGGCACCAGCCGCACCTCACAACCGGGAGCCGGCAGACCGATGTAGCCGGCCATGGACAGCGGCCCGGTGGTGAAGGTGCAGGACGGCGCCGCCTCGGTCATGCCGAGCCCGGCCATCATGCGAATGCGCTCACCACAATGCGCTTCGGCAACCCGGTCCAGGCGATCCCAGACCCGCTGGGACAAACCGGCGGCGGCGAAAAAGAACAGCTTCATGCGCGAGAAGAAACATTCGCGCAACTCAGCGTCCCGCTCCAGGGCGCTGACCAGTTCCTCCCAGCCCTTGGGCACGGTCAGGTAGGCGGTGGGCGACACGTCCTTGAGGTTGCGCAGTGTTTCGGCAAACCCCTGGACGGTGGGCTTGCCGTCATCCAGGTAAAAGGTGCCGCCGTTGTACAGCACGATGCCGACATTGTGGCTGCCGCCGAAGGTGTGATTCCACGGCAACCAGTCCACCAGCACCGGCGGTTCTTCGCCAAACACCGGGAAGGTCTGCAACAGCATCTGCTGGTTGGCGCAGAGCATGCGCTGGGTCGTGACCACCGCCTTGGGCAGCTTGGTGGAACCCGAGGTAAACAGAAACTTGGCGATGCTGTCGGGCCCGGTGGCGGCAAACGCCGCTTCGGCTTCGGCCCCGCCGGGCTTTTGCAGCAAGCTGGCAAAGCGGCTCTGCTGGCGTCCCGGCATCTCGCCACGGACGCTGATCAGTGGCGTCTCGAGCGGTAACACGGCGTCGATCGCACGCTGGAAGGCGGCGACATCACTGACGAACACCAACCCCGGCTGCAACAGATCGCAGACATGCCGCAGCTTGGCGAAATCCTGCGACAACAACGAATAAGCCGGCGAGATCGGGCAATAGGGAATACCGGCGTACATCGCCCCCAGCGCAATCTGCAGATGCTCGATGTCGTTACCCGAAAGTATCGCCAGCGGCCGCTCGGCCGAAAGACCATAACCCAGCAGGCCTTGGGCAATGGCGCGGACGCTGCCGAGCATCTCGGCGTAACTGACGTGCCGCCAGCCACCGTGATCCTCGCGCGCGGCAACAAAGGTTTGTTGCGGCCGCACCTCGGCCCAATGCAGCAGACGGTCAAGCAAACGCTTGGGCAACTCGGCCAGGGGTTCGAGGGAGCGCATCGACAGGATGCCCTGCTCTTCGCTGACCTCGACCGCGGGATGGCCGATGGACACTTGGCGGTAACGTGGCGTACTGGCCACGCCCATGGCGCCATCGGCATCTTCCAGGGCGGCGGCGGCCACCTGCGACACGAGTTCAGCGGTCACCGGATGACCTTGCTCGCAGGTTTGATCGCCGCCGGCGGGGCACGACTGGCCGCCGATCAGCAGGGGCACGTCCAGCATGGTGATTCCTCTTTATTGTCTTTATCGGGAATACATTCAAGCGGTAAAAGCGCGGCCTACAGCCGGATGCGCCGGCTGTAGGCCGGGTGTTTCAGCGTTTATACGCCTGCAAGCCGGGTTTGATGCTCTTGTCGTCGAGAAACTGCTTCATGCCCTGCTCGCGGCCACCTTCGGTGTCCAGCAGACGCGACTGATCGAGCTTGGCGTACAGGTAATCCTCGTTCTGCTCCCAGGTCAGTTCGCGGCAGCGCTTGAAACCGTGCTTGGCGGCGCGCAGCACCACCGGGTTTTTCTCCAGCAGGTTGCGCGCCAGCGCCACGGTGACTTCACGCAGTTGCGCCAACGGCACACTTTCGTTGACCAGCCCCATCTCGGCGGCTTTCTGCCCGCCGAAGGTCTTGCCGGTCATGATGTAGTACAGCGATTGACGATGCCCCACCGTATCGGCCATGGCTTTGCTCACCAGGTTGCCCGGCGGGATACCCCAGTTGATTTCCGAGAGCCCGAAGGTTGCCTCGTCGGCGCAGATCGCCAGGTCGCAAGCCACCAGCGGGCTGAAGCCACCACCGAAGCACCAACCGTTGACCATCGCGATGGTCGGCTTGGTGTACATGCGCAGCAGCTTCCATTGCCATTGCGAGGCTTCGCGGCGGATTTTTTCCTGGAGGATCTCCGGGCCGGCGTCCACTTCGCGGAAGTATTCCTTGAGATCCATGCCGGCGGTCCAGGCTTCACCGGCACCGGTCAGCACCAGCACCCCGGCGGCGGGATCCTGCTCCAGGGTTTCCAGCACATCGATCATTTCCCGGTTCAGGGTCGGACTCATGGCGTTGCGTTTTTCCGGACGATTGAGAATCACCCAGGCGATGCCTTCCTCGATTTCGACCTTGACGGTTGTCCAGCGACCTTCGTAATTGCTCATGGCGGGGCTCTCTTGTTCTGGGCTTGAAGATGGGTAGAAGCTAAACCTGAAAAATAGTTATGTCAATTAACCATTAATAAAATTAACTTAACCTCTGTATCTCACCACATGCTTTTCAGCTCGCGAAAATTCACAAGAGAACATGGCTATCCCCGATCAATCACGGCAAACTAGATAGTCTTCTTAACCTCCTGCCTGAGGATCCATCCCGCAATGGCCAAGTCTTCCCAGATTGCCGCCGCCCCCGAGCCCCCTGCCGACAACGCCGAAACCCAGGCGCCACTGGACGCCGCGCTGGACGACCTGATCGGTTATGCAATGCGGCGGGCGCAGTTGAAGTTGTTCCAGAATCTGATTGAGCGACTCTCGGCCCACGATCTGCGGCCGGCGCAGTTCTCGGCCCTGGCGATCATCGACCAGACGCCCGGGCTGATGCAGGCCGACCTGGCCAAGGCACTGGCCATCGAGCCGCCCCAGGTGGTGCCGCTGCTGAACAAACTGGAAAGCCGGGCGCTGGCGGTGCGGGTGCGCTGCAAGCCGGACAAGCGTTCTTATGGGATTTTTCTCAGCAAGGCCGGCGAGACCCTGCTCAAGGAGCTGAAACAGATCGCCGCCGAGAGCGACCTGGACTCCACCTCCGCCCTCGACAGCCAGGAACGCGCAGAGCTGCTCAGGCTGCTGAAGAAGGTCTACCAGGCATAAACACCGGCGCCGCGGCTGGCGCCGGGACTGGGCCAGCGTCAGTCGCGCCGGAGATACACAACCATTACCTCACGCCTGGGTATCCATCTGCTCCCAAACCGCCTCGGCCAGATGGAAGGTGGCGTTGGCCGCGGGAATGCCGCAATAGATCGCGCTCTGCATCAACACCTCCTTGATCTCGTCGCGGGTCACACCGTTGTTTTTTGCCGCACGCAAATGCAGGCGCAGCTCCCCTTCGCGGTTCATGCCGATCAGCATGGCGATGGTGATCAGGCTACGGGTGTGCCGTGGCAACCCGGGACGGGTCCAGATATCGCCCCAGGCATGCCGGGTAATCATTTCCTGGAACTCACCATTGAACGGCGTCAGATGTTCCAGGCTGCGATCCACGTGGGCATCGCCGAGCACTTCGCGGCGTACTTTCATGCCGGCTTCGTAACGTTGTTGTTCGTCCATTGCAGGATCCTTTTCTAAGGTTTGAAAGCGTGATGTTCGGCCAGCGCGCGCTGGACCCAGTGCTGTGACTGCCCCAGGTAGTGGGCCGGATCCAGCAGGCGGTCCAGTTCCCCGACGGACAATTGCGCGGTCACTTGCGGTTCGGCCGCGAGCACCTGGCGTAGATGTTCACCCCGCGCCACCGCACGCCGGCAGCATTGTTCAATCAAGTGGTGCGCCGCATCGCGACCAATACGCTGGGACAAGGCGATGCTCACGGCTTCCGCCAGCACCAGCCCTTTGGTCAGTTCCAGGTTCTGCAACATGCGCCCGCTGTCGACTTCCAACCCTGGCACCACCTGCAACGCTTGTTGCAGCGCGCCGGACACCAGGCAGCAGAGCTCAGGCAAGGTTTCCCATTCGGCATGCCAGAGACCGAGGCTGCGCTCATGTTCCTGCGGCATTGCGCTGAACATCGTCGCCACCAGCCCGGGGGCCCGGGTCGCCGCGCCGATCATCACTGCCGCGCCGACCGGATTGCGCTTGTGCGGCATGGTCGAGGAGCCGCCCTTGCCGGGTGCGGCCGGCTCGAACACCTCGCCCGCTTCGGTCTGCATCAGCAAACTGAGATCGCGCCCGACTTTGCCCAGGCTGCCGGCGATCATCCCCAGCAGACTGGCGAACTCCACCAGACGATCACGCTGGGTGTGCCAGGGCTGCTCGGGCAGGTTCAGATTCAACTCACCGGCCAGCGCTCCCGCCACCGCGAAAGCCTGATCACCCAGGGCCGCCAGGCTGCCGGAAGCTCCGCCGAATTGCAGGCACAGCAAACGCGGTTTGATTTCAACGAGGCGCTGGCGATGGCGAGTGATAGCGCCCAGCCAACCGGCGATTTTCATACCCAGGGTCACCGGTGTCGCCTGTTGCAGCCAGGTACGCCCGGCCAGCGGTGTGCTCGCGTAGCGCATGGCCTGCTCGGCGAGCGCATCGGCCAAACGCGCCAGATCATCCTCCAACAGCTCGATGGCGGAACGCAGCTGCAGCACCAGGCCACTGTCCATCACATCCTGACTGGTAGCCCCCATGTGCACATAGCGCTCAGCGGTCGGGTTGGCCACGGCAATCTGCTTGCCTAATGCCTTGACCAGCGGAATCGCCGAATTGCCGGCATTACCGATGGCCACGGCCAACTCGTCGACATCGAACAACTGCGCGCGACAGGCCGCTTCGATATCGCCAACCACCGCCTGGGGTATCAGCCCGGTGGCGGCTTCGGCACGGGCCAGCGCGGCTTCGAAATCGAGCATGCCTTGCAAGCGGCCCTGATCGGAAAAAATCGCCCGCATCGCCGGCTGGGTGAAATAGGCATCGAAAAGTTGATTCGTCGGTCTGTTCAAACCACAGCTCCAGGATTCATGAAAAACGGTGAGGCGCTCTCAGGTCGCGTCCGCATGGCTGACCAGCCCCTTGATCACTACCGCGAGGGTCGCCAAGGTCGCCGGTACCACCAGCGCGGTCAGCACCTGTTCGAAGTTCCAGCCCAGGCCCAATAACGTCGCCCCGGCCCAGGCCCCGAGGATCGCACCAAAACGACCGATACCGAGCATCCACGACACGCCAGTGGCGCGGCCCTGGGTGGGATAGAAGCGCGCGGCCAGCGACGGCATCGCCGATTGCGCGCCGTTGATGCACATGCCGGCCAACAGCACCAAGGCGGCCAATACGCCGACATGGCCCAGGCTCTGACCCACCAGCCAGGCGAATACCCCGGCCAACAGGTAGGCAATGCCAATGACCTTGTGCGGATTGAATTTATCCATCGCCCAGCCCACGCCCACGGCGCTGAGCACACCGCCGAATTGGAACAGCGCGCCGATAAAGGCCGATTGCTCCAGGCTCGCGCCACTGTCATGCATCAGGGTCGGCAACCAGCTGGTCAGCAGGTAGACAATCACCAACCCCATGAAATAGGTCAGCCACAGCAACAAGGTCCCCGCGCTATAGGTAGCGGAGAAAATCACCTTCAACACGTTGCGGCTCTGCACCACCGCCTGTTCCGGCACACTGAAGCCAGTGGCCGCCGCGACCTCCAGCGGTGCAATCGGTGCCAGCACCCGGCGAATCCGTTCCACACCACGATTGCGCACCACCAGGAAGCGTGCCGACTCCGGCAACCGGAACAACAGCACCACGGCCAGCACCAGGGGCAGGATCCCGCCGAGCATCAGCAGGCTGTGCCAACCCAGCAGCGGAATCAGCTTCGCCGAGACGAACCCACCGCAGGCCATGCCCAGATTGAAACCGCAGAACATGCTGGTCACCAGCAAGGACTTGAGCCGCTCCGGGGTGTATTCGGACAGCAGCGTGGTGGCATTGGGCATCGCCGCCCCCAGGCCCAGGCCGGTCAACAGGCGCAGGGCCAGGAGTTGGTCGATATTGCTGCTGTAGGCCGACAGTAGACTGAACACGCCAAACAGAAACACCGCCACCACCAACACCAGCTTGCGCCCGAAACGGTCGGCCAAGGGGCCGGAACCCAGGGCACCGAAGACCATGCCGATCAGCGCGGCACTCATCACCGGTCCCAGGCTGGCGCGGTCGATGCCCCAGTCCTGACTCAAGGCCGGGGCGATAAAGCCCATGGCCGCGGTGTCCAGGCCGTCGAGAAAGACGATCAGGAAACACAGCAGCACCACCCGCCATTGATAGCTGGACAGTGGTTTGGTGTTGATCAACAGCTGAACATCAAGCGTGCCCGTCACGGGCACAGGAGCGAATAACGACATACAGACATTTCCTTCTTCTTATTATTATCGGGTCGCTTGCATCGACAAGCGCCCTGCAACTGCACGCAAGCCACAACCTCAGAAGTCGAAGAACACCGTTTCCGCTTCGCCTTGGACATGAATGTCGAAACGATAGGCCAGCTTGCCGTCGACCGTGCAACGTCTGGCAATCAGGGTTTCACGGCGTTGCGGCTGTTCGATCAGATTCAATACCGGATCGAGCGCATTGGCCTGGGCCTCGTCGTCGAAGTACAGGCGGGTCTGCAAGTGGATATTGATGCCCCGGGCAAACAGCGAAACGTTGATATGGGCCGCCATGGGTACTCCCGCGGCATTCTTCAGCGTGCCGGGCTTGATGGTTTTCAGCGTCCACTCGCCGACATCCGTGGTCGCGGTGCGGCCAAAGCTGTTGAAGGGCTTTTCCAGGTTGTAATCGCTTTCATAGACACCTTCGTGGTTGGCCTGCCAGAACTCCAGGAACGAATCACGAATCAGATGGCCATTACCGTCGTAAACATGACCCAGCAACAGGATATGCTCGCCCGGCGCACCGGGTTTGGCCATCTCGCTCCAGATTTCCTGCTCGCGCGGCGGGTTGCCGGCAGCCTCCAGCGCCAGGCCGATATGCACATAGGGACCAGCGGTTTGCGAAGGGGTTTCAGGCAGAAGTTGAACGGGCATGCGCGTGCCTCCTCAGCGGTTTTCGAAGTGGGTCTTGCGCTGGCCGCGCAGAACGATATCAAAGCGATAAGCCAGGCAATCCATCGGATTGGCCATGCTCATATCGAGCCGGGCGATCAGGCTCTGCACCGCTTCCGGATTGGCGATCGACTTGACGATCGGGCACATCGGGATAAGCGGGTCGCCTTCGAAATACAGCTGGGTGATCAAGCGCGTGGCAATCGACGGGCCGCTGATGGAGAAGTGGATATGCGCCGGACGCCAGTCGTTGGGACCATTGCGCCAGGGGTACGGACCGGGTTTGACCGTACGGAAACTGTAATGACCGTCACGGTCGGTCAGGGCCCGGCCGACGCCACCGAAATTCGGGTCGATGGGCGCCAGGTAGCTGTCTTTCTTGTGCCGGTAGCGGCCACCGGCATTGGCTTGCCACATCTCCACCAGGGTATGCGGGACCGGCTTGCCGTACTGGTCACAGACCCGCCCGGCGACGATGATGCGCTCGCCGATCGGCAAGCCGCCATTGTTGAAGTTCAACAGCAGATCGTTATCGTGCTGGTTCATCTTCAGATGGGAGAAATCCGGGCCGCTGGTTTCCGACAGCGACTGGGGAATGCTCACCAGGGCCTGACGCGGCGAACGCAGGATCGAAGTCTTGTAGTCAGGCGTCAGGGCTTTGGGGTGCCAATTTCGGTCACGAATGACGAAGCGGCTGTTGTCCGCATCAGACATGTCGGGCTCCTTATTGTTAGAGGTAAAAGCTGCTTGGATAGCAGTCTGTCCCCCAGTCTCCCTTGATAGTGCCCCCGCCAAAACTGAAAAAACCAACCTTATCCATATCCAAATGGTTATGGATAACGACCCTCGCGATATTCCAGCCCTACTTCGCGCAATACCTCCACACACCATTGCGCCGCCAGTGGCATCGGCAACGCCGGATTGCTGCACAGCCCCACCGAACCACCCGGTTCGCGCATCCCCAGGTCCAGCTCTACCAGCTCACCCCGGCTCAGGTCCTGCCTGACCGCGTCGAAAGGCGCGACCCAGATCGCCTGGCTGCATTGCACGTAACGCCGGCTCAGGGTCAATGACAGGGTTTCCAGACGCTGACGCGGCGGGCTGATGCCGTGCTGCACAAACAGGCTGTCGGCGAACTGGCGAATCGTCGTCCCCGCCAACGGCAACACCAACGGGTAGTCTTCGAGGTTTTTATGCGCCAGCGGATCGGCCAACAGCGGATGGCCGCTGCGCACCACCAGGGTCATGGATTCGCTGTACAGATGCTCGAATGCCAGCCCGAGGATCTGCGGGCTGTCGGTCATGCGTCCGACCACCAGGTCCAGCTCGCCGACCCGCAGCCGCGACAACAGGTATGCGCTCGGCCCGGTCACCACGCTGACCACCAGTGCGGGATGGCGGGCATGCAACCGGCAGACGACCTCGGGCACCAGCACGCTTTCGACGGTCGACAACACGCCGAGTCTCGCGGTGACCGGCTCGTGTTCGCCGGAACGCAGGCTATTGACCCCTTCGCGCAGCGCCTGGACGCTGGGACCGGCGTAACGCAGAAAGGCCACCCCGGCCTCGGTCAGCGCCGCGCCGCTTTTACTGCGCACGAACAAGCTCGCGGCAAGCAGGGTTTCCAGCTCCTTGAGGGTCTTGGACAGCGCCGGCTGGCTGATCGCCAGTTTGTCCGATGCACGCGCCAGGCTGCCCTGGCGCGCCACTTCGAGAAAACACAGCAGATGACGGAATTTGATTCGGGTATCGATATTCACCGCGGTTCACTGCCTTCGAGGTCTGGCATCCGCTAACGCTGGATACGGAATTGTTTCGGTGATTGCCCCGTACCGCGCTTGAAAAAGCGCGAGAAGTAGGCCGGTTCGGAAAAGCCCAGGCTGTCCGACACCTGGTTGATGGTCATGGCGGTGTAGACCAGATCGCGCTTGGCTTCCAGCAGCAGTCGCTGGTTGATCATCTGCAATGCCGATTGCCCGCAGAGGCGTCGGCACAGGGCATTGAGGTGAGCCGCGCTGATCCCCAGCGTCGCCGCATAGTGCTCGATCGGCAGATGCTCGCGAAAACGCAGTTCCAGTGCCCGGGTGAACGCCTGCAAATGCTCGCGGCCGCGCTCAAGCGGCAAAGCGTCCGGCGGTGAGCGCTCCAGGCTGCGGCGACTGAGCCAGATCGACAGCACCGTGATCAATGATTGCAGCATCGGATCACGACCGGGCTGGTGTTCGCCGTACTCCCGGGTGATGGCTGAAAACAGCGTGTCCAGATACGGATGCGCGGAGCCGATCGGGTAACAGGCCGCCGTGGTCAATACCGGACTGCCGAGGGAAGCACCAAGCTGTTCGGCCAGGGGCTGCGCCAGGCTGAGCACGTGGCCTTGAATATCCTCGGAGAACTTGAAGGTGTGCACGCACAGCGCCGGCACGACTTGCAGCGCGGCAGAATCGATGTGGTGGATCTCGTCTTCGACTTTCAGCGTCGCCTGCCCTGCCTGCACGTAGAGAAGCTGCACCAGGTCGCTGTGCCGGTGCGGTTTGATTTCCCAACCATGCAGTTTGCTGCGCTCGGGGATCGACTCGCAATGGATCAAGTCAGGGGTCGGCCAGGCACCGGTCTCGCCGTAGAGCTTGAACACCGGAACAGATGCAGCGAATGATTTCGACATGTCCCTCCCCTTGCGACGACCCACGAAAAGTCCATGGAATACGTCGGATATTGCCTTCATATCCTGGCTTTAGCCACTAAAAATACAGGAGACAAAAACAACAGTGCCCGACAAGGCCTCATGCCTTCAGCGGTACCAGACAGGACTACCCTCCATGAAAACCCAAGTCGCTATCATCGGCTGCGGCCCCTCCGGCCTTCTGCTCGGTCAACTGCTGCACCGCGCAGGCATCGACAACATCATCGTCGAACGCAAGAATCCCGCATACATCCTCTCGCGCATTCGGGCTGGCGTGCTGGAACAAGGCATGGTCGAGCTGTTGCGCGAAGCCGGTGTCAGCGCGCGCATGGATGCCGAAGGCCTGGTGCACGACGGCTTCGAACTGGCCTTCGACGGACGCAGTGAACGCATCGACCTCAAGGGACTGACCGAGGGCAGGACGGTCATGGTCTACGGCCAGACCGAAGTCACCCGTGACTTGATGGACGCCCGTGCCGCCGTGGGCGCAATGACTGTTTACGATGCCGAGAATGTGCAGCCCCACGGCATGCAGAGCGACAGTCCTTACCTGACCTTCGAGCGCAATGGCGAGAGCGTCCGCCTGGACTGTGACTACATTGCCGGCTGCGACGGCTTTCACGGTGTATCCCGACAATCGATACCGGCAGAGACGTTGAAGATTTTTGAACGGGTCTACCCCTTTGGCTGGTTGGGTATCCTGGCCGATACCCCGCCGGTCAGCCATGAACTGATCTACTCCAACCATGAGCGTGGCTTCGCCCTGTGCAGCATGCGCTCGCCGACGCGTACCCGTTATTACGTGCAAGTGGGTGCCGAGGAAAAGGTCGAGGACTGGTCGGACGAACGTTTCTGGGAGGAGCTCAAACGCCGCTTGCCGACCACTATCGCCGCGCAAGTGGTCACCGGTCCCTCGATTGAAAAGAGCATCGCGCCCTTGCGCAGCTTTGTCGTCGAGCCCATGCAATATGGTCGCCTGTTCCTGCTCGGCGATGCGGCCCACATCGTTCCACCTACCGGCGCCAAAGGCCTGAACCTGGCGGCGAGCGATGTCAGCACGCTGTACCGGATCCTGCTCAAGGTTTATCGCGAAGGTCGCACGGACTTGCTGGAGAAGTACTCGCAAATCTGCCTGCGCCGGGTCTGGAAAGCCGAACGTTTCTCCTGGTGGATGACCTCGATCCTCCACCGCTTTCCCGAGACTGACGCCTTCAGCCAGCGTATCCAGAAAAGCGAGCTCGATTACTTCACAAGCTCGGCCGCCGGACGCAAGACGATTGCGGAAAATTATGTCGGGCTGCCGTATGAGGCTATCGAATAACTGAATTGTCCCCACTCTTTGTGCATCGTTCGGCGGAATGCAAAAACGAAAGAACCCACCAGAAGCTGCCAAATCAATACGGGCATCCGGCCGAATGATCAGGTCCAGGTCAATGACGACCTCCCCTCGTTCAAGCCGAATATCCGAGAAGCGAACGACTCGGATCGCAAAAGATTCGCGGTGACACTCGTATCCGGCGCTTGGGTGAACGCCGACTACTGCTCCCATCGCGGGTGGGCAAATCGCTCGGCCAGAAAATTGATCAGCACCCGGACCTTGGTCGCCAGGTGTTTGCGTGTGGGATAGACCACGTAGATGCCCAGTTCGACCGACTGGTACTCAGGCAGGATCTCCACCAGGTCCCCCGCCCGCAAATCCTCGGCCACCATAAAGCTGGGCTGCAAGGCAATACCGCCCCCTGCCAAGGCAATGCTGCGACAGGTATCGCCATTGTTGCAGCGAACAATGGAACGGGTGCGCACACTTTCGCTGCCGTCAGGGCCCTGGAACTGCCATTCGTTGCCGCTGGCGAAGTGGGTGTAGGCAATCACGCCGTGTTCTGTCAGGTCAGACAAAGTGCGCACCTCCGGGTGACTTGCCAGGTATTCGGGTGAAGCGCACAAGCACATCCGCGTGCCCGCCAGACGACGCCCGACCAGCGAAGAGTTTTCCATGCGGGCAATGCGAACAGCCGCATCGAATCCCTCCTCCACCAGATCCACCAATCGATCATTCAAGCTGATGTCCAACTCGATATTGGGGTAGGCCTTCATGAAGTCGCCCCAGATCGGCGCCAGATGCAGCACCCCGAAGCTGACCGGTGCATTCACTCTCAAAACACCACTGGGCTCCGGTGCGGTGGACGATACGGCCTCCTCGGCCTGATCCATGAGCGCCAGTACCTCACGCGCCTGGTGGTAAAACTGCCGCCCCTCCTCCGTCAGTGAAAGCCGCCGGGTCGTGCGCTGCAGAAGTCGCACACCCAGGCGTTCTTCAAGACCGCTCACATAGCGCGAGATGGCCGCCTTGGACATCGCCAACAGTTCGGCCGCGCCTACGAAGCTGCCTTTATCGACGACGCTGCAGAAGACCTGCATCTCCAATGCTCTGTCCATGATTGTCTCGATAAGTGGAACGGTTTATCACATTCGACCTTATTTATCTCGAATTCACAACCTATAAACTGAGCCCATCGAAACGCACATCAAGGCAAATGAGGTCGCTATGAAAATTACCGTAGTGGGTACCGGCAACATGGGTTCGGCGTTCGCAAAACAACTGTCCAGTGTCGGCCATATCGTTCGTATCACCGGACGCGACATCGACAAGGCCAAGGCCCTGGCCGCTCAGTTTGACAATGTCAGCGCCTACCCGGCTGCCGAGGCACTGGGTGACAGCGACGTCGTTGTCGTTGCAACCGCCTATGACGACGCCGTCAAAGCCCTGCAAAGCCTGGGCGATCTGGGGGGCAAGGTGGTTATCGATATCACCAACCCACTGAGCGCCGATTACATGTCGCTGACCATCGGTCACGTGACCAGCGCCAGCGAGGAAATTGCCAAAGCGGTGCCGCAAGCCCATGTCGTAAAAGCGTTCAATACCCTGTTCGCCCAAGTGCTTGCCGACGGCCCGTTTTTCGCCAATGACCAGCGCGGCAGTGTATTTGTCGCCAGCGACAGCGAGCGCGCCAAACAGACCGCGATTGCCTTGGCGCAGAGCCTGGGTTGGAACACGGTCGACGCGGGCGCACTGGTCAATGCCCGTTACCTGGAGCCATTGGCAGGTTTGAATATCTTCCTCGGCTACGGCGCCGGCCTGGGCACTTCCATCGCCCCTGCCTGGCTGGGCAAGTAATCGTTGGGGAGCATTCACCATGAACACCTCGTTCCCGCTGTTGTTTGTGTCTCATGGTGCTCCGATGTTTGCTATCGAGCCCGGCCTGGCGGGTCAACGCCTGGCCGAGCTCGGTCGCGAACTGCCGCGACCTGATGCCATCGTCATCCTCTCGCCGCACTGGATGACCCGCGGCGAGGTCAGCGTCACGGCGAGCACCGCCCCTGAAACCCTGCACGACTTCGGTGGTTTTCCCGAGGCGTTGTACCAGTTGCGCTATCCCGCACCGGGCGCTCCGACCCTGGCCGCGCATATCGTGGATCTGCTGCAGAATGCGGGATGGAAGTCCCGGCTTGACGCCCGCCGCGGTCTGGACCATGGCGCGTGGGTGCCGCTGCTGCACCTGGCCCCTGAGGCGGACATTCCAGTTGTTCAGGTATCGATGCCTGCCAGTCTCGATACCCACCAGGCCTGGAAGTTCGGCCAAGCCCTCAAGCCGCTACGGGATATGAACGTGCTGATCGTGGCTTCCGGAAGCCTGACCCATAACTTGTATGAGTTTCGGGGGGCGGCCACCCACGGTGCCGATTACGTGAAAGCGTTTGCAGCCTGGACAGCCCAAACCCTGCAAGCGGGCAACACCGATGTCCTGCTGGACTATAAGCAGCACGCACCTTCAGCCGAACGTGCCCACCCGACCGATGAGCATTTCTTACCGCTGCTCATCGCCCTCGGCGCGGCCGGCGAACACTTTGAGACTCGTGTCCTGGAAGGTGGCGTGAGCTACGGCGTACTGGCGATGGACAGCTACCTGTTTTCTTCGAACAACCCGGTTGGATTCGACTCCACCCACCTCAGCCAAGGCGTTGCAGATCATGCATGACACCTCTTTTACCGCAGCCGTTCGCGAGCCGAAAACGGGCCTGATTTTCCGCAAAGGGTGCGGTAGTGCTGCACCCAAGGGGCGCCTGCTCCTGCTGCATGGCGTCGGTTCAAATGAAGCGAATCTCGCGTCATTGGCCGCGTCCCTGCCCGAGGAACTGGAAGTCATTCTGCTCCGCGGCCCGCTGCAGGTTGGCCCACAAGGCTTCGCCTGGTACCAGGTGAACTTCACCAGCAACGGCCCTTCATTCAATCAAGAACAGGCAGAGGCCGCCCGGCAACAATTGCAGCACTTCATCGAAGCGCTGCCCACGCTACCTACCGTGATCGCCGGCTTCAGCCAGGGCGGCATCATGAGCGCGAGCCTCGGGGTCACCGAGCCCGAGCTGGTTGCCGGATTTGCAATATTGAGCGGCCGGATGCTGCGCGAACTTGATCCTCGGATTGCTTCGGCCGATCGACTCCAGTCCATCAACGCTTTCATCGCCCATGGTCACCAGGACAACGTACTACCAGTGGCCTGGGCGAAAGAAGCGGACGACTGGCTGACTCGAATCGGCGTCGCCCACGAAACACATCTCTACGACATGGCCCACGAGATCGTCGCTGAAGAACTGGCGGATTTCTCGAAATGGCTGACCAACACACTGCCACTCTCCAAATAAACACAAGGAACCGCATCATGATCGACTCACGTACCGCTCCATACGCCGCCTTCGTCATGCGCTTGGCCCTCGGCATCATGTTCATTGCCCACGGCCTGACCAAAGTCCTGGTGTTTACCCCGGCAGGTACCGCGGGCTTTTTTGAATCGATTGGCTTCCCGGGCTTCCTGGCGTACCCGGTCATGGCCTTTGAAGTGATCGGCGGTTTGATGCTGGTGCTGGGTGTCTATGCGCGCTGGGTGGCGGCTCTGGCGGTGATTCAGCTGTTCGTTGCCGCGACCGTCCACTTCGGCAATGGCTGGAGCTTCACCAACGCCCATGGCGGTTGGGAATATCCGGTCTACCTGTCCGTGACAGCACTGGTCGTGGCGTTGCTGGGTGACGGTGCCTTTGCGGTGAAGGCATCCAACAAGGCGTAAATCACTGCAGACTCACAGCCTGACGACGCTCCGGAAGACTCTGGGGCAATCTCATACCACTGTGAACTCAACGCTGGCTGGGAGGTAGGCACTTCCTATTTTCCAGCCAGCGCTTGGCTGGATAAGCGACGGCCCGGAGGTACAACCGTTACACATTCGCCGGGAATTTCTGCTCTTTCAGTTTCTCCAACACCAACTCGATGAATGCAGACACAGCCAGGGGCAAATGTTTCCGACTGGGGTAAAGCACATGCAGACCATATCCAGTGCGATAGTGCTGCGGGAGCACGGACACCAATCGGCCAGCCTGGAGATCGATATTGATTATGGCCGGCGGCAGCAACGCAATACCCAACCCAGCCAAAGTGGCCTTACGCAAAGCTTGAGCAGTGTTGCCATTGAACCGGCTGGTAATCTGGATATCTTCCTCAACACCGTCGGGCCCCATAAGACGCCACGTTGTGATTCCGCTGGGATGTGCAAAACTCACGCAGTCGTGATTTTCCAAATCCTGTAGCGTGACAGGCACACCGCGTTTACTGAGGTAACCAGGACTGGCTACCAACCCTTCATTGCCTGCTCCAAGCAGTTGACGACCGACATATCCCGAGTCCTGCAAAATGCCGCCTCGAAATGCAATGTCGATCCGTTCAGCGATCAAATCAGCCCTCGCATCACTCAGCACAAAATCCAGTCGCACTTGGGGGTGCTTGGCTAGAAAATCAGCCACCCACTCCATGGGGAAGAAGTCGAAAAAATCCGCCATCGCCGCAATGCGCACAGTGCCACGTGGTTCCTGGCTATCGGTCATCAAGTGCTCTCCGGCATCCAGCAGGCCCTCTACCGCGCCAGAACACCGCTCATGAAACATCGCCCCAGAATGGGTAAGTGTGAGTTTTCGCGTCGAGCGCTGTAGCAGCCGTGTGCCGAGCTGAGCCTCAAGTTGTTGAACCCGCCGGCTCAAGGTGTTGGACGGCATGCCAAGCTGCCGTGCCGCCTCGGCAAAGCTGCCGTGGCGCACCACTTGTACAAACAAAGCGACGTCATTCAGGTCAAACATCTGATCCACACCACTTCGTTAAATGGATTGGTCCAACCCAATTATGCCATCTAATCAAGCAATCAGTAGTCGCTTATCTTTCCGACATGGCTGCTGTTAGCCCTCAACAGCTCCCCCGAGAAAAGGACATCGCACTCCATGGCTACGGTGGGCACTCAACATTCCGAGAGAAAACATATGAACGCCACCGTCGCTATTCAGCAACGCGCCATCGTCCATCGCACCAAGGGGAACACCCATGGCCCGATAACGCGGCTTATGAGCCCGGGCGACTTGGGCGAGCTTCTGAAGCCTTTCATTTTCCTTGATATTTTCAGTATGAACGCCAGTCGCGGCAAGTCGAGTTTCGGCATGCACCCGCACTCCGGGATCGCAACCGTTACCTTCATGAGCGAAGGCGAAGTTGCCTACGAAGACACCACGGGGGCGACAGGTGTGTTGCTTGCCGGAGGTCTCGAGTGGATGCGCGCCGGCAACGGTGTCTGGCACGACGCGACGATGCTCAGCGAGGCCTCGATGCAGGGTTTCCAGCTCTGGGTGGCTCTGCCGCCGTCGCTGGAAAACGCCCCTCCACTGAGCACCTATCTTGCGCCCTCCCAAGTACCACAAACCGGCCCCGCCCGCGTGCTGCTGGGGCGATATGGTGACGCGCAAAGCTTGATTGAAGCACCGAGTGACATGAACTATCTCGCCGTTAATTTGAAGGACGGCGAGCACTGGCAGTACTCCCCGCCCTCCGGTCACACCGTTGCCTGGCTCGCGGTCAATGCAGGACGCCTGGATGCAGGAGGCTTGGTCAATGCCGGCGAACTCGCCATTTTCGAAGAAACCGAGCAACACATCGACTTCTCGGCACAAGGCGACTGCTCGTTCGTCATGGGCTCAGCGGTGAAGCATCCGCACGATCTGGTGACAGGGTACTACTCGGTGCACACGAGCGAGGCGGCTTTGGCGCAGGGCGAATCCGGAATACAGCGGATTGGCGCACGCCTGCGGCAGCAAGGACGACTTAACTAGCGGCGGCTGCAGCCCGGGCAAGAAACGTTTCGACCATCACGACTCACATTCCAGACCTACGAGAAACATCATGACCACGAGCAATCTAAACCTGCTTACGTCCCCTGCACAAATCGGCACCCTATCCCTGAAAAACCACATGGTCATGGCGCCGCTGACGCGAAGCCGGGCCGGTGAAGGCGATGCGCCAACACCCACCGTGGTCGAGTATTACCGGCAACGTGCCGGCGCCGGCCTTATCATCACCGAGGGTTCACAAGTCTCGGCGCAAGGCAAAGGGTATATGAGGACGCCGGGCATTTTTACCACCGAGCAAATCGAGGGTTGGAAACAGGTGACCGACGCGGTTCATGCAGAAGGTGGACGGATCTTCCTGCAACTCTGGCATGTCGGACGCCTGTCCCACCCCCTGGTACAGCTCAATAACGAGCTACCGGTAGCACCTTCAGCGATCAAGGCTGATGGCGAGATTTACACACCCGAGGGACTGAAGCCTTACGAATTGCCACGGGCCCTGAATCTGGATGAGATTCCTGGTGTGGTCGCTGACTTTCGTCAAGGTGCTGAAAACGCGAAACGTGCGGGATTCGACGGCGTGGAAATCCACGGTGCAAACGGTTACTTGATCGACCAGTTTCTGCGCGATGGCACCAATACCCGAACCGACTCCTATGGCGGTTCTGCAGAAAACCGCACTCGGTTTCTCAAGGAGGTCGTGGAGTCGGTCATCGAAGTATTCGGGGCCAGCCGCGTGGGCGTTCGCCTGTCGCCGATATTCAATTACTTCTCCATGAGCGACAGCGATCCCCAAGCGACTTTCAACTGTGCGGCGAAGATGCTCAGCCGCTATGGGTTGGCCTACATTCACGTCGTGGAGCTTGGCGCTGGACCGTTCGATTTCAAAGACCTGAAGCGTTGCTTCGGCGGCAGCTACATCGCCAATGGTGGCTACGACGCGGAGCGCGCTGAAAAGGCGCTCAATTCGGGTGATGCGGATCTGGTGTCGTTTGGCACCGCGTTCCTGGCCAACCCAGACTTGGTAGAGCGATTCCAGCGTGGAGTAGCCCTGAACGAAGCCGATCCAGCAACGTTCTACCAAGGTGAAGAGCGCGGTTACACGGACTATCCGACCCTGGCGCAATCCCGATAGTATCGGCGGACGAGGACTATGGGAAACAAACACATTAACGCATTCGAATGTGTTAATGTGTATTTTTCCTACTGAAATCCGTGAGTGAAGAATGACTGATTTGAGCCTGTTTCAACCGCTGGCACTGGGTGGCCTGAAGCTTAGAAATCTGATTGCGCTGCCGCCTCTTACCTGCTCCAGAAGCTCTCAGCCAGGCAATGTGCCCAACGATTTGATGGCAACCTATTACACACAGCGAGCCACAGCCGGCTTCATGGTTACTGAAGGAACCCAGATTGAACCGAGGGGACAGGGCTATGCCTGGACACCAGGCATTCATAGCGAAGCGCAGGTAGAAGGTTGGCGTAAGGTCACGGAGGCGGTTCATGCGCAAGGCGGGGTCATCTTCTGCCAGCTGTGGCATGTGGGTCGCGTCTCCCACACCAGCCTGCAACCGAACAACCAGCCACCCGTTGCGCCTTCTGCCATCCGCGCCAGTGCAGTCAAGGTTTTTATCGAAACGGGTCCGGAGACAGGAGCACTCGCAGACCCGAGTGAGCCGGTCGAGCTAACCACTCCACAGGTCAGGGAGCTGGTCGAGTTCTATCACCTAGCCGCAATAAACGCGAAGAAAGCCGGCTTCGATGGCGTCGAACTGCATTGCGCCAATGGTTATCTGGTGAATCAGTTCATTTCCGAACACACCAACCAACGTACCGATGAATACGGTGGATCGCTGGATAACCGCCTGAGGTTCCTGCGCGAAGTGTGCGAAGCCACCATCCGCGTATTCGGTGGCGAGCGTGTAGGCGTGCGTTTTGCGCCACTGTTCGAGTCGACGGACGAAGAACGGGTCTATTTGGGCCTGGTCGAACAGGATCCCCACCAGACCTATGTCCAGGCCGCCAAGATGCTCGATGAGTTGGGGATCGGCTACCTGTCGATTGCCGAGGCTGACTGGGACAACAGTCCTGACCTGCCAGTGTCGTTCCGCGAAGCCCTGCGAGAAGCGTTCTCTGCTCCCATCATGTATTCAGGCCGCTATACCGAAGCCAAAGCGCAAGACATCCTGGCAAAAGGTTATGGGGACTTGTTCGGATTCGGCCGCACATTCATCGCCAACCCGGATCTGCCCCACCGCCTCAGAAATGGCCTGGCTTTGAACCCGGTCGACGCCGCAACGCTTTATGGCGGCGGCGAACAGGGCTACGTCGACTATCCGTTCAGCAAACTATAAAATAGTTCGTTTATGGCGGGGTACGCCCCGCCTGCCGAGGAACGCCGCCCTGATGATGGATTTGAACGAGACGCTCAAAATACTCTCCAGTCCGATGCGAAGGATGGTTTTGACTTGGCTCAAAGACCCACAAGCGTCTTTCCAGGGCTACAGCCAGATTTACGATTTTTCCGTCTACGGTGTCTGCGCCAGTCACATTCAGGACAAGGCCGGGCTATCACAGCCCGCCACATCGCTTTGCTTGAAGGCCCTCAGCGATCACGGCCTCGTGGTAGCCACCAAGGTCGGCAAGTGGACCTATTACAAGCGCCAGGAACAGCAATTGGCGGCGACCCTGACTGACCTGCTCCACGAACTAGAGGTGGACGCTGGCCTACTCCAGATGATTTCGCCGACCTCCGACACGGTGGCATAGCTTTCAGGTCGACCAGACAATTCTCGATCCCATAGCGCCCTCCCCCCCTTGGGTCAAAATTGCACCAGCACCAACAGCTGCAGACAGAAACCAAATCACCGTCGCCATCTTTCAGCCTTCGAAAGCCAGCGGGCGGCGGGATCAACGATCTGTTTTTTGCGCACGGCGCTCGCCCAGAATCGCCAGGACGCGCTGGATCTGTTCTACCTGACCGAGCAGCGAAGGCCGCAACGGACAAAGAAGAGTCGACAGGGAGTATTCGTGAGACCAGGGAGCAGCTCGGGCATACGACTGTAGGCATGACAGAGCAATACATCCGAAGGCGACGAGGCGCCAAGGTCACGCCGACGAAATGAGCGAATTGCGGACAAGATTTTCTGATTGCGGAAAAAACAAAAGGGCCTGCCGACTGAAAAGCCTGACAAGCCCTTGATATAGATGGTGCCGAAGCCGGAATCGAACCAGCACCGAAGCGGGGCAGATGGCCTCCGCCAGAGGCTTGCCGACCTGCGACCACAACCAAAAGCGATTGCCTAAGCACAAGACTCAGCTCGAGGACTTGACCATGTACCACACCGTAGAACCTGGGACGACCGCGAGGCCCTGACTCTTGGACCCCGCGGTGAGAGATCAACTATGAAAGAACAATTATAGTTGGTCCAGTAGGCGTATCTATCGACTCGATAGGCCCTAAGGTAAGCGAGACAAGGGCCAGGCTATTCGTGAAGGTCTCCGTGCTCTGCCCGTTGTTCGTCGTGGCAACCCACTGGATTTTGGAGTATCCGGTAATATTAGGCATACAGCTGGCCGTTCCATTAGGAGGAATGGGACCATTACAAGTGAAATCCATTTTCTTTAGTAGTGGGTCCGTAAGATTGGGGCCCTTCCAGCGCACGGTCGCGAGCAGGGCCTGAAGAACGCTATCGACCACGTCATCGAGTGTCACAACGAAATTCGCCGAAATGAGAGTGAACTCCGTATTATTTGTCAACATCAGATTGGCTGGGTAGTCCGAACGCTCATTCTTGCTGAGCGACAATGCATTGGGTAGTTCCAAGGTTACCACGATACCGCTCTGCTCGAAGAGGGTGAAGACTTGAGCTGGTCCTTGCTCTAAGTTAGTGATTTCTTTTCTGGCTAATTCAGACATTTTAATTTCCTTATTTCCGTATGTACTGAAGTTCTAAAATAGAACTTCTCCCTGTTTCGCGAATCCAACCCTTGGACACGCCCCTTCATTAAAGATTGACAACCCCCCTCTGTCAATATCTATAAGTAGCACCCCGAATGACTCACCGACCAACTTTTATTCGCCATTAATAACAATATTTTTATCGCCAAAAATTATAATAACTAGAACATCAACAACTCTCACTTAATTGCCAAGCACCTGAACTTAAAGTAAAAATCAAGAAGGACTGATCTTGCTCTACGGTGATAATTTCGAACACACACCGACAAGCCAAGGACGCAGCCCTCATGAGCCAAAGAATGCACTGTCAGTTGTGCACCCAGCTTGCGGTCAATTTTTTGTAGAGGATTTCGACAGACGGAGAGGCGCCTATGGCGTGGACGACTTTCACAGTACGGCGGCATTCACGACTTCGTTGCAGCGCCGAGCATGCCCAATGTCCTGGCCAACGCCATAGGTGATCAGCCGCTTGAGCGGTACAAGGTCGCGCCGTCGACTCAGGTGGCTCTGCTCCACCTCGAAGGCGACATGTGAACAACGGGTGATCCCTTGCAAGTACAAGGGATGCCCGGCTACCAGTTCATGATGACCATCAGTTCAAGGTGGCAGCCAATCAGTGACCTTCACTGCTATAGACACAATGTTCCGTTGGGGTAAGCGCCTGCGAGGAAGCATCGACCGACTCACTCCTGCTTTCAAGACCTCTCTCCCAGCGAGCGATCACCACGGGGGCCAGCGCGTTCCCGAGTACGTTCAGGGTGGTAGTCCCCATATCCATGATTCGGTAGACACCGGCGATGAACGCAATGCCCTCCAGCGGCAATCCCGCGCTGGCCAGGGTCGCGGAGAGAATCACGAACATGAATCCCGGCACGCCTGCCGCGCCCTTGGAGGTCAGGACCATGGTGATCACCAATACGGCTTGCTGAGACAGACTCAGTTCTATCCCATAGAGCTGGGCGACAAACAGCGTCCCTATGCCGAGGAATAAAGACGCCCCATCGAGGTTGAACGAGTACCCGACCGGTACGACGAAAGACACTATCTCGCGTGGCACGCCAAACTTCTCCAGCTTGACCATGAGCTGCGGCATCACAGCCGCAGAGCTGGCACTGGAAAATGCCAGGACCAGTTCATCCTTGATGTGCCGGATCAAGCCGGAAATCGAGATGCCCGCCATCCGCGCAATGCTTCCCAGCACCAGCGCGGCAAACAGGACAATCGCGATGTAGGCGACCACTATCAGCTTTGCCAACGGCAGCAGGGAGGAGAAACCGAAGTTGGCGACAGTCACGGCAATCATGCCGAACACCCCGATGGGGGAATAAGCCATCACCATCGACGTCACCCGGAACATGGCATCGCTCAGCCCTTTGAAAACGGCCAGCACTGGTGCTTTACGCTCATCAGACAGACCGGAGAGCCCGAGGCCAAACATGACAGCAAAGAACAGTACCGGCAGCAGATTGCCCTTGGCCATTGCGTCGACAATGTTATCCGGGACGATGCCCAGCAGCAGGGCTACGATACTCTGATGTCCGTTGCCGGCAGGCAATGCGATATTGGCCGCCTTGAGGCTGTGCAGATCAGTGCCCGCTCCCGGCTGCAGCAGATTCCCGATCACCAGTCCGATAATGATCGCTGTGGTGGTCACGGCGAAGAAGTACAAGAGGGTTTTGACTCCCATCCGACCTAGCGCCTTGCGATCACCATGACCGGCGATCCCCACCACCATGCAACAGAACACGATGGGAATGACGATCATCTTCATTAGTTTGATGAACAGGTCTCCGGCGGGTTGCAGCACATTTTCCGTGAGCCAGGGACGCATCTCGGGCGCATGGTTGAGGACTACGCCGACAGCAATGCCGACGACCAAGCCGATCAGAATCTGAACGACCAGAGGAATACGAGGTTTATGCATGTCCGTCTCACAGGTGATGTCAGTGGCAGGATCTTGTTTTCAAAGGGGAGGTAGTTCCCTCCCCCGACTGCTGTCGGCTCTAATCGGCCGATCAGCACAACGCTTCGCAGGCGTTGCGGATACGTGCGCAACCTTCCCGGATCAATGCCTCGCCGCTGGCGAAAGAGAGGCGGACATAGGGGCTGAGGCCGTACGCATCGCCGACCACCGTGGCCACGCCGACCTCTTCAAGCCAGTAACGAACCACATCAGCATCCGTATGCAGCACGTAGCCTTGCGGAACCCGGCGACCGAGCAGCCCTTGCACATTGGCAAATACGTAGAACGCACCATCCGGTGTCATGCACTTCAGGCCGGGGGTTTCGGACAACAAGCCCAGCATCAGGTCGCGGCGTTTCCGGTAGAGGCTCGCCATAGCGCGGACAGGCGCCTGGTCGCCGACAAAGGCTGCCACGGCAGCTGCCTGGCTGATCGAACTGGGGCACGTCGTGGTCTGCGAGAGCAGTTTGCCGATGGCCGCGATCAGCCAGGTCGGACCGGCGCCAAAGCCCAATCGCCAACCGGTCATGGCATAACCCTTCGAAGCCCCGTTCACGATCAGCATCCGCTCTTTCAGATCGGGAGCCACCTTTGGAAAGGAGACATGTCCAGCTTCGGTGTAGACGAAGTGTTCGTAGATCTCATCGGCCATGACCAGCACATGGGGGTGATCGCGAAGCACTTGGGCCAGGGCTTGCAACTCTTCCAGGGTGTAGACGGCGCCGCTTGGGTTATTCGGGGAGTTGAGAATCAGCCACTTCGTGCGCGGGGTAATGGCAGCGTCCAGCTCCGCCGGTGTCAACTTGAATCCGTTGGCTTCATTGCCGACGATAACAACGGGAGTCCCGCCGTTCAGCTTGGCGATGTCCGGATACGAGACCCAGTAAGGGGTATGAACAATCACTTGGTCTTCGGGGTTGAGGGTGGCCGCCAGCGCTTCAAAGATGATCTGTTTACCTCCGGCCGCCGCCACCACCTGATCGAGGGTGTATTCAAGGCCGTTGTCGCGCCGCAGCTTGGTCACGATCGCGTTGCGTAGTGCAGGCGTGCCGAGCGTGTTGGTGTAGTGGGTTTCACCGGCCAACATCGCTGCTGTGGCGGCCTCCATGATATGCGCTGGCGTATCGAGATCAGGCTCACCAACGGTGAAGTTCACGATGTCTCGACCTTGCGCCCGTAGCGTTGCGACCAAGGCATTAGCCGCTATGCTGGGCGAAGGGGCAATGCTCAGGACTCGCTGGGAAAGCAGTGCTGTACTCATTCTTTTCTCACATCAAGCCGGCTTTGACGAGGGCGTTGGTGATCCACGATTGCTCGATCGCCTGGGTCGCGATCTCTGCCTTCACACGCTCTTCGTGTGCTTCGTGTTCACGGGCTTTGGCCAGCACTTCCTCGGCAGCATCTTGGGAAAAAGCCACCAAGCCATCTTCGTCACCGACAATGATGTCCCCGGGGTTGATGATCATCCCGCCAATGGACACCGGTACGTTGATCTCGCCCGGTCCCGTCTTGTATGGGCCACAATGCACGACGGCCTTCGCGTAGCAGGGAGTATGCTCAAAACACGCCACATCACGAATGGCACCGTCGATGACAAAGCCGACGCAACCCCGTTGCAGGGCATATAACTTGATCAACTCGCCGATCACCGCGTTGTTGGTATCACCCTGCCCATCAACCACCAGCACATGGCCGGGCTTCAACATCATCAGCGCTTTGTAGATGTAGAGGTTGTCGCCTGGACGGGTCTTGACCGTCAGTGCGGTACCGACGAGCTTGCCTGTACGGTTGTAGCGCGTCAGGCCGCGGGCACCGATATGGCGTCCCATGTTGTCGCTGATATGAGGGGTCACCACAGAGGCGAATGCTTTGATCAAGGAATCAGAAGCGGCCGCGGGCGATGGTTCGATACGAATGCCTGGAAGTAACATGAGATTTCCCCGGTGTTAGAAGTGTGCTTTCACGACAACCGGATAGTAGGGAGCCTAAAAAAATACTTTTAGCGATATTTTTGTATGAATTACCATCTCTTTTAGTAATCTAATTAATGCGATGCCCAAGCCGTGTCACAATCCGCGCTTCCAGGATTATGAGACAAGCATGGAGAAGGGCGCCGGGCCAACACGTCGATAAAAGCGAACAAACAAATGTGCTTTTATTCGCTTTAAGTCTATTCACATAACCCCTATCCTGGCCCGCACACCGCCGATACAACCATCAGGAGTGTGCCCTATGGCCACCCCCTTGCACCGCTGCCTCTCCCTCCAGGACTTCGAGCCTCTGGCGCGACGCTTATTACCCGCCCCTCTCTTCGCCTATGTATCAGGCGCTGTTGAAGACGAACTATCGGCCATGGCAAACCGGGCGTCATTCCTGGACTACAGCTTCCTGCCAAACGTGCTGGTGGATGTAGCGCACGTCGATACGTCAGTGAGACTGCTGGGCGAAACCTACTCCTCCCCGATCGGCATTGCGCCCATGGGCATTGCCGCGCTGACCAGCTATCGTGGCGATATCGTGCTGGCCCGCGCAGCGGCTCAGGCGAAGGTACCGTGCGTCATGAGTGGTTCTTCATTGATCCGGTTGGAAGAGGTGATGGACGAAGCACCTGGCACATGGTTTCAGGCCTATCTCCCGGGAGAGGGAAAACAGATCAATGCGCTGATTGATCGGGTCGCCGCAGCCCCTGTTGAAACCTTGGTGCTGACAGTCGATACGCCGGTAGCCGCCAACCGGGAAAACAACATCAGAGCCGGTTTTTCGACGCCGCTGCGTCCGAGCCTGAGACTGGCTGCTCAGGGGCTTCTGCACCCCAGGTGGTTGCTCGGAACATTTTTGCGGACCTTGATCGCTCACGGGATGCCGCATTTCGAGAACAATTACGCGACTCGCGGCGCGCCTATCCTCTCAAAGAATGTAACGCGGGATTTTTCGGACCGAGGCCATCTCACCTGGGAGCATGTCATCGACATTCGTCGCCGCTGGAAGGGAAAGTTGATCATCAAGGGCATCTTGAACCCACGGGATGCGGTGAAGGCCCAACACATCGGCGCCGACGCGGTGATTGTATCGAATCACGGCGGGCGGCAACTGGACGGTAGCGTCGCCCCCCTCACGGTCCTGCCGCGCATCGTGGAAGCGGTACCGGATATGACGATCATGCTCGACAGCGGTGTGCGTCGGGGCACCGATGCCATGAAGGCCATCGCGCTAGGGGCCAAGGCAGTTTTTATCGGGCGGCCGTTCAACTACGCCGCGACCGTGGCTGGCGAAGAGGGCGTCCGGCACGCACTCAGGCTCATCGGCGATGAACTCAAGCGCGATCTCGGTCTACTCGGTGTCGCCAGGCCCGAGGACCTGGGTGTCGAGAACCTGCTGGCACGTTGAGTGCTGTGGTTTGAGCGCCGCGATTTTTCCATGCTATCGATTGCTCGGTAGTCGCGTGGAGCACAGCGCATTACAGCTCAACTTCTGGAAAAAAGTGATGTTATCCGAGTCTTAAAGATCGCTAAAAAAATCATTCAAGGTACCCTAGTATCCCGGCTCCAACTATAAAAAATATCGGGCCCGGCCATGAGTAAACCTTCAAAAAAAGGCCGCTTCCGCTGGATCGTCGCTGCGTTGTTTTTCCTCGCCTACATGATCGCGGGTGCAGACCGGGCCAATATCGGCGTCGTGATACCTTTCATCAAGCAGGAATATGGGCTCAGCAATACCGATATCGGTGCCCTGGCCAGTCTGTTCTACCTCACCTATGCCATGGTGCAGATCCCGGCGGGCTACCTGTTCAGTCGCTTCGGCATTCGCAATCTCCTGACAACCTCCCTGGTACTGACCTCGCTATCCACTTTGTTTATTGGAGTGACCAGCAGCGTCCTGCAACTGAAGTTCGCCAGACCCCTGCTGGGTGCCGCTGAAGGCCCGATCAATATTGGTATTGTCTCGATCATCAATCGTTGGTTCCCGTCACGGGAAAAGGGCTTGGCAACCGGCATCTTCATGTCGTCGATAAAATTTGCCCCCGCGTTTGTCCCACCGCTGTGTGCGCTGATTGTGAGCCTTTATGGCTGGCGAGAAGTGTTCTACCTCTTTGCCTTCCCGGGCCTGATTATCGCGGCGCTCTGGTGGCTCTATGTAAAGGATGATCCGTCCCAGAGCGCGCACTGCTCCGAGGAAGAAAAGCGCTATATCCAGGAGACGGATATGCTTCAACCCCAGTCCACGGCCACGTTGTCGCCTCGACACCTCTGGCTTGACCGTTTTATCCGTACGCGGGAGATGGATTTGCTGCAGGATAACGCCAGCATCCTCAGATCCTGGAACGTCTGGGCCTGTGCACTGGGTTACTTCCTGATGGTCGGTATTACCTACACCATCATGACCTGGGTCCCCATCTATCTGGTCGCGGTCAAACACTACTCGGTCATGAAGATGGGCGCGGTGGCTGCATTCCCATGGGTCGGTGCGATTATCGGCAATCTTCTCGGCGGCTGGCTTTCGGACAAGGTCTTCGACCGGCGCCGCAAGCCGGCGATGCTGATCACCGCCCTCGCCACCGTTGTGATGATGATCGTACTACTGAACTCGCCGGACGATCCGACACTGCTGGCCGCCCTGTTTCTGTTGACCGGGATTCTCCTGAACATCGGCTATTCGACTTTCCTGGTCTATCCCATGGGGTTGGCCGTCAAGGACAAGGTTCCGTTCGCCGCCTCGATCGTCAATACCGGCGGCTCGCTGGGCGGCGCCTTTGCCCCGTTTATCGTCGGCGTGCTGCTCGATGCCTACAACTGGAACATGGTGTTCGGCTTCCTGGGCGCCTGCTCCCTCCTGACCTTCGTCATCCTGCTGACCATGGTCGAACCTCGACCGAAGCCCTCGGCCTTCGTGGATGCCGCCAACGTAGTGACTACCCGTCAGCCGGCCTTGCCGCGCCCTTGAATAACGGTTTCTTTGGATAGAGGACAGCGTATGTCTGGTTCACCAAGCAAAATCGTCAGTCGCCTGGACCTGTGGATCAACCCGGTCTTCGATGAACTGATCGAAGCGACACCGACGTTACAGCTTCAACGCCTGTTTCGCGCAGACGAAGATGGCGTGTGGGATGGCTTGAGCCGCTCGGCCGCGTATTACGTCACGGCGGCCAAGGATGAGCTGCCGCTCCAATGGTTCGCCAATGAAGCCCTGATAGAACGTTGCCCGAACCTGCTGTGTGTGTCCTCCGGAGGCGCGGGGTACGACACCGTCGACGTGGCGGCTTGCACGCGCGCCGGCATTGCCGTTGTGAACCAGGCCGGGGCCAATGCAGACTCGGTAGCCGAGCACACCTTCGGACTGCTCCTGGCCCTGGCCAAGCGGATTATTCCGTCCAACAGGCGATTGCGCCAGGAGCGGAGTTTCGCGCGCGAAGAGCTGATGGGTGACGAGGTTCATGGCACGACCCTGGGCATCATCGGTCTCGGCGTCATCGGCGAGCGCACGGCAAACCTGGCCCGTGGTTTCGGGATGAACGTGCTGGCTTATGACCCGTACCTGGACGAGGACACCTTTCTCGAGCGCGGTGCGCAACCGGCGACGCTTGAGAGACTGCTGGGCGAATCGGATTACATCTCCGTGCACTGCCCGCTCAACGCCTCCACTCACCATCTAATGGGCCCACAGCAGTTCGCGGCGATGAAAAAAGGAGCGGTCTTTCTCACCACCGCACGTGGCGGAATCCACGATGAGGCGGCACTTTACGATGCTTTGAAAAACGGCCATTTGTCGGGTGCCGGACTCGATGTCTGGGCAGTGGAACCGCCACCGCTCAGCTCACCATTACTGGCATTGGAGAACGTCATCGCCACCTACCACACCGCGGGCGTCAGCGTGGGGGGCGCCGCAACGTCGCACGCTCATCCGCCCAGCAGATCCAAGCCCTGCTGCGTGGCGAACGGCCCGCTCATTTGCTCAATGCCCCGGTCTGGGAGCATTTCCTGGAGCGGCTGCGAAAAGCCTCGTAAACCTTACGACGGCGGTCATTTGCAGGTACCGGTCAGAGGAATATCTGTAGCCGCCCATGGACAAAGCCGTCAAACCGAAACCATGGCGAACCAGATCGATCATTGCGCCAAACGAGTCAGCTTCAACACTGGTCTTGAGCTTGACCCCGGCTTCATGAGCGCAATTATCCACGATCACACAAAGGCCGTGTCGGGCGCTTGGCAATATCAGTTGCTGCTCGGCCAAGTGGCCTCGATGATGCTTGGGCGGCCCAACCATTTCGACAGCTCTACGTCCCTCATCAAAGCACCGCCTCGCGAGGTCTTTCCTGACCGCGCAAAATGCCTCGCGCACGAAGGATGACGGGGACATCGATCATTTCATCGTCGATCATGATGACCTCTCCCCTCACTGGCACCGACGGCCGCAAGTACCCGGTTTACCCAATGGCATAAGGCTGGTTCCCGGGTCGATGATCACAGCATCGGCCTCGCTGCCCAGAGCCTTGGCGAAACGCTCGGGTCTGGATCTTGGAACGAACAAGTAGCTGTGGGGCAAAGAAACTGAAAAGTCGATAACGGCCATACTGACTCCTTTGCAGATAAAAAGCGCCCCGGAGTGCCAGTCGTGGTCAACCACTCGCAGGACGCGAAACGGACCACTGTTAGCTGGCTTTTTGCGAAACGTGCAAAGGGTCAGCCTGAGTTTTTTTCTGCTTTTCGGCGGTCGTCTTGGACATCAGAATCACCACCCCACCAGCGATGGCACATGCCCCCAGTGCCAATAACGAAGTCCGGAAGTCCGTGGAGATGGCACGGGTGTAGCCCACCAGCAGAGGGCCGAGGGATTGCCCGACGAAGGTCCCCAGCCCGCTGACCACGGCCACAGCTGGAATGGCTTTGCGCAATGGCAAGATCTCGGTCAGGCGAGCGAACACCAGCGGCGTCAACATCTTCAGCGGGAAGCCCATGGCTATGAACAGCACAATCTGTAACCCATACAGATTGGCAGGCACATAAGCCGCGGCGATCATTATCAAGCCGGTGATGATGGTAGGGATCGCCGCATGCAATCGACGCTCCTGATTATGGCGATCGGAACGACGGGTGATGTACCAGACGCCAAGCATGGTCAGGAGAAATGGTGCACCCGACAGCAAACCGACGGTCACCTCGCTCAGAGAGTTGTAAGACTTGAGAATGGTTGGCAGCCACAGCGTGGTGCCATACAACAAGATGCTGCTCAGACCGAAACCCAGAGTCATCAACCATACCGCGGGTTCGTTGAAGATTTTCCACCATGGATCCGATTGCGTTTCGCCATGGCTCTTTTGTTCGGCCGCCAGTTCGTGGGCAATCGTTTCGCGGTCAGCGTCAGACAGCCACTTGGCCGCTTGCAAGCTCTTGGGCACCATCACAAACCAGAATAGACAGAACAACCAGGCAGGTAATCCCTCAATGATCAACATCCAGCGCCAGTCATAATGAGCCAGGATCGCCCCGGAAATAGGCCCGGCGAGGAAACCGCCCAAGGGTACGGCAAAGTTCCAGATACCAAAGGCGCGCCCTCGCTCGGACTTGACGAACCACTGCGCCAGCAACATGGACACCGCCGCATAGATAGGCCCCTCTGCCAGGCCGAGAATGAAACGCATTGCCATCACTTCTTCAAAGGTCCGGGCAAAGCCGGTAACCAGGGCAGCACCGCCGAACAGCAATAAACAGAAACCGATCAGCTTGCGTGAGCCGAAACGCAGCGCCAGGACGGCAGCCAGCAACTGGGTGATTACATAACCCCAGGCGAACGCGCCGCCGATCCACCCAGCCTGCACCGGGGTGAGCGCCAGTTCCTTGGTCATGTAGGGCAAGGCCATCGCAATATTGGCCCGGTCAAAAAAAGAGATGGTGTACATGATCAGCACCGCCGGCATGATCATCTGCCAGCGCTTGGCACCGACACCTGCGTGGTACGGGTTTGAAGTAGTCATTTGAGCACTAGCCTATTGTTGTAATTGTGATAGGTAAGACGCCGTATGAATCGGTCAAAGGGTGGGATCTTTCTCCGGACCAGCAATGACACCGGCGTCATGCAAGCGGCCAATCTCGGCACCACTGAGTCCCAACAACTGATGCAAAACCTCATCAGTGTGAGTACCCAACAAGGGCGCAGCCCGGGTCGGCAGATGCGCCACCCCCTCGAAACGCGCCGCCGAGCGAGCAGTCAGATGCTCACCAATCCCCGGCGTATCAATGCGCTCGTAGAGCGGATTGCCGAGCCCCACACGTGGATCCGTGGCCAACAGTTCCCGGACGCTGTTGTAGCGGCCCCAACACACCTTGGCGCGACTCAACTCAGATTCGACCTGTTTGAACGTTCGACTGGCGAACCAAGGCCGCAAGAGGGCGGCGATAATCTCCCGACCTTCGAAGCGTTGGGCTTCATCCGCAAAATCCAGCTTCAAACTGTGTTGTGCTCCTGCGATGGCCAGTCCGATATCGCAGCACTGGACCAGCGCCTTCCATTGCCCGGAAGAAATGGCCACGATCATCACCCGCCGGCCATCGGCCGTCGCGAAATCCAGGCCGAAAGCGCCATACAGGTAATTGCCCAGAGCCGGACGCTCCTGTTCAAGCAGTTCAGCCTCGGCCATCACGCCCAAATGGGAGAGCGTAGAAAATGCCACGTCCGAGAGCGCGAGCTTGATGTCCGAGCCCTCTCCACTCAGTTGCCGACGGCTCAAGGCCGCGACCATGGCGAATGCGGCCTGGTGGGCACATGCGATGTCCCACGCTGGCAGCACATGGTTGACGGGGCGGTCTGCGCTGGCGTCGCCCGTCATGTTGGGGTAACCCGTAGAACTGTTGACGGTGTAGTCCACCGCGGTACTGCCATCGGCGTTGCCCTGAATCACACATGCAATCAGGTCGGCACGCCGGGTAGCGAGCACCTCGTAGTTCAGCCAGGGGGTCGCGATGTTGGTCAGCAGGTTGCCGGCTGCCACTGCCATGTCGGCGATCAGTTCCCTGCCCTGGGGATGGCGGATGTCTACCGCAACCGAACGTTTGCCCTTGTTCAGCGCTGTCCAGTAGAGGCTCCGACCCTTGGGCGAAATGCGTGGCATGCGCGCGTAGTCAATACCGCCGCCGATCATGTCAATCCGGATAACATCGGCTCCGAACTCCGCCAGGGTCATACCGGCCAAGGGTGCGGCAATGAATGCCGAGCTTTCGACGACACTCACATGGTTTAAAAGCGGGTAAGTCATGTTGGTAACCTCAAAGCAAATTCACGGGCTCAGGCAAAACGAGGCGGTTCTTTCCTGATGAACGCACTCATCCCTTCCAGGGCGTCGGCGCTGCAAAACACCTGATCGCTGGCCAGCAGCGATTGACTGATCAGCTCAGCGTCGGACTTGTCGTAGCAGTCGTTGATCAGTGCCTTGGAGCTCCTCACACTGGCGCGCGGCATAGCCGCCAGCCGAGCCGCCAGGTCATGGCCGGTTTGCCTCAAGACCACAGGCTCCGCCAGGTAGTCGACCAACCCCCACGCCAGTGCTGTTTCGGCACCGACCGAATCTCCCAGAAACACCAGTTGCTTGGTGCGGGCCACGCCGATTCGTCGGGCGATGCGGAAAGTTCCGCCGCTGCTGGGAAACACCCCTAGCTTGACTTCGGGCAGTCCCAATCGGGTGGTGCTGGCCGCGACGATGAAGTCGCAACAAGCTGCGATTTCCAGCCCCCCGCCAAAGGTGTAACCGTTGAGTAGCGCAATGGTCGGTTTGGCAAAGGTGCGCAGGAACTCGAACACCTTGTTCTGGAATATCAGCTTCTTCTCCAACACTTCACCGGGCTGGAGCATGTCCTGCATCTCGTTGATGTCAGAGCCGGCGCAGAAGGCGCGCTCGCCGGCGCCGGTCAACACCAATACACGTACCTTCGGGTCAGCTTCCAGTGCGCGTAGCGCGGCATACAACTGACGCGTGAGCGGGCCGCAAACGACATTCATGGGCGGGTTGGACAGTGAAAGGGTTGCAACACCCTCATGCAGTTCAATCTGGATATAGGCTTGCGGGTCCATGTCTATTCCTCGATTACGCCGTGATACCGAATTCGCGCAACTGGGTTTCGGTGAACCCTAACTGCTCGATCAGAATCTCTCGGTTGTGCTCGCCTAGTGATGGGCCAGCACGTTCGATCCGCCCCGGCGTGCGCGACAGCTTGCCAACCACGTTCTGCATGCCGACTTGCCCCAGTTCCCCATCCTCGACTTGCACGATGTTCTTGCGCGCCTGGATCTGTTCATCTTCGAAGATCATCGAGACGTCGTTGACCGGTGCGATGGTGGCCCCAACCTCTTCGGAACGACGCAGCAGGTCCTCCAGCGAGAACTTGCCGATCTCGATCTGTAACTCGATATCCAACGCTTTGTCGTTATCGAGCCGGGCCCGGTTATTGATGAAGCGCGAGTCGGTGAGCAGATCAGGCCGCTCGACCAGAGTGGCGATCCGTTCGAACGCAACCTGGGAACTGCCGGCGATGGCAATCCAGCGTTCATCGGCTGTGCAATAGGTATTGCGCGGTGCGGTAAAGGGCAAGCGACTGCCGTTGCGCTCCTGGACCTGACCGAGTTGGTCGTAGTTCACAACGTGCGGCCCTATCAATGTCAGCAGGGTTTCGTAGATCGCAAGATCGACGACTTGGCCGAGGCCAGTACGGTTTTTTTCCTGCAACGCGACCAAGGTCAGGAAGGCAGCCATGACGCCGGTGCTGGCGTCACCGAGAGCAAAACCTGGCAACAGGGGAGGCTGGTCAGGGTTGCCGCTGATGTAGGCGTAACCCGCATAAGCCTCTGCCAGCGTACCGAAGCCCGGCCGATGCCGATAAGGTCCGGTCTGGCCGTAACCGGTGATGCGAACCATGATTAAGCCGGGGTTGATTGCCTTCAACACGTCATAGCCCAGACCCCACTTCTCGAGGGTGCCAGTGCGATAGTTCTCGATGATGACGTCGACATCCTTGACCAGCCGCTTGACCACCTCGACACCCAGGGGCGTCTTCAGGTCGAGGGTGATGGACTTTTTGCCACGGTTGATGACCTTGTAATACAGGCCGACCCCATTCTTGCTTTCACCCCAACGGCGAATTTCATCTCCGATATCCGGACGCTCGACCTTGATGACTTCGGCACCGTGATCGGCGAGAAACATTGAACTCATGGGCGCGGCCAGAAAGTTCGAGATGTCCAGCACCTTGACGCCTTCAAGGGCGCGCGAGCCGAGCGGTGGAGTGTTGTCATTGTTCATTGCCTTCTCCGACTTTGTACGTACATTACAATAATCGAACATTAACAATGAACACAGCCGTTAGCAATCCCCCGTTCGGCAGGTAAAAACCGGGCAACAGAAGCTCGCCGGTCGGCCCAGGAAAGGGCCGACCGCTCAGAAAGTCAGGGAAATCAGATCAAAACGCGCTATCGGTGGCGCGAAAACGTGCGGATTGGCTATAGCGGCTGCTGGGGTAATAGCTGACGGAAACCTGAACTAGTGCCTGGTTGATGTCGTAGAAGGAACGCGTGATCTTCAGCGCCGCCTCACCCGGCGTCGTCTTCAGCAGCTCGGCGATGTCGTCGTCGAGTATCGTTGCGGTAACATCCTGCTGGATCTCATGAACCTTGATGTTGAACAGCTGCTCTATGCGCTGGAAGATGGGTGTGTTTGAAACCGACGGAGTGACCTGGGCCTGGGCGTACATCGGGTGGACATAGATCAGCACGTAGCTCATGGGCAATTCAGCGCCCGGGCTGTAGCGAAGAAAACCGGCCTCCGACATCAACTGCCCGGAGCGGCAGCCCAAGGTTTTCGCGAGCTCGACCGATGTCTTCAACTCACGCAGAGAGATCGAGTGCATCTGAGTCGTGTCCACAAAATGCAGCAGATCACTTGTGGAATTGACGGCGCGAAACGTCTCGCTCTCGCTCACCGAGGAACGCACGATGGTTCCAATACCCGGGTGCGAGGAAATCAGACCACGTTCGCGCAGAACTCGCAGCGCCTGACGGACTGTCTGCCGGCTGACGCCGTACAGCTCCGTCATTTCCTGCTCAGTGGGCAATGTGCTGGAAGGTTTGTATTTTCCGGAGGCGATGTCCCTGATCAGCAGCTCGGATACAGCTGCATAAAGCGGCTGACGGCCCCCACCTCGGGTTGGTCGATCCGGATCCTGGTTTGCGAACATGAGTGGGCGCCTTAAGCTTTTGGTCCTTGAGTGCCAAATATTAACATAGCGTCAGAGTGACGGTTTGTAACACTCGCTCGAGTCAAAAGTCTCTAGAAGTCAGTGCCGGTCGAAACCGGGGAATTGGGTTTGATCCTTTATTTCAGCGCGAAATCACCAGGCCTCTAATCGGGCGACGTCAACGCTCTTTGATCTGCCCCCCAGGATATTGGACGGGTTTGACTGTACTGCGGTCTTTGGCGTCCATATCTATGTCGCCGCCACTATACAAACATCTGCAAGAGCCCTAGCTGCGTCGCGGGTCTTGGAATCGTGAACCGAATCGGCTTCCAATCAGCGGCGGCCGGGCGTTCCAAACAGTGATGCAACCAATCCTGCATGGCGGGCCAGTTGGACACGTCAATGCCCGCCAGTGGAAGCAAAGTCATCACGGCACAGACGTTCAGATCGGCAACCGTGAAGCGGGACCCTAGCAGCCAGCGCTGGCCGCGCAGTCGCGATTCGAGAACAGCAAAGGGGCGCTCCAGTTTCCTCAGCGCCATCTGCGCCTCATCAGGATTACGCTGATCGGGTGCAAACAGAAAGCAATTGGCGGCAGCGAATAGCAGCGTCTTCTCGACCTCATTCGCCACCCACAGACTCCATTGTGTAGCCTGCGCCTCCTCCACCATACCGTCAGGCCCAAGCGTTCCACCTCCGTAGCATCGAGCCAGGTACAAATTGATGGCAAGTGACTCGAAGAGAACGAGATCACCATCTATGAGCGCCGGCACTCGCGCATTGGGGTTGATTTGCAGAAATTCCGGTTGATGAGTGCTGCCGTCCTGGAAGCCAGTGGGCACATGTTTGAAGGGTAACTGCAACTCCTTCAACATCCATGCAACACGATGCGCGCGCGAGTTGAGATCGCCATAGAGTGTGATGGCCATACATAGTCTCCTGATTGGTTTCGCTAAATGGGGTGATAAAACGAGAGCCTTTTTTACAGTCAAGCCACCTGGCCATTAACCGTTTCGCTAGCGGGGATGCAGTGACGGGATCAAGACCACTGAGCGATTGACAGAGCCTATCCCCAGGCCTGCAACCCGACGATTTAGAAATACACCAGTGCTTCAACCACACCGGTCAGTTGCGATTGATTGCGGCCGTTACCGAACGCCTTGTCGTTCGAGTCCGATTGCCAGTCGTAGCGAATCTCCGGGCGCAGAGACAGGTTGCGGGTAACGTCATAGCGCACGCCGGTGGTCACTGAGTTGATAGCCCCTCGCGCGGCGGATAGTGGATAAAGAATGAAGCCCTGCTTGTCGTCGAAGTGCTCAATACGCCCGGAAAAACTAAGGTTTTTGCGATATTGGTAGGTCAGGTTGGCATTGACGCCCCACCACTCAGCCCCCGAAAACCCTGGGCCGGTGATGATGTCCACCGTGTCCGGACGACCATCACCGTCCTGACGGCCATACACCGCTTCGGCGCCCATCGACCACTGCGCATTGAATGCGTGCCAGCCGTTGATCGAATGCTGTTGCTTGAGCTGCCCACGAGGAGAAACCACCAGCGCGGTGGGAGCCTGAACATCGGCGAAGGACTTGTTCTGTTCATTGCCGACAATGAATTCGTAGTCGACCCAGGTCTGCATGTCCGACGTCCGCCAGCGCAGAGCACCGGTGACCGACGGCGTATCGTTGTTGTCACGCAAGTTGTTCCAGCCACTCACCAGCCCCAGTTCGGCCCCTAGCAAACCGGCCTCCCCGGAGTACAGCCGGGTACCAGCCATGACGCCCGACAAGGTATTGGGCTCGGAAATAAAGGCATAGGTCCTGGTGGAGAAGTTGTTGCGCCCATCGCGCAGGTTCGGCCCGATTTCATAACCCATCGCCGGCCCGAAAATGCCCGCCCACAAGGTGATGCCCGGTCCATACGGTAAGTAGGCTGTGGCAAATAGATTCTGCACCGCCAGGTAGTTTTGCCGGTGGCGTATCGACGACTCTATATCTGACGCACCTGGTTCGTTGATCTTCCAGTGCGCGTCCCAGCCGAAGGTTCGCGGAAACTGCGCATTACGCCCATAGATCACCCCGACACTGAAGCCGAACGAGACGTCCTGGGGAACCGGCCCGGGTAGGGGTGTCACACGTGGAAGAATGTTGGAATTCAGTTGTTTGTCGACGAACAGGTTCACTGACTGAAACTCGAATCCTTCATCATCCTGTCCGGGAATCGGCGCATTGCTGTTACCGTATTTACGCTCTTCATGGGTCGAGCGATTGTTACGTCCGTAGCCCACATCCAGCAATACAGAGGCGTCGATACCGTATTGCTGCAACGCATTGCCAAACAGAAATCGGGACAAATCACCTTCGCCACGCCCGTCTAAAGGCTCGGCATAAACAAAGGGCGAGAACATCGACATCACCAGCGGAGCAGCCAGAAGCACGCGGCCGTTTTTCATCATGAGCACCTGATCGATTTTATTATTGTTGAGTGCAGCGTTCATCGCGGGCCACGATAGGCAACTGAGTCAGGTGGGCAAAAATGAATTTTAGTGGTACGAGGCATTGACACCATCGATGCCTGCTCGACACGCGTGTCGGGCACGGTCACTGTTATGCTCATGTCCGTTGTGACGACAAAACCGCTCAACTGTTCAAGAGGCTATCCATGGATACACGATCGTTGGACATGAACCTGCTTACGGTTTTTGGCGCCATGCTTGAGTACCGTAGCGTCAGCCGCGCCGCCGACCGCGTCGGCCTCAGCCAGCCGGCCATGAGCGCCGCACTGGCCAGATTGCGTGTGCAATTCAACGATCCGCTGTTTGTGCGTAGCGGCACCGAAATGAAACCCACTCCCCGCGCAATCGCGTTGGCCCCGGCCATCGAAAGCGTGCTGCAGACCGTGCGCCTGGAGCTGCTTCAGCCTGCCCAGTTCGAGCCGGCCCTAAGCACGCGGGCGTTCAGCATCCTGACCCCCGATATCGGTGAAGTGCGCTTTGTCCCGCCGCTGCTACGTGCCCTGACGCTCGAGGCACCCGGCACCACTTTAAGAGTCATGTCGCGCGCTCGAGCCGCCACCGCAGAGCTGTTGGAATCAGGTGAGGCAGAGCTGGCCGTCGGCTACTTCCCAGACTTGGACCGAGCGCATTACTTTCAACAAAAGCTGTTCGACAACGCCCATGTCTGCGTGATGCGAGCCCGACATCCGCTGGCCAATGGCACACGCCTGTCACTGCCGGCCTACCTTGACGCCGATCACGCTGTGGTTCGACCGGACGGACGTGAGCATTTCTTCGATCGATTCATGCGGGAGCAGGGTCTGCGGCGCCATGTGCGGCTTGAGCTATCGCACTTCATGAGCCTGTTGCCCGTACTGGAAAGCACCAACCTTCTGGCCACGGTGCCGACCGACATTGCCCAACTGTTCGCCCGCTACGCCGACGTGCTTCTGCTGGAGCTGCCAGTGAGCCCCCCCGGCGTGACCATTCGGCAATACTGGCACGAACGCGTACACAAGGACGCCGCCAACGTCTGGTTGCGCGGTCTGATTCACGCTCAGTTCTGCGTGCTGACCCGCCCTACCCGCTGACCGCGCACCTCACACTATCCACGCCATGGATAGTGTGAATCCACCCGATGCTATGGCGACCCACCTTGCTGCGCCCTAGGCTGGACCTGTCTCTCAAACCAGGACAGCCTGCCATGACATTCTTGACTCTCGCTCACGCCAATCATCTGATCGACACCGCCCTCGCCCAAGCCCGGGGGCAGAATCTGCGCCCGATGGCTGTGGCCGTACTGGATACCGCAGGCCACCTTATCGCCTTCCAACGTGAGGATGGCGCCAGCATGTTTCGCCAGGACATTGCTATAGGCAAAGCCTGGGCCAGCGTTGCAATGGGCGCATCAAGCCGCACATTGCTCGAACGAGCCCAACATCACCCGGCATTTTTCAACGCATTGAGCAGCACCTCGAATGGGCGCTTCATTCCACAGACCGGAGCCGTGCTGATTATCGACGCCGCCGGTGCGGCACTCGGCGCCATCGGCGCATCAGGCGATACCGGCGACGCCGATGAAGCGATCTGCATCGCAGCCGTACAGATCGCTCGGCTGCAATACACATGAGAGCGGGTGCGAACGCATCAAATGCCCTGGGTATCGACATCCACGCGCACTACGTTCCCTCCTCTTTCCCGACCTGCTCCACCCACATCCCTCCCTCTGGGTGGCCTTCTGCCGAGCATGTCCTGAGTTCCGGCGGCGTGTGCCAATGTCATGTCCTGGTGGATGGAAAGCACTACCGAACCGTGTCTGAAAAGTGCTGGAACCCCCTACTACGGGTTGCCGATCTATCGGCCATGGGGCTGGCACGACAGGCGATTTCGCCGATGCCGGAGTTGCTCTCCTACCCCATGGAGCTGAAGCCGGCGCGCCGCCTGTTGCGCCATGTCAACGAACAAATGGCTGATTGCATCGCCCAATCCAATGGTGCCTTGATCGGTCTGGGTGCCGTGCCGCTGCAGGATATCGAGGCCGCCATCGACGAGCTGCACTACAACGTCCACACCTTGGGTTTCGCCGGCATTGAAATCGGCAGCAATGTCTGTGGCCGGCCACTGGGAGACCTGCAACTCCTGCCCTTCTTCCAGGCCTGCGAAGCACTAGGTGCCGCGGTTTTTGTGCATGCCTACAAGCCCGCTGCCCTGGATCGCTTGAGTGGCCCGCCGCCCTTGCAGCAAGTCCTGGCCTACCCCAGCGACGTCGGTTTGGCAGCTGCCTCGGTGCTGACCAGTGGCCTGCTGCTGCGCTGCCCAAATCTACGCCTGGCCTTTAGTCACGGTGGCGGCACGCTGGCAAGCCTGCTGCCGCGCCTGGAAAAAGGTTGGTCGGTATTCCCTGCATTGCACGAACACATACCGATCTCGCCCCGCGAACAGGCGCAGCGGTTGTTCTTCGACAGTTTAGTGTTCGACCCAGCCACCTTGCGTCACCTGGTCGCCACTGTGGGCGCTGGGCAGGTGCTGCTGGGTACTGACTACCCGTTCAACTTCCGTGAACCCGAGCCCGTGGTTCAACTGTTTGCCGCCGGTTTCGACGGCACGACCTGTGCTGCGCTGCTGCACCGCAACGCCGAGCGTTTTCTCGGCCTGACCCCCTCCCCCTGATATCGAGGAAATGGACATGACATCTCCCTGGATCGAAAGCTTACGCAGTGTCGCACTCAACGTGCCCGACCTGGCGCGCGCCGAGCACTTCTATACCGACGTGTGGCACCTGAGTGTCGCCTCACGCGACAGCGACACAGTCTACTTGCGCGGCAGCGGCAGCGACCATCATCTGTTGGCCCTGCACCGCAGTGATCGGCTTGCTATTCGTGCAGTGACCCTGCGTGCTCGCCACCCAGAGGCGTTGCAAGCCATCGCCGACGCTGTGCCCACAGCAGGTGGCCAGGTGTTGCAACCCATCGGATCGAGCGACAGTCCGGCGGGCGGTGCCAGCCTGGTCGTTCGCGACCCCCACGGGCGATTGTTCGAAGTCGTGCATGGCGACAGCCTGCACGATGAAGTCACACCTCATCCGGACCGCCCGATTCGATTGGCCCACGCAGTGCTCAATTGCCATGACGTTCCCTCTGCCCAACAGTTTCTTGAAAGGGCCCTCGGTTTCAGCCTCACTGATCGCACGCGAATGATGGCGTTCATGAACTGCAATCGCGACCACCATTCCCTGGCACTGGGCGACACTGACAACGACGCACTGAACCATATCGCCTTCTTGATGGAAGACGTCGACGCCGTGATGCGCGGCGGCGGACGCCTGCGCGACGCCGGCTTCGAGATCGCCTGGGGGCCAGGCCGTCACGGACCGGGCAACAACACCTTCAACTACTTCGTAGGTCCCTTTGGCGAAGTCATTGAGTACACCGCCGAAGTCGAACAGATCGACAGCCACTACGTGGTCGGAAGCCCGGCAGATTGGACCTGGCCCCCCGGCCGTATGGATCAGTGGGGCCTGTCCGCGCCACCCGGCGAGGCACTGAAAGCGGCTCAACGCAACGTATTTTTCATACCCTCCTGAACAGGAAAACCCGCCATGAAATTCACTACATTCTTCCAACAAGGCGTACCTCGTCTCGGGCTCATCGACGGCGACAACATGATCGACCTGAACGCAGCCCAACCTCATATTCCCGCCGACCTTCGCGCTGCGCTGACGGCGGGTGTCGATCTGATCAGCGCAAGCCACGCTGCACTGGCCAGTGATGCCAAGCGCCTACCTCTGTCTGAGCAGACCCTGGCACCGCTGATCCCGGAGCCTGGCAAAACCATCTGCCTGGGCTTGAACTACTACGATCACGCCGCGGAAAGTGGCCGCGACAAACCCGATTACCCATGGTTTTTCTTCCGCGGTAAAAGCTCGTTGATCGCCCACGAAGCAGCGGGCCTGGCACCCAGGGTGTCGGAAAAATTCGATTTTGAAGGCGAGTTGGCTGTGATCATAGGCCGTACCGTGCCACGCCACGTCACCGCGCAGCAGGCACTAGCCTATGTCGCGGGCTATAGTGTGTTCAACGACATGTCCGTGCGTGATTTCCAGAAACGCACGCCGCAATGGACGATTGGCAAGAACTTCGACGCCACGGGGGCGTTCGGCCCCGTGCTGGTAACGGCCGACGAGCTGCCAACGGGCGCTGAAAACCTACGCCTGCGTACCCGCCTTAACGGAAAAGTGATGCAGGATGCCAACACCCGCGACATGATTTTCAGCGTCAGTGAAACACTGGTGCTGCTGTCCGCCTGCATGACCCTGGAACCCGGTGACACGATTGTCATGGGGACACCTGCTGGAGTCGGCCAGGCACGTTCGCCGCAACTCTGGATGAAAGCCGGCGATGTAGTCGAAGTGGAAATCGAGGGCATTGGCACGTTGCGCAACCCAATCGTTGCCGAGGGCGCGTGACAATGAACGAAATCAGTTGCGACGTTGCTATTGTCGGACTCGGCCCCACTGGGGTAGTCGCCGCCATCCTATTGGGCATGGCTGGATTACGCGTGCATGTGATCGAACGACGGCATGAGGTGTACGAAATTCCAAGGGCCATAGCCCTGGACCACGAAATCATGCGGATCTTTCAACAACTGGGAACAGCCCAGGCAATTCTTCCCTACTGCGAGCCTTTCACCCCTTCAGAGTTCTATGGGGTAAATGGCGAGCTTATTCGCCGCATGACCATGATTGCGCCACCCTATCCGATGGGCTACACCCCCTCGATGGTCTTCACTCAGCCACCGGTCGAGCAAGTGCTGCGCGAACGCCTGGCTCAGTTGAAAACCGTCACTACGGCCTTCGGATATGACGTACAGGATTTAATCGCCGATGCGCAGGGCGCATCCCTCGCGACGCTTTCGGACCAAGGCGAAGAACAGGTCATCGAGGCAAGGTGGGTAATTGCCTGCGATGGTGGAGGCAGCACCACCCGGGGACTCTTGGGTATTGATCTTCAGGACTTGGACTTTGACGAACCCTGGCTGGTGGTGGACGTAAAGGTCAACGAGCGCGGTCTGGCCAAGTTACCTGATGTCAGTGTCCAGTATTGCGAGCCTGAGCGACCTTGCACACTCGTCATAGGCCCTGGCAATCACCGGCGCTGGGAGATTTCGCTCAAGCCCGGCGAGGACCCCGCCCAAGTCGCCACCGAGGCTGGTACCTGGTCGCTGCTGTCACGTTGGTTGTCGCCGGAAGATGGCACCCTGTGGCGGCAAGCGAGTTATCGCTTCCATGCATTGGTAGCAGAAGACTGGCGTCAGGGCTGCGTATTTCTTGCCGGAGATGCTGCGCACATGCAACCGCCGTTTCTCGGCCAGGGAATGTGCCAGGGTATCCGGGACGCCAGCAATCTGGCCTGGAAGTTGATCGCCGTACACAACGGTGACGTGCAGGGTGAGGCCGCAGAAATGCTGCTCGATAGCTATGGCATTGAGCGTAAAGCACACGTCAGCGAGTTGACCGGCCGCTTGAAGCAGATCGGCGCAACCATCTGCGAGCGTGACACAGCCAAAGCAATGGCCCGAGACCTGCAACTGTTGGCCGAATGCGACGGCGTGGTCAAGGACACTCCGCGTCAGGACATCCTGCCGCCGCTGCGCAGCGGCCTGCTGTCGACCCACACCAGCGAGGCAAGGGGTTGCCTGTTCGTACAGCCACGCTTGCATGGCCAAAACCTGCGGGACACCTCACTGATGGATGAGCTTTATGGTTATGGCTGGCGATTGGTCATGGACGCGCGGCTCCAGAACCCAGTCGAACTCGCCGGCCTGACCCTGGTGAAACCCGACGCTGATCAATGTACCGATGCCGAAGGTGTATTGACCCAATGGATGGAACACTACCAGTGCCACGCGGTGCTAGTACGCCCCGACCACTATGTGTTTGGTACCGCTGAAACTGACAGCGAACTGCACGATTTACTTTCGCAATGGCGCACTGCACTGCGTCTGTGATCGGTGCTGGAAAAACAAACTCCCGCTCATGGCGGGAGTTTTTTGTCTAGGTATCAGAATTGGCAACGTTCCTCGCTGTTCGCAACCCTGGTTTACCAGCCCAAAGCCTGCGCACTCACCCACGTACCATGAAAGCCTTCATGTAACCGGCACGGGATCTTGACCACCGCCACTGGCCCCTGCTCGATACAGCGAGCATCGAGAATGACCAGATCAGTACGATTTTGTGCACGGCGACCAACCATGGTCAGCAACCAGCCATCGCCCTCTTCAGCGTCCTGACTACGGGGCACGAAATACGGTTCTTCGGGTGCGGAATCCGGGCCAGCGTACCAAAAACTCAGGGTATCGGTGTGTTCGTCGTAATGGCCGATGCAGGTAAACGGAGGCCCCTTTGGACCCCACTCCAACATCGGCCCCAGAGAGGGGTTATTGGTGCCGAACCAAAAGTGCCGGGTTCTGGACATGGCGAAGCGGCGATCGACAGCCGGCATTTCGCCGATATGGTCGATCAGGCGCCGCACTTCAAAACGATCGCCCGACTGGTCGAGGTCGAAAGACCAACGCTCACCAAACGGCGGCTTTTCGACGGCTTGAGCATCATGGATATCCGGAAACTGGCTCAACCAACCCGATGCCGTGACGAAGTGGTCAAGGTGCAACCGTAGACCTTGCTCCGTCGACTCCTCCCAGGCATTGAAGCTGTGCGTCTGCATCGCCACATGAGGGCAGGTGAACCAGCGAATACCGCTGACACCTTGCTCACGCGGAATCACCGCCACATGGGTCAGTTTCTTTGAATCCCAGTGCCAGTAAGGTTCCCTACGCTTGACACGCTCCCAGTCGCAAACCATCGGGCAGATAACGAACGCAATGAAATTCCGTGACACCAGCACGTCGTGCACCATCGAACAGTAAGGCGCTTTGAAGCGTTCGGTGCGAGTCAACTCACCCTCAGCAGTGATGGTGTAGATCTCGATCTCATCGCTGGCCACGCCTTCGGTGTTGTAACCAAAGGCTATGCATTCACCGGTCAGTGGATCGTATTTTGGATGGGCGGTGAAGGTCTTGCTTTTCAGTGCTCCGTTGAAATCACGCTCACCCAAGGTTTCCAGAGTAAGCGGATCCAGCTCATAAGGGCGACCAGACTCTTTGAGTGCGTACAACTTGCCGTGATGCCACATCACCGACGTATTGGCTGTATTGTTGTCCTTGCCCGACACCTCGGGTAAATCGGTGAACGGGTTGCGATAGGCCCCAAACAGCGCACGACGCGCCTTACGCTCCAACTCGAATTTTTCAGTGCGCACATAACGGGTCTTCAGATCGGCGTGACCATTTTCGAAACGGATGCTGTGGACCATACCGTCGCCGTTGAGAAAAATATCGGCGCCCAACAGCGCGGGGTAAGTAGGGTCGGCGCTGTTACGGAAATAGGCACCATTGAGCTCCGCGGGCAGCGTGCCAATGACCTCGAGGTCATGCACATCGGCCTCGATTCGGGCAGGTGCCGAGTAGCCGCGATACAGCAATTGATCAGGAAACTGCAAGCCAATAGCAACGCTTTTTGAACTCATGGGAAGGTCCTTCAGAAGGGATACTCACGGGGTGTTGTTTGAATGGTCATCCAGCGCAACTCGGTGAACGCATCGATGCCCGCCTTGCCGCCAAAGCGACCCCAGCCGGAACCTTTCACTCCGCCAAAAGGCATCTGCGCCTCGTCATGTACGGTGGGGCCATTGATGTGGCAAATACCTGTGTCAATACGCTTGGCCACTCCGAGAGCACGGGCGACATCGTTGCCGAACACCGCCGCCGAAAGGCCATAGGGGTTGTCATTGGCGCAAGCGATGGCCGCCTCCACGCCCGCCACCCGGACAATGCCCTTGACCGGACCGAAACTCTCTTCGCTGTAAAGTCGCATGCGCTCAGTCACGTGATCCAGCAACGTGGCCTGCATAATCAACGAGTCGCCAACCCCGCCACAGACCAGGGTTGCGCCCTGGGCCAGGGCATCGGCGATCAGGGCATTGCAACGCGCCAAGGTCGCCCTGTCGACGACTGCGCCCAACACCGTGGGTCTATCGGCGTGAATGCGCGGATCACCTTTGGGCAGTCGACTGGTCTTGTACGCCAGTTTGGCAACGAACTCGTCAGCCACCTGCCGGTCGACCACCAGCCGCTCGGTGGACATGCAGATTTGACCTGAATTCATAAATGCGCCAAAACACGCCGCGTCCACCGCCGCATCGATATTGGCATCATCGAGCACCAGCAACGGTGCCTTGCCCCCCAGTTCCAGAACAGAGGGTTTGAGATAACGCGCGCAGGTCTCGGCAATCAGCTTGCCCACTCGGGTCGAGCCGGTGAAGTTAATGCGGCGCACTGCCGGGTGGGCAATCATCGCCTCGACCACAGCTTCGGCATCCTGGGGGGCATTGGTGATGAAATTGAGTACACCGGCGGGCAAGCCGGCACAGTTCAGTGCCTCGACGATCAACCCGTGAGTAGCCGGGCAAAGCTCCGAGGCCTTCATTACCACGGTATTTCCGCAGGCCAGGGCAATCGCCAGGGAACGCACGCCGAGAATGACAGGCGCATTCCAGGGAGCAATCGCCAGTACTACCCCAGCCGGCACACGCAGCGCCAGTGACAGACTGCCCGCTTGATCAGAAGGAATCACTTCACCACCAATTTGAGTAGTGAGCGAAGCCGCTTCAATTAACATGTTCTCGGCCAGGTGAACATTGAACTCAGCCCAGAGTCTCGAAGCACCGGTTTCCCGGGCCATCAAGTCGGTGAACTCATCGCAGCGTGCCGCCAGTTCGCGGGCACCCGCCAGCAACAGTGTCCGACGTGCGCTTGGCCCCATGGCGGCCCAGGCCGGGAACGCGGCAGCACCAGCGTCCACCGCGTCACGCGCGTCTTGCACACTCGCGGCCGGAGCACGGCTGGCCACCTCGCCACTCAACGGGTCGAGCCGCTCGAAGCATTCATCAGGGTGGGCGCGGACCGACTGTCCGCCGATTATCATGCAGATATCTTTCATAGCATTCGCCATCGTTCGAGAAGGGGGAACAAGGTGTGCGGATATCACCGGCTAGAGGTGATCGCTGTTTCAGGCAGCTTCATGAGCCACAGTACGTCGGGGGCTGACACACGCCTGCTCGCGGCGCTGGACCAGACGCATCAACAGCACAGCCACCAGTGCAATCAGGCAGGCTGCCCAGCCCAATCCCTGGTAACCGATGCTGGCCACAACCAATCCGCCCAGAAGAGGACCGATGCATGAACCGATCATGGTCATCGCCGGTGTCGCGGAGGCTGCGGCCCCCGAGGGATCCAGCCGAGTCAGCAGGCCGAAGAGAAAGGTATGGGTGAAGATCACGACGGCGACATACAGGCTTGCTGCCAAGGCATAGGGGCCAAACTGTGGGGTTTGCACCATGACCAGAGCGAGAATGGCTTGTATGACCGGGCCCACTATGCCGACCCAGATAGCCGACCAGCGCTTCTGCAATAACGCCGCGAGCAGTCCGGGCAACAAGTTGACGAGGCCCAGGCAGATGAGGACGCCATTGACCTCCCCACTGCTGAAACCACGCGAATGCCCCAGGCGCTCGAGAAAACCAAACACCATCGACTGATTCATCGTCAGGCAGATCACCACGCCGATGATCGGCCACGTCGGGCGAGGCAGACGCACCTTGCCCGTAGCCGACTGAGTGGACGCCAATCGAACTTCAATCGAAGGGAAAAACAACGCCGCTACCACTGCCGCCAAAGTCATCAATAGTGCGAAAGCGAGAAACAGGACCGGTGCCCCCAAACGGGCAATGAACATCGGCATCAAACTAAGAAACAACACCGCAGAAAGCCCCAACGCCATGCTCACCATGGCAAACAGGCGATGCGGGTTACCGTTGCGCCCGATCGCCCCATGGGTCACCGACAAGGCGCAGCCAATACCGACTCCTGCCAAGCCATGCAGCGCGATCAGGACGCCCCAGTGCTCTGAGGTACCTTGTTGGTCATAGGCCAGGAAAAATGCACACGCGGCAACGGCAAAGCCTGCGGCAGCCAACAGACGATGGGGCAAACGACTGAAGTGCGGTGCCAGCGCACCGCTGACCAGCACCACTGCCAGCAGAAACAGTGAAACGGTTCCTCCGGCCTGAGGTGCGCTAAATTGGTAGTACTGCATCAGGGCTCCGATCCACAGTGGCAACGCCACCATGTCAACCATTCCGGCAACGTGTGCCAAGGTCAGGACGGCCCGACCACCGACGGTATCTGGAGTGTTCATGGACGTATCTCCGGCCAGCGTGCTCAAGCACTTTTTATTGTTGGACTTCCTCCTGATCCTCACGGGCCAGAAGGCTCACGTGTACGATAAGGTCGGCCTGAGTGCCTGAAAAACAAGTTCGATCAATGCGCGCCATCGATTTCATTCATATAACAACGAGATCCACACCATGCGTTTGAATGGCTTTGACCTGAACCTCCTGCTCGCTCTGGATGTGTTGCTTGAAGAGCGCAACGTGACCCGCGCCAGCGAGCGATTGCACATCGGGCAGTCCGCTGCCAGTGCGGCACTGGCCCGGTTGCGGGAGTATTTTGGCGATGAGCTACTCACCCCGGTCGGTCGCCAGCTGTTACCTACACCTATGGGTCTGAGCTTGATCGGCCCGGTACGCGAAACGTTGTCGAGGGCCAAGGCAGCGATTTCGATAAAACCGGACTTTGACCCCGCCACCGTGCAACGGCGCTTTTCCCTCTACGCCTCCGATTACGTGACGACTGTGCTGCTGCCCGACTTGGTTGTGAGATTGGCGCAAGAGGCACCCGGCGTCGCGTTGGATATCCGCCACCCTCCGCGTGACGGGGTGGAACTGTTCGAACGAGATGACGTCGACCTGATGATCATGCCCAACCAATACACCGATGGACTGACACACCCTAAAGTCGCGCTATTTATCGATACACACGCGTGCATAGTCTGGACGCACAACGAGGAAGTCGGCGCCTCAATGACCTTTGATCAATACCTGCAGATGGGCCACGCTTCGGTCAAGATCGGCGACAGCCGAAGCGTGGCTTTCGAGGAATGGTTCTTACCCCGTTATGGGGTGCAGCGACGCGTCGAATCCAGCGTGGACAATTTTACCACCCTGCCCTCGCTCGTTATCGGCACCAAGCGCATCGCCACCCTGCACCGGCGTCTGGCCACATACTTTGCGCAGCTGCTGCCCCTGCGCCTGGTCGAGGTACCGTTTGATATGCCGCCCTTGGTAGAAACGCTGGCGTGGCCCAAACACTTGGATGATGACCCCGCACACCGTTGGTTGCGCCAAATGCTGTTGGAATGCGCTTCGCAACTAAACCCCATTACTATGTAAATAAGGATTAAACAACGAAAGAGACCCACAGCGACAGCAACCTGGGATACCACACCTAGAAAGAAACCCAAAACCACCCAGCTTTCGTGGACTGAGTGGTCTTGGGGCCGTCTTGCGACAACTCTTTCAGGGCTGTGCCTCTCGCTCACGGGCACTGCCCTTGTGCAACTCGGCCGCCAGCTTCTCCTCGTCCAGCACCCCTTCCCACTTGGCAATGAACAGCGTGGCCACACCGTTGCCGATCACATTGATCAGCGCCCCGCCCTCGGAAATGAATCGATAGACCCCCAGTACAAGCACCAGTCCGGCCGCCGGGATCACATCCAGGCTACCGAGGGTGGCCGCCAGGGTGATGAACGCACCACCAGTGACACTGGCCGCGCCTTTGGAGGTCAACAGCAGAATGAACAACAAGGTGATCTGGTGCCACAGGTCCAGGTGGATATCCAGCGCCTGGGCAATGAAAATCGCCAGCACCGTCATGTTGATGCAACTGCCATCGAGGTTGAAGCAGTACCCCGACGGCACCACCAGCCCGACCACCGACTTCTCGCAGCCCAGGCGCTCCAGTTTGCCCATCAAGCGCGGCAAGGCCGACTCCGAAGACGAGGTGCCCAGCACGAGAAACAGCTCATCGCGGATGTACTTGAGAAACTGCCACAAGCTGAAACCCGCCAACCGCGCGACCAGGTTGAGAATCACGAACACAAAAAACAGCGCTGTCACGTAGTAGCAAATCAGCAAGTTGCCATAGGCGCCCAGGGAGCCCACACCGTACTTGCCGATGGTGAAGGCCATGCCGCCAAAGGCGCCCAGCGGCGAGACATACATGACGATCCTGACCATGCGGAAAAACGCCTGGGCCACCAGGTCGATCAGGTTCAGCAGCGGCTTGCCGGCAGCGCCAAGCATCTGCAAGGCAAAGGCAAACAGGATTGAAATGAACAGTACCTGGAGGATATCACCCTCGGCAAACGCCCCCAGTACAGTGCTCGGCACAATATGGGTGAGAAAGCCCACCACGCTCTGTTCATGAGCCAACTTGCTGTAGCTATCGACCGCATGGACATCCAGGCTCGCCGGGTTGATATGCATACCCGCACCGGGATGCATCAAATTCACGCCGATCAGTCCGACCACCAATGCCAGGGTGGTCAGCACCTCAAAATACAGTAACGACTTAAAGCCGACCCGGCCAATGCGTTTGAGACTCTGCATACTGGCAATGCCGCTGACCACGGTGCAGAAGATAATCGGCGCAATCAGCATCTTGATCAGCTTGATGAACGTGTCGCCCAGCGGTTTCATTTCTTCGCCCAGGCTGGGGTAGAAATGACCGAAGGCGATGCCCAGCAGGATTGCGAGCAACACCTGCACATACAGATGGCGGAACACACGGCGCAGTCGTGATTGGCTCGGTGGTTTTTCGGCAATCGAGGGTGTAATTGTTGTTGTCATGACGGCTTCCTCGCAGGCGTGATGCATTTCCCCTGGCGTCTGATCGCCATACCGATACGCGACCAGCCACCAGGGAAAGATTGTTTCGGGGATGATTATTTCTGGATGTACTCGGAAATCTCGATCAGGTTGAGATCGGGATCACGCAGGTACACCGAACGAATCGGCCCTCTGGCACCGGTTCGGATCACCGGGCCTTCGACCAGAGGCCAGTTCACTGCTTTGAGGTGGGCGATGACCTCATTCAGTGGCACGCTGGCGATAAAGCACAGATCCAGGGAGCCCGGCACCGGCAGGTGGGCCTTGGGTTCGACTTCATGACCGCGCACGTGCATGTTGATTTTCTGGTTGCCGAACGTGAAGGCCACCCGGCCCTCACCGAACTGCTCCAGATGCATGCCCATCACCTCGGTGTAGAAATGAATGGTTGCTTGCGGGTCAGTGGCGGTCAGGACGATATGGTCGACGTGATCAACCATCCCCGCCACCGGGGTGCCTGGCGGCACGCTGGCCGCCGCCGCGGCGGGTGTCACCTGCAACAGTACACCCAGGGACAGTGCGGCAATGAATAACGAGACAAGCTGACGGACCGGTGTGATTGTTATTGTTTTCATGAGTGGACCTTGTTGTTGGGTGGTGAAGCCGTTACGAGACGAGGTTGATCAGATTCCCCGAGTAGTAGCCATGCAGGTTGCCGAGGATGCCGTCGGCCAGCCGTTGCAGGCTGCTCTGGCTGGCCCAGGCGACATGGGGCGTGACGATCAGGTTGGCGTGGCAGCTGGTGAGCAAGGGCTGGTCGGCCGCCGGTGGTTCCTGGCCCAACACATCGAGGGCGGCACCGCCAAGACGGCCGCTGTCGAGGGCGGCGAGCACCGCCGCTTCATCCACCAACGGCCCGCGGGCGGTATTGATCAGCACCGCGCCGGGTTTCATCCGCGCCAGCTCTGCGGCACCGATCAGGTGGCGGGTGTGCTCGGTCAGTGGGCAGTGCAGCGAGATCACGTCGCTTTGCGCCAGCACCGTTTCAAACGCCTGATATCCCTTGCGAACCGGGACCACACCACGGTGTTCGGCATAGAGCAACTGCATGCCCAGGGCACTGGCCAGACGTGCCGTGGCCTGGCCGATGCCACCTTTGCCGACGATACCCAGCACACTGCCCTGCACATCCCGGATCGGCGAGCGGTGGACGCAGAAGTGCCGCGAATCCGGCCAATCGCGCACGGCGGCGGCCTGGTAGGCGAACAGCTGCCGGCGCAAGGCGAAGATCGACGCGATCACCGACTCGGCGACGCTTTGCGCCGAGTAGGCCGGGACATTGCACACCACCACGGCGAAATCACGGCAGGCCGCCAGGTCGATGCAGTCGTAACCGGTGGCGGCGACGCAGATGAATTTCAGGTTCGGCAGTTGCTCCAATTCGGCCCGACCGATGCGTACCTTGTTGGTGATCACGGCATCGGCAGCACGGGCGGCTTCCACCACCTGATCGGGCGCTGTGTCGGAACGGTCCTGCCAGTCCGTCACCCAAGCTGGACGTGCAATGCCCACGGGCAGGCTAGCACTGTCGAGAAACACCACCCTCATACTGCACGCTCCGGCTGCACGAGCTCGGAAATCTCGATCAGGTTCAGGTCCGGGTCACGCACATACACCGAACGGATCGGCCCCGTGGCTCCGGTGCGCAACACCGGGCCTTCAATAATCGGCCAATCGACACGGGCCAGATGGGCAATCACCTGGTCCAGGGGGACCGAGGCGATAAAACACAGGTCCAGCGCCCCTGGCACCGGCAGGTGCGCCTTGGGTTCGAACTCGTGGCCGCGCACGTGCAGATTGATTTTCTGCTGGCCGAAGGCGAACGCCTTGCGCCCGCCAGCGAAGGTCTGCACCTGCATGCCCATGACCCGAACATAGAAATCCTCGGCGGCCACCGGGTCGATGGTGGTCAGCACCAGATGGTCAAGATGGTCGATCATGGTTGCAGCTCCTGGGTTCGGGTCGACGGCACCTGTTTTTCCAGGTTGGCGACATGGGCGGGTATCGGATGCAGGTCCAGGCGTTTGCCGGCCTTGAGGATCTGGCTGGGAATCTCGTGGCCGACCAGCCCCGGCAACCGTGCGGCAGCCGCCAGCACGCGGTCCAGGTCGACCCCGGTGTCGAAGCCCATCAACTGCAGCATGTGCAGCAAGTCTTCGGTGCAGACATTGCCACTGGCCCCCGGCGCGTAGGGGCAACCGCCCAGCCCGCCAAGGGACGCGTCGAAGCGATCGATACCTGCGTCAATGGCCGCCAGGGCATTGGCCAGGGCCATACCCCGGGTGTTGTGGAAATGCAGGGTCAGTTGCAGCGCCGGAAAACGCTCACGCACCGCCCTGGAGAGCGCCTCGACCTGGCTCGGGTAGGCCATGCCGGTGGTGTCGCACAGGGTCACGCCACGGGCGCCCAGTTCGGCAAAGCGCTCGACCCAGTGCAGGACCTCCCCCACCGGCACATCGCCCTGCATCGGACAGCCGAACACTGTCGACAACGACACATTGGTCGCCACCGGCCCCTGGCCTATGACCCGAAACACTTCGCTGAGCTGGGCAAACGACTGCTCGCGACTCATGCGCAGGTTGGAGCGGTTGTGCGGTTCACTGACCGACATCACCAGGTTGGCTTCATCGATATTGCACGCCAGGGCCCGCTCGGCACCGCGCACGTTGGGCACCAGCACGGTGTATTCCACCGCCGGATTGCGGCGGATGCCGTGCATCACCGCCTCGGCATCCCGCAGCGCGGTAATGGCCTTGGGCGAGGTGAACGAGGTGACCTCGATCTTGGCGAAGCCACACTGGCTGAGGGCATCGATCAGGGCGATCTTGTCGGCGGTTTCGATAAACCGTGCTTCGTTCTGGAAGCCGTCACGGGTGGCGACTTCCTGTAGGAAAAGACGTTTCATAAAATTCCTCGGGTTCAGATGATGCCGCGTTGGCGCCAGTCGGCCTGCTGCGCGGGGTCGATACCCAGCTCGCCGAGAATCTCGGCGGTGTGCTGGCCCAGGGTCGGTGCCGAGCGCATCACGCGACCGGGCGTGGTGCCCAGCTTGGGCACGATGCCAGGCAAGGTTACGGGTGTGCCGTCGTCCAACTGGCTGTCGAGCAGCATGTCGCGCGCCCGGTAATGCGGGTCCTGGGCGATGTCGGCGGCGTTGTAGATCTTGCCGGCGGGGATACGTGCCTCGGTCAGGATCGACAGGACTTCGTCGAGGCCGAGTCGCGCGGTCCATTGCGAGATTGCGGCATCGATGCGCTCGACCTGCAACACGCGGCCGTCGTTCTGCGCGAGATCGGGATCAGCCCCCAGATCACGGCGACCGATTACTTCCATCAGGCGTTGATAGATGCTGTCGCCATTGCCGGCGATCAGGGCAAAACCGCCGTCGCGGCAGCGATAGGCATTGGTCGGGGCGATCCCCGGCAAACTGCTGCCGGCGGGCTCACGCACGGTGTTGAACACCGAGTATTCGGGCAACAGGCTTTCCATCATGTTGAACACCGACTCGTACAGCGCCACGTCGATCTGCTGCCCTTCCCCGCTGTTCTGCTCGCGATGACGCAGGGCGAGGAGTATCCCGATCACCCCGTGCAGGGCCGACAACGAGTCGCCAATGGAAACGCCGACCCTGACCGGCGTGCGCCCGGGCTCACCGGAGAGATGCCGCAGGCCACCCATGGCTTCGCCGATCACGCCGAATCCGGGACGATCACGATAGGGTCCGGTCTGACCGTAGCCGGAGACCCGCAGCATGATGAGTTTCGGGTTCAGCGCATGCAGCGTGTCCCAGCCCAGGCCCCAGCTTTCCAGGGTGCCCGGGCGGAAATTCTCGATCAGCACATCGGCATCAGCCACCAACTGGCGCACCACCTGTTGCGCCTCGGCCTGACGCAAATCCAGGGTCAGCGAGCGTTTGTTGCGCGACTGCGCGGCCCACCAGACGGAGGTGCCATCGTGTAGCAAGCGCCATTTGCGCAACGGGTCGCCGCTGACCGGCGGCTCGATCTTGATCACATCGGCGCCAAACTCACCGAGCATTTTCGCCGCAAAGGGCCCGGCAATCAGTTGACCGAGCTCCACGACCTTGACACCTTGCAGAGGTAATCCCATGACGTTTACCGTTCTTGTCGAGTACTTGTGATATGGATAATCGACACAAATCGGGCAGATGAAAATTTCATATTTCGCCACTACCCTTTCCAAACTGGAAAACCTCGGACCCTTTTGATGATCAATCCCCTGCATTTCGACCTGCTGTCATTGCGCCTGCTGATTTTCGCCGCCGAGACGGGAAACCTGACCCGTGCCGCCGACAAGGCCAACATGACGGTTTCGGCGGCCAGCAAGCGTCTGGCTGAGCTGGAGCGCACGACCCAGTGTCCGTTGTTCGTGCGCCTGCCGAGGGGACTCGAACTGACGGCCGCGGGCCAAGGAATAGCGGAGCACGCCCGCACGATTCTTGAAGGGGTGAACCGCATGGCGTCAGACGCCAGTGATTACGCGGTTGGCGTGCGCGGGCATGTGCGCTTGTGCGCCAACACCTCCGCCGTGGTCCAGTTCCTGCCCGATGACCTCGCGCATTTCCTGCAGGCCAACCCGCACGTACGCATCGGGCTGGAAGAAGCCCTCAGTGAACCGATCATCCAAGCCGTGGAAAACGGGCGTGCCGATATCGGCATTTTTGCCGATAACGTACCGGCTGAGGGTTTGTACAAACTGCCCTATCGTAATGACCGACTCGTGCTACTGGTGCCGGTCGGCCATGAGCTGGCCAAAGAGCGCAGCGTGTCCTTCACGGATACGCTCGATTTCGATTATGTGGCGCTCAACCAAGGCAGCTCGTTGCTGCGCCGAATCACCGATGCCGCCGTGAATGCAGGCAAAGTCCTCAAGGTGCGTATTCAGGTCAGCAGCTTCGACGGTATCTGTCGCATGATCGAAGCCGGTTTGGGGATCGGGATCTTGCCGTTGCCATCCGTACGTGCCGAATTGCTCGGCACCCGCTTGATTGCTGTCGATCTGAGCGATGACTGGGCCCAGCGCACCTTGTTCGTCGGGGTCAAGGATCCGGCACAACTGGCCCCGGAAGCGGCCAAGCTGTTCGATTATCTGAGTAGCATACGTGACTGACACTGGCGCAAGCCCCCTGTGTCATCACCTATGATATGCCTGATCATATATGCCCCGTACCTGCCCCAGCCTTGACCATCGCAGGAACGTCCTGGGCAGGAATAGGGGATTCGATCTGGGGTCCAGGGATTTTGGCGAAAGCGTCAAGCACACTGCTGTCGGTGTTAAAACCGTTCACCTTGGGGGGTGGATTGGCGATATTACCCAGGCATGACCGTCCGAGAACCGCGTGACATTTAGCCTGGGAGGACACATCCAAGTCGCCTTGCATGCCAAAAATATGGCCGGGATGATCGGTCCGGGTAATGGGTAGGACGACATTTTCAAAGTCATTGCCCTCGACCAGCACTCGGGCCGGATCGACCGCATCCAGAGCATGCCAAGAACCATCTTCAAAATAGTTGTTCACCATATGGACGACCACATCGTCGCCACCGATTTTTGGCGCGCGCCCCGAGAAATGGTGAAACCAGTTATAGGACATCGTGATGCTTTGTGCCTTCGCTGCCATCAGCAGGTTCCAATAATGCTTGCCACTGCAGTTGTGAGAGTACAGATTTTCGCCATCGAAATCGTTCCAGGAAATGCTGACATGCAGGGTGGGCTTGAACCCGCCGACGATCATCTGACGCCCGATGTTCTTGAAATGGTTATGGTCAATCCAGACATGATCTACATCATCCAGCGTTAACGCATCACCCGCGAAGATGACCCCCTGATTGATATCGCTGAAGGTCAGATTGCGGATGATGACATTCCTGACGCCCTTGAGGGCCAGCCCCTTGCCTTTCAGCGTTGCGGAAGCACCAATGCCAATCACAGTCTTGTTGGAGCCAACCTTCAGCGGATTGTTAGGGGCATTGTCGAAGGCCACCTGAATGATGGGTTTGCCGTCGCAATGTTTGTCGTCGGAATTCAGTAAAGCCAGCATTTCTGATTTATATGGCGAGGAAGCTGGACAGGCATCGCCATAAAGACATCCCGGTTTGGCGTCTCGTCCCTCGGTCCCTGTGTAATCGAATGTACCGTCCACCTCGACAATACGGGGCGTGGCGTCAGAACAAAAACCGCCGGGACCGTAAGTCTGGCACAGCGCATGCTGCAACTCATTACGGTTATGGACCCGCACCACAGCCCCACCTGCTCCACCGATGGTCCCCGCTCCAAATCCCTGCGGGGTGTTCTCTGCATAAGCGGGCAAATAACTGAATAATATAAAAAAAGACAGAATATACCTGGTCACCGGCATGGATCTTGTTCCTTGCATTGAAAGAGGTGCATACGCCAATCTTGACTAATCAACTGATTAAAATCATGACATTAATCTGTCAAAATGAAGTCAATATGGAAAAAATGTGTGCATTCACAGGGCCTTATGCCAGCTTACTTTTAAATACATGTCCACCAGAATTATCCCGCGCATTACCAATGGGTCACGCAGGAAACGGCGCCAAAGCGCCGTATAAAAAAGCCCCAGGCGGACCGGCCGCCCGTGGCCGAGGTCAAGCAGGATTAAGCTTGCTTGAAGTACAGATGCGCACCACAAGCCTCTTGCGGATCGACACGCAGAGAACCATCTACTTCGGCCCTGAAGCGGATATTGTTCGCATAGAACACCTGGGCAGTGGTAGCGATGTCCTTGACCATCAGCGTGGCGGACGCAAGGTAGGCGTCACCACGGACCGGATGATCATCTCCACGCTGCAAGGCCTCGGCCGGGGTGATCAGCTCAATATCTGCCCCCTCGCCAAAGTTGAGCCAGATGCGACCGGCTTCACGGCGAACGCTTTCAGCTCCCAGCAGCTTGTTGTAGGCCGATTCAGCGCCATCGAAGTCGCTGACGACACCCACCAGGCGTCCGAATGAAATCACACCATTTGGATGGTCCAGCCAACCTGGTTGGCGCAGGGTGTCTGCGGTGAGGTGCTCGCACAGGTTTGCGTGAGTCAGGCCTGGATAAAGGCTATGGTCAAGCATCACAGTCCGAAAATGCAGGTCGAGCACCTTGTCCTCCAGGACGAGCTTACGGTTGAGGTGCTTTGGGGGCTCGATGCCAATTCCGGACTCAATGCCCATTTTATAACTTTCATCAGCCGACTTGGCATTGAACGCAACGCTATAGAGACCCTGGCCCTTTTCAAGAAACTTATCCACGCCAGCAAGGAATTTGTTGGGATCGCCTATACCCCGGATCTCGAGGTAGTCACCAGCGAACATGATGCAAAGGTTCTCTGTGCCCCACTCCTGGTGCTTGCCGCTGGGGGGTACGACGAAGCCGAGTTTCTGGTATTGAGCGCGAGTGGCCTTGAGGTCGTATACCGCGACTACCGGGTGATCTACACGTCCGACTTTTGCAGTCATCGTCTTGCCTTTCTGATTTATCAAGTGAATGAGGCGATTGGACTCCACATCGCCGACGTTGAAAACTCATGACCGTTTGATCAATTTTTTTTCGAGATGCCCAACGCATTATTGAGTACGCTGTAATCCAGAGCGCCGTCCATCCTGGCCAGCGTCAGAGTTGCCACGGCGTTACCCACAATATTCGTCACGGTGCGCATGGCATCCATGAAGCGATCAATGCCCAGCAAAAGGACAATACCGGCCAGTGGTATTTCGGGAAACATTTGCAACGTGGCGGCCAGGGTGACAAAACCCGCTCCCGCGACACCCGCGATGCCCTTGGAGGTGACCATGAAGATCAAGATCATGGAGAGCTCTTGAGTCAGCGTCAGCGGTATGTTGCACGCTTGAGCAATGAACATGATCGCCATGACAAAGTACATTGATGATCCGTCGAGGTTGAATGAAAAGCCGGCGGGAATTACAAAACCAACGACGTGCTTCTTGACCCCCGCGTCCACCAATTTTTTCATGATGTTCGGGAGCACTGCCTCGGATGAGGCAGTCCCGAATGCCAGTAGTATTTCAACCCGCAGATATTTGACGAGAAGCCAGAGACTGATCCGGGAGTACAGGCATACCGTCCCCAGTACCAGAATGATGAAGGCCACACAGCACAGGTAGAACAGCAAGAGAAACTTGGCCAGCGGTACCATCGAGCCAAGCCCATAATTGCCGATGGTGTACCCGATGGCCCCGAATACGGCCAACGGCGCGAACTTCATCACCATGCCCACCATCCCGAAGACAGCCTCCGAGATCTTTTCCATCAGGTCTACGACGTCAGCAGAGCGCGGCCCCATGCGGAGCAAGGCAACCCCGAACATCACCGCCATGAGCAATACCGGGAGCAAGTTCCCGCTGGTGAAAGCTGAAACAAAGGTGTCGGGAATGATCGACAATAACCAGCCCACGGTTGTCCGATGCTCTGCTGTTGAAATGAACGATACGATGGCGCCCGTATTCAGCGTGTGATAGTCAATATTCATCCCGGCGCCAGGAGTCAACAGCTTGGACACTATCAACCCCATGAGCATTGCCAAGGTCGTCAGGACTTCGAAGTAGATCAATGCGCGCAGGCCCAGCCTGCCAACATTAGACCCTTTACCGATATTGGCAATGCCATTAACGATGGTGAGAAAGATCACCAGTCCCACGAGGGACTTGATCATCTTCATGAACGCCGCCGACAGCGGACTCAGTTCAACAGCGAAACCGGGATCAAAAACTCCGAGCAGAGCACCGGCAATCAGTGCCGCGAACATCTGGAACGCCATATTCGAGTAGAACGGCGCGCTCCCGGGCTGAGCGGCCGTTTGTTGGTTCGGCAAGCGAACCGTATCTTGCGTCATTCTCATTGTTAGCTCCTATGTACCACGTCAGGAAAGTCAGGGCAGTCGGGAATTGATGTTGTCCGTTTTTTGTTGTGATCAGCGCCGTCCATTCGTAACTGGCGACCTAGGTGCTCTTCTGCTTCAACCCTGCCGGGACAGTTCGATCGACCGGTCGTGAGCTGCCTGAGCCGCTGCGTTGACAAGTCGTCGTAGCTGATCCTGCGCTTCAAATTGGGCGATCGCTGCAGCGGTGGTGCCGTTGGCAGAGGTGACCGCCTCGCGGAGCGCCACGAAGCTCACGTCGGACTTGCACTGCAACTCGGCAGCACCACGGGCAGTGTGAGCGGCGAGGACCCGGGCCAACTCAGCTGGAAGGCCCAGTTCAATGCCTGCGTTACAGAGGGCTTCGCTGAACAGATGGTAGTAAGCAGGGCCGCTGCCACTGATAGCAGTCACCGCATCCAGTAGCCCTTCGCGCTCTAGCCATACAGCAACGCCAACGGCGTCGAACAAGCTCTTGACTTGTCTACGCTTCGCCGCATCGTTCAAGGTAACGCTGTACAAGCCGGTGCACCCCTGATTAACCATGACAGGCGTATTGGGCATCGCGCGCACAACCGGCACATCCTTGCCCGCTGCATCACACAGTTGCGCGCAGCTAACGCCCGCCATGACTGAAATCAATACGGCACGGGACAATGCCCTGGTGGGCAAGGAAGCAATGGCCTGGCGCGCCACGGCCGGTTTTACGGCAAGGACGATGACATCAAATGCCTCATCAACAAGGTCAGCGGCGCTACCGACAACCTCTGCCGACATACCTCGTGGAAGGCCGGGGTCAACCGCCACCAGACGCTCGACTAGGCCACCGGCGTACCAGGACTCTCCCAGGGCACTTCCCATCTTTCCGTAACCCAAGAACAACGCATTCATTATTTTCCCCCCAAACTTATTTCTTCTCAGCCCATGGACATCAGGCTGGCATGGTGTTTCCTGTCGAATGGACTGCTGAACGCAGTGCAATCTGACAAACTCAAAATTTTATTAGAATTCGTGATTTGGTATACTTTTATGGATATGCAAAAAATGACGCCCCAACTGGCGTTCGACTGAGATGTGTGAAGTCATGCCTGACACGAAAAAAGCCATTACCGCCGCGCAAAAAGCCTACGACGAGATCAAGAGAAGGATCACTGCAGGCGTCCTGGCGGAAGGCGCTCCTATCCGCCAGGACGAAATCGCCAATGTGATCGGGGTATCCAAAATTCCAGTCCGCGAGGCCCTCAGCCGACTTGAATCCGAAGGATTGGTGATACTCACACCGAACGCAGGCGCTACTGTCGCGACCTTGACCGTCGGGGATTACATCGAGATGTTGGACATGCGCCTGGCCCTTGAGTGTCGGGCACTGGAGCTTGCGGTCCCGAACATGGCCTCCTCTGACCTTGCCAAGGCTCGTCAGTTGTTGGCCGCGTATGATCAGGCGATGACCCAGGAGGATTGGAGCGACCTGAACATGAGATTTCACGCGTGCCTCTACGCCCCGGCCAATCGCCCACGCCTCGTTGCCATGATCCGTTCCGTCCAGGACCACATGGGTCGCATGTTGCGCCTTCGCGTTTCCGGCGTTGCCGGCCATGCGCGCTCTCATCAGGAACATATCCACATCCTCGATGCTTGCGAGCAAGGTGATAGCTCTGCAGCCGTCGCCTTGTTGCGCAAGCACATAGAACAGACTCAAAGAGAGGTTCAGGGCTACTTTCGACACGCGATGCGTGAGACGGTAGCCTGAGCCCGCCAATCGCTAACCCACTCGATCTTGCAACCGCTTGTAGAGCGTTGCCGCCTTGACGCCAAGACCTCGAAACATATGGAAATTGACTGTGCCTATGGACGACACGGGCACCGACAATTCGGTAGCAGCCATCCCAAGAATCCGGTTCGCCAACTGGATACCCAGAGACGTGGAGACCGCGATACCCCGCCCGTTACAACCGACGGAGATATGAAGATTAGGTTCGGGCTCATGAACGTGCGGTAGGTGATCGGTCGTCACCGCGAAGAAACCGCTCCAGTGGAAATCCCACTCCAGGCGCCCAATGTGACCGAAAAGCTCCTGCCCCGCCTTGTGCAGGTAAGGAACGATGGCCGAATGATCCAGGCCAGCTGTAGCCCCCGAACCGCCCATGACCAATCGACCATCCGGGGACAGCCGGAAGGAGGTCAGCAATTGCCGAGTGTCTGAGGCGACATGCCCTTGAGGCAGAATGACTTTACGCATCGAGTCAGCCAGTGGACGCGTGGCGACCTGAGCGGTGCGTACCGGAACGAAAGAGGTTCGGAGCTTGGGAACCAGCTTTTCAGCGTAGGCCCCGGTTGCGACCAGTACGTGTCGCGCCTGTACGCGGAACTGCCCGCACGACGCAACCCAGCTGTTGCCCTTCTTGGTCAAGGCCTCGACCTTTGACGGTGCGAAAATTCGGACCCCAAGATCAACCGCGACTTTCGCCAGGCCGCGTGCGTAACTCAATGGCTGGACGGATCCTCCGCGGGGGTCGAACCAGCCCAAACTGTATTTGGTGGTGCCAAGCAATTGATGAAGCCCGAAGCCTTCGAGCAGACGAGTGTCCACGCCTCGACCCCGCCACGCTTCATAACGCGACCTGACCGCAGCGAACCCCACCCCAGTGTAGGCAGGCTGAATCCATCCATGCTGGTTGGCAGCACAGTTAATTTTGTACTGTTTGATCAGGTTCCACACCTGAGCAGGTGCTTCGCTGCCGAACTGCACCAGCTTGCGTCCTTGCTCACCAGGATAAATCCGCTCGATAACGTCGGGATCCTGCTTCAGCCCCGCGATGACCTGCCCATTGTTCCGACCGGAGGCCCCCCAGCCCGGCTCGGCTGCATCGAACACGATGCAAGTAAGGCCCGCCTCTGCCAGACGAATCGCCGCGCAAAGGCCGGTGAATCCGGCACCCACAATGATTACATCAGCTGTTTCGCTGCGATCCAGCGACTTCAATGTTGGCCCGTCTATCGCGGTAGCAGACCATAGCGACGACGGCATCTCGAGGGGCTCACCCAATAAAGCAGCATGGTGACGACTACTCATGACTCAAACCTCAGCATTTTCAGGATCAGGAGGTCCTGTGCTAGCGGAAACCTTCCTGCGACCTAACCGACTTACGTTACTCAGCCACGTCGGCCGGAGGCTGACCGAAAAACTTGCCTGCGCGCGCCCAATCGTAAGAAGGAATTTCCACGAACATGACGTCAATACTTTCAACGGGACAATTCAGTACCTCAGCGGTCAGGCGGGTAACCCGCTCGACGTATTCTCGCTTCTGCTCATGGGTGCGACCCGGGCTTAGTTCAACGCGAACGGTGGGCATTGCGATCTCCTCGTTCAGCACAAGACTGAAGTATTTGAATTGTGTTTTTCGTATACCGCTTTATCGGCACGCGCTTTTCTGTTCAGCATCTTTAAGGGCATACCTGACCACTCAAAAATCGCCGGGGTAACCCTGCGGTTGCATCGATCATAGCAAGCGTATCCTAAATTTAGCAATCGTATACTATTTTCACGGGCTAATTATCACAACCCAAGGGCTACCCGGGTTGCACTTCGTCAAATGCGCGCGATATTGTCCTTTTTGGCAACCAGGGTGCCGAATGAAATCCAGGAATCTGCGCTGGAACAACATTCCGTGCTTATCCGCAGCCTACTCAGCACACGCAATGGCGCGGGGTCGAGGTGAGTGAGCCGCGCCTGGCGCATGCGTGGATCACTTTTTTCATGGACATCATCGAAAGCGCCAAGAGCCATGTAAAAAAGGCCTGACCTGCGTAAACAGTGACGATGCCAGCTTCCAACGCCGAAACAGCAAACATCAGCATCCGATGAGCAGTTCAGCATCAAGCCATCGACTCAGCAGTTGTGTCGTCAACTGCGGATGCTCCAGAGGCGGCAGATGCCCGCACTCAGGTAGCAGTATCAGACGTGAGCGCTGTATACCTCGATGAATCTCTTCGGACTCTGCCGGCGGCGTGATCTCGTCGTTTTCCCCCACCACGATCAAGGTAGGTACTGCAATCGTTTCCAGCACAGGCCGGTAGTCCGCGCGGTCGATAATTGCCTGTTGCTGCCGAACGAAACCGTCCTTGCCTATCGCGTTTGCCATCGCCTGGACGGTGTCCGCAACAGCGGTACCGATACAACGTGGATGCATGAGTTTGGGCAGAAGTTGTGGCGTCACCCCCTTGAACCGACCAAGTTCGGCAAGACTCAGCAGGCCACGCCGCGCCTTGGCTCGGGTTTCATCGTCCGGCCGCACCATGGTATCTATCAGGGCCAGCCTCATCACCCGCTCAGGCGCCCGGCGCATGATTTCCATGGCCACATAACCGCCCATGGACAAGGCCGCCAGCGCAAAACACGGAGGAGCCTCATCCAGTACTCGCTCCGCCATCTGCGCAATACTGGCATCGAGAGAGACATCGGGAATGCAGATGGGCCTGGCGTGTTCCAGTGCAGCCTTTTGATGCGCCCATAGACGCTCATCACATAGCAATCCGGGAATGAGTACGAGTGGCGTATTGTTGAAAGCCAACGGGGAGCTACCTCAAAAGGTGTTGGTCAAAGAGGGTCAGTCATTGCAGGGGGCCGGCGCACAGGGCAGACACATCAGCCAATGACTCAAAGCATGTATCCCGCCCAGATTTTTCGATCGACCAGATCAGCGGCAATTTCGATAAAGGCATCGCCAACAAATTTAGCCGCGGGACTGACGCGCCTGTCCGCCGGGAAAACCTGAACCAGTTTGCGCATGGGCACGGGATCCACTAACGGTGCCGCGCACAGCTCGCCGGCTTCGACCTGTGAATAGATCGACGCCAGAGGCAAGGCCGTCAAACCGAAGCCATGGTGAACCAGATCGATCATCGCGCCAAACGAGTCAGCCTCAACACTGGTCTTGAGCTTGATCCCGACTTCCCGCGCACAGTTATCCATGATCACGCGAAGGCCATGTCGAGCACTGGGCAATATCAACTGCTGCTCGGCCAAAGACTCGAAGGACACCGGCGTATCGATGCGCAAGTTGGCACTGGCGGGGCCGACCAGCAGCAGATTCTCCATCATCACTGGCACGATTCGAAGCGTATGCAGCGGTTGAGGGTCGTAGGAAATGGCCAGTTCCAATTCACCGCGCTGAACCCAATCGAGCAAGTAGCCACTGAAGGCCGAGGAAAACCTGACGGCAAGATTGGGATGCGCCTCTCGGATCTTGCGCACCAGCGGCACAGTGACAATCTGGGCAACCGTCGGCGTTGTGCCGATGACAACCGTTCCGCGAAAAGACGACCTGCCACCGACGACCGAACTCCGGATAGACTCCATTTCCTCCATGATGCGAGTCGCGTGAGCCAGCACTTCGCGGCCTACATCGGTAATTTCCATCCCGCGTCCGTGTCGCTCGAACAGGTAGGCGCCGAGCTCTTTCTCCAACATTCTGATTTGCCGGCTGAGTGCCGGTTGCGCGATATGAAGACGGTCCGAAGCTTTGCTGAGACTGCCCAGCTCGGCCACATGAATCAAGGTTTTGAGTTGAACAACATCCATTACCGGGCCAGTCAGAATCGAGTTCGGCGCGAAATGCGCCGAAAGTGATAATCAGTGTATCCGTATTTACAAGCCTTGGAGTGCCCTGCACACCACGCGCTGCGGGGCTTGGCGGCCTTCGAACAGGCTGTATGCCCCTACCTGCCAAGGCTGCACGCCAAGCTATAGAATTTGGGTATATCAGTTAGGCCTGCTTGACGGCTTATTGCCCTTCTCACTCTGCGGTAGCGTGCAATCAACGTCAGCGCCGAAGAGCGTTCGACTCACTACAAGAATAAGATTCGAGGGCTCGCGCCATGATTTCCACCGTTTGTTCTGACCTGGCTTATTCGAGTTTTCTGGGCCACGGGCCGTTTGCCTCTCTCGTACATCCTCCCTCCCCCCTCTCTTCAGAAAGCCGGACAGAGAGCGGACTCACGCCTCCTCGTTAAGCCGATCAATCCATCGAGTCAGTCACGTCGGACACGCATCAGCGTGCGCCTCGTATCGTCTTGCCTTGAAGAAAGGGTGAACATCATGTCGACATCAATCACAGGCTCAAAAAACCACGCGGCCCGGCCCGGCCCCGTGGATACCCCAAGCCGCATAAAGGCAATCATCGGTGCCTGCTCAGGCAATCTGGTGGAGTGGTACGACTTTTTCATCTACGCCTATACCGCCATCTACTTTGCCGCTTCGTTTTTCCCCAAAGGGGACACCACCAGCCAACTACTGGCAACCGCCGGTGTTTTTGCTGTTGGTTTTTTTATGCGTCCACTCGGCGGCTGGATTTTCGGCTGGCTCGCCGACACCCGCGGCCGCAAGGCCTCGATGATCATCTCGGTGTTCATGATGTGCGCCGGCTCACTGTTGATTGCCATCATGCCGACCTACGACACCATCGGGGTCGCAGCGCCGATCCTGCTCGTGGTCGCCAGGTTGATTCAGGGTTTGTCGGTCGGCGCAGAATACGGCACCGGCGCCACCTACATCAGCGAAATCGCGACACCCGGCCGGCGCTGCTTCTATGGCTCCTTCCAGTACCTCACCATCATCGCAGGTCAACTGTTGGCCTTGATGACCGTGGTCATCCTCCAGCAGACCCTCAATGCCGAGCAATTGCATACATGGGGCTGGCGGATTCCGTTCTTCGTCGGCGCCCTGAGTTCAATCGTCGTGGTGTATCTGCGACGCTCGATGCATGAAACCGCCAGCAAAAAAGACATGGCCCGCAAAGATGCCGGCTCCTTGCGCGGTATGTTCAAACACAAACGGGCCGTCGCGCTGGTGCTAGCGTTCACCATCGGCGGTTCGCTGTACTTCTACACCTTCACCACCTACATGCAGAAGTTCCTGGTGATCTCCGCCGGGCTCAGCCCGGAAACGGTCAGTTTCATCATGACAGCCGCCCTGGTCTGCTTCATGCTCTGCCAGCCGCTGTTCGGCCTATTGGCCGACCGCATCGGGATCAAGGCTCATATGCTGATGTTTTCCGGGCTGGCCATGCTATTGGTGATTCCGTTGCTCTATTCGCTGCAGTCGGTGAGTAGCCCATTTACGGCGTTCCTACTGGTCTTTGCTGGCTTGGCCATTGCGTCGTTCTACACACCCATTGCCGGGATCGTCAAAGCCGAGCTCTTCCCCCCGGCGGTACGTGCATTGGGTGTGGGCTTTCCCTACGCCGTCGGTAACGCGGCGTTCGGCGGCACTGCCGAATACGTTGCCTTGTCGCTTCGATCACAGGGTATAGAGGAGTACTTCTTCATCTACGTCGCGGCAATCGTGACCATTACCTTCATCGCCTCGATGTTGATGCCGAATCTGTCGCGCTATGGGTACATCAGCGGTTCAGGTGAAATTGAAGAGCGTGCAGGGCTCAAAGGTTGTTTGAGGCTGCACGCGACAAGAGCCTGAAGAGACTTGAAAGGGAGCCGTCAGGAAAATCGGGCTTACCTGGCCAGGCTATCCGCCTGGAAATCAGCGATCTGCTGCCACATCGCGATCGGGTTGGAATACATGGGGAAGTGTCCACACTGCGCGATGGGTGCCAACCGCACGCCTTCGGCCTGAATGTGCGAAAGATAGGACAGTGAAGCGTTCTGCTCACCGTACATGAACATGCGCGGGCATTTCAGTCCGAGGAACTTGCCCATCAGGTCGGCGTTATCGGAAAGATCAACCATCGACTGGAAAATCCCGCGCACCGCACCGACCCGAACCTTGTGCCGCAAGCTTGCCGAGTAAAGTGCACTGGCATAAGCCGGCGCATGCCGGGCACGCTCGATGAACGCGGCGAAAAACACCTCGGGATCATCCGCCGGATAATCGACGATCTGTCGGCTGAGAAAGCAGTCTTCCGGGGCAATATTGCCCTCGATATCGACGAAGCTGAGTACTCGCCCGGGGAACTGATGGGCCAACATCAGCGCGGTGAGCCCGCCCATGGAGTGACCGACCAGATGGAAGCGTTCGATGCCGAAATGCTCAAGCACCTGCAATGCCGTCTGCAACAGAAAGGGAATGGAGATCCTCGACAGGTCGCTGCACTGGCTCTCGCCACACCCCGGCGCGTCATAAGCGACAAAGGGATGACCAGCAAATGCGGCCTGCTGCACGATGTCGGCGTAGTCCTCCTTGGTCGAGCCAAAACCATGCAGAAATACAATGGGTGCCAAGGCCCCCTCACGGTGAATGGCGGCGACGTTCAGTTGGACACCCTCGACCGCCAGGGGGAGCTGCACGTGAGTGAACGGTTCTGATGAAAGCACGTTATTGACTCCTTGAACGAAAAAAACGCGCCGAACCGGGCTCGCCGGCAACAAGACAGGCAATTTCAAGGCAATCGAGTCCGCTGTAAATTCTTAATTCGGGAAGGCTTCCATACGCCAAACCTATCAACTGATGCTCGTACTCCCTTTGGTCAACTCACGCCTTGGCCTGGAACCGGGCAACGACCTCCTCCACCAGCGGATTGAGTCGGTCCGCATTCCAGGCCATCGCAGTGGTCACGACATTGAGCTTCTGGCTGAGCGCTCGAAACACCACATTGTCGGGGGCCAGTTTCTTCAGCGAAGCCGGTACCAGCGCGATACCTTGCCCACAGCTGACAAAGGCAATCTGCGAAGCGACAGAACGCACTTCATGCAGTACGCGCGGGGAAAAACCGCTGGCCCGGCAAGTGGCAATCAAGCTGTCGAAATACACCGGACTGACCTTTCGAGAGAACATCACCAAGGGTTCGGTAGCCAGGTTCGATAGATTGATTCGCTTACGCGAGACCAAAGGGTGATCACTGGGTAGCGCCACCACCAGACGATCCTCCGTCAAAGGCAGCGACTTGACCGAAGCCCCCAGATCACCATCCAGACGGGCAAAGGCCAGGTCGATATCCCCGGCCTCCAGCGCCGGAACGGCTTCAACGCTGTCGATTTCCCGCACGGACACGGTGAGGTGCGGGTACTCGCTCTTCAGTTGCTCAATCAAACCTGGCAACACGTCAAACATGGCCGTCGAGATCGCCCCAATGGTCAACACGCCCGACTGCCCCGCCACTGCCTCCTCCACGGCCAGTTCCAGACGCTCCAACTGTTCGGCGAACTTGCGTACCGCCGGCAGGATCGCGGCCCCGACCTGGGTCAATTTCGCGCCGCGCCGCGAACGTTCGAAGAGCGTGACCTTGAGCGCCTGTTCCAGCACCTGAATCTGCTCGCTCAGCGGTGGCTGAGACATGCCCAGACGCTTGGCAGCACGACCAAAATTCTGCTCTTCGGCAACCGCCAGGAACAGCCAGAGATGACGAATCAGACGAAAATTAATCATGGGTAATCCATAGGTTTAGCGTATGTAAATCTTCTGTGATTAGTAATATACCTATTAAATTATCTCATCGAAACTGGGCACCTCCGTCATCACAGGGACTCCCCCATGCCCCACAAGAGTTTGCTCGAACGCTTGGCGGCGCTGGACACCAACACCGTGTCCGATGCGCTCGACTTCCTCGGCCTGCCCGGCGCCACGGTGGGGCTACGCCCGCTGTGGAACTGCCCGAAAATCATCGGCCGGGCCAGTACCGTGCTGCTGGGCCCAAAGTCTGACAACGTCCCTACTGTGCACCTGATCACGCCGGTGGTTGAACGGATTGTCAGCAATGATCGTGTGCTGGTGATCTCCGGCGGTACCGAAGGCATTTCCTGCTGGGGCGATATCCTGGCCAATGCCGCGTCCGCCAAGCAGGTGCGCGGCACGGTGATCGACGGTTTCAGTCGCGATATCGACGGCAGCGAGGCGATTGGTTACCCGGTCTACGGCCGAGGTGTGACGATGATCAGCGCGCGCAATCGGGTGGTGCAAATCGACGCGGCAGTGACGATCAACGTGGCTGGCGTCGACGTCAGTGAAGACGACTATGTGATCGCCGATACCTGCGGCACGGTGTTCGTGCCCCAGGCCGAAATTGAAAAAGTACTCGACCTCGGAGAACGTATTGCCCGCCGTCAGGACGGCATGGTCGAAGCGGTGCGCAGCGGTCGCTCGGTGGCCGAAGTGATGCATGACACCCAGTTCGAAGCCATCCATGTGGAGCACGCTCGATGAATATTGAAGATCAAGCCCTAGTCGCCTTGTTTGAAGGCCTGGACACCCCGGGCGTCTCCGATGCCATGGACAAGCTCGGGCTGCCCGGTCAATGCCTCGGGATCGCCCCACTGGACAATTACCGCCAAGTGATCGTCGGCCCGGCATTCACCGTGCAGTACGTCTCGGCGAGCGTGCCACCCGGCACCGTGGGCGACTTCATTGAAGACGTGGCGCCCGGCGACGTGGTGGTCATCGACAACAGTGGCCGTACCGACTGCACGGTCTGGGGCGACATCATGACCCAGTACGCCGGTACACGCCGGATTGCTGGCACGGTGATCGACGGGGTTTGCCGGGACGTGAACAAGGCCCTGGGCGATGGCTATCCGATCTTCAGCAAGGGCCGTTTCATGCGCACCGGCAAGGACCGCGTACAGGTGCAGTCAGTCAACCAGCCGGTGTCCATCGGCAGCGCCCGAGTCTGCGCCCGTGACATCGTGGTGGCCGACGCCAATGGCGTGGTCATCGTGCCGCGTGAACGAGCGGCCGAAGTGGCGGCCTGTGCCCGCCAGATCGAAGCCATTGAAGCGGATATTCGCGCCCTGATCGCCCAAGGCAAAACCCTTAAAGAAGCCCGGACAACCCTGGGCTACCACATGTTGCAGAGGAAAGCCTGATGACTTCGTCCATTCTTCCCTTCCCCTCTGATTATCATGAACGAGCTAAAGCGCTTGGCAGCTCGACTCTGTATGAGGCCTCCCATCTACCCTGTGCGGTTGACAGTGCCATCCGTCCGATCTGGGATGGAGCCTTCATCGCGGCCCCCGCCTACCCTCTGGAGTGCTCTCCGGGCGACAATCTGTCCCTGCATCTGGCCATGGAGCGCGTGCCTCGAGGCAGTGTGCTGGTTGTGGGGACGGGTGGCTTTATCGCCGGTTATTGGGGCGAAGTGCTCACCGTTGCGGCTGAAGCGGCCGGCGTAGTCGGCCTGGTTATCGACGGCGGGGTACGCGATATCGCTGCGTTGAAGAAACGCCAGTTCCCGGTATTTGCCCGCGGTATATCGGTAAAAGGCACTGTCAAAACCAGCGCGCCTTCAGTGGGCCGGCCCTTCCATTTCAACGGGGCTTTTGTGGCTCTGGGCGATCTGGTGGTGGCCGACGATGACGGTGTGATCATCATTCCCAAGGCGGATGCGGCACGCACCCTGGCCGAAGGCCAAGCACGAGCGAACAAGGAAGCCCAGATGATGCAAGCATTGACCGAGGGTCGCTCAACTCTTGAGCTGATGAACCTGACCGAATGGAGAACCCGCGCATGAGTGCCGACATTCACCGCCTGAACCAACGCCTGGCCAGTGCACAACCTTCGGCGACCTATCGCATCATGGATCGCGTGGCGGAGCGACGGGCGCAAGGGGCGAAAATCATTTCCCTGTGCGCCGGCGAACCTGACTTCGATACCCCAAAGCACGTACGTGAGGCAGCCATTGCCGCCATCGAACACGGTCACACCCGTTACACTCAGGTTGCCGGTGTCCGTTCATTGCGCGAAGCAGTGGCGGCAAAGTTCCGCCGCGAGAACGGCCTGGACGTCAGTTGGCAGGACACGCTGGTCTGCAACGGCGGCAAACAGGTGATCTACAACGCCCTGGCCGCGACCCTGAACGAGGGCGACCAGGTCATCGTGCCAGCGCCCTACTGGGTCAGTTACCCGGAAATGGTTCAACTGTGCGGTGGTGAAGCCAGAATCGTCACCTGTGATGCCGATACCGGTTTCAAGTTGAGCGCCTCGGCACTGCACGCCGCGATCACTCCGCAGACCCGCTGGCTGATCCTCAATTCGCCCTCCAACCCGACTGGCGCGGTGTACAGCCGGGAGGAACTCCAGGCATTGGCAGAGGTGCTGTTGGCCCACCCTCACGTATTGATTCTGGCCGATGACATTTATGAACACCTGATCTTCGATGATCAGCCATTCCATACCTTGGCCCAGGTTGAACCACGATTGGCACCACGAACCCTGACCATGAACGGCGTCTCCAAAGCCTATGCCATGACCGGCTGGCGCATCGGCTTTGCCACGGGACCACGTTGGCTGCTGGAGGCCATGGAAAAGCTGCAAGGTCAACAAACCTCAGGCGCCAGCTCGATCTCACAGCAGGCCGCACTGGCCGCGCTGGAAGGTCCCAAGGATTTCATCCGCGAAAGCCGCTCCGCTTTCCAGGGGCGCCGCGATTTGATGGTGGCGCTGCTGAACGACACACCAGGTCTTGAATGCATCAGTCCAGCCGGGGCGTTTTACGCGTTCGCCTCCTGCGCCGGGCTGATCGGCCGTACCTCGCCGGGGGGACGAGTACTGCTCACAGATGAGGATGTGGCCCATGCTCTCCTCGACGAAGCGAATGTCGCCGTGGTGCATGGCAGCGCCTTTGGCCTTGGCCCATACATTCGCATTGCATACGCCCTGGATGACGCCTCCTTGCGCCAGGCTTGTGAAGCCATCCGCAGGTTTTGTAACGCTTTACACTGACCCCAGTGTGTTTGAACGAACCCGGCCATCGCCGGGTTTCGTTTTTTGATCAGGCGGAATCGATGCATTTCATCAATAATGGATCACTTTTTTTCAATCGAGCCTGAGCAATGATCACGTTCAAACAACTGGAAGCAATCTACTGGATTGTAGAACTGGGGAGCTTTGAATCCGCAGCCATGAAACTGAACATGTCCCAGTCCGCCATCTCCAAGCGTATCCAGGAGCTGGAAGAGGCCTTTGACATGCCCATTTTTGATCGTTCCAAACGCAGCGCACGCTTGACGGAAAAAGGCACCGAGCTGTTCGAACAGGCCTCGGAGATTCTGCGCCAACGTGATTACCTGCTTGAACGCGTCAGCTCCAAGGAGGTACTGGTCAGGCGCTTTCGTATCGGCGTCACCGAACTGACTGCCATGACGTGGCTGCCCGCACTGGTCGAGGGTATACGCAGCGCTTATCCCAAAGTGGTACTGGAACCCTCGATCGAGCTCAGCACTGAACTGGTGACGAAACTGGAGAGCGATCAACTCGACCTGATCATCGTGCCCGACATTTTTGCCGATGCTCGTTTCGTCAGTACTCCGCTGAGTTCGGTAGAGAACGCCTGGATGTGCGCGCCGTCATTACACCAGGGTAATGAGGTCATGAACATGCAGGCCATTTCCTCATACACCGTACTGACTCAGGGAGGCGGCTCTGGTACAGGCTTGATCTATGAACGCTGGCTCGCCCAGAACGACGTCCGTGTCAATCGTACGATCAAAAGCAACTACCTGATCGCTCAACTGGGTCTGACCCTGTCCGGCATCGGTATCAGCTACCTGCCCCGCCAATGCCTCTCGCCACTAGTGGCGCAGGGCCGGCTGCAGATCATCGAAACCGAGCCGGCGTTGCCTCCCATCCACTACATCGCCGTGCACCGTGCCGATCGCCTGCAAGGCCTGAGCGTCGAAGTGGCGCGACTGGCGGCGCAGTGCTGTGACTTCAGCCACATGGTGCTGTAGCTCGGCGCCAGAGGTAAAAAGAACAACGATACTTTGGCACGACAGGGTGATCTTCCCCGTGCGCCTCACCACGTCATCTCGACGGGTCGTCAGCCCAGTTTTTATCTGTGCATTCTATAAAGCGCGCATTCAACAGCGTGCTTCCATCAACAAAAGTGATTTATTGGAAGGAGTATTTGTCGCTTTTTTTGCAGATTCACAATCATTACTTTGGCCGGACAACACTGATAGAAAAATAAGGTCTACCCATGTCCCTGCCCGAAGTCATGAAACCTGTTGTGCGCAGCAATTACCGCTGGGTGGTTGCGGCCCTGATCTTTCTGATTTACACCATCGCTGCCGCCGACAGGGCCAACCTCGGTGTCGCTCTGCCGTTTATTCGCAAAGAGTTCGACATGAGCAATGCTGAGGCTGGCGGCTTGGTCAGCATGTTTCTACTGGCTTATGCCTTGGCACAGATCCCTTCTGGCTTTGCCTTCGGCCGTTTCGGGGTCAGCAGGATCCTGCCAGGCGCCATGGTACTGACCTCATTGCTGACTGGCCTGGTGGGTACGGCCAGCTCGCTGTTTGCCCTTAAACTGTATCGCCTGGGCCTTGGTGTCGCTGAAGGTCCGCTGCCGATCAGCATGACCACGACTATCAACAATTGGTTTCCCCCGCGAGAAAAAGGTACGGCTTCGGGGATATTCCTGTCCGCCGTCAAGTTCGGTCCCGTGATCGTACCGCCACTCTGTGCCGTGATTATTTCGGTCTGGGGCTGGCGAGAAATCTTCTACTTTTTCGCCGTACCCGGCATCGTCCTCGCGGTGGTCTGGTATTTCATGGTCACCAATCACCCTTCCCGCAGCCGGTTCGTCAACGAAGCCGAGCTCAACTACATTACCGAAGAAACCGACAGTACCCAGACGGCCCAGCAAACCAGCCCCCAGAAGACCCCGGCATGGTTGGATAGACTGGATCGTCTCATACGGGCTCGTCATGAAGCCCCCCTGGAAACCAACAAGCAGGTGTTCGCCTCCTGGAACATCTGGGGCTGCGCCACCAGCTACTGCTTTCAACTGGGCGTCTCCAGTGTATTGCTGGCCTGGATTCCAACTTACCTGATGACCGTCAAACAATTCTCGATCATGAACATGGGGTTGGTATCGGCGGCGCCATGGGTGGGTGCGGTACTCGGGAACCTGATCGGCGGCTTCTGCTCGGATCGGCTGCTCGGTGGGCGGCGAAAACCCGGCATGTTGCTGTCGGCACTGGGCACATCGCTGATGATGTACCTGCTGATCAGCTCACCCGCCGAACCTTTGCCCTACGGGTTATTGTTGATGCTGACCGGTGTCGTCCTCAGCCTGGGCTTCTCTTCCTACATGGTCTACCCGATGGGACTGACCACCAAAAAAACGTTCCCCATCTCCAACGCCATCGTGAACATGATCGGTCAATTGGGCGCCGCGGCCACGCCCTTCATTACCGGACTGCTGCTGGACAACTATGGCTGGAACTATGTCTTTGCCTGGCTGGCGATCGGATCATTTATCAGTTTCGTCCTCTTGCTGACCATTTCCGAGCCACGGGCGAGATCAAGTTCCCCTGGCTGAAGCCCCCTTGAATAAAACCGGGCCGCTCGTTTGAGCGGCTTGTTCATGAACGATGCTGTCATCACTGCGAGGAGTTACACATGTCCCCCCAAGACAGAGAATTGGTTGCACTGTTTGAAGGTCTGGATACGCCTGGAGTGTCCGATGCCCTGGACAAACTGGGTCTGCCTGGCCAGTGCCTGGGCGTGATGCCCCTGGATAACTACCGCCAAGTGGTCGTTGGCCCGGCTTTCACCGTGCGCTACGTCACCGCCAGCTGCCCACCCGGCACGGTCGGCGACTTCATCGACGACGTGGCGGAAGGCGATGTGGTGGTTATCGACAACGACGGACGCACCGACTGCACCGTCTGGGGTGACATCATGACCCAATATGCCGGGAGTAAACGGATTGCCGCGACCGTGATCGATGGTGTCTGCCGGGATGTCAGCAAGGCTCTGGGTGATGGCTACCCGTTGTTCAGCAAAGGCCGGTTCATGCGCACCGGCAAGGATCGGGTCGAAGTCGAGTCGGTCAATCAGCCGGTTTCCATCGGCCAAGCCCGCGTCTGCGCCAGGGACATCGTGGTCGCGGATGCCAACGGCGTGGTCATCGTGCCCCGGGATCGCGCCCGTGAAGTGGCTGCGTCTGCCCGCGCGATCGAAGCCGTGGAAGCCAACATCCGGGCCTTGCTCACTGAAGGAAAATCCCTCAGGGAAGCCAGATCGGCACTGGGCTACCACACCCTGCAACGCAAGTCCTGAGCGTCACCTGCACCGCTTTCCCTTTTGCCCTCACTGTGCCTGCCCACGACAGCGCAATGTGAGGGTTTTTTTATATCTGCAGGTGCATCTCCTGCGTCTTTACCAATAACCCGCTGGCGTGGTCACCTACCTTCCCTCGGATAAACGAAAAGGGTGAGCCACCACGTTTGTGAATGCTCACCCTCTTATCCTGCACCCGTGCCCCGAACGGATCAGACCGTCAGCGGTTTCTCCCCGACCCGATCCGACGCCCCCAGCACAGCACCGGCGCGTTCGGCCTCATCCTCGCTCACCAACTGCCCTTCCCACTTGGCCACCACCGCCGTTGCAATGGAGTTGCCCACGGCATTGGTCGCCGACCGGCCCATATCGAGGAAGGTGTCGACCCCCAGAATCAGTAGCAGACCCGCTTCGGGAATATCGAACTGGGTCAGGGTAGCGGCGATAACCACCAGCGAAGCACGCGGCACGCCAGCCATGCCTTTGGAGGTGAGCATCAGCGTCAACAGCATGCTGATCTGGGTACCGATGGACATCTCGATGCCATACGCCTGGGCGATGAACAATACCGCGAATGTGCAGTACATCATCGAGCCATCCAAGTTGAAGGAATAGCCCATGGGCATGACGAAACTCGAGATCCTGCGTTTGACCCCAAAACGATCCAGCGCGTGGAGAAGCTTCGGGTAAGCCGACTCGGAACTGGCCGTGGCGAAAGACAGAAGGAAAGCCTCTCTGATCAGCACCACCAATTTGAATACACGCCGCCCCAGAAACATCCAGCCGGCAAACACCAGCATCGCCCAGAGCACGATCAGCCCGAAATAGAAGTCGCGCATGAAGACCGCGAACTTCACCAGAATGTAGAGCCCGTTGACCGCAACGCTCGCGGCCATGGCCGCCATCACCGCCAGCGGTGCAAGCTTCATCACATAACCGGTGACCTTCAACATCGCATGGGACAGATCCTCAATGACATTCACCAGTCGCTCGGCCTTTTTGCCCAGGGAGGCCAAGGCGACACCAAAAAAAATCGAGAACACCACGATCTGCAGAATTTCGTTGGTGGCCATAGCCTCCGCGAAAGATCTGGGCACCAGGTGCGTGGCGAAATCCTTGAGGGTGAACACCGAGGTTTGCAGGTTGGTCACGCTGCTCACATCTGGCAATGGCAACCCCAGGTTGTGCCCGGGCTGCAGCAGGTTGGCCATGACCAGCCCCACCGACAATGAAAGCAATGAAGCCGTGACGAACCAGCCCAGCGCTTTGCCGAATACCCGGCCGACAGCACTGGCATCGCCCATATGCGCGATGCCCACCACCAGAGTCGAGAAGACCAGCGGGCCGATGAGCATTTTGATAAGACGCAGGAAGATATCCGAGACGATCGAGATGTAACCGGCCACCTTGGTGGCCATCGCCTTGTCCGGGAAGTTGAGGAAAATCATATAGCCGATAAAGATCCCCAGCAGCATGGCGATCAAAATGCCTGCCGCAGCCGGTAGCCTGTTTTTCATAGAGCACCTGTTGTTGTATTTCTGGAAATAGCCGGGAACAACATCCCTTGATCAGGCAACAGCCATCAAAGGACGGTGTGTAACCGACGAACTAAGGAATGAACAAGGCAAGTGCGAAATGCCGGTACCGGCAGACCGAGGGTGGATGCGGGTGAAACAGATCATGGACAGAGGACAGGACGGAGCAAGCCAACTGCAAGAGGCTGTTATACATAGGTGTAACCCTCGGATCTTATTGTTGTAGTGGCGTCGGCCAAGTGCTGTTGCGACGTAGCCGAAAACTACCCTAGTCCTGCCTTCCTAATAAGAGCGGATCACGCTCTAGCTGATATGCCTAAATTGTATCGCCGTACACTAAAGCCTTGAACCTGGTCCTCAGTCCACAGCAATCAGGTTTTATCCTTCCAATAACGCATGGCTATCGCAATTTCCCAATACCCAGCGACTCCACAGCCGAGCTATAGAAAATGGGCATATCTCAAAGACAAAAACGGTAGTCGTCGCTGCCTTCCATCCCTCCCAGAATGTGTGAAAACACAAAAGCAGCACCGCTTGGGAGACTGGCATGTCAACAGAAGCTGAACAAACCGTAGGGACGGATTGGCAGGAGGACGTATTCCGCGTACTCAAGGCCCACGACGTCAAACATGTGGTCTTCGTACCGGATGCCGGTCACTCGGCCGCTATCCGTATGTCGTATGCCGACCCGGACATCAAAGCCGTGGTCCTGACCACCGAAGAAGAAGGGATCGGCTACCTCGCCGGTGCCTGGCTCGGCGGCGAACGGGGTGCGCTGCTGATGCAATCCAGCGGTGTCGGCAACTGTATCAACACCCTGGCGCTTCAGGTCTGCGCCGGCTTCCCGCTGCTGATGGTGGTCACCATGCGCGGCGACTGGGCCGAATTCAACGCTTGGCAAAACCCCATGGGTCAGGCCACCGAGGCCTCCCTGAACCTGATGAAGGTCATGACCTGGCGTGCTGATGATCCGAAAGACGTCGCCCCACTGCTGCACGGCGCGGCGACCATGGCATTCAACGGTGACTCTTCCTGTGCCCTGCTGCTCGGTCAGCGCCTGATTGGAGAAAAGAAATGGGTCAAGTAAGCGCAAACCACACCCTGTGCCGTCGCGAAGTGGTCAAGGCTCTGCTGGCCGACCGCAAAGACGTGCTGGTCGTGACCGGCCTGGGGTCAGCGTCCTATGACGTCATGGCCGCCGGTGACCACGACCTGAATTACTACCTCTGGGCCGCCATGGGCAGCGCGATCACTGTCGGCCTGGGCCTGGCCAACGCCCAGCCGGACAAGTCGGTGGTCGTGGTCACCGGTGATGGTGAACTGCTGATGGGCTTTGGCGCCCTGGCCACCGTTGCGCTACAAAAGCCCGCCAACCTGACCATCGCCGTGCTCGACAACGGCCACTTCGGTGAAACCGGCATGCAGGTCAGCCATGCCGGCTTCGGTATCAAGCTCGATCAAGTCGCGAAGACCTGCGGCTTCAGCTGGACCGACGAAGTCCGCGACATGGAAGGTGTACATAACCTGCGCGAGCGCTTCGCAACGCGCGATGGCGTCAAGCTCGCGGCGATCAAGATCAAGGCGGAAAACCCGCCACGGGTGCTGCCGCCGCGTGATGGTCACTACGTCAAAAATCGCTTTCGTGCCGCGCTGGGTTTCAACCCGATCTGATTGCTCCATGCCCGAACCCGCTCACGCAGGGCCAATGCCGTGCGTGACGCGTTGAGGAGAATAATAATGACTGACCGCAACTCTGAAGAACTCAATGCCATTCGCGAAGGCGTGCGCGCCTTGTGCGCTGAATTCGATGCCGCCTACTGGCGCAAGATAGATGAAGAGAAGGGTTTTCCCGAGGCTTTCGTCAAAGCCCTGACCGACGCCGGCTGGCTGTCGGCAATGATTCCCGAAGAGTACGGCGGCTCCGGCTTGGGCTTGGCCGAAGCCTCGGTGATCCTTGAAGAAGTGAACCGCTGCGGCGGCAACTCCGGCACGGTGCACGGCCAGATGTACAACATGTTTACCCTGCTGCGCCACGGCAGCGAGGCGCAGAAAAGCTTCTACCTGCCCAAGCTGGCCAGTGGCGAGTTGCGCCTGCAATCGATGGGTGTCACCGAACCCACCACCGGCACCGACACCACCAAGATCAAGACCACCGCGATCAGGCACGGCGACAAGTACGTGATCAATGGGCAGAAGGTCTGGATCTCGCGGGTCCAGCATTCCGACCTGATGATCCTGCTGGCCCGGACCACGCCGCTGGCCGAGGTGCAGAAGAAATCCGAAGGCATGTCGATTTTCCTGGTCGACCTGCGCGAGGCGATCGGCAACGGCCTGACGGTGCAGCCCATCGCCAATATGGTCAACCACGAGACCAACGAGCTGTTCTTCGACAACTTGGAAATCCCCGCCGACAGCCTGATCGGCGAAGAGGGCAAGGGCTTTCGCTACATCCTCGACGGCCTGAATGCCGAACGCACGCTGATCGCCGCCGAGTGCATCGGCGACGGTCGCTGGTTTATCGAAAAGGCCAGTGCCTATGCCCGCGACCGGGTGGTGTTCGGCCGCCCCATCGGGCAGAACCAGGGCGTGCAGTTCCCGATTGCCGAAGCCCATATCGAGATCGAGGCCGCCGACCTGATGCGCTGGCGCGCCTGCGAGGAGTACGACAGCGGGCAGAACGCCGGGGCCAGCGCCAATATGGCCAAGTACCTGGCGGCCAAGGCGTCCTGGGAGGCGGCCAATGCCTGCCTGCAGACCCATGGCGGTTTTGGTTTCGCCTGTGAATACGACGTCGAGCGCAAGTTCCGCGAGACCCGCCTGTACCAGGTGGCGCCGATCTCCACCAACCTGATCCTGTCCTACGTGGCCGAGCACCTGCTCGAACTGCCGCGCTCCTTCTAAGTGATCGGCGCAACAACCCGGCGCGTCAGCCCAGGCAGGCGCCGCTGGGGAGCCATGACCAGAGAGATAACATTCATGAGCCAACCCAAAGGTCCGCGTCCGCTCGATGGCATCACCGTCGTCAGCCTTGAGCATGCTATTGCCGCCCCCTTCTGCACCCGACAACTGGCCGATCTCGGTGCGCGCGTGATCAAGGTCGAGCGCCCAGGCACAGGCGATTTCGCCAGGGGCTACGACCAGCGCGTCAACGGCCTGGCCTCGCACTTCGTCTGGACCAATCGCTCGAAAGAGAGCCTGACTCTGGACCTGAAGCAGGACTCTGCCAGCGAGGTGTTGGACCGCTTACTGGCCGGCGCCGACGTCCTGGTGCAGAACCTGGCGCCCGGCGCGGCTGCAAGAATGGGGTTGTCCTTTGAGGCCTTGCATAAGCGTTTTCCGCGTCTGATTGTCTGTGACATTTCAGGCTATGGCGTCGGTGGTCCCTATGAAAAGAAAAAAGCCTATGACCTGTTGATCCAGAGCGAAGGCGGATTCCTCTCGGTCACCGGCGGTCCAGGCGATGAAGCAATGGCCAAGGCCGGATGCTCGATCGCCGACATCGCGGCAGGCATGTACGCCTACACCGGTATTCTTTCTGCCCTGCTGTTGCGTGAACGTACCGGCGAAGGCAGCCACCTCGATGTGTCCATGCTGGAAAGCCTGGTCGAGTGGATGAACTACCCGATGTATTACGCCTATAACGGCGCACCGCCACCACCGCGCGCTGGCGCTGCGCACGCCACCATTTACCCCTATGGCCCGTTCCCGATCGGTGATGGCACCACCGTGATGCTGGGACTGCAAAACGAGCGTGAATGGCAGCTGTTCTGCGAGAAGGTGCTGCTTCAACCCGAACTGGCCAAGGACGAGCGTTTCTCCGCCAACTTCAAGCGTGTCGAAAACCGTAACGCGCTACGCGAACTGATCATTAAATCGTTCTCTACCCTCAGCTTCGATGCAGTGATCGATCGCCTGGACCGCGCTCAAATCGCCAACGCGCGAGTGAACGACATGCAAGGTGTCTGGAATCATCCACAACTTCAGGCTCGAGGACGCTGGCGAGAAGTTGAAACCTCTGCCGGTCCCATTCCCAGCCTGATTCCACCTGGCAGCAACAATGCGTTCGAACCCCGGATGGATGCTGTTCCGGGTCTTGGCCAGCACACCGAGCAGGTGCTCAGAGAACTGGGGCTGGGAACGGAGCAAATCAAACAAATGCGCGTCGCCGGGGCGATTTAGCACGTGCTGATAACAAGCAGTCTGACCGCAACGATCAAAGATTTCGAGAGAACCCTGCCCAATGAAGATCCTG
>NZ_JALLIY010000050.1 GCF_023242315.1 Pseudomonas sp. MWU13-2105
AATAGGCGGTGATACGCTGCGGATCGATGCCTTCGATGGCCTGGGCGGTCAGGGAGAAATCGATACCCTCATCGGCAACAGCCACTTCGATCGGGTAGTTGGTGCGCGCTTCGTTGCTCAGGAAGCGCACGCCGTCCCAGGCCAGTACCTGGTCCTGGTTGGCCAGGGAACCGCCATCGCTCGAATGACGGTAGTTGAACAGGCTGGTGAACAACGGCAGGCCCGCGGCCACGCCGCTGCAACGTTGAGCCAGGGCCAGGGAGGCCTGTTCGTGGACCAGCAGTTCACTGAGGTCGCGATAGGTTTCGTCGACCAGCGCGGCGACGCCGAACCGGGCCAGTTGCACCCGCACCGGCAGGGTATTGATAAACACCCCGAGGGCACGATCCGCCCCGGCCGAGCCTTGCAGACGCCCGGCGACCACGGTGCCGAACACCACGTCGTCGCGCTCGCTGCAGCGCCCGAGCACCTGGGCCCAGGCTATATGGAACAACACCGCCGGCGTGACCCCGGCGGCTTGCGCGCGGGCGCGGACCTTGCGGCTCAGGGCCGGATCGAGGCGCACGCTGGTTTCCGTGACCCGGGCACCGTCGCCCTGGACATCCAGCACGCCAAAAGGCGCGGTAGGTTCATCGATGCTCGCCAGGCGGCGGCTGAAGTAGTCTTCGTGGACCTCGGCCGGCGTGGCGAGGATCTGCGCGACAAACTCGCGATAGGGGTGCGGGGCCGGCAGCTCGGCCGCCTGGCCCTGCATCAGGGCGCGGATTTCCTCGAGCACGATCCCCAGGGATACGTGGTCGCTGATCATATGGTGGTCGAGCAGGGCCAGCAACCAACGCTCGGAGTGCGGGTCGCGGGCAATGCAGGCGCGCATCAGCGGCGCCTGTTGCAGGTCCAGGCGCAGGTGGCGTGGATCGCTCAGGCGTTCCAGCTGGCTGCGCGGGTCTTCATCTGGCGTCAGGGTCAGGGTCTGGACCGGCAACTGGGCGCGGCGATGGACCACCTGCACGGCTTGTGGCTGGCCGACCCAGTGCACCGCGCTGCGCAGGATGTCATGGCGGTCGATCACCGCTTGCAAGGCGTCGACAAAACTATCAAGGCGCTGGCGATCATCGAACTCGATCAGCGAACGCACCAGGTAGGCGTCGCCCTCATGACCCAGCAGGTGATGGAAGAGGATGCCTTGCTGCAATGGCGCCAGCGGGTAGATGTCCTGGATATTGGCGGCACCGCCGGGAACGGCGGCGACGATCCGTTCCAGCTGGGCGGTGCTCAGTTCCACCAGCGGCAACATATCCGCGGTCAACCGGGTGCAGTCGGCCGGGATACGGTTGGCCGGGGCCTGGAACAGCGCCTGGCCGTCGCGGCTGATGGCCTGGGCCATTTCCCGCACGCTGGGGGCGGTGAACACGGTGCGCACGCTGGCGTTGAGGCCGTGCTGGCGCAAGCGGTCGATCAGGCTGACGGCCAGCAGCGAGTGGCCGCCGAGTTCGAAGAAGCGGTCGTGCCGGCCGACCTGCTCGATGCCCAGCAGGTCCTGCCAGATACCGGCGACAATCTGTTCGATCTCGCCCCGTGGGGCCTCGTAGGCACGGCTGGCAAAGGCGTCCTGTCCCGGTGCGGGCAGGGACAGGCGGTCCAGCTTGCCGTTGGGGGTCAGGGGCATGGCTTCCAGGTGCACATAGGCACTCGGCACCATGTAATCCGGCAGCGCTTCCAGCAAGGCAGCACGTAGTTGTTCGACTGGCACCGGCTCACCGCACAGGTAGGCGATCAGGCGTTTGCTGTCGGACTGGCCGGGCTTGCTTTCGCGGGCCACCACCACGGCTTCGCGAACACCGGCACAGGCAGCGAGCACGGCCTCGATTTCGCCGAGTTCGACACGGAAACCACGGATCTTCACCTGGTCATCGTTACGGCCCAGGTATTCCAGGGTCCCGTCCGCACGCCAGCGGCCGAGGTCGCCGGTCTTGTACAGGCGGGCGTCCGGATCGGTGGTGAACGGGTCGGCGATAAAGCGTTCGGCACTCAGTTCGGCGCGGTTGAGGTAACCACGGGCCACGCCGACACCACCGATATGCAGTTCCCCGGCCACGCCCAGCGGTGCCAGGTGGCCGGCGGCATCCAGCACATGCAGCTGGGTGTTGCGCACCGGCGTGCCGATGGAGCGGAAATCCTCGTTGTCAGGTTCCATCAGGCGGATCGAGGCATTGACCGTGGCTTCGGTCGGGCCATAGGCGTTGAACAGCGCCGGGCGGTGGCCCTCACGTTCGAACCACTGGGCCACGGCCTGCTTGCCCACGGCTTCGCCGCCGATCATGAATTGACGCAGCGAGGTCGGCAGCGGCACATCGGCGTCGCGGCTCACCTGTTGCCAGAACACCGTCGGCAGGTTGGCCACGCTGATCGCGTACTGCTCGCAGAGGGCGGCAAAGGCGGCGGTACCGGCGATCCAGGCATCGCTGCGCAGCACCAGGGTGGCACCGGACAGCAACGCGCCGAAGATCTCTTCCACCGACATATCAAAGGTCATGGTGGCGAATTGCAGGACGCGATCCCGCGGATTGAGGCCGTAGCGCTCTTGCAGGGCGCCGATCTGGTTGCACACCGAACGGTGTTCGAGCATCACGCCTTTCGGCTTGCCGGTGGAACCGGAGGTGTACATCACATAGGCCAGGTGCCGTGAAGTCAGGCCGCTGACCCGTGGGTTGGCGTCGTTGCCCGGGGTGTCTTCCAGGTGCAGGTGGGTGAGCGACAACGCCGGCAGTTGTTCGGCCAGGTTACCCTGGCTCAGCAGAACCCGTGGCGAACTGTCGTCGAGCATATGTTGCAGGCGGTCCTGCGGGTAGTTCGGGTCGAGCGGCACGTAGGCGCCGCCGGCCTTGAGGATGGCGAGGATGCCGACGATCATTTCCGGGCTGCGTTCCACCAGCAATGCCACGCGTTCGTCCGGGTTCAGGCCGGCGGCGATCAGGCGATGGGCGATACGGTTGGCTCGGGCGTTGAGTTCGGCATAGCTGAGGGCGATGCCTTCGGCCTGCACGGCAATCGCCTCGGGACGCGCCTTGACCTGAAGCTCGAAGACTTCCTGCAACAGCAGGCCTTCGGGGAACGGCACCAGGGCCGGGTTGAAGTTGCCGAGCAATTCGCGGCGTTGCTGATTGTCCAGCAACGGCAGGCTTGCCAGCGGTTGCGTGGCGTCTT
>NZ_JALLIY010000051.1 GCF_023242315.1 Pseudomonas sp. MWU13-2105
TGGGGTTGAAACCTGTGTCAGCCCGGGATCGGCTCGTGACTGAAAGCCTCGACTTCGCGAATCAGGCTCTGCGCGGCCATCATCACCAGATCGCGCCCCTTGTCCGGTGTCGCCTGCGCCGGGTCCGAGCCCATGCGGCCATCCAGATGGCGCGCGCGGAAGTCGTACGCTTCACGGATAGGCCCCCACGGCGCTATCCGCGGCGAGTACTCGGCCGTTTTGATCGAGTCTGGGTAGGCCCATTGGGTGACGGCAATCTCGGACGGCGTGGCATGAACGCCGTGCCCGGTCGGGAACTGTTCCTTGGCCAGGTCGCCGACCCCTTCGAGGTCCCACCAGTTGCACAACTTCAGCGCAAACCCCGCCGGGCGTCGGGCAAAACTGGCCTCGGCGTAGAGCTCGGAGAATGCCGCCTCAATCGACGCGACGTTGCCACCGTGCCCATTGAGGAAGAGGATTTTTTCAAATCCATGAGCCGCCAGCGAATGCACCCAATCGCCGATCGCGGCAATAAAGGTCGACGGGCGCAGCGAGATGGTGCCGGGAAAGCCGATATGGTGCTGCGCCATGCCGATGTTGAAGGTCGGCGCAATCAGGATGTCCGCGCTTTTTTGCGCTTCGCAGGCAATGATTTCGGGGCACATCCAGTCGGTCCCCAACAGGCCGGTAGGGCCGTGCTGCTCATTGGAACCGATCGGGATCACGATGGTGCGGCTGCGTTCGAGAAACTCTCCGATCTCAGCCCAGGTCGATAGATATAAAAGCATTGTCGCTTCCTCTTTGATTTCAGTTGCAGGGGGTTGATCAACTTGCTCTGTATTCAACGGCCGAGCTGTTGCGCGTTCGCGGTTTGGTCGAAATGATCACGAAGGCCGCGCACAGGAATACACAGCCCACCGCAACGACCCCCGCGTTCAGGCTGCCGGTTGCGGTTTTTGCCCAGCCGATCATGGCCGGCCCCCAGAAACCACCGCAAAGCCCGATGGTGTTGATCAAGGCAATACCGCCCGCGGCCGCATCACCCTGGATGTGCTCGGACGGCATCGCCCACAACACCGTGTAGGCCATGAACATCATACTGATCGACAGGCTTAGCAGCGCCAGCGACAGCACCAGGTTGCCGCCGGCGAAGGGATAGAGGATCAACAGGCTCGCGCCGATGGCCGCCGGCACCGCGCAGTGGTAGCGCCGCTCGCCAACCCGGTCGGAGCGACGCCCGATCCAGTACATGCCCAGGGCCGCGCCGACATAAGGAATCGCCGCATACCAACCCAATTGCCGGGTATCGTTGACGCCCAGGGTCTTGATGATTGCCGGCAGCCAGAAGCTCATGGCATAGATCGAAAAGATGATGCAGAAATACGCCGACGCCAGCACGTAGATCTTCGGATCGCGCAACACCGCCCGGAACGAATGGCTGCGCGCCGCCGTCCCACCCAGCTCGGCTTCCAGCAATTGTTTTTCTGTCGCGTTCAACCAGGGAGCATCCAGCGGTCGATCCGAAAGCACGAAATACATGAGAATGCCGAAGAGCACACACGGCAACCCTTCAATCAAAAACATCCATTGCCATCCAGCCAGGCCGCCCACGCCGGCCAGTGTGGTGATCAACCAGGCGGACAACGGGCCGCCAAGAATACCGCCAACGGGCCCGGCAATGAAGACGATTGCGATCGCCCGCGCCATGCGATTCGGGCCGTACCAGCGGGACAGGTAATAGATCATCCCCGGGGCAAACCCGGCCTCGAATACACCCAACAGAAAACGCATGGCATAAAACGTCGGCACGTCGCGCACAAACAGCATGCAGGTGGAGGTGATGCCCCACAGCACAAGGATACGGCTGAAGGTTTTCCGCGCGCCGATGCGCGGCAGCATCAGGGTACTGGGCAGCTCAAACAGGACGTAACCGATAAAGAAAATCCCCGCGCCCGCGCCATAGGCCGCATCGGACAAGCCCAAGTCACTTTGCATCTGCAGCTTGGCAAAACCGACATTGATGCGGTCCAGATAGGCAAAGACGTAGCCGATGAACAACAGGGGCAACAGCCGCCAGTTGAGCTTGTGGTAGAGGGCAAAAATGGCATCACTTCTTGCCGGCGCCAGAGAGGTTGGCATACGAGTCTCCAATTATTTTTGTTGGCTTACGTTCTTGCCAAGGAATGGTGCGCCGACTCGTTTACCGCAGCAATAGCAACTAAGTTCGTGTACTGTTGCTCTACAGACAACGGAATTTTTCTGACGGGTAAACCTGCATGCGGGAAATCAATCAACAACGACTTCGTTACTTTCACGAGGTGCTGGTGCACGGCTCGATTCGGGGCGCGGCGGAGAGCATCAATACCTCACCCTCTGTGATTACCCGTCAAATCAAGCTGCTGGAAGAGGAATTGGGCGCCAAGCTGTTCGAGCGCCAGGCCCGTGGTGTGCAGCCCACCGAGGCGGCGGCGCATTTGCTCGAGTTCTGGCGCGGCTATCGATCGCACCAGGAGAAGCTCGAAGACCAACTGCAGGCGATCAAGGGCCTGCAGCAGGGCCATGTGCGGGTCGTCATCAGCGAGGGTTATGTCGATGCTTTGGTCGACAACGTGCTCGCACCGTTCTGCAAGCAATACCCCAAGCTCGATGTCACGCTGGACATTCTGCCGGTGGACGATGTGTTGAACGAAGTGGCCGAAAACCGCGCGCACATCGGCCTGGCCTATAACCCACCCTCGCATCCGCACATCGACTATCGCGCCACGTCGCCACAGCCGGTGATGCTGCTGGTTCGCCCTGACCATCCGCTGGCGGTGCGAGGAACGGTGGTGAGTGTCGAGGATATCCTCGGCTGCAAACTGGTGCTGACACCGACGACGTTTGGTATCGGGCATGCGATCAAGATGCTTGAATATGCCGAGAAGATCGAAATCCGACCGACACTGGTCAGCAACTCACTCGCCGCCCTCAAGCGGTTGGTGGCTTCAGGGGATTTCGCGTCGTTGGCCGGGGAATTCGCGGCCTATCGGGAAATCGAGAAAGGCCAGCTGGCGGCGATCTTGATCAACCATCCGCTATTGCTGGGGGTCGAGGCAAAGCTGCTGGTGAAGTCCGGGCGACCACTGGCCGCGCCGGCGCAAGAATTGCTGAACTGGATGCTGCA
>NZ_JALLIY010000052.1 GCF_023242315.1 Pseudomonas sp. MWU13-2105
GTAAGCGTCTGCCGAAGTCACCTTGCATAAGCTAGAGGGTCATTACGAAGAGCTTCACGGATAGCAGTTCCCAGGCAAGTTTCGCCTGCAATCAGTTGCTGGTAGAGGCTCGTTGCAGCACACTCTGTCTACTTGCCCCACCGAAAGGAGACGAAATTACATGAAGGATCAATCCAGCCCTATTCCCCTTGTTATCCTTGACGTTCAGGATGCCATTGATCGCCCGAATTGGGATGGCAAAAATAATCCTGAGTATGTGGTGGTGATCCAACGCCTTCTCGATCACTGGCGATCAAACGGCTGGCCAGTTCTTTACGTGAAGCACGATGAACAGACTCCTACATCCAGCTATTACGTCCATGGCCCCTGGAATGGCATCAAGAAAGACGTTGCCCCGATAAAGGGAGAGACCGTCATCATCAAACATCAAAACTGCGCCTTCATTGGCACCGAACTGGATGCCATTCTTAAAGGGATGCAGGTAAAGCGTTTGGTGCTGACGGGCGTTGTCATTCATAACAGCATGGACGCTACAGTCCGTGCGGGAAAAGCACTCGGATACAGCATCATCCTTCCCTCAGACGCCACGACAGCCGTGCCCGTCGTCGGGGCGCATGGAAAGTCCTGGGACGCCACAACCGTTCATGAACTGACCTTGGCAATACTCGGTGATGAGTATGCCGATGTTATGTCATCGGACGAAGTGCTCGCACAGCTCCCCCTATGAAGTTATGTAGGCACCCACTGACGCGGTAGCAGGTGACCTATTTCACTCGCCCGTTGCGTCGGCAGGCGCGTGAGGACGTCCTTCAAATAAGCATACGGATCATGCCCGTTGAGCCGCGCCGACTGGATCAAACTCATGATCGCTGCCGCGCGTTTACCGCTGCGCAGTGATCCAGCAAACAACCAGTTTGAGCGTCCAAGTGCCCACGGCCGGATCTGGTTGTCGGGTAGTCCAAAGTTGTAACGGTAACAATCGACCCATAGCTGCCTGTTGCATCAGGCAGAAAACGGCCAGAAGCAGCCTCTGACCTTTGGCCCGCTTCGAATCGATTGTTTTCAAATGGCCAGCGGGGCGGTTAGAGTGTCGCCCCCCGGAATTGGATCCTGGGATTTCTGCCATGGAGTTGTTCAGTGAAGTACCTCAGTAAAGTTGTAGCCGGTGGTGTTTTCGGCCTGATTCTGGCGGGTTGCACCGGAGCCCCGATAACCTCGCCGCACTATGACAGCAGCCAATACACCGTGGTGGGTCACAGCGAAGCAACCGCCACTGGCCTGATGTTGTTCGGTGTGATTCCGATCCGCCAGAACAGCCGTTTCGTCCGCGCCCAGAACGCTGCAATCGAGGCCAAGGGGGGCGATGCGATGATCAATACGCAAGTGCAGGAAAATTGGTTCTGGGCCTGGGTCCTGAGCGGCTACACCACCAAAGTCTCCGGTGATGTAATCAAGCTGAAAAACGTGCAGTAACTATCGCCCTGGCGGGTTCTGCTGGATCAAGACCGGTGCTGTCTCGACGCAGTTCATCATGCACTGGAACAGCCTTTGATCATCAGACTACCCATTAGCTCGAGCGACGCTACACGACGCAATCGGCCAGATCCCACGAAATCGCTCTCTTCCGAGTGACTGGCCGCTTGCGGCCGATGCTGTTGAAAACAGTCGGCCCCCATTTCTGCAGCCGAGCGACTTTTTCAACAGAGTCGGCCGTTTTCTGCCAGCGGCAACCGACCCACAGTGGACTAACAATTTTGCCAGCGATCCCCTCGCTCGGATCGCTATACCCCGCGAGAAATTTGGTGCTACTGACTCGACCAGTCCCCTTCACGTGCTATGTGTTTAGCCGCTTAGTCATATGCGGTGAGGCCTCTCAGTTGGGAACGTCAGGGGCTGAGCGTAATGGAACGTTCGTCGGAGGGAAGGTAAGCCGATCCTCGTCCAAAGCTCGTAGTGGTAGATCTCCATCCAGGTAAAATTCGTCAAGCTGCGGAGGTGCAACACGGGTGCCGGACAGCATCGCGTGCACTTGTCCCCGGTGATGGATCTGATGCTGGAATAGGTGCAGCAGTAGGCGGTCGACCCGCTCCAGTACTATGCCCTCCGCCCGCACAACCTCTGCTTGGCGACCCAATGAGTTCTCATCCAACCGCTCGCAGTAAGCTATCAGTCGGATGTCTATCGCCGATTGAAGCTGCGCTATCTGATGAAGCGATAAATTTGAAGGGAGTTCCTTACGTTGGCCTTCCAGATCAAGCTCCAGTGCTGCGAGGTAGAACTGATCCACGTCCAATATATGCAACAGCGTTCGTTCGATAGAGGGAAAGAAGCTCGTTCGTGCAGCCACGTACTCCTCGTGGCTTAACGCGAAGCATGCGGAAAGCAATCGCCGGTTCGACCACTGGTTGTTTTGTGCCTGCGCCAGGAAGCTGTTCATTGGGAATGGCCTAAAGGTTTGCTTGAGTCACAATGATAGTGGATAGCGTATCCCTGATTGGTGTGACTACTCTGCTGGTCTCGTTCGCCAGGGTCCGGGCGCAGCGGTCAGGCGGTTCAGGAAGGCGGATATGGAAGTCCACTTTGCACGACTGGGAACATACTGGCTCATCGTACACTTCAATACGATCTCGACCGGCTGTACGCGAGGTTTCGGTGGTTCAGAGTGTTTGCAAGCGATGCCGCTGGCTCTTGGCAGACAAGGGGTAGGACGCTGACTCGTTGCGCCGGTACTGCGATCGTTATCGAATGCAGCCGGTGATTCCCCTGCGGGACATGAAGCGCAAGCCAAAGCCCGGCTTGCCGCGTCTCTTCGACAAGCCCAAATATCGGCGGCGGAATGTAATAAAGCGGTTATTTGGTTGGCTCAAGGAACACCGCCGCCTAGGAAAACGCTATTGCAAGCTGGCGGAAAGCTTCGCCGCGATGGTCACACTGGCTTGCTGGCGGCGGTGTCTAAGACATTTCTTTTCGTACAGT
>NZ_JALLIY010000053.1 GCF_023242315.1 Pseudomonas sp. MWU13-2105
CTGAACCTGCCGATGATCACCGGTCGATAAGGGATCGCGGAAATCACCGATGGACGCTGTCCCGTGGGAGCAGAGCTTGCTCGCGAAGAGGCCCTCAAGTGTGCCAGGAGCTTCGCGAGGAAGCCGGGAGGCCGGGCCTCCTGCTTCCACGGGAAGGGTGTTTCACTTGGAGCATGTTTCACCAACGCTGTGCACCTAACCAAAACAATCCACAGAGGTTGAACAATGTCTGCGTCAAATGATCGTGCAAGCAACACACCGTTGATCGAAAGGCGTTCGATCGACTACATCCCGGAAGCGGAAAGACACGGTCGTCTACTCAGTCAGTTCACCCTGTGGTTGGGTGCCAACCTGCAAATCACCGCGATTGTCACCGGCGCCTTGGCGGTGGTACTCGGCGGTGATGTCTACTGGTCGTTGATCGGCCTGCTGATCGGGCAACTGATCGGCGGCGGGGTCATGGCATTGCATGCCGCGCAAGGTCCGCAACTGGGCCTGCCGCAGATGATTTCCAGTCGTGTGCAGTTCGGCGTCTATGGGGCGGTGATCCCATTGGTGCTGGTGTGCCTGATGTACATCGGCTTTTCGGCCAGCGGTTCGCTGTTGGCCGGACAGGCGGTGGCGCAGCTGCTGCATGTGGAAGACTGGGTCGGCATCGTCTTGTTCGCCGCCAGCATCCTGGTCTGCACCATCTTCGGTTACCGGGTGATCCACGGCATCGGCCGGATCGCCAGCGTGCTCGGGGTGGTTGCCTTCATCTATCTGTTCTACAAACTGTTGGCCGGCAACGATATCTCGGCCTTGCTCGGCAACAAGCATTTCTCCCTGGCGAGTTTCCTGTTGGCGATGTCCTTGTCGGCGTCCTGGCAGATCGCGTTCGGGCCGTATGTGGCGGACTACTCGCGTTATCTGCCGCGCCGCACTTCGCCGGTGAAAACCTTCTGGGCCGTGGGCCTGGGTTCGGTGATCGGCGCGCAGGCGTCCATGGTCTTCGGCGTATTCGCCGCCGCCCTGGCCGGCTCGCAGTTCTCCCATCACGAAGTCTCGTTCATCGTCAGCCTCGGCGGCACCGGCGCGGTCGCGGCGGCGCTGTACTTCGCCGTGGCTTTCGGCAAGGTAACGGTCACCACCCTGAACGCCTATGGCAGCTTCATGTCGATCGCCACCATCATCAGCGGCTTCCGTGGCAACCGGCATATCTCCAGTGGTGTGCGCTTGTTGTACATCTTGATCATGGTCAGCGTTTCCGCGGCCCTGGCGCTGCTGGGCAAGGATTCGTTCCTCAAGGAGTTCTCCTCCTTCATCCTGTTCCTGCTGGCGTTCTTCACGCCCTGGAGCGCGATCAACCTGGTGGATTTCTACTGCATCACCAAGGAACGCTATGACATCCCCGCGTTGTCCGATCCCAAGGCGCGCTACGGTGGCTGGAACCTGCTGGGTATCAGCATCTACGTGTTCGGCGTGCTGATCCAGATGCCGTTTATCAACACCCAGTTCTATACCGGTTCCCTGGTGGCAGGCCTGGGCGATACCGATATCTCCTGGATCATCGGCCTGGTGGTGCCGGCGGCGCTGTACTACGTCGCGGCGAAGAAGTGGCATGGGGCAATTCCCGAGCGTCTGATCCTGCCAGTAGAGCCGGGCGTGGACGCGCCAGCGCAACCCCGTGGTCATGTGCAACCGGCGTCGAACTAGTCGGTAGAGCCGGGTGTCCGCGTGGGTGAGCGTGGACCCGGCCTGCTTGCAGGCCGACCCGGGCCGCCAGCCTCCTGAGCGGTGTTAACCCTTTTATGATTTGGAGCGGCACAGTATGAAGATGACCAAGACCCTGCTGACCACGGCGCTGTCCCTGGGCCTGTTGGTCGCAGCCGGCGCCAGCCAGGCCGCCGGCTGGTGCGAGTCCGGCAAGCCGGTGAAGTTCGCGGGTCTGAATTGGGAAAGCGGCATGTTCTTGACCGACGTGCTGCAGTTCGTTCTGGAAAAGGGTTACGACTGCAAGACCGACGCCTTGCCGGGTAATTCCATCACCATGGAAAACGCCCTGAGCAGCAACGATATCCAGGTCTTCGCCGAGGAGTGGGTCGGCCGCAGCGAAGTCTGGAACAAGGCGGAAAAAGCCGGCAAGGTCGTCGGAGTCGGCGCACCGATCGTTGGTGCCGTCGAAGGCTGGTACGTGCCGCGCTATGTGATCGAAGGCGACGCCAAGCGCAATCTCAAGTCCAAGGCGCCCGAGCTGAAGTACATCTCCGACCTGGGTAAATATGCCGTCCTGTTCAAGGACCCGGAAGAACCGAGCAAAGGCCGCTTCTACAACTGCCCGGCCGGCTGGACCTGCGAGCTGGAAAACAGCGAAATGCTGAAAAGCTACGGTCTGGAAAAGTCCTATACCAACTTTCGCCCCGGCACCGGTCCGGCACTGGACGCCGCCGTGCTGTCGAGCTACAAGCGTGGCGAGCCGATTCTGTTCTACTACTGGTCGCCGACGCCCCTGATGGGCCAGGTCGACCTGGTGAAACTGGAAGAAAAACCCGCTGTCGACAAGAGCGTGAGTATCAAGGTCGGTCTGTCCAGGGTCTTCCATGAGCAAGCACCCGAGCTCGTCGCCGTACTGGAAAAGGCTAACCTGCCCATCGATCTGTTGAACCAGAACCTGGGGCGCATGACCCGGGAACGGATCGAATCGCCGAAGCTGGCGAAAATCTTCCTCAAGGAACACCCTGAGGTCTGGCAGGCGTGGGTCAGCGCTGACGCTGCCAGGAAAATCAACGCGGCTCTGTAGGTCGACTACCTCCCGGCTAACCGAGAGGCTGGCCGGGAAGTTCGCCACAACCACTTGATCGAGAGTTTCCAATGTTTCCCGAA
>NZ_JALLIY010000054.1 GCF_023242315.1 Pseudomonas sp. MWU13-2105
GCTGTCGATGGAAGCTCTGCTGTTGCTTCACTGTTTCCCCCCCATACGGGCCTCGCCCGTATGGGCCAGGTCCTCCCTTAATTTTGGAGGTTCCATGAAAATGGAAATGGCTTTATACAAGGCGTTGGTTGCGTCTAACGTCCCGGAACAACACGCCACTGATGTCATTGAGGCGATGGAGAAAGAGATGACCTCAGTCCTTGCTACCAAAGCCGATTTGTCGGCGCTTCGTACTGAACTGAAAGCTGACATAACGACGGTTCAGACAGAGCTGAAAGCGGGTATCACGACGATTCGCGCTGAGCTGAAAGCCGAAATCTCCGAGGTTCGCAATATGCTGGTAACTGAAGGCGAGAAGCGCCTCAAAGAGCTTGCGACTCTGGAGAACAAGCTCACCATACGTATGGGTGTCATGTTGTCGGCGTTTATCGGTCTTCAATTGGCAGCTATGAAGTACCTGGTGCTATAACCACACCTCACGCTCGATCCACCCACGCGGGGAATCCTTCCCCGCCGGGCGAAGTGTTCTCCGCGTTCCTCTTCATGAACCAGGAGAAGCACCATTCCCAACATTTTCTACGAGCCTCAACCACTCGGTCTCTACTCCGTCAGCGCAGACGCTGGCACGCTGATCGAACACCGGCGCCCTGCGATGCCCGCGGCTGATCGGCTTTCACTTCATGGGCGTGGTCCTTGTCGGCCATGCCCACTCAACCCCCTCTCCCAGGCCACTGATTCTGCTGTCATGCTTCGTAAACCAGGCCCCCAACACCGATCAATCCATCACAATTCGACGCGCTGATTTGACATCTATTACCCAGCATGGCGCCTTGATGCAGGATGATGTTTCTTGCCAGGAGTACGCTGAGCGCGCCTGCGGCCACTCCCGTTGCAGCATCCTCCAGGCTCTCCTCCAGATGATTGAAATTACGTCCCTCGTACTGATTCATTTCACGGTGCGCGTAGGCGTAAATGCCGCTCACGGCTGCTCCCTTCCCCCATGCGACAATCTCATTCAGGTCGGGGCGCAACGCGTACAACGCCTGGGGACTGACCATTTCAACCAATAGCTTGGGGCTACCGATTGACGCGATGGCCGCCGGGGTCTTGATCGCTGATTCTGTGCAGCCAAGCAGTTCTGCGACGGCGCCGACAGTGGGTACAGGCCTTTTCACATGATCAGGCTCGACGCTGATACGCAGCTCATTTCCTGCGTGCGCAAAGGTCAATACCTGTTTGCTCATGGACGTCAGTGCTGACCCTGAGTACTCAGCGACATGATGGGTCTGCATGTAATGCGCAGCCGCCAGGGATGCGTGCAGACAGAGGGGACTTCGAGCATGCGGATAGTAAAAATCGAGAACGCACGGTCCGATACCGTCTTCCATTGTGTTGATGAAGACGCAGGCATTGGCCTTCTGTTCGGCTGCGAATTTTTGCCGCTCAGCGACAGACCGTTCGAATGAACCTCCTTGGAAAATGACCAAGGCTTCATTTCCGCTGTTCGGGTCTGTTCCGAAACATCTAAATCGCTTTAGGTGCATTTTTTAGATTCGCACGTGGTTGATGATGGGTACTCAGGGCGGAGGACACCGCAATGGTCTTCTCATCCGTTTTGCTCAGCTTACTTTTTGTCTAACGGGTGGTTACGTCCGTTACTCACCGGCACCATGCCCAAGTCTGCAGGGTCAACACCGTCCAAGCAGCCAACGTTGTAGGCGCACTGTGACGGATCGATTCGCCTGATGTGATGGGTGTAGACCCCACAGACGGAGCAGAAATAGTGGCAGGCCTGCTGGGTATTGAAGCGATAGCTCTTCAGCACGTCCGCCCCTTTCAGGATCCTCAGGCCCGTGAGGGGAACGGTTCCCATGACGGCGCCTCTCCTCTTGCAGAGTGAGCAGTTACATCGTTTCGGATCAACCACTCCGTTCGGTAATTCCAGCTCGAGCACCACCTCTCCACAATGGCAGGAAGCGTTGTGAACCGGTTTGATCTCTGTCTCACCAATACGCTTGATCATCGATTTCGTCCTTGTACGGCAAGTTGACTCCGCAGTACCCGCAGATTACCGAAGCGCCAGGCTGGGCGCACTCTGATTGACCAGAGTCTTGGCTTTGCAGGGCTGCCGTGCACTACATACGCATCGTTCGGCAAAGCCCGACTAGTCGGCCAGTCAGTATCCGACGCGAATCGTAGGGCCTGATTTGTAGTCCTCTTTCCCCGCTCTGTAGCTGCGCCATGAACCTGAAAAAGCTTGTAGCAGTTGGGGTTTTGACAACCCCCTGCGGCGTTATTCATTGTGTGGAGGTGTACCGCTGACGTTGTCAGCCACATGCCCATGTAGCTTGGATCCGGGAGGCTACGATGCGCCATTGCGCATGATCCACACCCAAGGTCGCAACGCTTCCAGTAGCGCGACCGATCGACTGCTGTCGATGGAAGCTCTGCTGTTGCTTCACTGTTTCCCCCCATACGGGCCTCGCCCGTATGGGCCAGGTCCTCCCTTAATCTTGGAGGCTCCATGAAAATGGAAACTGTTTTGTACAAAGCGTTGGTCGCATCCAACGTTCCAGATGAACACGCTACTGCTGTCATTGAGGCAATGGAGAAAGAGATGACCTCAGTCTTTGCTAGTAAAACTGATGTCTCAGCGGTTCGCACTGAACTGAAAGCGGACATTGCGGTACTTCGTAGCGAAGTGAAAGCGGATATCTCGGCGCTTCGTAGCGAAGTGAAAGCGGATATCTCGGCGCTTCGTACTGAATTGAAAAGCGACATCTCCGAGCTTCAGAAAAGCCTGGTGAAGCTTGACACCAAGGTGGATACCTTAGGCAAAAATCTGACG
>NZ_JALLIY010000055.1 GCF_023242315.1 Pseudomonas sp. MWU13-2105
GGCACCTGCGGATTCCGGACGGATTCGTCCTGCCAGGTGCCCTGGTCGAGATTGATCACCGGCACCGAAACGCCCGCCAACAGACTCTGGGTAGCCGCTTGCGCCAAGACCGCCGCCGGAGCACTGTCCCGCAACATATAGGCAATCCGCTCCGCCGGGTAAGCCGGGTCCAGCGGCACATAACCGCCACCGGCCTTGAGAATCGCCAGCAGACCAACCACCATCTCAGCCCCGCGTTCAACGCAGATCCCCACCCGCGAATCCGGCTGCACACCCTGCTTGCGCAAGGCATGAGCCAGGCGGTTGGCCTGTTCATTGAGTTCTCGATAACTCAGGCGTTTGCCAGCATGGACCACCGCCAAGGCCTCCGGCGTACGCGCCACCTGCGCTTCGAACAACCCGTGAATGGTCTGTTCCAGCGGATAATCCAGCGCCGTGTCGTTGAACCCCACCAGTAACTGCTGGCGCTCATCGTCCGGCAGGATCGACAGGCTGTTGAGCCCCGAGGTCGACGCTTGCTCCAGGGCCTGGACCAACTGCTCCAACGCCGTCTGCATATACCCGCAGACCCGCTGCGCGCCGATACCGGCAACAGCCTGCACATTCAGGCTGAAACCTTCACCCAGGTCATCTAGGGACAGGATCAGCGGATAGTTGGTGCGCTCCTCGCCACCCAACACCTCGATCCCTTCCCACAACTGCACCGCCTCTCCCGTCACCGCCTCGGCCGAACTGTGCCGGTAGTTGAGCAAGGTGCTGAACAACGGCGTCGGCGCGGCCACGCCGCTGCAACGCTGGGCCAGGGACAACGAGGCGTGCTCGTGCCCGAGCAGCGCGGTGAGCCGCGCATGGGTCGCCCTGACCCCGGCGCGCACATCCTGCTCGCCCACGGCCACCCGTAGCGGCAAGGTATTGATAAACATCCCCAGGGCCCGGCGAACCCCTTCGCCGCCGCGCATCCGCCCCAGCAGCACGGTACCGAACACCACATCGTCGCGTCCGCACAGGCGCCCCAGTACCTGGGCCCAGGCCAGGTGATGCAGGCTCGCCGCGCTCACCCCCTGCTGCCGGGCCTGGGCACGCAGGCGCCGGCTCAGCTCGGCGGGCAAGGCTCGGGTCGCTTCTTCGACACCATGGCCGTCGCCGCGCACATCCTGAATACCGAACGGCAGGGTCGGCTCATCGACGTCGCCGAGCATCTCGCGGAAAAACGCCTCGTGCTGTCGGCTACTGACGCCGAGCCGGGCCTGGGCCACATAGTTGCGGTAAGGCACTGGCTCGCCCAGGGTCTGAGCCTGCCCGTACAGGTAGGCATGGATTTCCTGCTGCACCACTTCCAGGGCCGCGTGGTCGATCGCAATGTGATGGAACAGCAGCATCGCCACCCAGCGCTGGTTGGCCGCATCGTGGGCGAAGGCCAGGCGCAACAACGGCGCCTGGCTGATATCGAGACGGTAGTGTCGCGGGTCGAAGCGTTGCTGCAGTTGCTCGGCAGCCGCGCCGGCGGCGGGGTCGATGTCGATCTCGGTGAGGACCAGCCGTGCCTGGCGCCAGACCACCTGCACCGGTTCGTCCAGGCCTTGCCAGACCACGCTGGTGCGCAGGATGTCATGGCGGTCGATGACCTGCTGCAAGGCCGTGCTGAACTCGTTGAAACGGGCGCGGCTGGCAATCGCGAACTGCGCCTGCAGGACGTAGGGATCGCCCTGCCCGGCGGCAATATGGTGATAGAGAATGCCTTCCTGCAACGGCGCCAGCGGGTAGATGTCCTGCACATTGCCGACGCCGCCCGGGACCGTGGCGACAATCTGCTCGATGGTCGCCTGGTCGAGCCGGACCAGAGGCAGCATGTCCGGGGTAATGCGCGCGCAGCCGAGAGGGATCGCCCGGGGCGGAATCGCCACCTCGCCGGTCTTGCCAGCGGAATACTCGCCGGCATTGATCAGCTCGATCAACGCCGCCTTGTGCTCGCGCAGCATCGCCAGCACGGCGGGTTCGGTGAGGGACTGTCGCCTGCCGCTGACAACCAGTTGGTCGCCCTTGACGGCAAGTTGCACATCTTTCTCTTTCAGTACTGCCAACAGTTCGATCACGCTCACAGAACAATCTCCATTCTTTCCGTCGTTGCCGCGTATTCCGAGAGGGTGGGGTGTTCGAACAGGGTCCTGACATCGGCTTCCAGGCCTTCCTGGCGCATGCGTTCCATCAGGCTCACGGCGAGCAGCGAATGGCCGCCCAGTTCGAAGAAGTGGTCATGCCGACCGACCTGCGCGATACCCAGCAAGGTTTGCCAGATCTCGGCGATCAGGGTTTCGGTCTCGCCTTGCGGGGCTTCATAGCCGCGACTGATCAGCGCGCCGCCGTCCGGGGCCGGCAGGGCCTTGCGGTCGAGCTTGCCGTTGGGGGTCAGCGGCATGGCCTCAAGCAGCACGTAGGCCACCGGGACCATATAGGCCGGCAGTTGCCCCAGCAGCCAGCCGCGCAGGCTGTCGATCGGCGGCTCGCTATCCGTGGACTGGACGGTGTAATAGGCCACCAGGCGCTTGTCGCCCGGCACGTCTTCACGGGCCGTGACCACGGCTTCGTGGACGGCCGGGTGCTTGGCCAGGCGGGCGTCGATTTCGCCCAGTTCGATACGGAAGCCACGGATCTTCACCTGGTCGTCGTTACGGCCCAGGTATTCGATATTGCCGTCCGGCAGATAGCGACCGAGGTCGCCGGTGCGGTACATCCGGGCATTCGGCGTGGTTGCGAACGGGTCCTGAAGGAAGCGTTCGGCGGTCAGGTCGTCGCGGTTCAGGTAACCCCGC
>NZ_JALLIY010000056.1 GCF_023242315.1 Pseudomonas sp. MWU13-2105
TGCGGATTCCACGCCATTCGGACACTCAGCCCACCAACATCCGGACACTCGTTCCACGCTCATTCGGACAGGCAGTCGGAGCGCGGCGACGCAGGTTTGCATTCTTAGTCTGAAGTCGCTGTTGCCGTCAATTTCGTTGCGCGTCTGCGCATCGATTCGCCTTTCAGTTCGATTCGATAAGCGTTATGCACCAGCCGGTCGAGGATCGCATCGCCCAAGGTCGGATCGCCGATCAGCGCATGCCATTTGTCCACTGGCATCTGGCTGGTGACCAGCGTCGAGCGGTTGCCGTAGCGGTCATCCAGTAGTTCAAGCATGTCGCGACGTTGCGCTGCGGTAAACGGCGCCAAGCCCCAGTCGTCCAGGATCAGTAGGTCGGTCTTGGCATACCCCGCCATTAGTTTGGCGAAGCGTCCATCGCCATGGGCCAGGCCCAGCTCCTCCATCAGGCGCGGCAGACGCAGGTAACGGACGCTGTAGCCGTCCCGGCAGGCCTTGTGGGCCAGTGCGCAAGCGAGCCAGGTTTTGCCCACGCCGGTTGGGCCGCCGATGATCAGGTTCAGGCCGTCGCGCAGCCATTGACCGCTGCCCAGTTGCAGGATCAGGGATTTGTCCAGACCACGCGGGCTGCGGTAGTCGATGTCTTCCAGACAAGCGTTATGACGCAGTCGGGCGGCTTTGAGTCGAGTGGTCAGGCGGGCGTCTTCGCGCTCGGTCAGCTCGCGGTCGACCATCAGGCCGAGCCGTTCATCGAAGCTGAGGTCGTTGATATCGGGCGTTGCATGTTGCTCGCCGAGCGCCTTGATCATCCCGTGCAGTCGTAGGGCTTGCAGCTTGTCGAGTGTCGGATTGGGCAGCATGTTCGTGCTCCTTTTTCAGTCAGTGGTAGTAGCCGGGGCCACGCAGGTTGATGTGCTCGTCGGGCAGCAGCGGCAGGTTTTGCTGGGCCAGTGGCAGTCGTTCCAGCCCTTGGCGCAGGATCGATTCGAGGCTTTTGTAACTGCATGCGCCCAGTGCCAGCGCACGCTGGCAAGCGGCTTCCAGCCGCTCTTCGCCGTGCTGTTTGCTCAGGCGCAGGATGCCCAGGCAGGCACGGAAGCCGTGTTGCGGATGGATTCGTCGTTCAAGGATGTAGGCGATGACGCCAGCGGTGTTGGGCCCCGTCTGCTCTGCCCAGCGGATCAGCCGTTGGGGTGTCCACTCGGCATGTTCGCGGTGGCTCTTGGGCATATGCTCGGTTTGAGTGGTGTGGCGGCCTTTGTGTGGCGAGCGCAGGTGGCTGGCCACACGCTGGTTGGCGTGGAAACACTCGACGGTCTGCGCCGTCAGCCGCACTTCGAGTTGGTGCTTCACCAACTGGTATGGCACTGAGTAGAAGTGGCCGTCGACCTCGACGTGGTAGTCGATGTGGACTCGCACCTTTTTCCATTCGGCATAGACGTATGGGGGCTCCGGCAGCGCTTGCAGCGCCGGTTGGTCGAGGGTCTCGAAGGCTGACCGGCGTGAGCCGGGCAGCTTCTTGAAGGGCTTGTGATTGAGGCGATCCAGTAGCAGTCCGATGGCTATGTTGAGTTCGCCCAACGAGAAGAACTGGCGGTTGCGCAGCACCGCCAGGATCCAGCGCTCGACCACTTGGACGCCGACCTCAACCTTGGCTTTATCCCGAGGCTTGCGGGAGCGAGCAGGCAATACGGCTACGCCGTAATGCTCGGCCAGGTCGCGGTAACTGGGGTTGATATCCGGTTCGTAACGGTGAGCCTTGGTAACGCCGCTGCGAAGGTTGTCGGGCACCAGGATCTGTGAGGTACCGCCGAGAAAAGCGAAGCAGCGCACATGCGAGCCCAGCCAGTCAGGCAACTTCTGCGACCAGGTAGCCTCGGCGAAGGTGTAGCTGGAGGCGCCGAGAACGGCAACGAAGATCTGTGTCTGGCGGATTTCGCCGGTTCGCCGGTCGATGACCGGCACGGTCTGGCCCGCGTAATCGACGAACAGCTTTTCGCCGGCGCGGTGCTCCTGGCGCATGACCACGTCGACCTTGGCAGCCCAGAGGCGGTAGTGCTCGCAGAACCAGCTGTACTGGAAGCCTTGCGGGTGAGCGAGTCGATACTCTTGCCAAAGCAGGGCCAGAGTGACGCCGGGGCGGCGTAACTCGGCGTGGACATGAGCCCAGTCCGGCATCGGACGTTGATCGTTTGGTGCAGGTACTGTCGGCGGAAAAAGGCACCGATTCAGTTCAGCATCGGAGAGATTGATGGGCCATTTGAGGCCGCTAGCAGCGAAGCGGCAAAGGTAATCTCCCGCACTCGAATGGCCGATACACAAGCTTTTCGCAATCTTGCGCACGGACAGGCCGACGTCGAACTTTAGGCGCAGTACCTCTCGGATTTTACGCATGGATATACGCTCCACGACGACCTCTTCGCTTCGAGAAAAGAGGCCGATGGTAGTGAATAATCCTGCGTTGCTGCCTGCCTGAAAGTGTCCGGATGGCCGTGGAATCGGTGTCCGGATGCTCGTGGAATGAGTGTCCGGATCAGCGTGGAATCAGTGTCCGGATGTTGGTGGAATGGATGTCCGGATGGTCATGGAATCCGCA
>NZ_JALLIY010000057.1 GCF_023242315.1 Pseudomonas sp. MWU13-2105
TTTTGGAATCAGTGGATTGCTGTGGGGCCGGTAGACCGTTTTCCGCTCAAAATACACAAGAATGCCACTCAATAGAGTGGCGTTCTTGTTTGTGCGTTTTCCAGTCTGTTATCTTTTTCCTGAAGGCGGTCATCAGACAATTCGCTTTCCAATGACTGATGTTTTCTGGGAAAACCTTTCACCTTGTGCTTGCCGAAACCGCTCTCTAGTCTTCGTTCGTCATTGCAAAATCAGTGCTAATCCCAGAGCGGGAAAGCGGCGTCAGTGCTCAGCATTCGACGCTATTTGTAATGTTGCTCAAACATGGCCACCTGTTCCGGTGTGATCAGTTGAAAGGGCACCCAGACATCTGTCTCGACCGGCTCGCCCTTGATCATTTTGATGGCCGCTTGCAGTGCGACGCTGGCTTGGGCCTTGGGGTCTTGAAAGACCGAGGCGACCAGCATCCCGCGCTTGATTGCTGCCAGTCCGTCAGGCAGGCCGTCGATGCCGACAATCGCTATTTCACCCTTGGCTTTACCGGCTTGCTGCAGTGCCATGGCGGCGCCGATGGCCATCTCGTCATTGTTGGCCACGATGGCGTCAAAGCTGGTGCCGGCCAGCAGCCAGTTGCTAGTCAGGTCCATGCCTTTGTTGCGCTGCCATTCAGCCGTTTGTTGTTCGACGATCTTGATGCCGGGATAGTCCTTGAGCACCTGTTTGACGCCTTCGGTGCGGTCATGCGTGGAGTTTTGCGCCAGGTCGCCCATGATGATCGCGAGGGTGCCTTTGCCCCCCAGCTTTTTCGCCAGATAGCGCATCTGCAGTTGTCCGGCCTCAATGTCATTGGACGCCACAGTGACCACGCCTTTGGGCAGGACGCGTTCGTCCGGGTGGCGGTTGACGTAGACCAGCGGGGTCTTTGCCTCGACGGCGGCGCGGGTCACGTTGGCGGTGGCCGCGGTGTCCACGGGCAAGACGATGACCGCGTCCACCTTCTGGTTGAGAAAGTCCTGGACCTGATTGAGCTGGCGCACCACGTCGCCCTGGGCATCCTCGAACTGGATCTGGACGTTTTCCTTTTTAGCGGCGTCTTCCAGGCCGCTGCGGACATAGGTCATGAAGTTGTCGTCAACCCTGGCAATGCTGACGCCGATGCGATAGCTGGAGGCGGCGGCCCATTGGCTGAAGAATAATAACAGCGTGGCAAAAAGCAGTGTGTAGCGACGCATGATGGTTTTCCTTTTGTTGTTATGAGTTGAAATTCATCAAGATCAAACCTGCGGGCTGCCGGCACTCGGCGGATCAGATCCGCCAGGAGCGCCCGTTCCCTCAGTCCAGCGTGAACGCCTGCCGAAAGCGCTCAAGTGCCGTTTCGCTGTCGCCGCTGGCCCAGCCCTCGAGCCCGACCACGCCCGTATATCCCATGCCGAACAAGGCCCTGGCAATAGCCGGATAATGAATCTCGCCGGTGCCGGGCTCCTTGCGCCCCGGGACATCTGCGACCTGGATTTCGCCGATGGCAGGGCCGGCGCGCTGGATGAGTTCGATCAGGTTCCCTTCACCGATCTGCGCGTGGTAGAGGTCCAGGTTCATCTTCAGGTGCGGGCTACCCACGGCCTCGATCAGCGCCAGGGTGTCGTCGGCGCGGGCGAACGGAGTGCCGGGATGGTCGACCTTGGTGTTGAGGTTTTCCAGCAGGAACACCCGACCGGCGTCTTCACCCAGGCGGGCGATTTTTTCCAGGGTCTTGCAGGCGCTCAGCCACATGCGTCCGCTGGCGTTGGCGACGGGTTTGACCGGCAGGCCTTTGTCACCCAGGCCCGTACCATGCAGGTTGAGGCTCGGGCAGTTCAGTTGCTCCGCCACGGCCAATGACTCCCGGGCGCTGTCGAGCAACTGGCGGATCTCTTCGGGGTCGGTCAGGTTGCCGGAGATATAGCCTGTCATGGAGGTGAAGTCGGCGCCGGTGGCAACCAGTGCAGCTATGTCCTTCTTCGTCCAGTCCCAGATTTCGGCGCTGAAACCCAGCCCGTGGATACGTTTGACACGCTCGGTGAACGGCAGGTCGAGGAAGACCATCTCGGCACTGATTGCCAACTTGAACGGTGAGAAACTCATCAATGGGCTCCTTGCACGCGTACTGTGCTGCCCTGTTGAAAGGACTCGATGCATGCCCGGGCAATCGCCAGGGCCGCCCGGGCATCTTCGCCGCTGGCCAAGGGTTTTTCCCCGGAGCGTAGGCAGCCGACAAAATGATTGAGCTCGGCAATGTAGGCATCGCGCAGCAGGTCGGTGTCAAGGCGCAGGGTGTCGGCCTGGATACCGCCGGCCAGGTAGCGCACCAGGTCCGAGTCATTGACGTTGCCCATG
>NZ_JALLIY010000058.1 GCF_023242315.1 Pseudomonas sp. MWU13-2105
CCAATGGCCTTCAGCGTGCAAGACCTCGATTACATCACCGCGCTCGGTCCTGCGTCGTTGAGTGAAGGACCGATCGCTGCGTTGGAGCAGGCCTGGCAGGCGTGTTTGAAGGGGCGCATTGATCGACCCGCCGAGGTTCGGCAGGTGATCTGGGATTCGTGGCTGCGCAGCGTCGGTGCCGGCCTCGATCCTGAAGATGGCGAGTATCGCTTTGTCACCCCCGCCGATCTGGCCGCAACGCTGGCGGCCAATCGGGTGTTGATCATCGCGGCAGCGGAAGTTATGCGTGGATTGCTGGCATACAACCCCAGGGGCCATATCAACCTGACCGATGCCGAGGGCACGACGCTGTATTTCTGCGGCCTCGATCTCACGCCAGTGGGTAGTCGCTTGCTGGAGTCAGTGCAGGGCACCAATTGCACGGGGCTGGCGATTGCCGAAGACCGATTGGTCTATGTGTTGGCCGAGGAAAATTTCGGGCTTGGCCTGCGCCGGCGGCGCATGCACTGCGCCGCCGCGCCGATCCGAGATGCCCAGGGCCGCACGTTGGGCATGTTGACCCTGACCGCCGAGCCCGGCTGGTTCCACTTCCACACTTTGGGCACCGTGCAGGCCGCGGCTGAAGCGGTGTCGCGACAGATGGCCTTGCAGACCCTGCTGGACGAACAGCAAGCCGTCCTTGAAGTGCTCAACGAAGGGCTGGTGGTGCTCGATGAGCGTGGCTGCATCAAGGCGCTCAATCGTTATGCCCGGCAACTCTTTCGCGTCGGCCGGGACCTCCTGGGCAGCCCGTTCGAGCGCCTGGGGCAGAGCGAGCTGACTGCCGAAATGTTGCTGCGCAGTGGCGAGGGGCTGCGGGATCTGGACTGCACCTTCGAGTTGCCTGACCGCAGCCACCTGGCGTGCCTGGTATCGGTGTGCTCACTGGAACAGGGTGGGCGGATTGTTTCGTTACGGGAGAACCGACGTATCCGGGAAATTACCCGGCGGATCATCGGCACTCAGGCCAGCTACACCTTTGAAACCATTCAGGGCGGTTCGCGAGCGATTCAGGACGCCTTGCACCTGGGGCGGATCGCCAGTCGCAGTGACTCGACCACGCTGATCTTAGGTGAAAGCGGCACTGGTAAGGAGCTGTTCGCCCAGGCGATCCATAACGCCAGTGACCGTTGCAGTGGTCCGTTTGTGGCGGTCAATTGCGGGGCGATTCCGCGAGACCTGGTGCAGAGCGAACTGTTCGGGCATGTAGAGGGTGCTTTCACCGGATCGGCCCGTGGCGGCTCGGCCGGGAAGTTCGAATTGGCCGATGGCGGAACGATCTTTCTCGACGAAATCGGTGACATGTCCTTCGATGCCCAGGTCAGCCTGCTGCGGGTCTTGCAGGAAGGCGAGGTGACGCGGGTGGGCGCAAAAAAATCCCGGCAGGTGAATGTGCGCATCATCGCCGCCACCCACCGCAACCTGAGTCAGGCGGTGGCCGATGGCGCGTTCCGCGAGGATCTTTACTATCGGCTCAACGTACTGAACTTGACGGTTCCGCCGCTAAGAATGCGCCGGGAGGATGTGCCGTTATTGGCGCGACATTTTCTCAGCCGTTGCGCCCGGTCGTTGCGTAAGTCGGTGCAAGGCTTCTCGCCAGAGGCGTTGGATATCCTGTCGGCTTACCATTGGCCAGGTAATGTTCGTGAGCTGGAAAATACCATTGAGCGCGCGACCAATCTGTCGGTGACCGAACTGATCCAGCCCGGAGATCTACCGCTCGAAATCAGGCAGGGAGTGCGGCCTGCGGCGCGGGGAGGCGTGCCTGAACCCCGGGCGGCCCTGGACCTCGGTACCCATGAAATGAACGTGATCATCGCGGCCCTCGAGGATTCCCGCGGCAACATCCGCCTGGCCGCCAGACAGCTGAATGTTTCTCGTGGTGGGCTGTACAACAAGATGAATCGGTATGGGCTGAGTGCTGATACTTTTCGGTCGGGGCCGGACTTCTGACGGGCTGACTGGACCTGGCTTCCTCGCCACAGGTTCAGCTTCGAGCGTTCTCTGAGGTCAGGATTTGCAGTGGAATGTGGATTCGATGTCGCACCGGATCGAAGTCGGGCGTGGTTTGCAGTTCAATCAGCAGGTCGATCAGCGCGGTTGCCAGCAAT
>NZ_JALLIY010000059.1 GCF_023242315.1 Pseudomonas sp. MWU13-2105
CGTTTGCCTATCCCTTATCTTAAGGGGGGAACGGTGTCCTGTCTTTCATGGGGCTCGTTCATTGGCGGAAGTCGACAGTAAGACGACGGAGGCGGAAAAGCAGGAGGTTAAACAGCGTTACGCGAAATTGAGTCAGGATAGGGATAATGAACTGGGACCACTTTGTCAGCGCTCTCCTGACGTTTGTAAGGCTATTTTGTCTGGCCTTTTGGATGATGATCAAAAATTAATTGCTCTTACGAGCGAGTTGAGGAATGAAGGGAAAGGCAAGGAGGCTGCTGTAGTTGGGTACATTGCTAACGGAAATCTGTCTTCTGCCAATACGATCGCGACAACGATAAAATCCAACGGTGATACCGTAACTCTTCTGGCTGCTGATGCTGCTAAGCTGTTAGGTGTCGGGGTGATTCCAGGCTGGCGCACAGGGAGTGGGAAAAGTTTATCAGATGCGACAAATGAAGAAATTGCTACTATTACCTTAAGGACGACCAAGAACCAGACCCGTTTGGGAGGAGAGGCAGGTGAGCTGGGAATAAAGGTTGTATATAAGGATGGTACGGAGTTTGACATGACTCAGACGCGAGTCAAAGAAACAGAGGCTAATCCGTATGTTCCTGGTAGCATGCGACCGGTGAGGTTTGAAGATGCTCTTGATAATAAGGGGATTAAACGCGCACCTACGCAAGATGAGCTAGACTGGTTTAATAGTATTAAGTGGGATCGATGAGATGATTGATGTAGTAACAGGGTTGCGGGTGGTTGTTCTAGTGCATGAGATTCATGGTCCCTATGTCCGTGTTTCTAGCTATGAGGATGGAGGGGCGTTTGAAGATGTTTTGGATGATGAATGTCATGTGCCATATTGGAAAAAGACACCGGAGGAACTAATGGGGTTGGGGGGTAATGAATACTATTTTGGTTGGGCGGCTGATATTGAAAAATTACAAGAAATTATTGATGGAATAGTTTTTAGTAATTGATTAGCCGGGTTGAGCTTTGTGTTTTTTCTAATGAGTTGAGGTGTTGGAATGATTGACTCTATTGTTGGGAGAAGGATTGAAATTGTTGTTAGTGAGACTTATGGGCCGTTTCTTAGTATTTGTAATTGTTCTGATGTCGCGAGGCTAGAGGAACTGATGGGTCGTAAGTATTGTATTCCTTTCTGGACTGAGAAGAAGGGGCAGGTTGATGGTGTTGATATTATAGAATATTATTTTGGACGTGCAGCTGACCCTAGAAAATTGCAAGAAATCCTTGATGGTGTTGATTAAACAAGGTTGGTGTCCCGGGTCAGGCTTTTAGGAAGAGGTCTGATTGTCAGGTTGAATTATGGGAAAAGGGGACACCCATTAGCCTTGACTCGAGACCGGCTAATGGGCGTCCCCTTTTAGATCGGTGTGGACCGTGGGTCAGGGCAGTTGATCATCGCGAAGTTGAAGTGAGGTTTATAGCGTGAGTGTGTGGAGCGCATACGGTGCGGCAGTTGCCAAGGCCGAGGCCAGGTTGGAACATATCAAGTCACATCTTGAGGGTGGTTTTGATGTGCAAGGTTATGTGACGAATATAGAAAATCAGCGGGGAAATCCTGCTGCGTGTGCCGAAAGGCTTTCGTCCTATGCATTTGCTCGGGGAATGCTCGCTTGGTTCGAGACCGCTGATCTTGAGGAAATGAAGCGCTGGTTCTCTGTCGCTGAGTCATTGCATCGATATCAGTTCTCGTTGCAGAGCGACAAAATGAACTTCCTTCCTAAAACGCTGGATTTCATGAGGGCACTGGTTTCGGATAATGAAAAGCTCATCGATTGGTTCTGTCAGTGCCGCGATATAGTCGATGAAAAACGCATTCAATCAACCACTACGGCCGACTTTCTGGCTTATCAGATTGTATTGGCGGCCAAAGGGGACATGAGGCGGTTGAGTGAGCGCTGCCTATTAATGAGGGAAAAGCCGCCTAAAGGGGCGAAGCAGATGTTCTTGTTGGACAATGAGTTTTTCATAGCTCTAGCCAATGGGG